>CAKUBM010000022.1 GCA_934643145.1 uncultured Collinsella sp. | reverse complement strand
CGTTCGGGTAGCGTGCGTGGAGCTGCACGGTAACGTGCAGACAAGATAAATGACCGTTCACGACAGAACCCGGCTTATAGGCCCACTCAGCTTTTTTGTTGACGCTGCGACGACGTCAGCTGGCCGATTTGGCGCTCATTCGTCGGTCGCCGCCATAAGGCGTGCTCCCTCCTCTTTCGGGCCAAATCGACTCAGCTGACGCCGTCTCGCTGTCTTTACCTGGTCATCGGCAGCCTCATTTTTGTTGCGATCTCGTCTTTCAGGGCACATTGCTCGCGCTGGCGGGTTCTCGCTTTCGTTGACGGAGTCATCGGCGTTTCCGTTCTTGTTGGCGAGGGCATCAGTGCTGCCTATGCCGTATTATTGAGGCTGTTTGTTGCTTTGCTTGTGTTTGAGGGGCTTTGTTGGACAGCTATTTTACTTTGCAATCGAATATTGAGGCTACGGGCGAGTTTGTCGACCGCAAGAGTCGTTTTATTGCCCAGCTGGTCCATATTGAGTCCGAGGACGAGGCAAATGCCTTTATCGAGATGGTTCGCAAGCGCCATTACGATGCTCGTCATAATGTGCCCGCATGGATTTTGGTCGATGGGCGTGAGCGCCAGAGCGACGACGGTGAGCCGAGCCGTACGAGTGGCATGCCGACGCTCGAGGTGCTTCGCGGTGCGGGGCTCAAAAATGTTTGCTGTGTGGTGACGCGCTATTTTGGCGGCACGTTGTTGGGACCAGGTGGTCTGGTGCGCGCCTATACGGCGGCGACACAGGCGTCGGTGGCTGCGGCCCAGCAGGCCGGGCAGATCGTCGAGATGACGAGCGTTGTGCCTGTTGACGTGCATGTTTCCTATCCGCAGTATGAGCAGGTGCTTCGTCTTGCCCAAGATTCCGGCGCCAAGGTTTCGGATACCGATTACGCGGATGCCGTGACGATTCATTTGGTATTTAAGGCGGGGGAGCAGGAGCCTTTTTGCGCAAAGATGCGCGAGCTTATGGCTGGCCGCGAGGAGATCGAGGTCGGCGCTCCCGAGTTTGCCGAGTTCTAACGACGACGGCCGGCGTGCTTTTGGATGGACTCCAAGCGCGCCGGCCGTCGTTTTGTGTTGCTGCCGTTTACTCGGCGAGCTGCTTCAACACGTCGCAGGCGATCTCGACGGCATCGTCGATGCAGCCGGGGCAGCTGCGGAGCGGGCCCTGGTCCGAGCCGATGCCCTTGAGCGTGCCGCAGACGGTCGTGGTGTTCTTCTCGCCAAAGCGCTTGGCAATCTCGCGCGACAGTTTGTAGGTCTGGCCCTTGGTCTTGGGGTTTTCCATACCGTCGCTCATCACAAAGCCCATGATGGCCACGGCGCCCGAGATGGCGCCGCAGGTCTCGGTCATGCCGCCCATTCCGGCGCCAAAGCCCTCGGTGAGGGTAAAGGCGATCTGGGGGTCGAGCCCCACGGCGGGCGCGAGCGTGCAAGCGACAGACTGGGCGCAGTTAAAGCCGCGGGCGTGGTACTCGGCAGCCTGATCCTGGCAGGCGGCAGTGTTGAGCTGGGTGGTATCGATCTGCTTCATCGGTGTCTCCTTGATTGCGGTGTACCCGCCTATGGTACCCTTGCCGGCGCATTCGCTTATCGAGACCGCAGTGCATATCTCATTGTTTTTCGCCATCGAACACTTTCTTAAGATTTGGGACAAATAAACCTGATTAATTTGTCCTATAGATTAATTTGTCCTATAACCTATCGGCGGGATGGGTTGAGAGGGGTGCGGGGTAGCGGTATCGTGAACCGAATAAAACAAAACCCAAGCAAGGGAGCTAGATATGAGCGAGCAGACCATCGGTACCACGTGTGTTCAGGGCGGCTATCGCCCGGGTGATGCAGAGCCGCGCCAGGTGCCTATTTATCAGTCCACCACGTGGAAATACGACACGTCCGAGCACATGGGCAAGCTGTTCGACTTGGAGGAGTCCGGTTACTTCTACAGCCGCCTGCAGAACCCCACGTGCGATCTGGTTGCCGCCAAGATCTGCGAGATGGAGGGCGGTACCGCTGCGATGCTCACGAGCTCGGGCATGGCCGCGAACTTCCTTGCCATCTTTAACGTTGCCGGTGCCGGTGATCACGTGGTCGCAAGCTCTGCCATCTACGGCGGTACCTACAACCTGCTCGCCCACACCATGGGCCGCATGGGCCTGACCTGCACGTTCGTCGCACCCGACTGCACCGATGAGGAGCTGGAGGCCGCTTTCCAGCCCAACACTAAGCTCGTCTTTGGCGAGACCATCGCCAACCCTGCGCTGGCCGTGCTCGACATTGAGCGCTTTGCCAAGGCAGCGCACGACCACGGCGTGCCGCTGATGGTCGACAATACCTTCCCGACGCCCGTGATGTGCCGTCCCTTTGAGTGGGGCGCCGACATCGTCACGCACTCCACCACCAAGTACATGGATGGTCACGCGGCCTACCTGGGCGGCGTGATTGTCGATCACGGTCAGTTTGACTGGATGGCCCATGCGGACAAGTTCCCGGGTCTCACCACGCCCGACGAGAGCTATCACGGCGTGACCTATGCCGAGAAGTTCGGCCGTGAGGGCGCCTTTATTACCAAGGCTACCGCGCAGCTCATGCGCGACCTTGGCCCCATGCAGAACCCGCAGGCGGCGTTCTTCCTGAACAGCTCGCTCGAGAGCCTGCACGTGCGCATGCCGCGTCATTGCGAGAACGGACTGGCGGTCGCCAAGTTCCTGCAGAGCCACCCCAAGGTGCGCTTTGTGAGCTATCCGGGTCTGGAGGGCGACAAATACTACGACATGGCTCAGAAGTACATGCCCAACGGTACGTGCGGCGTTGTGAGCTTTGGCTTTACCGGTGGTCGTGCGGCGGCCGAGACCTTTATGAAGAGCCTTAAGCTTGCCCAGATTGCCACTCACGTAGCCGATGCGCGCACCTGCTGCCTGCACCCGGCAAACGCCACGCATCGCCAGATGAACGACGAGGAGCTCATCGCCTGCGGTATCTCCGCCGACATGGTGCGCCTGTCGTGCGGCCTCGAGGACACGGCCGATCTGATTGCCGACCTTGAGCAGGCGCTCGCGCAGTGCTAGGCTAGCGTGCGTGCGAGGCGTGGGACGGCTTTTCGGCTGATGACGTCCTCATAGTTCCGATTCCGTAGGCGGGACCCCGATCGTGACCGTTTGTAGGCGATTGGGGTCCCGTTTTTGCGTTGCACGATAGAAAGGATATATATGGAGAAAACAGCCGAGCAGCTGCGCCGCGAACACATTGCCCTGGAGGGCGACACCCACGGTAAGAATAAATGGGCGATTCTGTTCACCGTGCTCGTCATGACCTTTATGGCGTGTCTGGATGCGAGCATCGTGACGGTGGCGCTTCCGGTGATGCAAAAGGAGCTGGGTGTGGGTCTCGACCGCATTCAGCTCGTGAGCTCGGCGTATCTGCTCGCGACGTGCGTCGCCATGCTGCCGTTTGGCCGCTTGGGCGATGTGCGCGGCAAGGTGAATGTGTTCCAGCTTGGTGTGATCGTCTTTACGGGTGGCTCGCTGCTTTGCGGGCTTTCGGCTTCGCTCGAGGTGCTTATCTTGGCGCGTATCGTGCAGGGCATTGGCTGTGCCGCCGCGATGGCTAACAATATGGGCATCATCACTGAGTCGTTTCCGGCGCGTGAGCGCGGTCGTGCCATGGGCATTCTGTCGACCTTTGTGGCTCTTGGCATGATGTGCGGCCCCGTGCTCGGCGGCGTACTCGTGGCAAGTTTTCCCTGGGAGAGCATCTTCCTCATCAACCTTCCCATTGGCGTCATCTCGTTTATCGTGGGACTCTACACGCTGCCGCATGTCAAGCCGGAGGCTGGCGAACGCCCTATGCCGTTGACAGAGGCGGCGCGTCGCTGCTTTGCGAGCTCGGCTTTCACGATTAACCTGGCTTGCATGCTTATCGTGTTCGTGGGTATCGGTGCCTCCGAGTTTGTGCTGCCGTTCTACTTTCAGGATGCCCACGGCTTTAGCTCCGATATCTCCGGCCTGTTGTTTTTGGCGATGCCGGTCGTGAATGCCTTTGTGGGACCGCTTTCGGGCTCGGTGTCCGACCGTGTTGGTTGTGAAGCGCCCACGGCCGTTGGCCTGGGCGTGTACGTGTGCGGTCTCTTTGCGGTGAGCACGCTTGACGAGCACTCTTCCATCTTGATGATCGTGTGCTGCGTCGCGTTTATGTCGTGCGGCACGTCGATCTTCCAGAGTCCCAATAATTCGCTGTATATGGGTTCGGCTCCGCGTGAGGCGCTTGGCTTTGCGGGCAGCTTGGGCAGCTTGGCGCGCTATGCGGGCATAGCGCTGGGTATTACGGCGGCGTCGCGCATCCTGTATGGACAGACGAGCGCGGTAATGGGTAAGACGGTCACGAGCTATGTGGCGGGCCGTCCGGATGTGTTCCTCTTTGGCTTCCGTTTGGTATTCTACGTGCTGATGGCCGTTGCTGCCGTGGGCTTTGCGCTCACATTGGTACGTTTGGTGAGGACGCGCATCCGGCATTAGCGTGTTGGGAGGCTGTCTGCCACGAATCGGGCCTGTCTACTGGTCTTGCAGCTTTATGGTGCGATACGGCTTGTGGGGCGGTCGGGGGTCGGTACGTGGTAGACTATCGTGCAACGTTTGTTCATCGCGCGGAATCATTGCCGCGAGAAAGGGTTGCGCCATGCAGGAGCTTGAGGATCGTATTCGCCGTGACGGCATCGTAAAGGCCGGTAACGTCCTTAAGGTTGATGCCTTCCTCAACCACCAGTGCGACGTTGAGCTGTTCGACCACATGGGCGCCGAGTGGGCTCGTCTGTTCGAGGGCGTCGAGATCAACAAGATTCTGACGATCGAGGCTTCGGGCATTGGTATGGCCTGCATCGCGGCTCAGCATTTTGGCGGCGTGCCGGTTGTTTTTGCCAAGAAGGCCCAGTCCATCAACCTCGACGGCGAGCAGTATGCCACGACTATCTACTCTTTTACCAAGCAAAAGGAGTATCCGGTTATCGTGGGCAAGCGCTTCCTGTCCGAGGGCGACAGGGTCCTGATCATCGACGACTTCCTGGCCAACGGTTGCGCGCTCGAGGGTCTTATCAAGATCTGCGAGGCCGCTGGTGCCGAGGTTTCCGGTATTGGCATTGCCGTGGAGAAGGGCTTTCAGGGCGGCGGCGACAAGCTCCGCGAGCGCGGTTTCCGCGTTGAGAGCCTGGCCCGTATCGCCGATATGGACTGCGAGAATGGCGAGATTACCTTCGCCTAGGCGCGCGGCACATACGATTGCATGCGATGTGACAAAGGGATGGTCCCTTTGTCACATTTTTTGTTTGAGAGGAGGTGTTGCTATGGACGAGATCAAGATGGGCTGGCGCGAGTATGCGCGCTATGCCGAGATGTCGGCCGAGGAATTGGCACGCGACTGCGAGGTGCAGGTGTTTCGCGCGACGGGTCCGGGCGGTCAGGGCGTGAACACGACGGACTCGGCGGTGCGTATGAAACATGTGCCCACGGGGATTGTCGTGACGGCACGCGAGAGCCGTAGCCAGTTTCAGAATCGTGCGAGCTGCCTGCGCAAGCTGAGGGCAGAGCTTGAGCGTCGCGGGCGTCCGCCACGCCGCCGTGTGAAGACCAAAGTGCCCCAGCGCTCGCGTCAGCGCAGGCTCAACGACAAGCACTTCAACGCCATCAAAAAGGCCAACCGCCGCAAGCCCACCGGCGACGAATGATCTCCTTCTAAGTTGCGGTGAAATAGGGATTGTTCGGGGCGCCAGAGCCGTAAAACAGTCCGTATTTCACCGCAACTTAGAAGGAGCTAGCGGGTTGGGCTCCAGACTTCGAGGGCGGCGGGGAGGATATCGACTTCGATACGGGAGGCGATGACGGGCTCTCCGTCGGCCTGAATGGGATAGTCGGGCATCTCGAAGGTGAGCTCAGCATGGCGACAACGGCGCATGCGCACCGGCGGCAGCTTGGTGTGGTGGCCGTCCTTGGCCGAAAGGAACATAGGTAGTGCGACTGCGCGGGGGACAGGGCCGCAGGCGTAGCAGACGTCGAGTATGCCGTCACAGGGGTCGGCGTCGGGGCAGATACGATAGCCCGAGCCGTAGGTGGGACCCAACTGAATTGCCATGATGATTGCCCGCACGCGCTCGGCTGGCGCGCCATCAAAGCTCGCCGTCATGGGGAAGTTTCGATAGCGCAGGCCAAACTGCTCAAGTCCCGAGAGGGTGTAGAGCGGAGCGCCGGTAAGTCCCGTCTTCTTGCGTAGCTCGGTGGTGCCCAGACCGATGGCGGCGTCAATGCCGACGGAGAGCGTCTGATCGTAATACTCGACGGCTGCATCGCCACTGCCGCTTGCGGGGTTCCACGAGCGAATGCGCCCGATGTCCTGACGCTGCAGCTCGCAGGTGAGCAGGGCGCCAAAATCTTTACCGGAAAAATCATCGATGCCGAGCGTCTGGGCAAAATCGTTGCCGGAGCCCACGGGCAGGATGGCGAGCGCCGGTCGGACCGCCTCTTCTTGCGCCATCAAGCCATTGACGACCTCGTGAATCACGCCGTCGCCGCCGAGGGCAATAACGGTGCGGTAGCTTTGAGCTTGGGCGGCGAGCTCCTTTGCATGGCCCATGCGCTCGGTCAGCACCAGGTCAAATTGGGATCGGCGCGCGGTCATGTCTAAAAAGCGCTGCAGGCGTTCGGCGACTTCGCGCGCCGCGCCCGACTGGGCGGCGGGATTGGCGATGATCAGCGTGCGACCAAAATCTGTTGCGTGCATGGGGCGACTCCCGGCGTATGGCGTGACGGTGCGGTCGCGCTCGGGTTGCGTTGCCCCCGATTGTGGCTGCACGGCGATTATTATGTCTACTCTATCAGGTCGTTGTGGCGCTCGATAGCCTCTGCCACCGTGCCACCCTCGTCCACAATGAGCGAACGGCGCTTGGGCGAGATAATGCGCTGAGCGGGATAAACGCCGCGGTGGCCGCCGGCAAGATAGCTGATAAACGCAACGATGACAAAGAACCCGGCTGCTGTGCCGTGGAACAGGTCGATGGCCATCATGCAGGTGGTGATGGGCACGTTGAGGCCGGCGCAGAACACGCCGAGCATGCCGAGGGCTGCCAGAAAGCTGGGGTCGATGCCGGCGAGGCAGCCGATCCAGCCGCCGAGTGCCGCACCGATGCCAAACAGGGGCGTGACCTCGCCGCCTTGGAAGCCCGCGCCCAGGGTAAGCGCTGTGACGACCAACTTGATGGCTGCGTCCGCTAGGGTGGTGTTGCCGGCAAATCCGGCGCCGGAAAGCCACGTGGAAAGGCCGGCGTAGTCCCAGGCGTCGAGGAGGGCATAGGCGGCCAAAACCACGATTGCGCCTATGAGTGCGCGGACGAGGTAATTGGTGATAAAGCGACCGTACAGGCTCTTGACGGTTCGAACCGACCAGGCGAAGAGGCGTGCGGTTAGACCGAACACGATGGCACTGGCAACGACGATGGCGACGGTTCGGGGCGTCATATCGGGGACGCTGGCGATGACGTTCGCTTCATACTCGGTGCCCAGGGCAAGCGACGTAAAGTAGCCGGTAAACGAGGCGACGAGGCAGTAGATGCCGGCGGTGTAGTCGATCTTGCCGATAAAGCACATCTCCATGCCAAAGAAGGCACCGGCGAGGGGCGAGCCGAACACGGCGCCAAAGGCAGACGAGATGCCGGCGAGCATGAGGTCGTGATGGTCGTGCTTTTTGAGATGGGCGAGGTTTGAGATGTTGCTGGCGATGGTACCGCCGATCTGCACGGCAGCGCCCTCGCGTCCGGCCGAGCCGCCTGTCAGGTGCGTAAGCGTGGAGCAGACAAAGGTAAGGACGGCCATGCGGGCATGGATGAGGCGGGTTCCCAGGGCGGAATCGATGACCAGGTTGTTGCCACGTTTGGCGGCAAGGCCGTGGTTCTTGTAGACCCATGCGGTGGCCACGCCCACGACGGGGAGCAGGGCATAGATCCACGTATGGTGCTCGCGATAGTCGGTCGCGATGTTCAGCGAGGCTAAAAATGCCCAGGCGGCAACACCCATGGCGAGCGAGACGATCACGACGAGCACGAGCAGCTTGGCGCTCGCGAGCAGATTGCGGGCGTTCCGGCGCGTGTCGGCGGCCAAGAGATGCTCAGAGCGGGTGAGCTGATGCCTGCCGGCCATGATGACGTCATTCAGGGAGAAGAAGCCTCCCTCATCGAGCGGCAGGGAATTGTCTTGCTCTTCGCTTTCGCTGTCTGATGTGTCGGTAAAAGCCATGGTGTCCTCTTCTTTGGTTACAACGCAAGCATTATAGAGCGTGACAAACGCGTCAAGCCGGTGGGTTGGTTTCGGTTCTGTTTCGTGCCCTGTAACCGACAGGTGTATTCGCGAGTGCAGGCCGTCTCACGGGTGAGCGGCGGGGGATTATACTGAATAAAACATAAAGAATCGGCGCCCTTGTTACGCGCCGCGATCTGTAAGAGGTGCATATGGCAGAGAAGCTCATTCCGTTGGAGGACGCGCAGGCAATTGTCTTGTCACATGTGAGTCCGACCGGGGTTGTCGAGATTCCCGTATGGCAGGCGGCCGGCCTTCCCTTGGCCGAGGAAGCCGTGGCCGATATCGACATCTCGCCATTTGCTAACAGCGCCATGGACGGGTATGCCGTACGCGCCGCAGATCTTGCTACGGCGTCAACCGATGCGCCGGTGACGCTTTCCGTTGTTGGCCACGAGGCAGCGGGTCATGTGTTTGAGGGCACGATCGGCGCGGGCGAGACGGTCCGCATTATGACGGGCGCGCCGGTGCCAGAGGGCGCCGATGCCGTGGTGAAGTACGAGATCGTCGATGTGCTCGACGGCGATGGCAACGAGGGCTCGCACGTCCGCTTCTCGGCGCCGGCTAAGGTGGGGGAGAACGTTCGCTCTGCTGCCGAAGAAGCCCATGCCGGCGACGTCGTGATGCGTGCCGGTGAGGTTGTGGCGCCGGCTGGTGCGGGCCTGCTGGCAAGCGCCGGGTACGCGAGCGTGAAGGTGCACGCCGCACCGCGCGTGGGCATCATCTCGCTGGGCACGGAGCTGGTTGCTCCAAGTGAGCTTCCGGCGCGTGGCCAGATTCGCGATTCCAACTCCTCGGCGTTGATGGCCGAGGCACTCGATGCCGGTGCCGAGCCTGTCTTCTATGGCATTGCGCCCGACGACGAGCAGGCGATATCCGAACTCGTGCATCGTGCCGTACGGGAGTGCGACTTTGTCATTACGAGCGGCGGGGCCTCGGCGGGCGACTACGACTACGTGACGGCGCTGGTCCAGCGCGAGGGCGAGGTCCTGTTCGATCGCATCTCGATGCGTCCTGGTAAGGCCATCACGTTTGGCCTGCTCGGCGGCAAGCCGTACCTGGGGCTTTCGGGCAATCCGGCGGCGGCTTACGTGGGCTTTGAGGTGCTCGCGCGCCCGGCGATTCGTAAGATGCGTGGTTTTGCCGAGGGCGCGCGCCCCGTGCAGCAGGCGACGCTCACGCACGGCGTGAAGAAGCGCCAAGACCGTCGCTTTTACGACCGCGCCAGCGTTGCGCGCGATGCCCAGACCGGCGAGCTTATGGTGACCGAGGCGAAGAGCCAAAACTCGGCGCTGCTTGGCACGATGCAGCGCGCGAATTGTCTGCTGCGCATTAACGAGGGCCCTTGCGAGCTCGAGCCGGGCGATGTCGTGGATGTCGTCCGCGTCGACTTGCCCGAGGGCACCGTGCTTTAGGAGGAGCGCTATGGAGTTGAAGATTTCGATCGTGACGTGTTCGGACACGCGCGATCTTGCCCAGGACGAGGCCGGAGCCGCGCTCGAGGGGCTTATTGCGGCGCAGGGCTGGACGGTGGCCTCGCACGTGGTTGTGCGCGACGACGTCGACGAGATCGGCGCAGCTATCGTGGATGCTGCCGATGAGCGCCATGCCCATGTTGTGCTTACCTGCGGTGGCACGGGGCTTTCGATGCGTGACGTGACGCCCGAGGCGACACGTGATGTCTGCGACCGCGATGTGCCGGGCATTGCCGAGGCGATTCGCGCGTACTCGATGACCAAGACGCGCCGCGCGATGCTGTCGCGCGCCGTGTGCATGCAACGCGGTCATACACTTGTCGTAAACTTTCCCGGATCCACCAAGGCAGCCCGCGAAAGCTGGGAGGCGATTGCCGACCAGCTGGAGCACGCGGCACAGATGACGGCGGGCGGCGGACACGCTAAATAAGTGTTTCACCTGCGGCGGAGTGACCCGAACGGTTGCTCCGCCTTTTTGCTTGATGCCGAGGTGAAGTCGATGCGTGTCGTAATCTGAAAATATATTCTCATGCGAGAATAATTTCTCACTGCCATTATTCGCGCTGAAGTATAATCTGATTACAGAATAAAGCCCGCGGTGGGGTGCCCGGGTGCAAGGTCCGAAAGGGTTCAATATGCTCGATATGGTTTCTCGCCGCGGTTTCGTTTCGCTTTCTGCCGCTGCTGCCGCCGGCCTTGGCCTTGCTGGCTGCTCGGGTAACAAGGAGTCCGAGTCTGTTGGTTCCGACGCCGGTTCTGTCAAGTCCTCCTCTAAGAAGAAGGCCGTCGAGCTGCAGATTTTCGCCGCCAACTCGCTCGAGAAGGCCCTTCCCGAGGTCCAGGAACTCTACACCGACCAGACCGGCACCACCTTTGCCGACACGCAGTTCAAGGCCTCTGGCGACCTCGTTGAGCAGATGAAGGCCGGCGCTGCCGTCGACGTGCTCATCACCGCTTCCAAGGGCACCATGGACGATGCCGAGACTGCCGAGCTCGTCGACACCGACACCCGTGAGGACATGTTCGTCAACGACCTCGTGATCATTCGCGCCGAGGGCTCCGACACCAAGGTCGAGGCCATCGCCGACATCGCAAGCTTGGACGGCAAGATCGCCATCGGCGATGCTAAGACCGTTCCGGCCGGCAAGTACGCCAACCAGGCGCTGGCCTCCGTCGGCCTTTACACCGGCACCGAGGGCGACGACGGCGAGTACGCGCCCGAGATCGCCGACAAGGTCGCGCTAGCCGATAAGGTCGGCACCGCTGCCGCCTACGTGTCCACGGGCGACTGCGTGGCCGGCTTTGTCTACAGCTCCGACATCTACCGCTACGACGGCATCGAGGAGGCCTTCGTGTGCCCCGAGGATTCGCACAAGCCCATTGTGTACCCGGGTGCCGTGGCCGAGAGCTCCGAGCATGCCGACGAGTCCAAGGCGTTCATCGACTTCTGCCTGTCTAACAAGAAGGCGCAGAAGATTTGGGCTAAGTACGGCTTTGAGCTTTCCGAGTAGTGCAGAAGAGCGCTGCATAACGATATGCTTGAGGGCGGGCGTTCTTGCGATCGCCCGCCCTTTTTAGATTGAAACGGCGTGCCCGCGCGCCGTTGCCCTGTGTTTGAGGAGTCGCCCGTGTCAAGGAAAACGATTCGCCTGCTCGCTGCGCTGGCGGCGGTTCTCTTTTCGTTTACCTCACTGCCCGGAGTTGCTTGTGCCGAGGCGCTTTTTGCCACTGTCGACGGACGCCAAGCGACAGAGGACTCTGCGCTTATCGATGGCGTCGATTTTGGCCTCAACGCCTTTGAGCGCAACGCCAAGGGCACGGCCCGCTCGTTTGTCGACCAGCCCGAGGGTTATCGTTTTCCCATCTACAGAAAGACATCGCTCGTAACGGTGACCACGCCTACGAGCATCGTGGTGTGGGTCGATGCGCATGCCGCCAAGGAAGCGGGCCTCGATATCGCAAATGCCTCCGACCAAAAGGCGCTCAAGAAGATGCTCGCGGGGCTCGATAAGTCTCACTCCATGGGAGGCGCGCTGCTGGAGGACTCCAAGCTCGAGTGGGTGTTTACCTTGGACAATGAGCTGGTACAGGGCGATTACCGTTATCTGTTTAAGGTGAAGGGCGACGACGGCGACTACTACACCGTCGTGAATGCCGCGGACGCCGCAAACCCCGGGCTCAATCTGGGTGACGGAGCCCTGTGGAGCGATAACGCAGCCTTGGTGCCGTATGCGAGTGTCTCGACGACGGAGCCGCCCTCGCTAGCGGAGCGCGCCGCGACCTTCTTTGGCAGTATCGACTACCGCCCGTTTTGGGTGTCCATCAAGACGAGCGGTCTCGCCTTGGTGATCGCGTTCGCGCTGGGCCTGTTTGCCGCATGGAAGACCATGGGCACCACGAGCCGCGTGAAGGGCCTGCTCGATTCGGTCTTTACCATCCCTATGGTGCTGCCGCCCACGGTCTGCGGCTTTTTGCTCCTCATGCTGTTCGGTCGCTCTACCGGGGTGGGCCAGTGGCTGATCGCGCACGGCATCTCGATTGTCTTTACGTGGCCCGCGGCGGTGATCTCTGCCGTGGTGGTGTCGTTCCCGCTCGTCTATCGTACGGCACTCGGCGCCTTCGAGAGCCTCGACACGCAGATGCTCGATGCAGCGCGCACGCTGGGCTGGTCCGAGCGACGCATCTTTACCAAGCTCATGATGCCTCTCGGCTGGCCCTCTATTGCCGCCGGCACGGTGCTCGCCTTTGCCCGCGCCATGGGCGAGTTTGGCTGCACGCTGTTCTTCGCGGGCAACTATGCCGGCATTACGCAGACCATTCCCATCGCCATCTACTTTGAGTGGATGGGCGGCAATACGTCGGTGGCGCTCTTTTGGGTCGTCGTCGTGATCGTCTTCAGCTTCTTGGTCATCCTATTCATCAACATGTACACGGCGCATTCGCAAAAGTACCGCGAGCGGGGTCTCTCCCGCGCGGAGCGCAAACAGGCCAAGGAGCTTGTCGGTCAGGGCGATTCGCTCGACCCCGTCGGTGGCGATGTCCTGCGTATCGATCGCGAAGCGTTGGCCGAGCTTATGCGTGACGACGCGGTTGCGAAGGGAGGTCGATAGGCCATGCCGCTCGTTCTGGATATCAAAAAGCGTTATCCCGGCTTTACCCTCGACATTCAGCTGGAAGCCGGCGAGGAGCGGGTGGCGCTGCTTGGCGCCTCCGGATGCGGTAAGAGCTGTACCTTGCGCTGCATCGCCGGCGTGGAGACGCCCGATGAGGGCAAGATCGTCGTCAATGGCGTGACTTTCTTCGACTCTGCCGCGGGCGTCAACTTGTCGCCCCAGGAACGCAAGTGCGCCCTGCTGTTCCAAAACTATCAGCTGTTTCCCAATATGACGGTGGCCGATAACGTTTGTGCCGGCGTTGAGGATGCCGGCGACGCCGCAGCGCGCAAAAAGCTTGCCGAACGCTATCTGGGTATCTTTGGCCTGGCCGACTTTGCCGACCGCTATCCCGCGCGACTTTCGGGCGGCCAGCAGCAGCGAGTGGCGCTTGCCCGCATGGTGGCGGCGCACCCGGGCATCTTTATGTTCGACGAGCCCATGAGCGCACTCGATGCGTATCTCAAGAGCGCGCTTGAGCAAAACATGCTCGACCTGTTCGATGTCTGCAACCGCACCGTGCTGTACGTGAGCCACGATATCGATGAGGCATGTCGCCTGTGCGAACGCATCTGCGTGATGCATAACGGGCATGTCGAGGAGATTGGCTCCGTCGAGGACGTGGTCCGCCGGCCGCAGACCTTGGCTGCGCTGCGCCTGACGGGCTGCAAGAACACGAGCCGCGCGCGCAAGATCGGGACTCAGGAAGTTGAAGCCCTTGATTGGGGCATGACCTTCAATGTTGGTCGCGAGGTGCCCGATAACGTGGCGTACCTGGGCATTCGCGCGAGCTACTTCCATGTGGACAACCGTGCCGAGCGTGGTCGCAACAGCTACGACCTGCATGTGGCCCGCGTGAGCGATTCGCGTTTTGAGCGCTTGGTGCTGCTGGATGTGCCACGAGCCGACGCGCCGACGCGCCTGCAGTGGAAGGTCAACAAAGTGAGTGTGCCTGTCGAGGAGTTGCCGCGGGCGGGGGAGACCCTGCGCATGCATTTTGATGCGAGCAGAATCCATCTGGTTTGCCGGTAGCGCGGTGTGCGGTACGGTCGGGGGGATTGGTTCCTTGGCCGTCCGGGTCCTTAACGGGCTGCCAATCGCCGAATCGGGGATGACAAAACCTTATCAATCTGATAAATAATTATCAGACAGCGAGGTGCTCGCATCCCGATGCTGTCATACGCGTGTCGGCGGTGTTCGTCTGGACGACGACCGTTGATATAGTTACCTTCGACGAGAAAAGGAGGGCGCGCCGATGCCGCAGAAGACATATTCGCGTCGCGTTGCCGCGCGCGCCCTCTATATGGCTCGGAGCCGCATATGAGCAGGTATGTTCACGGCTCCGGGAGAGACGACGCACAACTAAATCATCAACCGCAAAGCAGGTTCCCCAAAATTCCGGGTTTAAGCACGGCTGGGTTTTCGCCACCCACCGTGCAGCAATACCGTAGCTATTCATTTTTGGTTCGAGAGGGGAACCGTCATGGCTGAAGAATTTGATTTCCATCCGATGTGGGAGAGCCTCGGCATGAATCTTGCCGACCACGACATGCTGCTGGGTGCCGTGGGCCAGATGTACGGGGATATGTTCCTGACGCAGAACAATCGCCCCAAGTCCACTTCCTACCTGGATTTTGTTGCCACCAACATTCATAGCGGCCGTATTAAGGAGATGCTCGACAAGAAGGAGGCCGGCGAGGCCACCAAGATCGTCGGCTCGTTCTGCGTCTATGTGCCCGAGGAAATCGTGCTTGCGTGCGATGGTATTCCCGTGGGCCTGTGCTCTGGTGCCGACTGGGCAACGGACAAGGTCGAGGAGCATCTGCCGCGCAACACTTGCCCGCTCATCAAGAGCTTTGCCGGCTTTAAGCTGGGTGAGGTCTGCCCCTACATCGAGTCGAGCGACTTGGTAGTCGGCGAGAACACCTGCGACGGCAAGAAGAAGGCCTATGAATTCTTTGCCACGCAAAAGAACATGTACGTCATGGATATCCCCAACGTGCACGACGAGTCGACGCTCGTGACCTGGAAGGCCGAGGTCAAAAAACTCGCCGCCAAGATCGAGGATGAGTGTGGCGTCAAGATTACGCCCGAGCGTCTGAAGGCCGCCATTCACGCCGTCAATGAGAAGCGTCGTGCCCTGCAGCGTTTGGCTGCGACCCGCGCTGCCGATCCGGCACCTATCAGCGGTCTTGACAGCCTGCTGACCGTGCAGGCGGCCTTCATGGATGACACGCCGCGCCTGACCGGTGCCATCAACGATATGGCTGCCGAGTGCGAGGAGCGCGCCGCCAACGGTGAGGGCGTGGCGCCCAAGGGCACCAAGCGCATCCTGTACACCGGTACGCCCATGGCTGTGCCCAACTGGAAGCTGTTCAACCTGATCGAGAAGGCTGGCGGCATCGTGGTGGGCGAGGAGTCCTGCACGGGTTCGCGCTACTACAAGGACCTGGTCGACGAGTCCGGCGAGACGGTCGACGAGATGCTCGACGCCATCGCCGAGCGCTACTTTAAGATCAACTGCGCCGTCTTTACCCCCAACGACCAGCGTATGAAGGACATCGTCCAGATGGCGCGCGACCTGCATGCCGACGGCATCGTCGACGTGGCCCTGCAGTTCTGCACGCTCTACGAGATGGAGTCCTTCGCCGTGGAGAAGGCCGCCGAGGAAGCCGGCATTCCGTTTATGCATATCACGACCGACTACGCCGGCGAGGACGCAGGCCAGCTGCAGACCCGCATTGAGGCCTTCTTGGAGACGATCTAGGCCGCGCGGCTTTCCCAGGCACCGCACCTTCCGTCTCCAACCCTCCTCGCGTACCAAAGTTCGCGGCGTCGGGCTTGTCGCTCGGAATCTGCGGCACCCAGGCACCCAATCTTGCCGTTCAAACCGTCGCTTGCGTACCAAAGTACGCGGCGCTCCTCTTTCACGGCAACCTCGGGTACCTGGGAAAGCCGTCTTCGTAGTCGAATTTCTTGTCTTTTTTCTTTTAGGGAGCTACATGTCCGATGTAATTGAACAGCCGTTGCCGCGCACGTTTGAGGAGTTCAACGAGCAGCGCAAGGCGGCGTTTATTCGCGTTAAGGACTACAAGCAGGCCGGCAATCGCCTGGTCGGTTTTTTGTGCAGCTATACGCCGCTCGAGATTATCGATGCCGCGGGGGCTGCAAGCGTCGCCCTGTGCGGTACGTCCGACGAGGTAATTCCCGAGGCCGAGAAGGTGCTGCCGGCAAATCTGTGCCCGCTCATCAAGTCGACCTACGGCTTTGCCTACTCGCAAAAGTGCCCGTTTACGTACTTTAGCGACATGATCATCGGCGAAACCACCTGCGACGGCAAGAAGAAGATGTACGAGCTCCTCAACGAGCTCAAGCGCACGCATATTCTGCATCTGCCGCAGAGTCGCAACCGTGTCTACGAGCGCGAGGGCTGGTACGAGGAGTGCCGCCTGCTTAAGGAGGAGCTCGAGAGCTTTTACGGCATCACGATTACCGACGATGACCTGCGCACGGCTGTCCGTCGCCGCAACCGCCTGCGCGCCGCGCAGCTCGAGATGTTTGCGCTGCAGGCCAACCAGCCGGCGGCCATGAGCGGCGTCGACCTGATGAGCACCATGTTCGCTGGTACGTTTAGCTTCGACATCGAGGCCTATACGCAGCAGCTGGAGCAGAAGGTCGCTGCCCTGCGCGAGGCTTACGACGCGGGCGAGCGCCCCGTTGTGGCGGATGCCAAGCGCATCCTTATCACCGGCTGCCCGGTGGGTGGCGTGATCAACAAGATCGGCCGCACCATCGAGTCCAACGGCGGCGTGGTCGTGTGCATGGACGACTGCTCGGGCGAGCGTACGGCCGCCATGATGATTGATCCCGACGCGCCCGATATCCTGCGCGCTATCGCCGATCGCTACCTGGACATCAACTGCTCGGTCATGACGCCCAACGACGGCCGCATGGACAACACGCTGGCCATGTGCGAGAAGTACCACGTCGACGGCGTCGTTGAGAGCGTGCTGCAGGCGTGCCACACCTTCAATGTGGAAAGCGCCCGCATGCAGGAGGCCGTCGAGGGCGTGGGCATTCCGTACATGAAGATCGAGACCGACTACAGCAACGGCGACATGGGCCAGATCGAGACGCGCATCGCCGCCTTTATCGAGACACTGTAGGACGAATGCGGCATAGGGACAGTCCCTTTGCCGCATGTGAAGGAGGATGCCGTGGTTGGCATTGGTATCGACATAGGCTCGACGGCTGCGAAGGCCGCGGCGGTGGAGGCGGATGGCGCCATCGCGTGGACTTGCGTTATGCCGACGGGGTATTCGTCGGTCGATGCGGCCGAGCGCTTGCGCGCAGAGCTTGCTTCGGCCGGCTACGACGTGGCGGCCGACGACGTGCGTGTGGTCGCGACCGGTTACGGCCGTGTCGCCGTGCCCTATGCGCACAAGGTCGTGACCGAGATCACCTGCCATGGCACCGGCGCTGTGGCGCTCTTTGGCGACCACGGCACCGTGATCGACGTGGGCGGCCAGGACACCAAGGTCATCCAACTTAAAGGCGGCCGCGTGGCCAAGTTTGCCATGAACGACAAGTGCGCTGCCGGTACGGGGCGCTTTTTGGAGATCATGGCCGATCGTCTGGGCATTTCTCAGCAGCAGATGGCAGACCTTGCCCGCTCCGGTGAGCCAACCAAGATTAGCAGCATGTGTACGGTGTTTGCCGAAAGCGAGGTCATTAGCCTGATCGGTCGCGGTGAGCCTCGCGAGAACATCGCGCGCGGTGTGATCGAAAGCGTTGTCTCGCGCGTGGCGACTATGACCGGGCAGGCAGCGGGCGCCCCGTACTACCTGACCGGCGGCCTGTGCGAGAACGCCTATGTTGTGGAGCGGCTGGGAGCGCTGCTGGGCTCGCCGGTGACCACCTCGCCCGAAGCCCGTTTTGCCGGCGCGATCGGCGCGGCCATTCGCGCGCAGCAACTCGTCTGATATGCCGGACGTAGATTCGCGTTCATGCGTATACTGGGAAGAAATGACTGATCGATGAGAGGAGGTATCGATGGCAGAGGACACGATTAGGCTCACGTCTATGACCGCTGCGAGCGGTTGAGCCGCTAAGTTGGCTCCTGGAGTCCTCGCCCAGGTCCTGGGTGACTTACCAAATGTGCCCAACGACAACTTGCTCGTGGGGTTCGATACCTCCGACGATGCGAGCGTCTTCCGTGTTGGCGAGAACCTGGGACTCGTGCAGTCCATCGACTTCTTCCCGCCGATGGTCGACGACCCGTTCCTATTTGGTCAGATCGCGGCAGCCAACTCGCTGTCGGATATCTACGCCATGGGCGGTACGCCGAGTCATGCCATGAACCTGCTATGCATCCCCAATTGCCTGGGCGTTGAGGTTGCGGGGCAGATTCTGGCGGGCGGCGCCGACAAATGCGTCGAGGCCGGCTGCACCATCGCGGGTGGCCACACCATCAACGACGACGAGCCCAAGTACGGTCTCTCCGTGAGCGGCTTTGTCCCGCTCGATCGGATGCTTGCCAACAGTGGCGCGCGCGTGGGCGATGCCCTGTTGCTGACCAAGGCGGTCGGCTCGGGCATCATCACCACGGCCATTAAGGGCGAGCTTATCGAGCAGGATGAGGCCGCAGCGATGTTTGATTCAATGCGCACCCTGAACGAGGCGCCGATTCGCCTTGCCGAGGGGCTCGAACTCCACGGCTGCACCGACGTTACGGGCTTTGGTCTGATCGGACATGCGTGCGAGATGGCCGAGGGCTCGGGTGTGCAGATTGAGCTTGCGTCTGGGGCGGTGCCGCTCTTTGACCAGGTGCTCGACATGGCGCGACTGGGCATTATCCCCGCCGGTGCCTACCGCAACCAGGATTTCTTTGGCCCACGTGTGGCTGCCGACGATGACCTAGAGCCGGGCATGCTGGATGCGCTGTACGATCCGCAGACGTCTGGTGGCCTGCTCATCGCGGCGCCTGCCGCCGATGTGGATGAGCTTGCGCGCCGCCTGCATGCCGAGGGTCGCATCGCCGCCGTTGTCGGTCGCGTATGTGAGGCAGAGCCGGGCGGTCCCGCTGTTCGCGTTGTCCGCTAGCGGCGCGTTTATTGAACTATGTACTGTTTTAAGAACGATGAACTCGAAAGGAAAACTATGTCTACCAAGATTGAAGTTAACGCCATGGGCGATGCCTGCCCGCTGCCCGTCGTCAAGACGCTCAAGGCCCTGAAGCAGCTCGATGGCGAGGGCGCTGTCGTGACCTCGGTCGATAACGAGACCGCCGTCAAGAACATTTCCAAGATGGCGCAGGAGAAGGGCTGCGCGGCCTCGGTTGAGAAGGTTTCTGACGTCGAGTGGCATGTGACCGTGGCGACCGCCGGCGCCGTTGCCGTGGACGTGCCCGAGCAGGACGGTGCCGCCTTCTGCGACGCCAGCGCCGGCAAGGGGAAGCTGGTCATCTCCGTCTACACCGACTGCATGGGCCGCGGTGACGACGAGCTGGGCCACAAGCTCATGAAGGCGTTCATTTTTGCCGTGACGCAGCAGGAGGAACTGCCCGCGACCATGCTGTTCTACAACGGCGGCGCCAAGCTCACCGTCGAGGGCTCGCCGGTGCTCGACGACCTTAAGGGGCTGGCCGAGCAGGGTGTCGAGATTCTCACCTGCGGCACCTGCCTCGATCACTTTGGCATTAAGGACCAGCTCGCGGTGGGCGAGGTCACCAACATGTATGTGATCGTGGAGAAGATGGAGCAGGCCGTGCGCGTCGTGCGCCCGTAGCTCATTGGATGGGATTGCCATGAGGGAGAAACGCCCGGCACTGGTCATCACGTTTCCCACCACGGCGGCCGCCATGGGCTGCGAGAGCCTGTGCACAGAACGTGGCCTTCCCGGACGCACGATTCCCGTGCCCGGGGAGGTCGCGGCCGGCTGCGGCCTGGCTTGGAAGGCCTTGCCCTCAGATGAGGATTTGCTGCGCGGCGAGCTTGCCGCGGCCGGCGTTCCCACCGAGGGCTTTACCGTGATCGACATGTGGGAGGTCGTGCGATGATCTACCTGGATAACGCGGCGACGACCATGCACAAGCCGCAGACGGTGATCGATGCCGTGACGCAGGCGATGTGTTCGCTCGGCAATGCCGGGCGCGGTGCCACGTCGGGTGCACTCGATGCCGCGCGCACCATCCACGGTTGCCGCGCCAAGCTCGCGCGCCTGCTGGGTTGTCCGCGGGCCGACCATGTGTGCTTTACGCCCAACTCCACGGCGGCGCTCAACACCGCCATCAACGGTGTGGTGCGTCCCGGTGACCGCGTGGTCACGACGGTGCTCGAGCATAACTCCGTGCTGCGTCCGCTCAATCGTCTTGCGGCGGAGCGGGGCGTTACCGTTGAACATGTCGGCTGCGATGCGAACGGCGTACTCGACTATGACGAGCTTGAGCGCCTGGTGACGCCGGGCACGCGTGCCGTGGTGGTGACTCATGCTTCCAACGTGACCGGCAATGCCGTTGACGTTGCGCGCGTGGCGGAGATGGCCCACGCGGCCGGCGCGCTCGTGATCGTTGATGCCTCGCAGTCTGCCGGCGCGGCAAAGATTGACATGGCGGCGATGGAGCTCGATATCGTGTGCTTTACCGGCCACAAGGGGCTTATGGGTCCCCAGGGCACGGGCGGCTTGGCTGTGGCGGAGGACGTCGACGTGGCGCCGTGGGCCATGGGCGGCACGGGCGTGCACAGCTTCGATGCGCTGCAGCCAATGGAATGGCCTACGCGCCTGGAAGCGGGTACGCTCAACGGCCATGGAATCGCGGGACTGTCTGCCGGGCTCGATTTTATTGAGGTCCAGAGTGGGGTTGAGGCGATCTCTGCGCACGAGCGCGTGCTCGCCGATCGTTTCCTGGCCGACGTGCGTGGGATTCCGGGAATCAAGCTCTATGGTTCCTTTGACCAGCCGATACGCTCGGCGATCGTGTCGCTCAATGTGGGCGATATCGATTCTGCCGAGATCTCCGATGCGCTCATGCAAGGGTGGGGGATTGCGACCCGTCCTGGCGCCCATTGTGCCCCGCTTATGCACCGCGCGCTGGGGACCGAGCGCCAGGGTGTCGTTCGATTCTCGTTTGGCTACTTCAACACGGTCGAAGAAGTCGACACGGCGATTGAGGCGCTGCGCGATTTGAGCCATGATTAGACCAACCTTTTGCGCCCCTTGATAAACCGTTTACGCAACCGACCCGCAATATCGCTCATATAGGGTAATGTGAAATGATGGCCCACGCCGGGCCCCTGTATCTTTGCGAATTGCGGGAAGGTTCCTATGAACAGGATCACTGCTGCCCTCTATAGGTTTTTAGTCGTCTATCTTTCGGTCGCGATGGTCGTGACCTCGATACCCCTTGCTCCCGGTACGGCCTATGCCGATGATGCCGGGGCGGTCGCTGTCGAGAGCGAGGCCCAAGAGGCCGACTTGGGCTCCGACACTGATCCCGATGCTGTCGATGACACATCATCGACCGATGAGGGCAGCTCATCCACAACTTCCGACCAAACGAATAACGCCCAGGACGAATCGTCCAGTTCGGATGCTAACGTTCCCGCGTCGAGCCTGGCGCAGGATCTCGCAGGTGCCGCGACCGACTCCGATGCTGCAAAGAGCCTGGCTACTACGGCGGAACCTTCGTCCGACGACAGTGAAGTCGATGCTCTCGTGTACGAGGACCCTACGGTCTATGAGTATGCCAAGCTTATGCCGAGCCATTATGTGTATCCGTGCGATGCAAACGGAAACATAACGGTTGAGATAGACGGGAGCGATCCATATAAGAATTCTGTCGACGGTCGTTGGGTAACGAATCTGATTGTCGATTACGGGATGGACAAGGTCCCCGTACAGCTCTGCGAGGGCTCTTCCAATCTGCGCTCAGTGCGCTTTGAAAATCAATCCGTTTCTGAAATCGGCAAACATGCCTTCTATCAGTGCTCGAATCTCACTGACATCAGCCTTTCCGGTATGACCATCGGGGCCATCGGATCAGAGGCGTTTTTTGGGTGCAAGTCGCTTACTAGCCTGAATATCAATGAGGTCACCAACATCGGCTCTATGGGCAATGCCGCGTTTGCTGGGAGTGGGCTGGTGTCGACGGGGCTTGACAAGGTTGTCGGACTCAAGTCGATTCCCGATAACGCCTACGACAGCTGTAGGGCTCTGACCGATAGCGGTCTGGGCAAGAACACCTCCATCACATCGATTGGCGCCTCTGCGTTCAAATACTGCTCGAGTCTTGCGACCACGGGGCTCGAGCACAATACGACGATCGAGACGCTTGGCCGCGCCTGCTTCTACGGTGCCGACTTGAGCGGCGGGGTGACGCTGCCCTATTATTCCAAGATCGAGTTGCTGCCGAACGACGCGTTTGGCTACACCAATCTCGAGACCGTGTTCTTTGGGTGCAACCATGTGGTGCTCATTAATTCTGATTCGTTCCCCAAACGCAACATGACGGTTATGGTCCCTGCCAAGATGATTCCGCAGTACGCTAGCGGTCGTCCTAAGCAGGTATGGGAGAGCTGCAACGGAATACTTCCTGTCCCCGTGGGTAAGGTGCTTCAGAAAATCGAGATCTCTCACGATCCCGACAAGATGACCTATGAGCAGGGGGAAAAGATCTCACTTGAGGGCATGAGCGTCACGTTTCAATATCCTCATTCGACAACGATCAGCAACTACGAAGCGCTCATAACGAGCGGTGACGGCGAATACCTTACAGCTACCCCCCGCGATGGTGATGTCTTCGACGAGTCAATGAACGGACAGCCCATAAAGCTGGTATACGACGATGGCTATACGCGCCTTGTCGCGTATACCACGGGCAACCTGCAGCAGGCGGTCTACGAGTATGCCAAGCTCATGCCCAGCGGCTGTCTGTATCCCTGCGATGCGGACGGTAACGTGACGGTGGAGGTCGATAGCGACAATCCGTACAAGAACTCCGTTGGCGGCAAATGGGTAAATCACCTGATCGTCGCTGATGGGGTGGAGGAGATCCCTGCAGGTCTATGCTATGAGTCCGAATGTTTACAATCGGTGCGGTTTGAGGGCAGTTCCCTTAGCAAAATCGGCAAAAATGCCTTCTATCAGTGCAAGAATCTCACTGACGTAAGCCTTTCGGGAATGTCCATTGGGTCGATCGAGAGCGGGGCATTCTTTGAGTGCTCTTCGCTTACGAGCCTCAATATCGAAGAAGAAGCGACCGTTGACACGATGGGCAAGGGCGCGTTTGAGCGCAGCGGACTGCTGTCTACGGGGCTCGATAAGGTGGCTGGCTTGGCGTCGCTTCCCGAGAATGCCTATAGGGACTGCAAGGCCCTGACCGACACCGGTCTGGGCAAGAACAAATCTATTACATCAATCGGCGCTAACGCGTTTTCCGGCTGCAAGAGCCTTACGATTACGGGGCTCGAGGACAACAAGAAGGTCAAGACGCTCGGCGATGGCTGCTTCTCCGACACGGATATGAGCGGCGGGCTCGTATTGCCCCACGGCTCTAAGATCGAGGAGCTGCCGAGTCGCGCGTTTTACGGCACTAAACTCGAGACCGTGTTCCTTGCCTGCGACCATGCGGTGCTCATTAATACCGACACGTTCCCCAAACGCAACATGACGGTTATGGTCCCCGCAAAGATGATTTCAAAGTACAGCAAGGGAGAGCCCAAGCAGGTCTGGGAAAGCTGCAACGGCTGCCTGCCCGTCCCCGTGGGCAAGGTGCTCCAGGGGATTAAGATCTCGCGTGATCCCGACAAGATGGCCTATCAGCCGGGAGAAAAGATCTCGCTCGAGGGCATGAGCGTCACGTTTCAGTATCCGCATTCGACGACGACTGGTGACTACGAAGCTCTCTTAAAGGAAGAACTCGGCGAGTACCTTACGGCGACTCCCTGCGACGGCGACGTCTTCGATGGCTCGATGGACGGAGAACCCATACAGCTGGTGTATGACGATGGCTATTCGCACTATGTCGCGTATACCACGGGTAACCTGCAGCAGGCGGCCTACGAGTACGCCAAGCTCATGCCGAACCTCTATCTGTATCCGTGCGACGCAAACGGAAATCTTACGGTAGAGATTGATGAGAGCAGCCCGCGCTGGAACTCTGTCGACGGTCGAATGGTAACAAATTTGATTGTCGATTACGGGATGGATGAAATCGACGTACAGCTCTGTGCCGACTCTACCAATCTGCGTTCGGTGCGCTTTGAGAACACTTCCATTTCTGTAATTGGAATGCACGCCTTCTATAACTGTCCGAATCTTACCGATATCAGCTTCTCCGGTATGACCATCGGTCAAATCGGAAAAGAGGCGTTCTATGGCTGCAAGTCGCTTACGAGCCTGAATATCAACGAGACTGCTACCATCGGTTCGATAAGCGAGGCTGCTTTTGCCAGGACCGGACTGGTGTCTACGGGGCTCGACAAGGTTGTCGGCCTCACGTCGCTTCCCGTCAGAGCCTTCGAGTACTGCAAGGCTTTGACCGATACCGGTCTGGACAAGAACACTTCCATTACATCGCTTGGCGCTTGCGCGTTCAGAGGTTGCTCGAGCCTTGCCACCACAGGGCTCGAGAGCAATACGACGATCGAAACGCTTGGCCACACCTGCTTCGCCGGCACTGACTTGAGCGGCGGGCTGGCGCTCCCCTATAACTCCAAGATCGACGAGTTGCCGAAAGAGGCGTTTTACGAGACCAATCTCGAGACCGTATTCCTTGCCTGCGACCATGCGGTGCTTATTGATACCGACACGTTCCCCAAATACAACATGACGGTCATGGTCCCCGCCAAGATGATTTCGAAGTACAGCAAGGGAGATCCCAAATCTGTTTGGATGAGGTGCAATGGCTGCCTGCCCGTCCCCGTGGGTAAGGTACTCAAGAACGTTGAGATCTCGTGCGATCCCGACAATATGACCTATGCGCCGGGGGACACCATTTCGCTCGAGGGCATGAGCGTCGAGCTCGATTACCCGCATACGGTATCGATTTGGAACTACGAGGCTCTTATTAAGGAAGAACTTGGCGAGTACCTTACGGCGACTCCCCGCGACGGCGACGTCTTCGATGAGTCTATGGACGGACAGCCCATCAAGCTCGTGTATGACGACGGCTATTCGCATTTCGAAACCCAGACCAAGGGCACGTTGCACCTCAAGAAGCCCGCGTCGTCACCGCTTACCATCTCCTATGTCCAGGCGAACAATCGGCGCGGATGCAAGTTGATGGACGGCGTTGAGCTGCCCGATGTTTCCGGCGCGATGACGATTAGTGCGGGCGACGAGGTCACGCTCGATGCCGGCGCTCTGGGAATGCTCAACGACAATCTGACCTTTAAGGGCTGGTATGACACCGAATCCGAAAGGTACATCTCCAAAGAAGCGGTCTACACGTTTACGCCGGATAGGGATCTGTCCCTGGAGGCGCGTTTTAAGCTCAAGGACTACGCGATCCACATCAATGATGCGCAAGCGACCGATTCGTCGCAGGATTATGCGCACCTGAGCGTCACTGCTCAAAACTGCTATCGCAACGCCGGCGAGACGGTTGAGCTTTCCGCCGCCACGGATAACGCCCTGTTCCTGGGCTGGTACCTGGGCGAGAGCGATGATGCGTACGCCGTGAGCGACCAGCTCGACTTTACCTATACGGTGGACGAGGAAGACGTGCCGGAGCACTACGACGCATATGGTCCAAAAATCGAGGTCACGCCGCGCTACTGTGCTCCACAGGCCAGCGTGGTTCTGAGCGTGGACGGAGTCGATGAGAACGGTCAGCCGCTCGGACAGTTCCTTTCCACCGGTCTGTATGGCATCGGGTCGCGCGTAACAGTCGTGGCGGTCCCGTCGCCCGGCTATGTGTTTGACTATGCGACCGATGCTCGCGGCAACGTTGTCTTTACAGGCGATGATGGTCCTTCCTATACGTTTGTGCTCGAGGGGGATGTGCAGTACACCGCGCATTTTCGCGAGGCGACCGACCCGGCTGAGTCGCTTGCTGCTCTGAAGGCCGCGCTCATCGCCGCGATCACGGCTGCGGCAGTTCTCGCCACCATGTATGGCTTGGGCGAGATCGTCGACCCCATCGCGGCCGACGCGGTGATCGAGATCGGTATGGCCGATAACATTGAGGATGTTGCCGCCGTGGGCACCAAGGTGCTCAAGGAGATCAAGGACATCATCGACGACCACAAGAAGCCTAAGCCTCATGGCGACCATAAGATCGAGATTATTGCCACCGCGCAGCCCGAGGTGGGCGGCGTCGTTACCGGCGGCGGAATCCACTATGAGGGAACGGTCGCTACGCTGGAGGCTGTCGCCAATCCCGGCTATCGCTTCGTATGCTGGAAAGAGAACGGCGTCGAGGTCTCGACATCTCCCCTCAAGACGATGACCATTACGAAAGCGACGCCCGAGGTCGTAAAGATGACGGCCGTCTTTGAGAAAAAAGTCGAGATTACGGCCGTGGCTGAAGTCGATGGCGTCCAGGCCGATTTTTCGACGGGCTGCACCGCAAGCCCCGTGACGCAGAGCATTACGCGTGGCGACCAGGCCATGGTCACCGCGAGCGAGGGTCCCGACTATGCCTTTGTGGGATGGTTCGAGGACGGCATCGAGGTCTCGCCCGAGCGTACGTATATCTTCGAGGCCGAGGTCGACCGCCATCTGGTTGCACGCTTTCGTAAGGCGGATAAGACCATCCTGGTGAATACCGATCCATACGACAGCGCCGAGGTGCTGTGCGATGGCGTGCCGGTCGTGGACGGCATGGTCCGTGCGAAGGATGGGGATATCCTCACGTTTACGGTGCGCCCCAAGGTGCGTCCCGACAACCCGGAGAAGACGTATCGGTTTGTGGAATGGCGCGAAACCGATGCCCAGGGCGTCACGATTGCCAACAAGCAGGAAGTTTGCGAATACTGCGTTAACGGTAACGCGCGGATTGAGGCCGTGATGGACGGCCGGGATACGCACACCGTGCGCGCGGAGGCCGACCCGCTCGAGGGCGGCACCATTACGCTCAAACGCGGAGAGACCGCCGGCATGGTGCTTGAGGTTCCCGAGGGCGAGCGCGTGACTGCCGAGGCCACGCCGACCGAGGGCTATATCTTTGACGGTTGGTATCTGAGCAACGGCGGGTCGGATACTACGTCGACGCTGGTGTCGAGCGAGCGTTCCTATACCTTTGAGCCCATTACCGACTGCGTGATCCAGGCGAAGTTTACGCGTGCCTGCAAGGTGGACGTGGTCGTTGAGCCGGCCGCGGCCATGGCGGGCAAGTATTTGGTGCATGGCGAGGGCTACTGCATGAAGGGCGAGCCTGCCACGCTGAGCATTGAGCTTACGGCCGAGGCGAGCAAACAATTTGCCTTTAAGGGCTGGTACGACGCCAAGACGGACCTGCTTTTGGGCAACGACCCCAGCTACCTTGAGTTCTATCCCGAGGACGCGGAATGCACCGTGCGTGCGGTGTTTGAGGAAAACACGTATACCGTGGCGGCAAAGGCCAAGAAGACCTTTGTGGAGCGCGGCACGGTGGAGATCGAGGGACACCCCGGGGCATCTTCGGTCACCTGCGGATACGGTGACACGGTGATGCTCAAGGCAAAGGCCAACGACGGCTATCGCTTTGACCATTGGAAGGACGACTCCGGCAAGGAGTACGACACCGCCGAGCTGGTCGTTAAGGTCACCAAGAGCGATACCTATACCGCGATCTTTACTGACTCAAAGCCCGAGGTCATGGTCACGGCCGATTCGTGGCTCGGCGGTACCGTGACGTGCAACGGGACTGTGGTGAAGCCCACGACCGACAAATTCAAGCTGGGGGAGACCCTTCATCTGACGGCCAAGGCCCATCCAGGCTTTTTGTTCCGGGGCTGGTATGTCAACGGGCGCCTGAAGAGCCTTAAGCACGAGACCTCGTTGGTTGCCAAAGCTCGCGGTAAAACCGGGCGCTGTGTTATTACCGCGGCCTTTGTACCCATCGATACCGTCTGCGTGCCCCTCGCCGATCCTGCAGAGGGTGGCACCGTCAAGGCGAGCCGCATCCTTGCAGACCGCGGTGCGGAGGTTGCCCTTAAGGCGACGCCCAATCCCGGTTATGTCTTTACGGGCTGGTATACGGCCGACGGCACGTTTGAGTCTGCCGATGCGGAGTTCACCTGCCACCAGGAGCGCAGCCATGTGCACGTCGCTCGCTTTATGGCAAAAAGCTATGAAGTCGACGCTACGACGGTAGTCGATTCCGGCACCGGTTCGCTGGTCGAATCGAGTGCCGCCGGCTGGGTCGAGGGCACGGGTACCGTCGAGGCGGGGCATGCCGCCACGCTGACGGCTCACGCGCTTTCGGGCTATGCGTTTGAGTATTGGGCCGATGCTTCGGGCGCCGTGGTAAGCCGTGACAGCACCTATCACGTGGTGCCGACGTCTGACACGACGCTCCAGGCCGTGTTCTCGGCAAAGCAATATACGGTGGATGTATCGTGCGAAGAGAGTATGGGTACGGTCAAGGGCGCGGGAACGTATGCCGCCGGGCAGGTCGCTACGGTGCGTGCGGTCGCCGCCGAGGATACGGCTTTTGTGGGCTGGTTCCGCAACGGCACGTGCGTGAGCTCCAAGAAAACCTATCGATTTACCGTGCGTGAGGACACGTCGCTCTACGCCGTCTTTGCGTCGGGCTCGTATGTCGTGCATACCGTTGCTTCGCCTGCCGAGGGTGGAGCCGTGAGCGGCTTTGGCGGCTATGAGGCCGGCGACCGTGCAACGCTTCGTGCGATCGCCAATACCGGATATTCGTTTGTCGGTTGGACGGACGACAAGGGCGAGACGGTCAGCGAGAACGCCGACTATACCGTTAAGGTCACGGGTGATGCCACCTATACGGCGACCTTTAAGCCTAAGTCCTATCAGGTCGTTTTGAGTGCGAGTGACGATGGCGTGGGCACCCTGAGCGGCGAGGGCTCCTATCAGTTCGGTGATACGGTCGAACTTAACGCAACGCCTGTGGGAACCAAGCGTTTTGTCGGTTGGTATGTTCTGGATGCCGAGGGCAACAAGTCGCTGCTGAGTTGTGACGCCCATTGCTGGGTTAAGCTCGACAAGGATATGGTCGAGGGGCTCGAGGACGATACGCTGGAGCTCCAGGCCGTGTTTGCCGATCCGTACGAGGTGGCCGTTACGGGCGAGGTCGTGGTGAAGGACAAGGCTTCGAGCAGGGGCTGCCGTGTTACGGGCAGCGGCAGCTTTGCCGTAGGCGATCAGGTGGAGCTGACCGCTGTGGCCGGCATGGGCTATCGCTTTGTGGGCTGGAGCACCGACAAGGGGGGCACCTCGATTGTCGAGACCGCTGCGGTATTGGACGTGACCGCTACGCAGGATATGACGTACTACGCGCAGTTCGAATCCGATGGACAGGTGACCATCACGGTTACGGGCTCGTCCATCTTCCGCGGCACGGCCCTTCTGGTCGACGGCATTCCTGCCGGTAGCAGGTCGTACGACAGGGGCGACATGTTTATGGCGATCGCGATTCCGTGGAAGAAGTACCACTTCTCGCACTGGGTCGACGATGCGGGCGTCACGGTGAGCTACAGCGCGTTCTATATCGGCACCGCAAAGGAGAATAGGCAGCTCACAGCTGTGTTCTATGAGACGGGCTGCGATGTTCAGGTCGCTACGTATCCCAAGGGCGCGGGCTTTAGCATGGTTGCGCTCGGCACCGGCAGCTCCTACCACTCCGCGGCGATTATGTTTACCGTGCCGCATAAGGGCTGGAAGTTTAAATACTGGGTCGACGAGAACGGTCTGCCCGTGGGGGCCACGCCGGTAATCAATCGCGTGGTGTTCGGCAACCGTACCTTTACGGCCGTTTATGAGCGGGCGTCGATGACGGTCACGGCGGTGGATTCGCGTCAGGGCGGACACGTCGAGGGTTCCTCCGAGGACGAATCGCTGGGCTATGCCGTGACCAATGAGGTCGAGAACGGTGAGTCGACGACGCTGACTGCCGTTCCCGATGCGGGCTACGTGTTCGATGGGTGGTATGCGCGCAACGATGACGGGTCGTTGGGCGATGAGCCGCTGAGCACGGATGCAGTTTGGACGTTTGTTCCCGAGGACAATATGACCGTCGAGGCACGCTTTGCGGAGGCGCCCAAGTACACGGTGACGGCCCGAGCGGTCAACGGATCGGTTGATCCAGAGACCGCTTCGGTCGCTACGGATGGCAAGGTGACGCTTTCGGCGACGCCCGATGAGGGCTGCTACCTGACGCGCGTGACCGTTGCCGAAGAGGCTGGCGAGGACGGTTCGGCCGGCAATGCCTATGACCTTGATATTTCCGACTACCAGGGCGGGGCGTACGAGGTCACACTGAGCAGCGTGAGTGCTCCACAGCAGGTCACGCTTGAATTCGCGAAGGCTGCGGCTCCGGAGGTGCTCGCTCAGCCGCAGGATGCAAGTGCTTACGAGGGCGATCCGGTTGAGCTTTCGGTCGCCGCCGAGGCGGGGCGCAACGTTCGCGTCCACGCCGCTGTGTCTTCGGGTTCTGCCGCCGACGTTAAGCTGAGCTACCAGTGGTATCGCGTGTCTGCCGACGGCAATGTGAAGCTGAAGGGCGAGACCGGGGAGGCCCTCTCGATTGCCCAGCTCGATAGCGACAGCGAGGGCGAGTATTTCTGCCGCATTACGCAGAGCTACCTGGGTACGGTGACAAAGACGGATACCGAGCATGCGACGGTGTCCATCGTGCCTCGCGAGGCGCTCGTGTTCAACGGGCGCGTGCTGCCGGCGGCGACCGCTCACGATGACTACCGTGTCGTGATTGCCGGCGCCACGGGCGGCAAGGCGCCGTATGCGTACAACTTGGATGAGGTTGAGGTTCCCGAGGGCATGCAGCTGACGCAGGCCGATGACGGAACGGGTGCCTTGGTGCTCTCGGGCGTGCCTTCGGCTACGGGTGTGTGCCGCTTCAAGATTAGGTGCACCGATGACCTGGGCAACAAGCGTGTTGCACACTTCGCGCTGGTCGTGAAGGCGAAGGAAGCCCCGCTTGCATTTGAGGGCCAGAGCTTTACCTACAACGCGACGGCGCAGGCTCCGGAGCTTTCGGGTGTACCCGAGGGCTGCGAAGACGATGTCGCGGTAACGTATGTGGGCACGGGCGATACGCATTACTCGTCTGATCAGGCACCGGTGGATGCTGGCACGTATCGCGCGGTGGCGACGCTTGACGCCAACGGATATGTGGGTTACGCAAGCAGTGACTTTGTCATCGAGAAGGCTCCGGTCGATATTTCGATCCAGACGTCTGATGTGACATACGATGGCGCACGACACGGTGCGGCGGTTGTGGTTGCCGGCCTTGATGCGTCCGCTTATTCCGTCACGTATCGCGGTGTCGATGGAACCTCCTATGGCCCTACGGCGCTGGAGCCGTGCGACAGCGGCAACTACCGCGTTACGGTTAAGGTGAACGACCCCAACTATCAGGGCAAAAAGTCAGCTGAGTTCTCGATTGCAAAGGCCAGCCAGGTCATTACGGGCACGACGAGCTATTCGGGTGTTTATGGCGGCGATCCCATTGTGTTCGACAACGTCGCCCAGACGCCCGTGAGCTTTGAGCTGGTTGGCTCCGCGGACGACGACGCAAGCCTGATTTCGATCAAGGGACGTTGCGCGACCGTGAAGGCTGCCGGTACGGCGCGTGTTGTTGCCCATGCCAAGGCGTCTCGAAACTACCTTGCCGCCGAGGACGTTGAGCTTGCGGTTACTGTTGCTCCGGCTCAGCTGCTGGTGAAGGTCGACGATGCCGAGCGCTTTGAGGGCCAGGATAATCCCGAGTTTACCTCGAGCTTGGTGAGCCGCTGCGATACTTCGGACGTTACGGTCACGTACTTCTGCTCGGCGAATAAGAAATCGCCGGCGGGTGAGTACCAGATCGACGCAGCCGTCGCCGACCCGAACTTCGATGTCGCGATCGCCCCCGGTACGCTGACGGTCAAGAAGAAACCCGAGCGCTACAAGGTGACGGCGAAGGCGGTTAACGGTTCGGTCGACAATGCTTCGGTTACGGTTGTTGAAGGCGGGGATGCGACCCTTTCGGCGACGCCTGACGAGGGTTGCTATCTCAAGCGGGTGACGGTTTCGGAGGTCGGCTCGGACGAGGTCGTCGACCTCGACATTTCTGATTACAAGGGCGGGGCGTACGAGGTCACGCTGAGCGGTATCACCGCGTCGCAGAGGGTTACGTTTGAGTTCGCAAAGGCGGACGTGCCGCGTGTGGTCGCGCAGCCGCAGGACGTGAGCGCCCACGAGGGAGATTCTGCCGTGCTCTCGGTCGCTGCCGAGGCGGGGGAGAATGTCGCCAACCATGCCGCCTCGTCCACGGGCTCTGCCGCCGAGATTGAGCTTTCGTACCAGTGGTTCCGCATAGTGGATGGCAAGGCCGTTGCGCTCGAGGGCGAGACGGGAGAGGCACTGTCGCTCTCGAACCTCGATGACGAGCAGGCCGGCGAGTACTTCTGCCGCATCACGCAGCACTACCTTGGCACTGAGAAGCAGACGGATAGTGATTGTGCTTCCGTCTCCGTCGTTGCCTGGGATACCCTTGTGTTCAATGGCGACGTGCTGCCGGCAGCGAGCGCCCACAGCACGTACCTCGCAACGATTGCCGGGGCCGCGGGCGGCAAGGCTCCGTACGAGTACACATGGGATGAGACGAAGCTCCCCGACGGGCTCAAGCTCTCCCGTACTTCGGGCAGCCTGACGCTCTCTGGTGTTCCGTCAAAGACGGGCGTTTCCGCCTTCGATATCACGTGCACGGATGCCCGCGGCGAGACCGCGACCGCCCGCTTTGCGCTCGTTGTCCAGGCGAAGCGTGTAAAGCTTACGTTTGCGGATAGCGACTTTACCTACAGTGGCGCGCCGCAGGCGCCCGAAGTTTCCGGTGCTCCCAAGGTCTGCAAGGGCGATCTCAAGATTAAATACTACGGGACCGGAAGCACGCATTATTCCTCGACCGAGGCTCCGACTGATGCCGGCACGTACCGCGCTGTTGCAACGCTACGAGCCCATGGCTATGCCGGTGCCGCCGTCTGCGAGTTCGAAATCGCTCCGGCGAAGCTCAAGGTGAAGGTCGACGCCGCCGAGCGCTTCGAGGGGGAGGCGAACCCTGCGTTCACCTCGACCCTGGAGAGTGCGGTAGATACCTCGGGCGTGAAGGTCAAGTACTCCTGCGATGCCGATGAGAGCTCTCCTGCTGGCAAGTACCAGATTGGCGCGACGGTCACTGACCCGAACTTCGATGTCGAGGTCGTGCCCGGAACGCTGACGGTGAAAAAGAAACAGGAGCCCGTTGATCCCGACCCGGTCGTTCCGGATCCGGACAATCCGGATAACCCTGATCCGGACAACCCGGACCCTGATCGGCCTGATCCGGATCCCAACCCCGACAACCCCGACCCGGATAATCCGGACCCCGACAATCCTGAGCCGGACCCCAACCCGGATAATCCGGATCCCGGTAAACCTGACCCAGACCCCAAGCCCGACCCGGATCAGCCGAATCCTGACAATCCTGATCCGGACAATCCCGAACCCGATAACCCGGATAAGCCCGAGCGCTTTGAGGTGACGACAAGGGCGGTCAACGGCTCGGTCGACAACGCTTCGATAACTGTTGATGCCGGCGGCAACGCGACGCTCTCGGCGACGCCCGACGAGGGTTGCTACCTCGAACGGGCGACGGTCACGGAGGACGGTTCGGACAAGGTCGTCGACCTCGACATCTCCGACTATGAGGGCGGAGCGTACGAGGTCACGCTGAGTGGCGTCACCGCTTCGCAGGAGGTCACGTTCGAGTTCGCGAAGGCGGACGCTCCGAAAGTGATCGCTCAGCCGCAGGACGCGAGCGCCCACGAGGGCGATTCGGCCGTGCTCTCGGTTGCTGCCGAGGCGGGCAAGGCTGTTCTCGACCACGCGTCCTCGTCTACTGGTTCCGCTGCAGATGTCGAACTGTCCTATCAGTGGTTCCACATGGTGGACGGCGAGGCCGTGGCGCTCGAGGGCGAGACGGGGGAGACGCTCGTCATCGAGAACCTCGATGACGATTGCGCCGGCGAGTATTTCTGCCGCATCACTCAGCGCTACCTTGGCACTGAGACGCAGGCGGACAGCGATCGCGCTGTCGTGTCCGTTGTGCCCCGGGATGCCCTTGTGTTCAACGGCGGCCTGCTGCCGGCGGCGCGTGCACATAGTGCGTACCGTGTGACGATCGCCGGAGCCGCGGGCGGCGAGTCTCCGTACGAGTACACGTGGGACGAGGCAGATCTTCCCGATGGGTTTATGCTCACCCGCGCAGCGGGCGGCCTGATGCTCTCGGGCACGCCGTCCAAAGCCGGAGTGTTTAGCTTCGACGTCACGTGCAAGGATGCTCAGGGCGAGACGGTGACCGCGCACCTTGTTCTGGTCGTCCGGACGAAGCGGGTCGAGCTTGCATTTGAGGGCGGCAACTTCGTCTATAGCGGCGATGCCCAAGCGCCCGAGGTTACGGGTGTCCCCAAGGTCTGCGAGGGCGACCTGAGGGTCAGGTACTACGGGACGGGCGGCACGCACTATTCGTCGAGTGAGGCCCCGACCGATGCCGGCACGTATCGCGCCGTAGCCACGCTGCGAAGCAACGGGTATGTCGGTGCAGCCGCGCGTAAGTTCAAGATTACGCCGGCGAAGCTCAAGGTAAAGGTCGATGACGCCGAGCGCTACGAGGGAGAGGCGAACCCCGCGTTCACCTCGAGCCTGGAGAGCGCGGTCGATACCTCGGGCGTGAAGGTCGAATACTCCTGCGACGCCGATGAGAGTTCCCCGGCGGGCGAGTACAAGATCGGGGCGATGGTCACCGACCCGAACTTCGAAGTCGAGGTTGAGCCCGGTACGCTGACGGTGAAGAGGAAGCAGGGGCCCGTCAATCCCGACCCGGATAAACCCGATGGACCCGATCCGGACCAGCCGGACAAGCCCGAGCCCGATAAACCGGAACCTGACCAGCCGGACAAGCCGGACCCGGATAACCCGGATAAGCCGGAGCCCGACCAACCGGACAAGCCAGAGCCCGGTAAGCCCGAGCCGGATAAACCCGGATCGCCCGATTCCGACCAGTCGGATTCTAAGGACCCGGCAAAGCCCAGTAGTTCGGATGATTCCGCGGCCGATAAGGCAAAGGCCGATGGCAAGGAAAGCTCCGACAAGAAGGCTTCGTCCAAGTCGAGCGCTCAGCAGCTCGCCGATACGGGTGACAAGGCGCCGCTCGCTGTTGCTGTTGCCGCGGGCGCCGCTGCGCTTATCGCACTGGGGCTCGAGCTGCTCCGTCGCCGCCATCCAGGCGCGTAGCGCACTCGCTTGGCAGCCAGATTGACTCCCTGGCAGGATGTGGCCTGCTAAAGCGTTTATACTTGCGGGACGGGTGTTTTGCCCGTCCCGTTTTTGCTTCGACCCGAAAGGTGTGCCTATGGCCTCATCCGCATCGCGCGGTCTGCGCTCCGACCATGTCGTTACCGTTGGCATCGCTCTATTCTCGATGCTCTTTGGCGCAGGCAACTTGATTATTCCGCCGCTGTTGGCGCTTCAGGCCGGCACGGCCACGCCGCTTGCCATGGTCGGCTTTTTGATTGCCGCTATCGGCCTGCCCGTCATGGGCTTTATCGCCGTGGCACTTGCTGGAACGGCGCGCGAGCTGGCCGGCCGCGTGCACCCCAAGTTTGGCGAGTTCTTCGTCGCGGCAGTGTACCTGGCGATCGGTCCGTGCCTGGCCATTCCTCGTACGAGCTCCACGGCCTTCGAGATGCTGGTGCCGCTGCTGCCCGAGGGCATCTCGCTTGGCACCGCACGTCTAGTCTTCGCTGTCGCCTTCTTCGTGGTCGCGTTTGCGCTCACGCTGCGCCCGGGCGTTATCACGCGCGTGCTTGGTCGCATTACGGGCCCCGCGCTCATCGCACTCATTGTGCTGGTCGTGGGTGCCGCCGTGATCTCGCCCCTGGGACCGGCTGCCGCTCCGCAGGCTCCCTATGATGCCGGCGCTGCGGTCCAAGGCTTCTTGACCGGCTACCAGACCATGGACCTGCTCGCATCGCTTGCTTTCGGTATCATCATCGCCGAGACCATTCACGAGCTGGGCGTGACCGACGACAAGCGTGTCGCCTTCGAGATTTCGCGCTCCGGCGTGATCGCCGGCGTGCTCATGGCCATCATCTATTGCGGCTTGGGCCTTGCCGGTATGCAGCTCGGCACCGTTATGCCCGATGCCACCAACGGCGCCGCAATCCTGGCCCGCTCTGCCTCCATGCACTTTGGTCTGGCCGGTACGGTCGTGGTCTTTGCGATCTTCTTCCTTGCCTGCATGAATGTGTGCATCGGCCTCATTAGCTGCTGCTCGCGTTACTTCTGCGAGACATATGTGGTCGAAGGGGGAGCGGAGGCTTCCGAGGAGGCCATGCGCCACCCCTTCGCGATTCTTGCCTTTGTGTTCGCAGCGTTTTCGTGCGTGCTTTCCAACGTGGGTCTCGACATGATCCTTATGTTCTCGGTGCCCATGCTCAACGCACTGTATCCCGTTGCTATCGTGCTGGTGCTCATGGGTCTGGTGCATGGCTTTTGCGACGCGCATCCGCAGGTGTGGGTTTGGGTTGGCGGCGTGGTCGCCGTGCAGAGCGTGATTACCTCGGTCCGCGATGCGTTCTTTGCGGGTGCCTGGCTGCCGTTTGATGCTTTGCCGCTGGCAGATATTGGCGCCGCCTGGGCGCCGGTTGCCGTGGTGGCGTTTGTGATCGGCCTGGTTCATAGCCGGTTTGTCGCACATTCGAGGAGCTAGGGTTTCTGCGCTTGCACAGGCGGGGAGTCTCCCCTATAATTTCCTTCGCTTT
>CAKUBM010000021.1 GCA_934643145.1 uncultured Collinsella sp. | reverse complement strand
TTTGCGCCGGTGCTGATGAAGTTATGGTCTGTCGCGACGAGCGCCTGCGCCAAAACGATGCGGAGGTCTACGCCCGCCTGATCTGCGATTTGGTGGCCGAGCGCAAGCCCGAGGCTATTCTGTACGGTGCGACCGCCTTTGGCCGCGAACTGGCGCCTGGCGTTGCCGTGCGCTTGCAGACGGGCCTTACGGCCGACTGCACCGTGCTTTCGATGGATACGGAGACGGGGCTGCTGCAGCAGACGCGCCCGGCGTTTGGCGGCAACCTGATGGCCACCATCGTTTGTCCCAACCACCGCCCTCAGATGGCAACGGTGCGCCCCGGCATCTTTAAGGCGCCCGACTTCGACTACGGTCGTTCCGGCGCGATCGCCCAGGTAGCGCTTGCAGAAGATGTTAAAGCCCGCGTCGAGATCTCGATTCCCGCTGAGGAGTGGGGGCAGCAGGCCTCGATTGCCGATGCCGAGCGCCTCGTCGTGGTGGGCCGCGGCATCGGTTCCAAGAAGAATCTGCCCCTGATGCGAAAACTCGCCGATGCCCTGGGCGCCGAGCTTGGTTGCACGCGCCCCGTGGTGGAGGCTGGCTGGCTGGAGTATCGCCATCAGATTGGCCAGACGGGCGTGTCGGTCTCGCCCAAGCTCCTCGTGAGTATCGGTGTCTCGGGCGCCATTCAGCATCTTGCCGGCATCGGTGGAGCGGGGTGCATTATCGCCATCAACGAGGACCCGGATGCCCCTATCTTTGGCGCCGCCCAGTACAAGGTTGTCGGCGATGCCGTCGAGGTCGTCGAGGAGCTGCTGGCCCAGCTTGAGCGCTAGGCACGCGCCAGCCAGTCGCGCATCTCGCCCTTTAGGCGCTCCCAGGTCGCTTGCGTGGCGGGGTCGGTGAAGGGCCGCGTAATGCCAAAGGGCGCGTCGAGCAGGCGGTAGATATCGCCCCGCTTGCGCGCCAGAGCACGGCTTGCCGGATAGACGAGCTCAAACATAAAGCAGATGAGCCCTACCAGGAAGTCTGCGGGCTCGTTGCGCTCATCGCGTGCAACGCAGCGATGCTCGTCAAAGGCGGCGAGTGTCGGCGACGAGAAGTGGCTGGCAAGAAACGTATCCTCATCAACTTTGAGGATGGTTTTGACGGTGCTGTCGGCGATGGTGCGCATAATGTCGACCTTATCGCCGTCGCGCACGATATCACAGAAGCGCCGTGTGCGCTCGTTGAGCTCCTCGGGTAGGCGAAAGTCGCTGTGATAGGCGATGCTCGCGCGGATGAGTTCGTCGTGCTCGTCGGTCTCGATAAAATCGCGGATGCTCGTTGCGGCGGGCGCATCGGCGGGATTTTCGCCAAAGAGGACCTCGACGCCCAATGCGGCGTGACTCATGCTCTCGGCGTCTTTAAAGGTGTCCCAGCGTCGCAGTTGTTCAAAGCGGCCCATATCGTGGAGCAGACCGCAAAGCCACGCTAAGTCAATATCCTGCGACGACCAGCCTTGCTCACGCGCTACGGCATCGCATGCTTCGGCCACGTGGTACGTATGCTCGATTTTGAGTGCGATGCGCGGATTGGTGGCGTCGTAGGCATCGGTATAGGTCTTGAAGGCCTCGACCGCCCGGGGCCGATCGATAGCTGTCATAATGACTTCCTAAAAAGTTGTGTCTTTCGATCCGGTGGCAATTGTAGGTGAACTCGGTTGCCGTCGGGCGATAATTCTGCCGCACCGTTGCATGCGGCTCGGATACTTTGTCGGGATGAGGAACGGTATGGTGCTCAAAATCGTTAGAACCGTCTGGCCGGTGATGCTTACTTATGTTGCAATAGGCGCGCCGTGCGGAATGATTATGGCGCAGACAGGGATGGAGCCCTGGATGGTCTTTGCCCTGAGCAGCACCTTTGTGACGGGCAGCGGGCAGTTCATGATCTGCAACCTGTGGCTGGCGGGCGTGCCGGCAGGATCGATTGTTGCCTCCGTCGCCGCCATCTCCTCACGCTTCGCACTTTATTCGGCATCGATTGCGCCGCATCTGACGGGTGCCTCGAAGCGTCAGACGTTGGCGGTCGCCGCGACGCTCACCGAGGAGGCATACGGCATCTCGTTGGCTAAGCTGGTTGAGGGGGACGACTGGGGTCCGCGTGAGTCCTTTGCGCTCAATGTGATCCTTATCGCAACATGGGGTGTCTCGTGCACAGCGGGCGCCGTCGCTGGTTCCGTCATCGATGTTCCCACGGCCATTGCAGGTTTTGTCTGCACCTCGCTCTTTATCTGCCTGCTCTTTTCGCAGCGACCGTCGCGCGGCAATGTTGTAGCCGCCGTTTTGGCTGCGGCGTCCGTCGCCGCATGCAAGTTCTTGGGGTGGACGAATATCGCCGTGCCGGTAAGCGTGCTCGTCGGTGTTGCCGCGGCGCTTGCATGCGATGCTCTCGCTGATGGAAGGGGTGCCCGCGATGCCCGTTAATGAGTTTTTGGTCCTGTGGCTGTCGTCGTGGGCGGCCATCGCGTTCTTTCGCATCGCCCCGGCGTTTGCCTTGCGTGGACGAACGCTCTCGCCCCGCGTTACCGAGGCCTTGGGTTATATTCCGCCGGCCGCCTTTGCGGCGCTGGTTGCTAACGACTTGATAAGCCCCGGTGCTTTCGACGCCGGCTTGTGGCAGGGCTTGATTCCCTGGATTGCGGCGACCGGCGTTGTTGCGGTGGCGATCAAGACTAAATCGATGTTGTGGTGCTGCGTCTCGGGAATCGTGCTCTATATCGCCTTGAGTCTCGTGTAAGAGCAAGGCTCGTTTGCCGTCTTAGCCTAACGAATCGAATTTCTCACCGAGGTGGTCTGCTTCTTCTGGTACCATGGTCAAACTTTACTGTAGCAAAGCATGACGTGGGCTTTTGTTCCCCGTCAGCGGAAATGGGGGTTTCATGGCACAGGAAGCAACCGCCAACGAGCAAAAGAAATTCAAGGTACCGCGCATCCCGGGCGACATCATGATCTATCCCATGATCGTCGGCCTTTTGCTCAACACCTTCTGCCCGCAGGTCTTTGAGATCGGCGGCTTCTTTACGGCTGCCTGCCGTGGCGGCTCCAACACCATCGTTGCCGCGATTCTGCTCTTCGTGGGCGCCGGTATCAGCTTTAAGTCCACGCCGGGCGCCATCAAGACCGGTATCGTCGTGCTGATTCCCAAGCTTGTCGTCGCGGCGGCTCTCGGCTTGGGCGTGGCGTATTTCTTTAACGACAACTTTCTGGGCCTGAGCTCCGTATCCATCATCGGTGGCATCACGTTTTGCAACATGGCGCTCTATACGGGCATCATGGGCGAGTTCGGCGATGAGTCCGAGCAGGGCGCCGTCGGCATCCTGTTCTTTACGGCCGGTCCCGCCGTCACGATGATCATCCTCGGCGTCTCGGGTCTCGCCAACATTCCCATCGGCACCATCATCGGTTCCATCCTGCCGCTCGTTATCGGCATGGTTTTGGGCAACCTGTTCCCGTTCATCAAGAACCTACTGGTCCCTGGCACCAATCCCGCAATTGCCGTTATCGGCTTTCAGCTCGGTGCGTCCATGAGCCTGTCGAGCTTCATCACCGGCGGCATCTCGGGCATTCTGCTTGGCCTCATCACGCTCTTTATCGTCGGCCCCATCACCTTTGCCTTTGAGCGCCTGTGCGGCGGCAACGGCAAGGCTGCTGTTGCCTGTTCCACCATCGCCGGTACGGCCATGACCACGCCGGTCGCCCTCGCCGAGGTTGCACCGCGCTATGCCGAGCTTGCGCCCACCGCGTACGCCCAGATCGCAACGGCCGTTATCATCACGGCGATCATGGCCCCGATCCTGACCGGCTGGGTCGACAAGAAATTCTGCCAGGGCAAGGAAGACCTGTCGGTTGCTGGTGTCGAGGCTATCGAGGAGGCTGTCGCGACCGATATCGACGGCGAGTAGTCGTCTGTTCGAATCAATGAAATCGGCGTGTGCAATTCACGCCATCCGAGCGCCCGTGCGGCATCTGTTATTCAGTGCCATTCGGGCGCTCTGCTATTATTCCCCTTACCCCTGCGGAGTAAGGGGTGTTTGTTGCCCGAGCGAGCCTCGGGCGTTTTTGGCCACTTGGATATAGAGGGGATGGAACCTAGTGGTTAAGGCGCTCAAGATCGAGATTTTCCTGATGTGCATGATTGTCCTTATCGGACTTGCCATACGAAGTCGCCGCTCCTTGTTCTCCAGTACTCAGCAGCTTTTGTTTAGCATGCTCGGCTACACGTCGGCCGCGTATATCTTTTTCGATATGATCTGGACCCTCTCTGACGGAGTGAGTGGCACGGTGGGCCTCACTGCCAACTGGATTTCCAACGCGGTCTCGTTTTCGCTGTTCGCCCTCGCATGCCTCTTTTGGTTCCTTTATTCCGAGACCATGCAGGGTTCGCGGCTTTTGACCACGACCTCTAGGCTGGCACTTGTGACGTTGCCCACGGCGCTGGTGGTCGTACTGGCTTTTACCAGCTACTGGACACATGCCCTGTTCTACATCGATGCTCAGGGCGTGTATCGTCGCGGTGCACTTTATATGATTCAGCCTGTCGTTAGCTACTGCTACATCATCCATACGTCCCTGCATGCGTTTGTGCAGTCGCGACGGGTCGAAAGCCTGCAGAAAAAGGCGATCTATAGAACGCTGGCGTTTTTTGCTGTTCCCGCCATGATTGGTGGAATTGTTCAGGTCGCCTGGTCGATTCCCGGCCTGTGCGTTGGCATAGCCGCGAGTAATCTTTTGCTCTACCTTATCTATCAGGAACAGCTAATCTCGACCGACCCGCTCACGGGCCTTAACAACCGCAATCGTTTTGAGACGTATATGCAGACGCTGTTTTCCGGCGCTGATCATGCCGAGGATACGTATCTGCTCATTATGGATGCCGACGGCTTTAAGCATATCAACGACCATTACGGGCATGTCGAAGGTGATCATGCCTTGGAAATCATCTCATCGGTGCTCAAGGAAGTTTGTTCGCCGTCCGGTGGCTTTATCGCGCGTTATGGTGGCGATGAGTTCGTGGTGGTGCAGAGGGATGCAACCGAGCAAGATATTGTCGACCTGAGTACTGCAATTAACGATGCACTTGCACAGGCCGAAGTGCCGTACCCGCTCTGTATGTCAATTGGGTACGCACGCTATGACAGCGGGGTTGAGACCTGGCGGGATTTACTGCGCACTGCCGATGCAGGGCTTTATCGTGTTAAGGCTGAAAAGAAAAAGGCGGGCGCGCGGATCCGCTAGAAAATAGGGGCGCACGACCGTTGTGCTGGTCGTGCGCCCCTTTTGCGTTGGTGGGATTGGTAACGGCTGTCGAAGATGCGCCTCGTCTTTTTCTCGGAACGCGGCAGCTCGCTAGGCCTTTTTAGGTTTGTTGACAATGATGATGCCGCCGCAGACTAAGAGCAGGGCCACGATTACGGTGACAGGGCTCGTGCCAGCGCCCTCGCCAAGCAGCAGTGCGCTCAGCAGTACGCCAAAGACCGGGTTCATAAAGCCAAAGACCGAGACGCGACTGACGGGGTTGACGGCAAGCAGACGCGACCACAGCGAGTAGGCGACCGCGGAGATAAGCGCCATATATACGATGAGCGCGATGGCGGGGACAATCGCCGTGGGGGAGAGCGCGCCACCCATCAAAAAGCCGATCATGGTGAGGACGAGGCCGCCGACCAAGAACTGCCACCCGGCAAGCAACACGCCGTTGTGCTCGCGTGAGAAGACGCCGATCAAGCAGGTCGAAAGGGCGCCCGCGACGGTGGAGGCCAGAATAAAGCCCTCGCCGTCAAGCGTAAAACCAAAGGTACCGTCCGCGCCCGAAAGGTTGACGAGTGCGACACCGGCAAAGCCCAGCACGCAGCCGAGCACCTTGGCCGCATCGAGCTTTTCGGTGCGAAATGCCAGGGCGGCAAAGAGGATCGCCAAGAAATTAGCGCTGGCCTCGATGATGGAGCTCGACATGGCACTGGCGCGCGAGAGGCCCAGGTAGAAAAAGAAATACTGGCCGATGGTCTGGAAGAGCGACAGGGTGAGGATAGGTTTGACGTCGCGCGCCTGTGGGACGAGCGGGCGGCGCTGGGCCGCGCTCATGCCAACAATAACCAAGGTGCCGGCAAGGGTGAAGCGCAGGCCTGCGAAGAGCAGCTGCGAGGCGCTGTCGTGCGTGGGAATGCCAAAGAGCGCGTAGCCGATCTTGATGCAGGGAAAAGCCGACCCCCAGAGCGCGCAGCAAACGAGGCAGCCCAAGATGAGTCCAGGCGGGGTGGCGAGATACGGCTTGCGGCTTTCCATGGTGTCCTTCCTACATGCGCGAAGCAAAAAAGAACCCGCCACCGGGAGTGCCGGTGGCGGGTGTTGTTACCCGATGGGATTGTACCCGAAGGGAAAGGTTTAGGCGAAGTAAGCTACGCCGCTCTCAAAGATCGGCATGAACTTATCGCCGGGGACATGCTCGGGCACGTTGCGGTACAGGTTGTCGCCGCGACGCTCGGCGTGGCCCATCTTGCCCAGGACACGGCCGTCGGGACTCGTGATGCCCTCGATGGCGAGCGCCGAGCCGTTGGGGTTGACGGAAAGATCCATGCTCGGCTTGCCGTCCTCGCCCACGTATTGCGTGGCGACCTGACCGTTGGCGATGAGCTGGGCGAGCACCTCGTCGTTGGCGACAAAGCGGCCCTCGCCGTGGCTGATGGCGACGGTGTAGGGGTCGTCGAGGCTGCACTGCGACAGCCACGGGGACAGGTTGGACGAGATGCGGGTGCGCACCAGACGGCTCTGGTGGCGGCCGATGGTGTTGAACGTCAGCGTGGGCGCATCGGGCGTGGCGTCGACGATGTCACCGTAGGGCACCAGACCGAGCTTGACCAGGGCCTGGAAGCCGTTGCAGATGCCCAGCATCAGGCCATCGCGGGCCTTGAGCAGGTCGCGGACGGCCTCGGTGACCTCGGGGGCGCGGAAGAACGCCGTGATGAACTTAGCGGAGCCGTCGGGCTCATCGCCGCCCGAGAAGCCGCCGGGGATCATGACGATCTGGCTTGCACGGATGCGGCGGGCAAGCTCATGGGTGCTCTCGGCGACGGCCTCGGGCGTGAGGTTGTTGATTACGAAGGTGTCGGCCTCGGCACCGGCGGCGCGGAAGGCGCGGGCGCTGTCGTACTCGCAGTTGTTGCCGGGGAACACGGGGATGACCACGCGCGGGCGGGCGATCTTGGCGCCACCGTACACATGGATATCCTTGGCGCGGAAGTCGATGGTCTCGACCTCGGCGGTCTCGCTGGCGCTGCGGTAGGCGAAGACGCCCTCGATGCCGCTCTCCCAGGCCTCCTGGAGCTCGGAGAGTTCGATGACCTCGGAGCCGGTGTCGATGACATAGCCCTCGACGGTGGTGCCCAGGGGCTCGACGACAACGCCGTCGGCGACCTCGGGCAGCTCGGCATCGTCGGCAAGCTCGATGATAAAGCTGCCGTAGAGCGGGGTGAAGAGGCTCTCCACGTCCACATCCTCGGCAAGCTCGATACCGATCTGGTTACCGACGCACATCTTAAAGAGGCTCTCGGCGCCGCAGCCGTAGCCGGGCGTGGAGACGGCCAGGGCGTCACCGGTAGCGGTGAGCGCCTCGACGGCGTCGAACGCTGCGAGCAGCTGCTGGGCGTCGGGGCGGTAGTCCTCGCCGTAGGTGGCGGGGGCGATGCGGACGACGCGGTGCGTGAGGCCCTTGAACTCGGGGGAGACGGCGCGAGCGGCCTTGCCCACGGCCACAGCGAAGCTGATCAGGGTCGGCGGAACGTTGAGCTCACCGGCCTCGTCCTCAAACGAGCCGCTCATAGAGTCCTTGCCGCCGATGGCGCCGGCACCCAGATCGACCTGGGCCATAAGGGCGCCCAGGACGGCTGCCATGGGCTTGCCCCAACGCTCGGCCTCGGTGCGCAGGCGCTCGAAGTACTCCTGGAAGGAGAGATAGGCGCGCTTGTGCTCAAAGCCGGCGGCCACGAGCTTGGCGATGGACTCGACCACGGACAGGTAAGCGCCCGCAAACTGGTCGGCCTCCATCAGGTAGGGGTTGAAGCCCCATGCCATAGCGCTTGCCGTGGTGGTCTCGCCGTCCACGGGGAACTTGGCGACCATAGCCGAGCTGGGGGTGAGCTGCGTCTTGCCGCCAAAGGGCATGAGTACGGTCGCGGCACCGATGGTGGAGTCGAAGCGCTCGGAAAGGCCCTTGTTGGAGGCGACGTTGAGGTCGGTGACGAGCGAGGTCATGCGCTCGACAAGCGTGGTGCCAGCCCAGCTGGGCTGCCACACGCTACGGGCGCACACGTGGGCGACCTGGTGCTTGGGTGCGCCGTTGGAGTTGAGGAACTCGCGGGACAGGTCGACGATGGCGACGCCGTTCCAGGCCATGCGCATGCGCGGCTCGGCGGTAACCTCGGCGATAACGGTCGCCTCGAGGTTCTCTTCGGCGGCGTAGCCCATGAACTCCTCGACGTCACCGTCGGCGACGGCGCAGGCCATGCGCTCCTGGGACTCGGAGATAGCGAGCTCGGTGCCGTCCAGGCCGTCGTACTTCTTGGTCACGGTGTCCAGGTCCACGTACAGGCCGTCGGCAAGCTCACCCACGGCGACCGAGACGCCGCCGGCGCCAAAGTCGTTGCAGCGCTTGATCAGGCGGCAGGCGTCGCCGCGGCGGAAGAGGCGCTGCAGCTTGCGCTCGACCGGGGCGTTGCCCTTCTGGACCTCGGCACCCGAGGTCTCGATGGACTCGGTGTTCTGGGTCTTGGATGAGCCGGTGGCACCGCCGATGCCGTCACGGCCGGTGCGGCCGCCCAGCAGGATGATTTTGTCGGTGGGGGCGGGGCACTCGCGACGCACGTGGTTTGCCGGGGTAGCGCCCACGACGGCACCGACCTCCATGCGCTTGGCCACGTAGCCGGGGTGATAGAGCTCGTTGACCTGGCCGGTGGCAAGGCCGATCTGGTTGCCGTAGCTGGAGTAGCCGGCGGCAGCAGTGGTCACGAGCTTACGCTGCGGCAGCTTGCCCTCGAGCGTCTCGGAAACCGGGACGGTGGGGTCGCCGGCGCCGGTGACGCGCATGGCCTGGTACACATAGCTGCGGCCCGAGAGCGGGTCACGGATAGCGCCGCCCACGCAGGTGGCGGCACCGCCGAAGGGCTCGATCTCGGTCGGGTGGTTGTGGGTCTCGTTCTTAAAGAGGAACAGCCAGTCCTGGTCCTCGCCATCGACATCGACCTTTACCTTGACGGTGCAGGCGTTGATCTCCTCGGACTCGTCGACATCGGTCATGACGCCGGTCTTCTTAAGGTATTTGGCGCCGATGGTGCCCATGTCCATGAGGCAGACGGGCTTGGCGTCGCGACCGAGCTCGTGGCGCATCTCCATATAGCGGTCGAAGGCCTGCTGCACCACGGCGTCGTCGATCGTCACGTCGTCCAGGACGGTGCCGAAGGTGGTGTGGCGGCAGTGATCGGACCAGTAGGTGTCGATCACGCGGATCTCGGTGATGGTGGGGTCGCGATCCTCATCGTGGAAGTACTGCTGGCAGAAGGCGATGTCCGCCTCGTCCATGGCAAGACCGCGTTCGGCGATAAAGGCGGCAAGGCCGGCTTCATCGAGCTCGCGGAAGCCGTCGAGCACCTCGACGGGCGCAGGCTCGGGGGTCTCCATGTACAGTGTCTTGGGCAGGTCGAGCGAGGCGATGCGCGCCTCGACGGGGTTCACCACGTAGTGCTTGATGGCCTCGATTGCGGCCTCGTCCAGAGCGCCCGAGATCATATAGACCTTGGCGGAGCGCACGGCGGGGCGCTCGCCCTGGCTGATGAGCTGCACGCACTCGCTGGCGGAGTCGGCGCGCTGGTCAAACTGGCCAGGCAGGAATTCGACGGCAAAGACGGCGCCATCGCTTGCGGGGAGCTCGTCGTAGGTCACATCGACCTGGGGCTCGCTAAAGACGGTCGGCACGCAGGAGCGGAAAAGCTCCTCGTCGATGCCCTCGACGTCGTAGCGGTTGATGATCCTCAGGGCCTCGATGCCCTTGATGCCGAGAATCTCGGTCAGCTCGCCCTTGAGCTGCTGAGCCTCGACGTCGAACCCGGGTTTCTTCTCCACGTAGATACGAGAGACCATTGGTTCCTGCCTTCCTGATCGGTTGGGCGTACGGTACGGTATGCGGCAGCGGTCGGTTTACGGGGCAAGCCTCGCGGTCGCCTTGAGCCACATGTTTGTAAACCTCACTATGATACGACAGCTCGCGGCGCGTTGAGGACGGCGAGGGTGCTACAGTGGGGCTCAAACAAGAGAAAGGCATCACATGGCATTCGTTTCGCTCGCCATCATCGCACTCGTGGCCTTTGCGAGTCCTTTTATCGCCTCGGCGATTCCTGGAAAACCCGTTCCCGAGACGGTCTTTTTGCTCGTGCTCGGCGCGGTGCTGGGACCCCATATGCTCGGCGTCATCCATGTAGATGCCGAGGTCTCGCTTGTGTCCGAGCTCGGTCTGGCCTTCTTGTTCCTGCTTGCCGGCTTTGAGGTCGACCCCAAGAGCATCACGGGCGTCGAGGGGCGCTACGGCTTGGCGACGTGGGTCGTCACGTTTGGTATCGCCTGGCTTGCCGTGCGCTTTACCCCGTGGTTCTCGGTCAGTCATTTCGACGGTATCGCCGTGACGCTTGCCCTCACTTCTACGGCGCTCGGCACGCTCGTGCCCATCATGCGTGAGCGTTCGCTCACCGGCACACGCGTGGGCGACTCGATTCTCGCGTATGGCACTTGGGGCGAACTTGGGCCCGTGCTCGCCATGTCGGTGTTGCTGTCTGCCCGCACTGGCATCCAAACGCTCGTAATCCTTGGCTTGTTTGCGGCGGTTTGCGTGTTGCTGGCCGTGGTCCCTAGCCGCTCCAAGCGCGTCGGCAGCCGCTTCTTTGCGTTTGTCGAGGAACGTGCCGATACCACGTCGCAGACCTTCGTGCGCCTGACGGTGCTCATCCTGGTCACGCTCGTGGCGTTCTCGGCCGTCTTTGATCTCGACATCGTGTTGGGTTCTTTTGCCGCCGGCTTTGTCCTGCGCTATATCATCCCCGAGGGCAACCATACGCTCGAGACCAAGCTCGACGGCCTGGCCTACGGCTTTTTGATTCCGGTGTTCTTTACCGTATCGGGCGCAAAGATCGACCTGACGGCCGTGGCGTCGCGCCCCGGGCTGCTCGTGGGCTTTATCGTGGCGCTGCTGATCATTCGCGCGGTGCCGATTCTTGTCTCTATGAGCATTTGTCCTGCGACGCGCGATGTCTCGGCGTATGGCCGCATTACCGTGGCGCTCTACTGCACCACGGCCCTGCCGATCATCGTTGCCGTGACGAGCGTTGCCGTCAACGCGGGCGCGCTGTCGCAAGATATTGCGTCGGTCATGGTTGCCGCCGGCGCCATCACGGTGTTCTTGATGCCGCTGCTCGCGCAGCTCTTCTACCGCGTGGTCGACGCCGCGCCGGTCGCCGCCGTGGCAGAGGTCGCTGAGCGCCCTGCCGAGGCACTCGATATCCTGCGTGCCCATCACGATTTGGCGAGTCTGCTCGCACGAGAGCACGAGCTGCTGACCTCGCATGGCCACGGTCGCGTATTCGAGGGCCTGCCTACGCTCGATACGATTGCCGAGCGTCTTTCCGCCGAGGCGGCGAGCGGCCACATCGATGCCCGCATCGTGGACGCGGCGCACCTGCTTGCCGACAAGACCTATGGAGACGAGGTCGACCCGTCCGAGCTGACTCCGCGCGAGCGTCGCCGCCTGGAGCGCGCCAAGCTCGCCGTGCGCGAATACCGCCGCCGCATGCTGGAGCTCTATGCAAGAGAAGAAGCCGAGGACGACGACGGTAAGTAGTCGATACTCTCTCGGGGAAGCCGCGTCCCGCTTTGAAGGCTCGGAACGGGATGTGGTTTCCGAAACGGGGACCGTTGGGAAACTGTGTCCCGGAATGGGCGCTCAGAGTGGGATGCAGTTTCCGCGAGAGGCCCGTTGCGGAAAGTGTGTCCCAGAATCCGCGCCCAGAATGGGACATAGTTTCCGAAAGAAGGCCCTGAGGGAAACTGCGTCCCGTTTTGGGCTGAAATGCCGGGACGCAGTTTCCCTTATAAACAGAACAAGGCGCGCTGCCTGCAGTTGATGCAGGCAGCGCGCCTTTTGCGTTGAGCTCCGTTGAGGTTCGAAGCCGAAACTTTCGACCTTTAGGAGCGGGCTGCTCCGTCGACGGGGAGCACCGCGCCCGTGACGTAGGAGGACATGTCGCTCGCCAGGAAAACAAAGGCGTTGGCGACATCCTCGGGCTCGCCCATGCGACCCAGCGGAATGGTGGCGATGATGGGCTTGATGACCTCTTCGGGCAGGTTGGCGACCATATCGGTCTTGGTCACGCCGGGTGCGACGGCATTGACGCGAATGCCCATGGGGGCGAGCTCGCGCGAGAGCGACTGGACCATACCGTTGACGGCAAACTTGGACGTGGGATAGCCAACGCCGGAGGGCTGACCGTACTTGGCGACCATCGAACTCGTGGTGGTGATGGTGCCGCCATGACCTGCCTCAGTCATGATCTTGGCGGCAGCCTGGTGACCGTTAAAGACGGCGACGACGTTAAGGTCCATGACCTTTGCGAACTCCTCGGCCGTATAGTTAAGGAGCGGCGAGCGCTGGGAGATGCCGGCATTGTTGACGACCGTGTCCAAGCCGCCCATGTCGGCGGCAGCCTGGGTAAAGGCCTCGGTCACGGCTCCGAGCGAGGTGAGGTCGCAGGAGCGGCCCCAGACCTTCGCGTCGGGATAGGCGGCTGCCAGCTTCTCAACGGCCGCGTCGGCAGTCTCCTGGCGCGAGCCAAAAACGGTGACGGCAGCGCCTTCCTCGATAAAACGGCAGGCGATGGCATAGCCGATACCGCGCGTGCCTCCGGTGATGATTGCTTTCTTGCCCTCGAGCAACATGGTGCTTCCTCTCATCGCGGGCGGACATTCGCAGCACAGCGTAGCGGTAGCCGGAATCGGTCGCGTTTGCATATCGGTGAACGGTAGCCCGCGTTACCGATGAGCGGCTCGCGCAAATATGCTCTGCCGTTGTGCTTAGGGCGGGTGACAAAAGGGCTCCCGTCCCACATCGGACGGGAGCCCTCAAGGCGCGTATTGCTAGGCGAGCGTTGGGTTAGTTGGCCATGACGCCTTCGGTCCAGGCCTCGACGTCCTCGATACGCAGGACGTTGGCGACCTCGGCCACGCAGTCGACGCTGGCAAGCTCGGCGGCGGCAGCCTGGACGTCCTTCTCGAGCGCGCGGTGCGTCAGGAAGATGACCGAGCAGGCATCGCTGACGCCCGACTTGCCGTCCTCGACCTGGTTGATGAGCGAGATCGAGATGTTGTGCTTGGCAAAGATGTCGACCGTCTCTGACAGGGCGCCCACGCGGTCGGCGACCTTCAGGCGCACATAGTACTTGGTCTGGAGCTCGTCCATGGGCTTAAAGGTGAGGTTGTGGCCATAGGGCTCAATCTCGGGCAGCGGAGCCACGCCGCGGCTGATCTGCTCGGAGAGCGACAGGATATCGCCCACGACGGCGCTCGCGGTGGGGAAGGAGCCTGCGCCCGCGCCGTAGAACATGGTCTCGCCCACGGCGTCGCCTACCACGTAGACGGCGTTCATGGCGCCGTTGACCTTGGCAAGCATATGGTCTGCCGGGATGAGCGTGGGATGCACGCGAACGTCGACGCCGGCGTCGGTGTTGCGGGCGATGCCCAGCAGCTTGATGGTGTAGCCGAGCTCGCGGGCCTGGGCGATGTCCTCGGCGCCGATGGTACGGATACCCTGTTGGTACACATCGTCGGTGGTAACGCGGGTGCCAAAGCCGATGGAGGCGAGGATGGCCGTCTTGCTGGCGGCGTCGAAGCCGTCGACATCGGCGGACGGGTCGGCCTCGGCATAGCCCTTGGCCTGCGCGTCGGCAAGCACGTCAGCGTAATCGGCGCCCTCGGCGTCCATGCGCGACAGGATATAGTTGGTGGTGCCGTTGAGGATGCCGGCGATGGTCAGGATCTTGTTACCCACCAGGTCGTGCTCGAGCGTGCTGACGATGGGGATGCCGCCACCGCAGCTGGCCTCGCACTTAATCTGCACGCCGCACTCACGCGCCTTCTCGGCGAGCGTCTCGACATGACGGCCCAGCAGGGCCTTGTTGGCAGAGACGACGTGCTTGCCGTTCTCGAAGGCGGTGGTGAAGATCTCGGTCGCGGGGTGCTCGCCTCCGATGAGCTCGACGACGATATCGACGGCTGGGTCGGTGACGACATCATGCCAGTCACTCGTAAAGGCCTCGCGCTCAATACCGGCTGCTTCAGCCTGCTCCCAGGCAAGCGCGCAGGCGCGGGTCAGCTTAAGGTCGATGCCGTAGGCGGCCAGGTACTCATCGTGGTGGCTCTTAATCAGGCGGGCCACGCCGCCGCCGACGGTTCCCAGACCGATGAGGCCGACGTTCACGGTGCGCAGGGGTTCGCTCATAGATAGCTCCTTCGTGCATCTTATGGATGGATTAACCGCTTAAAGGTTGAGTGCATTCTAGCGTGAACCGAGGGCGCGTGCTCGCCAGGCAACAGGAGTCGCACAAAACGGCACCCCCGAAACGCTGCGGAAACATTGGAAACATGCTCGCTACAAACGGAACTCCGTAACAAACTGTCAACGTTTGCGCCATAAGGTTTGCCCTGTACCGCAAGACGGCCGCACCGCGGCCAGCGAAAAAGGGGGACACCATGTTCAACATCAACAGCACGCTCAGCCGTAGGAACTTTCTCGCCGGCGCCGCGGCGCTCGGCAGCACCGCCGCACTCGCTGGTTGCTCGTCGGGTGGCTCGGACGGCGGCTCCGCCGATGACGGCAAGACCTTCAAGATCGGTGTCATCGGCCCTCTGACCGGCGCCGCGGCAACCTATGGCGTTTCGGCCGAGAAGGGTGCCAAGCTTGCCGCCAAGGATTTCTCGACCAAGGACCTCAAGCTCTCGCTTAAGTCCGAGGACGATGTCGCCGACGGCGAGAAGGCCATCAACGCCTTCAATACGTTGTGCGACTGGGGCATGCAGGCGCTCGTCGGCCCCGTCACCACCGGTGCTGCCGTCGCCGTCTCGGGCGAGATTGCCGACGATATGCTCATGGTCACGCCTTCGGCCTCGTCGCTCGACGTGACCAAGGATAAGACCACGGTCTTTCAGGTTTGCTTCACCGATCCCACCATGGGCGCCAGCGCCGCGAAGTTCTTGGCCGAGAAGTATGCGGACGCCAAGATCGCCCTGTTCTATAACTCCGGCGATACGTACAGCTCGGGCGTTGCCGACGCTTTTGCCGAGCAGGCCAAGGCATCCAAGCTCGACATCGTCGATACCGAGACCTTTAAGGACGACTCTTCCACGAGCTTTACCAACCAGCTCACCAAGGCCAAGGAGGCCGGCGCCACGCTTATCTTTGCCCCGATCTACTACACGCCGGCGTCCGTTTTGCTCAAGAACGCCAAGGACATGGGCTACGACATGACCCTCATGGGCACCGACGGCATGGACGGTCTGCTCTCCGTTGAGGGCTTCGATACCTCCCTTGCCGAGGGCGTTCTGCTCATGACCCCGTTCTCTGCCGACGACGAGAAGAATGCCGACTTCGTCAAGGCATATAAGGAAGCCTACGACGAGACGCCCAACCAGTTTGCCGCCGATGCCTATGACTGCGTCCACGCGATTGTCGAGGCAATCGATAAGGCAGAGATTGACATTACGGTCGATGGCGCCGACATTGCCGGCGACCTTGCCAAGGCCATGCGCAAGATTAAGATCGAGGGCCTGACGGGCGAGCTGACGTGGAACGACAAGGGCCAGGTTGAAAAGCCCGCTACGGCCTATGTGATTCAGGACGGCAAGTACATCGCCGCCTAGGTGCGTACAAAACGCGACCGGTGAGGCTGTTTTAATCAGGGCAGGGGCGCTTGTAACGGAACGGAAACATTACTTTTACACAATAAAGTGGCTAAACTGCATAAATCAATATAAATACGCATAATTATGGATAAATGGACAAAGAAAAAGAAAAGTTGAAATAATCGCCACTTTTCTCAACTAAAGCGTCTACTATTTTGCGAACGCCGAACACGGCGAAGGATGGCCTGTCGGGTAACCGAAACCCGACGAGATTTGAGAGGAGAGCCGCATGTCGAGCCTCACCGGTAAGTCATTGAACCCTGTTATGAATCGCAGGAGCGTTATCGCGAGCGCAGCAGGTCTGGGGGCGATGTCCATTCTAGCCGGCTGCTCCTCCAACGGCGGCGACAGCGGTTCCGCTTCGGGCGACGCTTCGTTTAAGGTCGGCACCATCGGCCCGCTGACCGGTGCCGCCGCGTCCTACGGCAAGTCCGTTACCCAGGGCGTCGAGCTTGGCTGCAAGGACTTCTCCACCAAGGAGCTGCCGCTTGCCAGCAAGGCCGAGGACGACCAGGCCGACGGCGAGAAGGCCGTCAACGCCTTTAATACCCTGCTCGACTGGGGCATGCAGGCCCTTGTCGGCCCGACCACCACGGGTGCGTCGGTTGCCGTTGCCGCAGAGTGCGGTAACGACCCCAAGACGTTCATGATCACCCCGTCCGCGTCCTCCGAGGACGTCACCGACGGCAAGGATTGCGTCTTCCAGGTTTGCTTCACCGACCCCAACCAGGGCGTCAACGCTGCCAAGTTCCTGGCCCAGAAGTATGCGGATGAGAAGTTCGTGCTGTTCTATAACTCCGGCGACGCTTATTCTTCGGGCATCGCGGATTCCTTTAAGGCTCAGGCCGCTGAGTCCAAGCTCGAGATCGTCGACGAGGAGACCTTTAAGGACGACTCCGCTACGAGCTTTACCAACCAGCTGACCAAGGCCAAGCAGGCCGGTGCTACCATGATCTTCGCGCCGATCTACTACACGCCGGCGTCCGTCCTGCTCAAGAACGCCAAGGACATGGGCTACGACGTCAAGATGATGGGCTGCGACGGCATGGACGGCATCCTGGGCGTGGAGGGCTTCGACACCTCCCTTGCCGAGGGCCTGCTGCTCATGACCCCGTTCTCCGCCGACGACGAGAAGAACGCCGACTTCGTCAACGCTTACAAGGATAAGTACGGCGATACCCCCGACCAGTTTGCCGCCGACGCCTACGACGGCGTGCACGCAGTGGCCGAGGCTCTCAAGGAGGCCGGCCTGGACGTCGACGCCGACCCCACCGAGGTCGCCGAGAAGCTGCCCGAGGCCATGCTCAAGATCACCGTTGACGGTCTGACCGGCAAGCTTTCCTGGAACGACAAGGGCCAGGTCCAGAAGGACCCGACTGCGTACGTCATCACTGACGGCAAGTACGTACAGGCCTAGTAGGCCGCCTTACATAGAGCGGTTTTGATCCCAAGCAGGGGAGGTTTTGGCCTTCCCTGCTTGCTTGGTATCTAGGGACGATGTAACGTCCCTGTTTCGTACATCAACTGGAAACCTATTCGAAAGGGGGATGTGGAACATGACGGTCTTTATCCAATACCTGGTCAACGGCCTGTCCATGGGCAGCGTCTACGCCATCATCGCGTTGGGCTACACCATGGTCTACGGTATCGCCAAGATGCTCAACTTCGCTCACGGCGACGTCATCATGGTCGGTGCCTATGTCTCGTTCTGCGCCACGTCGTATCTCGGCCTTCCCGGCTGGGCATCTGTAATTCTCTCTTGCGCGGTCTGCACGGTTCTGGGTGTTCTCATCGAGGGTCTGGCCTATAAGCCGCTGCGTCAGGCGGGCCCGCTGGCCGTTCTGATCACGGCTATCGGCGTGTCCTACTTCCTGCAGAATGCCGCACAGCTCCTGTGGGGCGCCACGCCCAAGAACTTTACTTCGCTCGTCACCTTCCCGGTGCCGGAGTTCTTGGCCAAGTACAACGTGAGCGCCGTCTCGCTCGTCACCATCGTCGCCTGCCTGGTTATCATGGCCGGCCTGGTGTTCTTTACGGGTAAGACCAAGATGGGTAAGGCCATGCGCGCCGTGTCCGAGGACAAGGCCGCCGCTCAGCTCATGGGCATCAACGTCAACCGCACCATCTCGATGACGTTTGCCATCGGCTCTGCCCTTGCCGCCATCGCCGGCGTGCTGCTGTGCTCCTACTCGCCGGTCCTGCAGCCCACGACGGGCGCCATGCCTGGCATCAAGGCCTTCGACGCCGCCGTCTTCGGTGGCATCGGCTCTATCCCCGGCGCCTTTGTCGGTGGCATTCTCATCGGCATCATCGAGGCAATGGCACAGGCCTACATTTCCACGAGCCTTGCCAACTCCATCGTCTTTGGTGTTCTGATCATCGTCCTGCTCGTCAAGCCTGCCGGCCTCTTGGGCAAGTACGTCCCCGAGAAGGTGTAGGTGAGCGTTATGAAGTTCCTTAAAGACAAGCAGACGCGTCACGACTTTGTCACGTACGCCATGTGCATCGTGGCCTTCGCCATCGTGTTCTTTATGCAGTCCAACCACATGATCCCGCGCATGATCGCCGGTCAGCTGGTTCCCATTACGGCCTACATCGTCATGGCCATCTCGCTTAACCTCGTCGTCGGTATCGCAGGCGACCTGTCGCTGGGCCACGCGGGCTTTATGAGTGTCGGTGCCTACACGGGTATCGTCACCGCGGTCGCCCTCGAGAGCGCCGTTCCCTCCGATCCTGTGCGCCTCATCATCAGCATCGTGGTCGGCGCCATCGCCGCGGCCATCCTGGGCTTCTTGATCGGCATCCCGGTCCTTCGCCTGAGCGGCGACTACCTGGCCATCGTGACGCTGGCCTTTGGCGAGATCATCAAAGAGATCGTTACTTGCCTCATCGTGGGCGTCGACTCCCACGGCCTGCACGTGATCTTTAACATCACGGGCAACTCAACGATTGACGACCTGCACCTGCTCGAGGACGGAACCGCCATCATCAAGGGCGCCCAGGGTGCTTCGGGCGTGTCGACCTATTCGACCTTCCTTGCCGGCGCCATCCTGGTCATGGTCGCGCTCGTGATCGTGCTCAACCTGGTCCGCAGCCGTACCGGCCGCGCCATCATGGCCGTGCGCGATAACAAGATCGCTGCCGAGTCTGTGGGCATCTCCGTCACCCAGTACCGTATGATCGCCTTCGTGGTTTCCGCTGCCCTCGCCGGTGCTGCCGGAGCCCTCTTCGGCGGTAACTTCTCGCAGCTCTCCGCCACCAAGTTCGACTTCAATACCTCGATTCTCATCCTGGTGTTCGTGGTCCTGGGCGGTCTGGGCAACATGCGCGGCTCCGTCATCGCCGCGGCGCTGCTCACCGTGCTTCCCGAGCTGCTCCGTCAGTTCTCGGACTACCGCATGCTCATCTACGCCATCGTGCTGATTCTGGTCATGATCTTTACCAACAACCCGCAGCTCAAGGCATTCTTCGGTCGCGTTAAGGACCGCTTTGCTCCCAAGAAGGAGGTGGCAGCCGATGCCCAGTAAGTTTGAGTTCAACAAGGGCAAGATGGTCCCGTACCCTTCTGGCGCCATCGTTCCCGACCGCGACCTGGGCGAGCGCCCGGCACTTGAGTGCATTCACCTGGGTATTGAGTTCGGCGGCCTTAAGGCAGTCGACGACTTTAGCCTGACCATCGGCAAGACCGAGATCGCAGGACTGATCGGCCCCAATGGCGCCGGTAAGACCACGGTCTTCAACCTGCTCACCAAGGTGTATCAGCCCACGCACGGCACCATTCTGCTTGACGGCGAAGACACCTCGGGCAAGTCGGTCTACCAGGTCAACCGTATGGGCATTGCCCGTACCTTCCAGAACATCCGCCTGTTCAACACCATGACGGTGGAGGACAACGTTAAGGTCGGCCTGCACAACCAGGAGCGCTACTCCGGTTTTGAGGGCGTGCTGCGTCTGCCGACGTATTGGAAGCACGAGAAGGCCGCCCACGAGCGCGCCATGGAGCTGCTGTCCATCTTTGATATGGAGCACCTGGCAAACGAGCAGGCCGGCTCGCTGCCCTATGGCGCCCAGCGTCGTCTGGAGATCGTCCGCGCGCTTGCCACCAATCCCAAACTGCTGCTGCTCGACGAGCCTGCTGCCGGCATGAACCCGTCCGAGACCGCGGAGCTCATGGCGAACATCGTCAAGATCCGCGACACCTTCGGCATCGCCATCATGCTCATCGAGCACGACATGTCGCTCGTCATGAACATCTGCGAGGGCATCTGCGTGCTTAACTTTGGCAAGGTCATCGCCAAGGGCACGGCCGAGGAGATCCAGAACAACGACGCCGTTATCGAGGCGTATCTGGGCAAGCAGGATAAGGGGGAGAACTAAATGGCAGAGCCGATGCTTTCCGTCTACAACATCAACGTCTGGTACGGCGCCATCCACGCCATCAAGGACATCTCCTTTAACGTCAATGAGGGCGAGATCGTGGCCCTGATTGGTGCCAACGGCGCCGGCAAGTCCACGACGCTTAAGACCGTCTCGGGCCTGCTGCGCTCCAAAACCGGCTCCATCAAGTTTATGGGCGAGGACATTACCCATACGCCCGCTGATAAGCTGGTGAGCAAGGGCTTGGCTCAGGTGCCCGAGGGCCGTCGCGCTTTTTTGCAGATGACGGTCGAGGAGAACCTGGAGATGGGCGCCTACACGCAGCCCAAGTCCACGGTAGCCCCGGGTCTTGAGCGCGTATACGAGCAGTTCCCGCGCCTTAAGGAGCGCCGCCGCCAGGTGGCCGGCACCCTTTCGGGCGGCGAGCAGCAGATGCTCGTTATGGGCCGCGCCCTTATGAGCAACCCCAAGCTGCTCATGCTCGACGAGCCCTCCATGGGCCTGGCGCCGATTCTGATCGAGCAGATCTTCCAGATTGTCGAGGATCTGCACAAGGCCGGCACCACGGTGCTTCTGGTCGAGCAGAACGCGCAGATGGCGCTTTCGATCGCCACGCGCGGCTACGTGCTCGAGACCGGTAAGATCACCATGACCGGCACCGGCCAAGAGCTGCTGCACGACGATAACGTCCGTAAGGCCTATCTGGGCGGTTAGGCGGTTCCGCCGTTCTACCGAACGGCGGACCAGTCGACGCTGCGCGGGCACCCTGATCGACGTGCAGGAGCTCCTCACCCTTGGGGCTATGCCGCGGTACGAGGCCAGGTGGTCGTGGTCCGGGAACCTTGCGATGTCGAATGACACCGCAAGCTTCGCCGCCGTCCTCGGCTGCCTCGGCCCACGAGTGGGCGATCCCCACACGCTAACGCCTGCAAACAAGGAGATCGCCAAGACGCCGCCGGGCACCTCCGCCATAGACGTGGAAGTGCCCGGCGGCGCTGAAGCTCTGCGCGGTGTCTGTTCGCTTATGTGCGCATCACGAAGGAAGACCAGATCGGTGAGCAGGATTGGCCCGAAGTCGAGAGATTCCCATCAGTCTCTCGTCGGTCGATGACCGGTTCACCACGCAGGAAGAGCGTGACGGAAGGTCTCGCAAAAAGGCTCCGAGCGCGGCGTGCTCATGCCCGTCGTGGTGCGCCCGAAGGGGGACGGCTGCTACGAGCTCGATCATTTGCGAGGAGAAGACGAATCAGTCGTTGCAGATCCAATATGGATCTCGCCGACCTCGGCAAGCTGCTCGATGAGTGGAAGCCCTGTCGGGTCGTCTATTTCAACACCACCCAGAATGATGGTGTCATCGCGCAGGTCGATCTGCGTGTTGAACACAGCGAGGTTAAAGCCGGAGGCCACAAATCCGATAGCAGCCAGGACGAGCCCCGTGGCAACAAGCCCACCCGCTACGGCAAGGTAAATCTTTTTTACGCTGGACATGTTTGCACTCCTTCCTATGCCGTGAGCGGCGCCGCTTCAGCGCCCATGCGGCTCTTATTGCCTCGATCTTTCCAGAAGGGCGAAACGGCTTTCTTCGCCCAAAGGGCAGAGAGGCGCGCGATCTGCCTGGACGCCGTCCAGGCGCCGGCTCCCGTGAGGAGCGCCACACCGATGGAAGCGAATCCCATTCCCATCGAGGCCAAAACGTACGGAACATGCCCGATAATGATGCCGTCCACGGCGAACAGGAGCCCTACCAGGCCCGCGCCCCCGAATGCCGCGGCCACGATCCACACGCAGAGCGCAAGAACCCAAATACAGATGTAGACTGCAGCGGCAACGGCGACGAACGCGAGCAGCAGCGGAATCCATACCGGAGAGCCCACGATGGCGAGCGCCCATAGAAGTGCCGTGCTCTTGCGCTTGGTCCTCGCGATCGCGCGCGGCACGGCGGGCAGTTCGTCGAGCGTTGCCTCGGCGACCTCACCGGGCGTGCCCATGGCGGCCACAGCCTCGGCCTCCGTCATGCCGTCCTCCATACGGTCGGCGATGGCCTCCGCGTAGAACTCCTGCGTTTCCTTTACCTGATCTGCCGGCAGGCAGGCCAGAAGCTCGCCCAGCCGGTTCAAGAACTCATCGCGCGTCATGGTGCGCCCCCTCCACGTAACGGTAGATCTCCTGCACGGATGGCCATTCGGCGAGGAACTCGGCGATACGCTCGCGCCCGGCGTCCGTGATGCGGTAGTACCTCCGCAGCCGCCCGTTGTGTTCGGCGGAGCGCGCGGTGATGCAGCCCGCCTTCTCCAGGCGCTTGAGCAACGGATAGAGCGTGGATTCCGTGAGCCCCATACTCGCGGGCACGTCCTTCACGATCTGATAGCCGTAGGATTCCTCGCCCGAGACGGCCGCGAGCACGCAGGCCTCGAGGAAGCCGCGCTTCATCTGTGCCTCCATCCGCACACCTCCTTTCGTAGTATACTGTGTAACACCTACTATATGACACATAGTATATGATGTCAACAGTTGTCGTATAGGGAGTCCGGTCTGTCTGTCCCCTGCGGGTACTCATTGGGGACGTACTTAAATGAGTACCCATCGCTCAAGGTGGCACCTGGGGACGTTCCTTATGTGCCGGCACTTTGGGACACTCCTTGTCAAGGTTTTGTTCCATCGTGCGGGTTGCTATTTAACGTGCGACAATGCCGTGTGGAAATCGAAATGTCTCCTGGGGGCTATCTATGCTGTACGAGTTTTGTGCCGAGAACTTTGAGCGTGTGCCGGCGGCTATCGATGCCGGTGCTAAGCGCATCGAGTTGTGCGACAACCTTGCCGTCGGTGGTACCACGCCCTCGGCCGGCGTTATCAGCACTACGGTCAGCTATGCTCACGAGCATGACGCGCGAGTGATGTGCATGATTCGCCCGCGTGGCGGTGACTTTCACTACAACCAGGACGAGCTGCGCATGATGGAGATGGACTTGGGTCTTGCCGTGAGCGCCGGCGTTGACGGCCTGGTCTTTGGCTGCTGCAAGCCCTGTGCCGGCGGCTGGGCGCTCGACGAGCTCACCCTCGGCGCCCTCGTGATGGCTACGGGCTGCGCGACCGAGGAGTGCAAGCGCGGGGCCATCGATATCACCTTCCACATGGCCTTTGACCAGCTCTCGCCCGAGGCTCAGCTGGACGCCATTGACACACTCGCCGACTGCGGCATCACGCGCATCCTGACGCATGGTGGTGCTGCCGGAACGCCGATCGAGGACAACCTGGAGCACCTGTCGCGTCTTGTCGAGTATGCGGGCGACCGCCTGACCATCCTTCCCGGCGGCGGCATTTCTACGGCCAACCGCGATACCGTGGCGGCGGCATTGAGCGTCTCCGAGCTCCATGGCACCAAGATCGTGCCGCTGGAGGCGTAACCCGTGGCGCTGGTATTTGACGTTCAGCAGGCGAACGGTAAGCCCGACGACAACCGGCGCCCTGGCACCGCGTGTCCCTTTTGCGATACCGAGGAACTTGCCGATATCATCCGGCGCGATGGTGACTGCATCTGGCTCGAGAATAAGTTCAAGACCCTGCGCGCCACCCGTCAAACCGTGCTGATCGAGTCGGCCGATCACGATGCCGACCTGGTGATCTATGAGCCGGATGAACTCCACCATGTGATGCGGTTTGCCCTGGGTTGCTGGCAGCAGATGATCGATTCACAGCAGTATCGAAGCGTGCTCATGTACAAGAACAAGGGTCCGCTCTCGGGCGGTAGTCTGGTCCATCCGCACATGCAGATTGTGGGTTTGGAGCAGGAAGACGGCTACACTTCGCTGACTTCTGCCAATTTCGAAGGCATCAATGTCTGGCAACAGGGGAGGATTTCGGTCAACATCTCAACCGAACCCATCATGGGGTTCTTTGAGGTCAACGTTTCGGCCCCGCAGGGAATCGCTGCCAGCGATGACACGAGAGACCAAGCCGAGGCGGATCTCTTCGCCGATGCGATCCAGGTGGCTCTGCGCTATATCCTGAACGAGCACCACGGTGGTCGCGCAGAGTCGTACAACCTGTTCTTCTATCACCTGGGCGGTCGGACTATTGCCAAGGCGCTGCCGCGTTGGGTGGTTTCGCCCTACTTTGTCGGGTATCGGCTGGCTCAGGTCAATGCTGAGACCACGCTCGATGTCGATGCAGAGCGACTCCGCGCACATCTGGAGGCGCTCGCATCGTAAAGTGAGCGCCCGCACACTGCGGGCAGTCTAGCGTGCCATGGCGTTGCGGCCGGCCTCGACACGCTTGCGCTGGGCGGCGCGCTCCTCGCCGGTCAGACGCTCAAAGAGGTGCCCGATAAGCGAGGCGAGCACCTGCTGAAACAACGTTCCACACATGACGGGAAACACGACTTCGCCCGGAAAGTATTGCGTGGCGATGACGGCGCCCGAAGAGATGTTACGCATGCCGCAGGTAAAGCACATGGTAGTCGTCTCGCTATATGGCAGATGCAGCGCACGGGCGACCAGAAAACCGACGACAAAGCCGCTGGTGGCGAAGGTCAAAATAAAGAGGGCGACTTCTAGGCGCACCGCGTTCATGTGCAGCACGTACTCGCTCATGGCGGTGGAGTTGGAGGCGATAACGCCCATCATCATGAATTTGCAGGCGGGCGAGAGCGCGGGGGAGAGCTTCTCGTGTCCCCATCCACGCGTGAGCTCGTTGATCACGATGCCGAGCACGGCGGGGATGGCGATCATAAAGGCCATGTCTTGCATCATGCTCGGCACATCGATCGAGACGGTGGCACCCAGCAAGAGCTTAAGCGTGAGCGGAATCGTCACAGGGGAGATAACCGAGGACGTCAGGATGATGGTGAGCGCGAGCGGGCCGTTGCCGCCGAACATGCTGATCCACATAAAAGCGGTGACGGCCACGGGCACGCTGTACTCGAGCACGATGCCGCAGACAAGGTTGGGGTTGGAACCAAAGAACAGTGAGCCCATGGTATACGCCGCAATGGGGATGAGCACAGCCGAGACCAGCAACGCCAGAATCAGGTGCAGCGGACGGCGGAACACCTCGGTTACCTGGTGGAAGGTGTTGCTGAGCGCACCCTGAAACGTCATAAAGGCAAACAGGGCGGGAACGATGGGCTTGAGCACGCCGATCTGCTGGGGAAAGAACACGCCGAGCGCCACGCAAATCGGAACGATGATTTGCATGTGCCCCGCGAGAAATTTGCCCAGTCCAACCCACTGCTTCATATGCGCTTGCGACTCCCTTTGCTCGTGAATCCGTTTCGGATGGATATGCTAGACGCTCGCATGCATCCGTGCGTCAGAAACGCTTGATTATTTCGAGGGTATTACCGGCATCGTTTATCGAAACCGCGGCGTGCTGCGGCGATTGGCGTCCGCACTGCACGGTATAATAAATCCGTTCAACAGATCTGCCTGCCGAAGCGGGCATACACAGAGGACTCATCGCTATGAACCGTGAGAGGTATCGCGGCGACCTGCCCCTATCGGGGGTGGGCGCCTATGTCATCGCTTAAGACGACGCATCGCTGGGCGGTCGCTCAGCAAAACCCCGAACTCGAAAAGGAGCTTTGGGCTGGCTTGGGAATACCCGGGCTGGTGGCGCGCATTATGGTTGCGCACGGCATTACATCCATCGAAGAAGGCCAGCTGTTTTTGACGCCTTCGCTCGATCGCGACTGGGCCGACCCACTCATTATCCCGGGCATGTCGGTCGTTGCCGACCGCGTCGAGCGTGCTATTCGCAACCACGAGCACATCGCGGTCTTTGGCGATTTTGACGTTGACGGTATTACGTCGACCTGCCTGTTAACCGAGGCGCTGCGCACGTTTGGCGCCGATGTCACGCCGTTTATTCCGCATCGCTTTGACGAGGGCTACGGTCTCTCGCGCGCGGCGCTCGACCGCGTTAACGAGCTCGCTCGCCCCCAGTTGATCGTGACCGTCGATAACGGCATTGCCGCCAAGGAAGAGGTTTCCTATCTGGAGAGCCTGGGAATCGATCTGGTGGTTACGGACCACCATGAGCCGTCCGACCAGGTGCCGCAGGGCGTGCCCCTGACCGACCCCAAGCTCGAGGATGAGGGTCCCTCGCGTGAACTTGCCGGTGCTGGTGTGGCGCTCAAGCTGGTGCAAGTCCTGGGTGAGCGCTTGGGCAAGCCGTCGTATTGGCGTTCGCTAATCGAGGTCGCGGCGCTGGGCACCGTGTCCGACATGATGCCGCTCACGCCCGAGAACCGCGCGCTGGTTGCCGAGGGCATCCAGCAGATGCGCGTAACCGCTCGCCCCGGCTATATCGCGCTTGCCGCGCTCGCCAAGGCAGACCTTTCGAGCATTACGGCGGATGGCCTATCGTTCTCGCTCATTCCCCGCTTAAACGCTGCCGGTCGCATGGCCGATCCCAAGCTGGCGCTCGACCTGCTGCTTGCCCGCGATCCCATCGAAGCAAGTGCGCTGGCGGCTGAGCTCGAGGAAATCAACCGCCAGCGCCGTGAGATCGAGGCGGAGCTCACGCGCGATGCCATGGCAAAGGTCGAGAAGACCTATGACGGCGGACGCGCGATCGTTGTGGGCGGCGAATGCTGGCACGAGGGCGTCAAGGGCATCGTGGCAAGCCGTCTGACCAACCGCTATCACGTGCCGGCGCTGCTGTTCTCGATCGAGGACGGTATCGCGCGCGGCTCTGGTCGCTCGGTGGGCAAAGTTAACCTGTTTGACGCCGTCGAGCGCTGTTCCGACCTGCTGATTCGTCGCGGCGGACATGCCGGTGCGGTGGGTGTGACCATCGAGGCATCCAAGCTCGATGAGTTCCGCCGCCGCCTTTCCGCCGTGCTGTCCGAGCTTCCCGCCGAGGACTTTGAAGACACCGACGAGGTCGCCGCCACCGTCGACCTTTCCGAGCTGAATATCGAGACCATCGAGCAGATCTCCCGTCTTGAGCCGTTTGGCCAGGGCAACAAGGTGCCGCTGCTGGCTGCCGAGGGCGTGACGATGTGCGACCGCGCCGTGGTGGGCAAAACCGGCGAGCACATGCGCTTTGTGGCGACCGATGGCGCCGCGAGTGTGCCGGCCATTATGTTCCGCGTGCCGCAAATCGATAAGCTCATCAACTGCGATAGCGCTGTCGACTTGGTGTTCGAGGCCGTTGCCGAGCATTGGCAGGGGCGTGTGAAGCCCAAGCTCATGATCAAGGATGTTCTGGTCCGCGATACCACGCTGCCCAGCATCGACGATCCGGCATGCGAGCTTCGTCGTGGCGTGCAGCCGGCGGATTCCGGTCTGCGCCTGGAGTCGCGTAAGCGCGAGACGCTCGCCCGGCTTTCCTATACCGAGCTCACGCGCTCGCTTATCCATAGCTTTATCGGATCGAACCAGCCGCACCGCGCGCAGGCTGAGGCGCTCGATGCCTTGGCCGACCACCAGAGCGTCTTGGCCGTTATGGGAACGGGCCGCGGCAAGTCTCTCATCTTCCATGTACATGCTGCGCGCGAGGCTGTCCTTCGCGGACGTGCGAGTATCTTTGTCTATCCGCTGCGCGCGCTTGTTGCCGACCAGGCCTATCACCTCTCGTCGACGATGGCAGCGCTTGGCATTGGCGTTGGCGTGCTGACCGGCGAGACCGTGGAGGCCGCACGCGATGGCGTGTTCGCCGGCCTAGCTTCGGGCCGCACCGGTATCGTGCTCACGACGCCCGAGTTCCTATCTATCCACCGTGACCGCTTCGCGCGTTCGGGCCGCATCGGCTTTGTCGTTATCGATGAGGCGCACCACGCCGGCCTTGCCAAGGGCGGCGACCGCAGCGCCTATCTCGACATGCCCGATATCCTCAAAGCCCTGGGCGACCCGGTTGTTATGGCTGCGACGGCCACCGCGACGGCTCCGGTCGTGGCCGAGCTTGCCCGCATGCTGCCGATTACTCGCACGGTGGTCGACGAGACGGTGCGCGAGAACCTGCAGCTCGAGGACGACCGCGACCTTGCGAGCCGCGAGAACCGTTTGGTGTCGATCGTGGCGACGGGGGAGAAGACCGTCATTTACGTCAATTCGCGCGACCAGTCCGTGGCGCTCGCCAAGACGTTGCGCAAGCGTGTGCCCGATTACGCAACCCATATCGCGTTCTATAACGCGGGGCTTGCGCGCTCCGATCGCCGCCGCGTGGAGGAAGCATTCCGAGACGGAAGCCTCAGCTGCATCGTTTCAACTTCGGCTTTCGGTGAGGGCGTCAACCTGCCCGATATCCGCCATGTCGTGCTCTACCACATGCCGTTTGGTGCGATTGAGTTTAACCAGATGAGCGGCCGCGCCGGTCGCGATGGCCGGCCCGCCGTGATCCACCTGCTCTATTCGTCGCGCGACGCCCGCATCAACGAGCGCCTGCTCGACTGCTACGCACCCGAGCGCGACGAGCTCGTCACGCTCTATCGCGCGCTGCAGACCATGTGGCGCTCCAACCGCGGTAAGACCGGGGATGATTCATTCTGCGCGAGCGATATCGACATCGCGCAGATGTGCCTTGCCATCGATGCTCGCACGCCGGTCGACGAGCGTTCGGTGGAAAGCGGCCTGGGAATCTTCGAAGAGCTTGGTTTCTGTCGAGTTTCGGGGTTTGACGACACTCGTCGCATCGCGATGGCCGAAAACCCCGGCCGCGTGCAATTGAGCAGGTCAATTCGCTATTTGGAGGGCTTGCGCTCGCGCATGGAGTTTTCGGCTTTCCGGAGCTGGGCGCTCGATTCATGCGCTTCTGATATGCTAGCCAAAGTTAACCGCCCGATCGTACCGCGGGCCTAGGGGAAGGGGACCTCGATGGATGCCGCAGCCCGTACCGCCCATGATTCCACCCTCCAGCCGTTTTCGGAGATGGAGCACTATAAGCATGCCGATGAGCTGCCGCCCGAGATTATGGCGGACAGCTACGACAAGCTGGAGCGCCTGTGCCTCAAATATATGAATGAGGACGACTTCTCTAAGGTTGAACAGGCCTACTGCTTTGCCGCCGAGAAGCACTGCAACCAAAAGCGCCGCTCGGGCGAGATGTACATTAACCATCCCGTCGAGGTGGCCATCATTTTGGCCGACCTCAAGATGGACTGTGACGTGGTGTGTGCCGCGCTGCTGCACGATACCGTCGAGGATACCGAGACCTCGCTTGCCGATGTTTCCGGCCTGTTTGGCGATACGGTGGCCGAGCTCGTCGATGGCGTGACCAAGCTCACCAACATCGAAGTCGACAGCATGGACGAGAAGCAGGCCCTCACGCTGCGCAAGATGTTCCTCGCCATGTCCAAGGACATCCGCGTCATTATCGTTAAGCTTGCCGATCGTCTGCACAACATGCGCACCCTTGCCGCCCTGCGTGAGGACCGTCGCCTGTTTAAGGCTCGCGAGACCATGGACGTGTACGCGCCCCTGGCCGACCGCCTGGGCATGAGCTCCATTAAATGGGAGCTCGAGGACCTGTCCTTCTTCTACCTGGAGCCCGATGCCTACCAGCGCATCGCACGCATGGTGGCGGAGTCGCGCGAGGTCCGTGAGCGCTATCTGGCCGAGACCATCAAGACGCTCACCGACGAGCTCAACCGTATTGGCCTGGAAGACTTCCAGATCAACGGCCGTTCCAAGCACTATTGGTCCATCTACCAAAAGATGAAGCGCAAGGGCAAGGAATTCTCCGAGATCTACGACCTGGTGGCACTGCGCGTCATCACGCATTCGGTGCGCGATTGCTACTCCACGCTCGGCGCGGTGCACACGCTGTGGCACCCCATGCCCGGCCGCTTTAAAGACTATATCGCCATGCCCAAGGTCAATAACTACCAGTCGCTCCACACGACGGTCATCGGCCCCACGGCTCGCCCGCTCGAGATTCAGATTCGAACCTACGAGATGCATGAGCAGGCCGAGTACGGCATTGCCGCCCACTGGCTATATAAGAAGTCGGGCGGATCGTCTGCCTCCAAGACCAACGATGCGCAGCGTCTGGACGACCAGATTAACTGGCTCAAACATTCGCTCGATTGGGCTGCGTCTGATGAGATTACCGACGCCAAGGAATACCTGCATTCGCTGAAGGTCGACCTCTTCGATCAGGAGATCTTTGTCTTTACGCCCAAGGGCGAGGTCATGGCGCTTCGTGCCGGCTCCACGCCGCTCGACTTTGCCTACGCCGTTCACACCGAGGTGGGAAACCATTGCGTCGGCGCCAAAATCAACGGTGCGGTGGCTCCGCTCACGCACGAGATTAAGACGGGTGACCGTGTCGAGATTCTGACTAACAAGAGTTCCAAGCCGTCGCGTGATTGGCTCAAGATCGTTAAGACACCTTCCGCCAAGTCAAAGATCCGCCGCTATTTTGCCGCTGCGACCAAGGACGACGACGCTGCTGCTGGTCGCGATATGCTGGCCAAGGACCTGCGTAAGCGTGGCTATGGCATTTCTACGCCGCGTTCGACGCGTGCGCTCAACGCCGTGGCGGAGCAGTTTAACTTCAAGCAGCTCGAGGACCTGTTTGCCGCCGTCGGCGCCGGCAAGGTTGCCCCGCGCGCTGTGGGCAATAAGGTCGAGCAAATCTTGGACCCCAAGCCCGAGGAACAGCTCACCAAGGCCGAGGCTATCGCCGAGGTCGTGAAGCAGCCTGCTCGCGGCTCCAACCGCAAGCCGCAAAAGCGCGGCAAGAGCGCCAGTAACGGCATTATCGTCAAGGGCGAGAGCAACAGCGGCCTACTGGTCCGTCTGGCTCATTGCTGCAACCCCGTGACGGGCGACGACATCGTCGGCTTCATCACGCGCGGTCGTGGCGTTTCGGTGCATCGCGCCAACTGTCCCAACGTCAAGGGTCTTATGGAGCATCCCGAGCGCATGATCGAAGTGGAGTGGGACGGCGCTGCCGACACCCTCTTCCAGGTCGAGATCGTGGTCGAGTGCCTGGACCGCATGGGCCTTCTCAAGGATGTCACCATTGCCATTGGCGATGCGGGCGGCAATATCCTTTCTGCCGCCACGTCGACCAACCGCGAGGGTATTGCAACCCTGCGCTTTATGGTCGAGATCTCGGACGCGAGTGGTCTGGATCCGCTGCTGGCCTCCATCAGCAGCGTTGACTCGGTCTACGACGCGCGCCGCCTGATGCCCGGTGAGGGTGGAGCCCAGCTTAAGCGCCGCGTTTAGTCGCGACGAACGTGCCACATTATCGATATTCGCTACACTCGAGGCATCGTTTGATGCCTCGAGTTCTATAGAGAGGAGAGGGACATGAGTGCTGTGTCCTTGGATTTAACTCCCAAGGGATCGGTCGAGATCGAGACGCTCGTAAACGGTCCCATTCAGACCAATAGCTATGCTGTTATTTCGGACAATGAGTGCGTGATTATCGACCCCGCATGGGAAGGAGAGCGCTTGATGGAGCATATCCGAGCCGAGCATCCCGGCGTACGCGTGTTTGGCGCCGTATGCACTCATGGCCATGCCGATCATGTTGGTGGTGTTGCAGGCGTGCGAACCACCGTTGGCGAGGGCTGCCAGTATGAGCTGTGTGCTAAGGATGTGGCGGTGCCGCATGCGAACATCGAGGAACAGCGAGCTATGTGGGGCATTGAGACGCCTGACCCCGGGGAGCCGACGCGCCTGCTCGCCGAGGGAGATGCTATCGAGGTGGGCGATATCTACCTGCAGGTGATCGAGACGCCAGGGCACACGCCGGGCGGGATCGTCTTGTTTGCTGCCACCGAGCAGGGGAACATTGCCTTTGTGGGCGACACCCTGTTTCCGGGTGGGCACGGCCGCACCGATCTTTCTGGAGGAGACGAGGCGGCAATTCTGCGCTCGCTCTCCAAGCTCGCCCGGCTTCTCCCGCCCGATACCGTTTGCCTAACCGGCCATGGCGATTCGACCACCATGGCACGCGAGCTCATGCAGAACCCTTTCATGCAGCTTTAGCTTAATAGTCGGCTTTTGAAGCACGAGAAGCGTCCAAACGTCAAGCTATTTTTCCCCAACGGGTCGATTCCGTAGGGCAAACGGTCAAAAAAGTCTGTTTGGACGATATTCGTGAACAAACGAACGTTTATGCTCGGGTGCGCCGTGGTAAAATCTCAGGCGTTATCGGAGCAACCTTACAGGAGGTTTCTTTTATGCTCGTCAACGCAGCAGACATGCTCAAGAAGGCCGAGGCCGGCAAGTACGGTCTCGGTGCCTTCAACACCAACAACCTCGAGTGGACCCTGGCTATTCTCCAGGCCGCCGAGGAGGCCAAGTCTCCGCTGATCCTTCAGTGCACCGCTGGTGCCGCTAAGTGGATGGGCGGTTTCAAGGTCTGCGCCGACATGGTCAAGGCTGCCGTCGAGGCCACGGGTGTTACCGTTCCCGTCGCCCTTCACCTCGATCACGGTTCTTACGAGGACTGCTTTAAGTGCATCGAGGCCGGCTTCACGTCCATCATGTATGACGGCTCTCACGAGGAGACCTTCCAGCTTAACCTCGACCGCACCAAGGAGCTCGTTGAGCTTGCCCACTCCAAGGGCATGTCCATCGAGGCCGAGGTCGGCGGCATCGGCGGTACCGAGGACGGCGTGACCTCCAGCGGCGAGCTCGCTGATCCTGCCGAGTGCAAGCAGATCGCTGACCTGGGCGTCGACTTCCTTGCCTGCGGTATCGGCAACATCCACGGTGTGTACCCTGCCGACTGGGCTGGCCTTTCCTTCGAGCGCTTGGGCGAGATCAAGGCCCAGACCGGCGACCTGCCTCTCGTTCTGCACGGTGGCACCGGCATCCCCGAGGATCAGATCAAGAAGGCCATCTCCCTGGGCATCTCCAAGATTAACGTCAACACCGACCTGCAGCTCGTCTTCGCCAAGGGCGTTCGCGAGTACATCGAGGCTGGCAAGGATCAGCAGGGCAAGGGCTTTGACCCCCGCAAGCTCCTCAAGCCTGGTCGCGACAACATCGTTGCCCGCACCAAGGAGCTCATGGAGGAGTTTGGCTCCGTCAACAAGGCGTAAGCGTCGATAAACTTATCCCGCCGGAAGCCCCGTCCCCCTTCACTGTTTCCTCTGCGCTCACCTGGCTTCGCCAGAAGTCGCGCCGAGGAAACAGCTCCGAGGGACGGGGCTTCCTCCGTTTTCCGCCGCAGGGTTACGGGGCTGAGATAATTAAATAGATACCGTTTAGCGGTGTTGGGGGCTCCTTGGTTGGGGCTTTGTTTTTATCTCGGTACAATGGGTTAAGTTTGTCGTTCGGTGTGGGAGTGGTTATGGCTGTTGTTGATGTTTTGCCTTCGGACGGGAAGGTCGTTGCCGAGGGTCCTGTTGGTTGCTCTGTTGATGTTTGCTGTGATGACTTTCGCCATCTCGATATTGGACTGCCGCCCGAGATTCTTCGTCTCAAGGATGCCGGATATTTGACGCAGGCTGTTGCGGCTTGTGATCGCCTTTTGGGGCAGAATCCTGAGCCTTCGCTGGCTGCTTGTGTTCGTTCCGAGCGGTATCGCATGCTCGAGACGCCGCTTCATTTTTCGGTGTCGCGCGACCAGGCTATTGCGATGATTCGCGAGGAGTGGCCAGAGTTTACCGAAGAGCAGTTTGACGATCTGATTGACCGTAAGCGTATTGACTGGCGCTTTATCGATGGCGAGCTGTTCGTTCTCGACAACTTCCTCGATTCGCTTCGCGTATATCCCAAAGAGGTCCCCGGCATGCGGCCCGATTCTACGGACGGAATTGCACTGCGCAACGAGATGCTCAAGGAGATGGAGTCGCAAAACGGATTGGCTCGCGTCATTACGCTCAAAGCGTCCGTGTCTGTCCCCGGCGCTCTGGAGGGGGAGACCGTTTGCGCTTGGCTTCCCGTCGCGGCTGCCTGCCGTCAGCAGTCTCGGGTCGAGATTCTCGACATGACGCCGGAAGGTGCTGTTGCTCCCGCGAACGCTTCGGCGCGTACCGCCTCGTGGTCTTCTTCGAGTGAACGCTCATTCTCGGTGACCTATCGTTATCACATCGATGCTGCTTATTGTGATGTCTACGGTGGCACACTTCCGGTTCACCCGCGTATGGACGCGCCTCTGCCCGAGGATATTTCCGAGGACCGTCCGCACATTGCATTCACGCCGTATCTACAGCAGCTGACAGACCGTGTCATTGACGGGCTCGAGGATCCGCTCGATCGCGCCCGTGCTATCTATGATTACCTGACGCAGCATATCGACTATCGCTATCAGCCGCCGTACTTGCTTTTGGGATCTATTGCCGATGACTGCGCGCATTCGCTCCGCGGCGATTGCGGCGTTATGGCGCTCACGTTTATCACCATGTGCCGTATCGCGGGCGTGCCTGCCCGTTGGCAGAGCGGCCTGTATGTTGCGCCCGATTCGGTGGGGTCGCACGACTGGGCAGAGTTCTATACGCCGCAGACCGGTTGGCTCAACGCCGACGTGTCATTTGGATCTTCTGCTCGCAGGATGGGGGAGGAGTGGCGCCGCCGTCACTACTTTGGCAATCTCGACCCGTGGCGTATGGTGGCCAACAATCGATTCCAGGCAGAGTTTGAGCCCTCTTTCGACGGCATGCGCGAGGACCCTTACGATAACCAGATGGGTGAGGCTTCGGTTGACGGTCGCGGATGCCGTCGGCGCGAGATGCTCCGCACGGTCGAACTCATCGAAATGCTCGAAGTTCCATTTTCGGACTAATCGGTAGAAAGCTGTGATAAACTAACTCACGCATTGCGTGCCCGAGTGGCGGAATTGGCAGACGCAGTGGACTCAAAATCCACCGTTGGCAACAACGTGCGAGTTCGAGTCTCGCCTCGGGCACCATTCATGCAAGCGAGCGTTCAAGGGGGTTGCGGCCCCCTTTTTCGTGCCGAACTCGCGTGAGCGCGCGAAGCGTTAAGCAAACAGGCTTGTGGCCTGTTTGTAGCGGAGCGTGGCGAGGGCGCCACGCGCCCGAAGCCTGGAGCTTCGCGAAGCGAAGGCCCTTCGAGTCTCGCCTCGGGCACCATACATACAAGCGAGTGTTCAAGGGGGTCAAGGCCCCTTTTTCGTGTACGTAATGTGATAACGTGCTGTACGTGTTATTATTCGCAAGGCGTTGTTCCCGCAATGCCCTAAAGAGGAACCTGAGGGTTCCCACCTTTTGGCGCCAATGAGCAGCTGACTGGTCATACAACTTAGATTCCCTTCCTCAAATCGAGGAAGTCTATGTGTACGACCTGGTTGCTGAGAAGCGCCGGGTTATTTTTTTATGAATGGAGGTAGGGAAAATAGCTAAGTCTGATGACACCCGCATCAACGACGAGATCACTGCATCTTCGTGTCGTTTGATTGGCGTCGATGGCTCTCAGCTCGGCCTGTTCGCCATCCGCGATGCCCAGCGCGTCGCCGACGATCAGGGTCTCGACCTAGTCGAGATCGCTCCCAACGCGGAGCCGCCGGTCTGCAAGGTCATGGACTACGGTAAGTTCAAGTACCAGCAGGCCATGAAGGCCAAGGCTGCTCGTAAGAACCAGTCCAAGGTCGAGGTCAAGGAAATGAAGTTCCGACCCAAGATCGACGTTGGCGACTACGAGACCAAGAAGGGTCACGTTCTGCGCTTCCTCAAGAAGGGCGCACGCGTTAAGATCACCATCATGTTCCGCGGCCGTGAGATGGCTCACCCGGAGCAGGGCCTTAACGTTCTCGAGCGTCTCGCCGAGGATCTCAAGCCTTACGCTACGGTCGAGTCCAAGCCTAAGATGGAAGGCCGTAACATGCTTATGCTGCTCGCCCCGATTAAGGGCGCCTTCGATGAGGATAAAGCGGCAAGCGATAGCAAGTAACTAGTGTTCTGTAACCGATTAAGGAGTATTTCATGCCTAAGATGAAGTCCCACAGCGGCACCAAGAAGCGTTTCCGCAAGACTGGTACCGGCAAGCTTATGCGCGCCAAGGCTTTCAAGAGCCACATCCTGAGCAAGAAGTCCACCAAGCGTAAGCGTGGCTTCCGTCAGGAGACCGAGATCGCCGCTGCCGACCGCAAGGTCATCAAGTCGCGTCTCGCCTAAGTTCGCGTTCCCGTTTTCGTTTTACCATCTAGGAGTTGATAGAACATGGCACGTATTAAGCGCGCTGTTGCCGCCAAGAAGAAGCGCCGTACCGTTATGCACCGTGCGAAGGGTTACTACGGTGCCGCTTCGCGTACTTACAAGCATGCTAAAGAGCAGGTCCAGCACTCCCTGCAGTATCAGTATCGTGATCGCCGCAACAAGAAGCGCGAGATTCGTTCTCTCTGGATCACTCGTATCAACGCTGCTGCTCGCCTGAACGATATTTCTTACTCTCAGTTCATGCACGGCCTGAAGGTTGCCGGCATCGAGCTCGACCGCAAGGTCCTGGCTCAGATGGCTTACGAGGACATCGAGTCCTTCAACGAGCTGGCTACCATCGCCAAGAAGGCTCTCGAGGCCTAATAGATTCTCTTGAATCGCTAGGGGAGTGTCGCGTTGTGCGCGGCGCTCCCTCTTTTTATCTGAAGCGCGGTTTACATTGCTAAAAGCGCGGGTAGATAGACACTTACAGGTGACCGATCTCTATATATTCCTGAACCAAAGGGTCATCATCTGATACGTGCGGAAGATCCGCACCAGTCTTTCTATTAGCTATAGAAAGCGATATGTTGTGTAGGACTTGTGAAGAGTGGAATTGACGTCCCACAGAGCTTCGCGGTCTGGCAATATATCTCCTTGCCGCGCGGCCCGGTCGGACCGGATCAGCCGCGGGGCGTGCACCTTGAGAACCGG
>CAKUBM010000020.1 GCA_934643145.1 uncultured Collinsella sp. | reverse complement strand
GACGACGCGGCCGTTCTGCGCCATTTCGTCGGCTGCGGCATGGCGGAGGGCCGGCGCGGGAGCGGGTCCTTCGACGTGCTGAGCTATTACAACAGATATCCCGACCTTCGTCGCGCGTTCGGTTCCAACCTCACCGCTCTATATGGCCATTACCTCAGCAGCGGCCGCGCTGAGGGGAGGATTGCGACCGGGTGCAATTCCCTCGCGGGCGCTGTCGTTTCCCAAGGCGGCACCGATTATTCCCCCGTTTACGATTTCAACTTCTATACCTCCAACAACGGTGACGTCCTGAACGCCTTTACAACCGTCAAGGGCGGCCTCAAGTTCGTTGACGACGCGGCCGTTCTGCGCCATTTCGTCGGCTGCGGCATGGCGGAGGGCCGGCGCGGGAGCGGGTCCTTCGACGTTTATGGTTATCGAAATCGTTATGCGGACCTGAGGAAAGCTTTCGGGCTGAACCTAAAGAGCTATTACGTTCACTATTTAAATTGCGGCATTAGGGAAGGGCGTAATGGCGCAAGTATGACTGGATATGAAGGTCTTATTATGTCGCCCGCCTATTCAACCTATCTAGATGCCGCCAATCATTTCACAAAGATTGTGGGCGCTAAAGGATTCCCTTCAGCCGTTTATATGGATAGGGGGGCGGCGAGCATCAGAGACTTCTGCAGAATTCTATATGAAGAGGCTCAGTCGGAAGGTGTCTCGCCTGAGGTTTTATTTGGACAGGTGATGAAAGAAACGGGGTATTTAAAGTTTGGAAATTTGGTTCAGCCTAATCAGTGCAACTTTGGAGGCCTTGGCGCCACGGGGCCTGGAAACCCAGGCTATAGCTTCGGATCTGTTCGTGAGGGACTGCGGGCACAGGTTCAACATCTAAAGGCGTATGGTTCGACGGAGCCCTTGGTCAATCCGTGTATTGATGCTCGCTTTAAATATGTCAGTCGTGGTTGTGCTCCGAGAACCATTGATTTAAATGGTAAATGGGCTGTTCCTGGCGTTGGATATGGTGAAAGCATTGATGCAATCGCTAAAGAGGTTATTGGTTAGGCTATTTAATTAGATCTAAAATCGATTGGGTTAATTTGACTGATAGTTTAAAGAAAAACATTACGTGGAATACCGTTGGCTCTATTGCATACCTTGCTTGCCAGTGGTTAACGACAGTTGCTGTAGTTCGACTATCGTCGGATTTTACTATGCCGGTGATTTATCTTTGGCAATGACAATCGGCAATCTATTTGTTCCGATCGGTTTATATAAGATTCGGTTCTTTCAAGTATTGAGTCCTAGGCCCTTTCGACACCACCTATATTGCGAATCTGCACCGCCGTCCAACCGCTCGAATATTGCTGTTCGGCACCGCCATTAAACGCCCTCTCGCGCATCCCCGTTGACCTATTAAGAATATAAGGGGCTGTCGGTTAAACCGACAGCCCCTTATTCCTCCTTTACCTGCTCACTCCGAATTAAAGCGTCATAAGCGTTTTTAAATTTGATAATACAAATTCCCGCTGACGATGTTGCTGTTTATATACGGATCGCCCTTCACGTAATACTCTGGCCATAGGTAGTTGAGCAGTGAATATTCCCTATGGAACCTCATTTTCTTTTCATCGCTGATTTCGTAGCCTCGTGATAACGACTCGTAATGATACAGCTCGGTATCGGGTGTATATACAACCAGATAGTTGTGGCTTCTAACTTTGAGGCAATAGTCAACATCATTAAAGGCAACAGCCAGTTCTTCTCTAAAGCCGCCGACTTCGTCGAAAACAGCTCTCTTAGTCATGAGGCATGCTGCAGTTACTGCGCTTAAATCTTGCGTGCGGTCGCATAGATTGAAGTAGCCCCATTTACCTCTGGGGTAGTCTTTTCCAAGGTGGCCGGCTCCAATTCCTCCGATACCGACGCCCGCATGCTGCAAAGTATTGTCGCTGTAGAAAAGTCTTGCGCCAACAATGCCAACTTCTTTTCTCGAACAAATGCCCAACATGTTTTCAATCCAGTTTGGGGTTATAACCTCTGTATCGTTGTTCAGCAAGAGAAGATAATCGCCCCTTGCTTTGCTAGCGCCAAAGTTCATCAGTTTTGAGAAATTGAATTCTGCATCCCAATATTCAATGCGGATTGTATTGGGATAGCTTTTCTCTAATTCGGAGTAGTAGTCGAATGTTTCTTGGTTCTCGCTGTTGTTTTCGATAATGACGATTTCGTAGTTATCGTACGTTGAGCGTTCTATGATCGACTTAATGCACGTATCGAGAACTGTGGGATGGTCCTTTGTCGGAATAATGATTGATACAAGTGGATGACTATCTGGAACTGCGTAGGTAACTTTATAAGTGAAGGGGTCGTTTCCACGGTAAACCTTTGCTGAAATATCAAGTCTGTCCAAATGGGCCTGTACGGCTTTGACACCAGCATCCCATGCATATAGCTTTGAGTTCGGGTCACCTGCAGTTGAGTTTTCGGTGATTCTCCAGTGGTACAGAATTTTAGCCACGTGTACCACACTCCGTGCGTTTTCTATTGCCTTAAGCGTCAGGTCATGGTCTTGGGCCCCATCGTACTGCCCGTCGCCGTATTCCAGAGAATCGAATAGTGTTTTTCTGATTGCAAGAAAATGGCAAATATAATTAACGCTTCGTAGTAAATCGATGCTTAAATCTGGCTTAAAGAATGGATCACCATAGCTGCCATTGGCAAACAGCTTGTCTTCGTCGCAGTAAATAAGATCAGTATTGTTTTCAGCATTAATTGCATGTGCATATTCATAAAGCGCCGAGGGCTCGAGCGTATCGTCGTGGTCCAAGAAGCAAATGAAATCTCCATTCGCTTCTTTTGTCCCGGCAAGAGTATTTTTGGAAATGCCGGAATTGTTTGCTAGCTCTATCACCTTAATGCGAGCGTCTTTATTCTTAGCGGTTTCGATCATATCTACAAGCGCACTGTTATCTGGGCTTGCATTGACCAGCACAAGCTCCCAGTTCGCATAGCTCTGTTTAAGAACTGATTCCACCATTTCCCTAAACAAATTATCGGGTGTGTTGAATAGGGGAACGACGATGCTAAACAAAGGCATTTTCTTGAAGGTAACCATCGATTGTTTTTCGAGCATCGCCGAGCTTGCCTTGTGTTGTTCGAGCCATTTTGGATATGCAGATGGATCAATCGAAATAGGTTTCATCTTCGATGTGGTTAAAATGCGCAGCTTTTCGAGCTCTTCATTGTCCACAACAGTGAAGCTGTTAAAGCTCGGGTGGTTGTCGTCTTCGATTGTGAAGATTAGCCTATTTGTGCTATTTGGGATTCGGACCGAGTATTGAATCTCGCGACGTTTTTTATTGGGGGCAAACCACAAGGGAATCGTAATGTCATCGGTGGTGATCGGCTCAATCTCAATGTGATTCATTGAGGTATCGTAGCAGTTGATAACTATTTTGTTGTCGTCGCGCTGAGGAAGTTTCACAGAGCAGCGAAGAATGGCCTCATCTCCATCTTCGATAAACTCGTGAAAACGCATGCTTGCTACATCCAAGTCATGCTTATCGTCATAGTTCCTAATGGAATGGGACAAATCATTCTTAATTTTGTAGTTTAATCTTGACGCCCATTTTGCCGTGCTAAAGCTGATTTTAATGGCATCGTAGGCATATTGCGCACTCAAATCATTAATCTGAATATCGCAATCACCAGTTCCGAGGTCGGGAAGAACAATGACGTATTGATTGTTATTTGACTCGTATGGATAGATTGAGCTTGGTATTGTCGTTCCGTCGCTCTTTGCTGCTGTCACCTGAATATTTGATGCATCTGTCTCAACATTCTTTAGAAGAACGTACACCTTCCCGCTTCCACGGCAAATACAATCCATGTTAATTTTCATTTCAATTTACCTTTCCATTGCACTGAAGATGTCTGCGCTATTTCACTTGGATCTAGGGTTTATTCTTACATTGAATTAACCCAGAACAGGTAGCCTCTCTATTCTTTCTTGGTATCGAATGCGCGCTGCTGTAACTCGACGTTCACGCCATGAAGCCATAGTCGAATTGCTTTGCTCGTCTAGCAGATGAATGTTTTCATACCCAATTGGATGCATATACTCTTTAGGATTCGCTATATACATTTGTGCTGCTTCGAGATTTCCACTGCACCTACTTCTTAAATCGGGATTTCCATTCAGAAGAGAGCTAATAGAAAAATGAGGATGTGCAACTCGATGTTCATTAATGCCGATTGCAATGAAATGTTCCAGCGCTCCGTGGGGGTCGTCTTTATATCTATCGAATAGATCCTCGTAATGATTCACATAAAAGGAATAATCAAATACAGATGAATAGTCTACTCCGTTAAATATGGCATTCGTAGAGCATTCGCATGTAAGTTGCGGTCTCCTTCGGGGCCACGTGCTTTGATCGATCGTGAGGGCCTCTTTATTAATTGGGTTAAAGATGTGGCATTCATGGCATTTTATGTCTTCCTTTTTAAGGAAGACATTAAACAGTCGTTCTGAGATAAAGCCAGGCATCCTTTGTTGATAGCTATCGCGACCACTTATATAGTCAATTCGCTTCTCAAGTTGTTTTTCGATTTTGAAAAGCCATTTACAATATCGGTCCATCAGCTCCTTTTTGCAAATAAACATATTGCATGGCGAAAAAGAACACTCCTCGCAAATTGCTTTATCAAAAGCATCCAAGTAGCCAGGGCATTTCGTCCTGATGATTTCCCTTGCCTGTAGCAGATCTGTCGAAGAATGGATCATTCTATACTGCTCAGCAACAGTGATTAAGTTGCACCCGATTGAGCTTGTACAGGGTTCTTTGGCTGCAACAATACAGTCATAATTAGTAAGAATGTTCTCAATTTCATAGTCTTTGAGCATCTGCTTTGAGTCATTGGGGGACTCAAACGCCCTTCGATAATGCATGAGACCAACTATCGACTCAGGAGAATTCTTCCATATCCAATAGAGGCCGGTAAGCTCACAGTAGTGTTTGTTTTTCTGGGAAATATTATCGCCTTGATCGTCGTACAGCCATCCAGTCTGACGATTGTCTGTTGGAATGGAGCTTGCCCCAACATAGAGCGGCTGATACGGCGCTTGCGCATCAATGTCAAAGTGCTTATGCGCTGCGATGTAAATCTTCACTGTTCCTAACGCTCTTTCCGTGCTGAGGCAATTAGATGGCCTGTTCAATGGGTATCGCTCATATATTTTTAATTGATATGACCGATAGAGATTATTATATAAGTCGTAACTAAATCAGTTAAATGACACGGAGGACTACATGAAAGGCATCATCCTCGCCGGCGGGTCCGGCACGCGCCTGTACCCGCTCACGCTCGTGACCTCCAAGCAGCTGCTGCCGGTCTACGACAAGCCCATGATCTACTACCCGCTGTCCACCCTCATGCTGGCGGGCATCCGGGACATCCTGGTCATCTCCACGCCGACCGATCTGCCCAACTTCGAGCGCCTGCTCGGGGACGGCTCGCGCTACGGCGTGAACCTGTCCTACGCCGAACAGCCCTCGCCGGACGGCCTGGCGCAGGCCTTCACCATCGGCGAGGAGTTCATCGCCGGCGAGCCGTGCGCCCTCGTGCTCGGCGACAACATCTTCTACGGCAACGGCCTGTCGCGCCACCTGACGCGCGCCGTCCAGAACGCCGAGTCGGGCCGCGCCACGGTCTTCGGTTACCACGTCGACGACCCCGAGCGCTTCGGCGTCGTGGAGTTCGATTCGCAGGGGAGGGCCGTCTCCATCGAGGAGAAGCCCGCCGAGCCCAAGAGCTCCTACGCCGTCACCGGCCTGTACTTCTACCCGGGCGACGTGGCCGCCAAGGCCCACGGGGTGAAGCCCTCGGCCCGCGGCGAGCTGGAGATCACCACGCTCAACCAGATGTACCTGGAGGAGGGGACGCTGTCCGTGGTGACGCTGGGCCGCGGCTACGCGTGGCTGGACACCGGCACCATGGAGAGCCTGCACGAGGCCGCGGAGTTCGTCCGCGCCGTGGAGCACTCCCAGGACCTGCCGGTCTCGGTCCCCGAGGAGATCGCCTGGGAGAACGGCTGGATCACGACCGCCGAGCTGGAGGAGGCCGCGAAGGCCTACGGCAAGTCGGTCTACGGGCAGCACCTGAAGAAGGTCGCCGCCGGCGAGATCGTCAACAGCCCGCGCGAGTACTAATTGCCTGGTGGAAGGGGATGAGAGATGAACGACATTCTTGAGCGTGATGGCCTTTCAGTCGACCTTCTCTCATCCCTTTCGTACTGGGGAGGCGAGTTGGCTGATGCGTTATCTGGTTGCTAAGTGGTTTTCTGAGCAAGGTTCGTTGGTAATGGCCGTTAAGCCGGGCCAGGAGCTTGTCGAGATGATGCGAAGGATAGAGGATCGTTTCGGCATCTCTGACCTTCAGCTCATTAACATCAGTCGTCCTTCCGCATATGGCGAGTATGAACCATTTGAGTTTGTCCATTCTGAGGAACAGCTTGTAAAGCGCCTTGAGCAGCAAGCGAAGTAAGAAGCTGCGTTAGAATTTCATGATAATCGGGCAATTCGAATATGTGTTCGTATTTTCGGTTATAATCTAAGTAGATATTTTTAAGGGAAGGAGGGCATATGGCTACTTCAAGTTTAAAAACACCGATTAGGATGCTCTCTCCTCAGGGCGTAAAGGCGTTGTGCGACGCATATGATGAAGGCGTAACCAAGGATTTGAAGTTCAAGCCATCGCCTTCGGATCCGTCTTTGACGCCAGACATGAAGAAGGCCATCGATTCTTTGTTTAAATCGATGGGCTTCTAGAAATGGCGCTTGTATCGTATTCTTTACTCCAATTACTTAATGCGCGAGGAGAGGACGAGGTTTCGGACGTTCTCTCCTCTTTTCGCTGTGAACGTAACAAGGATATAGAGGATTTTGTTCGTTATAACGCGTTTGATTTTAACCTGAGGGGTTTCTGTGCCTCTTATCTTGTATTTGATACAGATGCGGCCGCTTTAGTTGGCTTTTATGCCCTTGCTCTAAAGATTGCCTCCATTCCTGAGAATGTCGTTTCAAAAACAGCTCACAAGAAGTTGGCTTCTTTTGGTGAACTTAGACCAGAAACTGGTTGTTTTGATTTGCCTTGTGTTCTGTTGGCGCAATTTGGGAAAAGCGATTCAGGTATAGGTCGCGTAACCGGTGAAGAACTCATGGCTTTCGTTGAAAAGTCTATTTCTGACATACAGCGTCTTGTTGGCGGAAGGTTTGTGTTTCTGGACTCTGTCAATGAGCCTGGTCTTATTGAGTTCTATAGTCGCATGGGATACAGAGAGTTTGGCATAAGAAACAAACCTGCAGGAGAAGATTCTGATTCTGCTGAAGGCTCATATGTTCAAATGTTTAAGTACTTACATCTCTAGTAGGCGAAAAAAGGAGATTCATGTCTGAGATTTTTGAACCTAAGAACATCATCGTCACGGGCGGCTGCGGCTTCATCGGCAGTAACTTCGTGCACTACGTGGTGAACAACCAACCCGGGGTGCACGTGACCGTCCTGGACAAGCTGACCTACGCCGGCAACCCCGAGAACATCGCCGGGCTTCCCTCCGACCGCGTCGAGCTCGTCGTCGGCGACATCTGCGACGCCGTGCTGCTGGACAGGCTGGTCCCCGGCCACGACGCGATCGTTCACTACGCCGCCGAGAGCCACAACGACAACTCCATCGCGGACCCGGAGCCGTTCCTGCGCACCAACGTGGAGGGCACCTTCCGCCTTCTGGAGGCCGTCCGCAAATGCGGAATCCGCTACCACCACGTCTCCACCGACGAGGTCTACGGCGACCTGGCGCTCGACGACCCCGCCAAGTTCACCGAGGAGACGCCGTACCACCCGTCCTCCCCGTACAGCTCGACCAAGGCGAGCTCCGACATGCTCGTGCGCGCGTGGACCCGCACCTACGGCCTTCGCACCACGATCTCCAACTGCTCCAACAACTACGGCCCCTACCAGCACGTGGAGAAGTTCATCCCCAGGCAGATCACCAACATCATCGACGGCGTGCGCCCCAAGCTCTACGGCCGCGGCGAGAACGTCCGCGACTGGATCCACACCGAGGACCACTCCAGCGCCGTCTGGGACATCCTGACCAAGGGCCGCATGGGGGAGACCTACCTCATCGGCGCCAATGGGGAGAAGAACAACATCACGGTCCTGCGCATGATCCTCGAGGCGATGGGAAAGGACCCAGAGGACTTCGACTGGGTCGCCGACCGCCCCGGCCACGACCGCCGCTACGCCATCGACAGCACCAAGCTCCAGCGCGAGCTCGGCTGGAGGCCGGCCCACACCGACTTCGCCGAGGGGCTCAAGCAGACGATCGACTGGTACGTGGAGAACGAGTCCTGGTGGCGCCCGGCCAAGGAGGCCACCGAGGCGCGCTACCGCGCACAGGGGCAGTAGGCCGCCCGAGCACCCTTACGGGGCGCCCCGGGCGGACCGCAGGGCATGGGGATGATCCTGTGGCCCGCCCGGGGCGCCCGCAACCACCGTATCGTCGATAGGAGCTTTTCCCATATGGCAGACATCGCATTCGAGAAGGACCTCTCCGTCGCGGAGACCGGCATCGAGGGCCTCAAGGTCGTCGACCTCGCCGTCCACGGCGACTCGCGCGGCTGGTTCAAGGAGAACTGGCAGCGCGCCAAGATGACCGCCCTGGGCATCCCCGACCTCAGGGTCGTCCAGAACAACATCTCCTACAACGACAGCCGCGGCGTCACCCGCGGCATCCACGCCGAGCCCTGGGACAAGTTCATCTCCGTGGCCCGCGGCTCGGTCTTCGGCGCCTGGGTGGACCTGCGCGAGGGAAGCGAGACCTTCGGCAAGGTGTTCACGACCGTTCTGGATCCCAGCAAGGCCATCTACGTCCCGCGCGGCGTGGGCAACTCCTTCCAGGCCCTGGAGGACGGCACCGCCTACACCTACCTGGTGGACGCCCACTGGTCGCTGGAGCTGAAGAGGACCTACACCTTCGTGAACCTCGCCGACCCGGAGCTCGCCATCGAGTGGCCGATCCCTCTCGACCAAGCCGTCGTATCCGAGGCCGACCTCAACCACCCGATGCTCAAGGACGTCATACCCATGGTGCCCAGGCGCACCCTCGTCACCGGCTGCAACGGCCAGCTGGGCCGCGCGGTCCGCAAGCTCGCCGAGGAGCGCGGCGTGGCCAAGGACTTCGACTTCTGCGACATCGACACCTTCGACATGTCCGACCCGGACGCCTACTCCAAGTACGACTGGTCGCTCTACGGCACCGTCATCAACTGCGGCGCCTACACGGCGGTGGACAGGGCCGAGACCCCCGAGGGCCGCGCCATAGCCTGGAAGGCCAACGCGACCGGCCCGGCGCTGCTCGCACGCACCTGCTCCGAGCACGGGATCACGCTCGTCCACGTGTCCAGCGACTACGTCTTCGACGGCACCGCCGAGGTCCACAAGGAGGACGAGCCGTTCTCCCCGCTGTCCGTCTACGGCCAGACCAAGGCAGCCGGCGACATCGCCGTGGCCGGGTGCCCGCACCACTACATCATGCGCAGCTCCTGGGTCATCGGCGAGGGCCATAACTTCGTCAAGACCATGAGGGGGCTGTCCGACCGCGTCGCCGACCCGGACGACAAGCTTACGCAGGTCACGGTCGTGGACGACCAGCTGGGCCGCCTTACCTTCACGCGCGACATGGCCGCCGCCATCTTCCATGTGCTGGACGCGCACGCCCCCTACGGCACCTACGACTGCACGGGCTCCGGCGCCGTGAAGTCCTGGGCCGACATTGCCCGCGCCGTCTTCGAAGCCGCCAACGGCAACGGGGAGAAAGTGGTCCCGGTCAGCACCGCCGACTACTACGCGAACGCCGCCGGCCCCGTCGCCCCGCGTCCGGTCCACTCCGCGCTCGACCTGTCCAGGCTCGAGTCCACCGGCTTCCACATGCCCGACTGGGAGGAAGAGCTGGGGGAGTACCTCAAGACGCTCTAGTGTCTATTGCATTTGCGTAAGAGTAAAAGCCGTCGTTCGTTAACGGCGGCTTTTCTTATGCCTGGCGTATAGCCCCGCTGCAACAAGAGCCGCGGCGGTCGCCAGACTCACCGTAAGCCCCACAAGTGCGCCCGGAGTCTTATAGGTCATCACGACTTTATTCGTGCCCTTCTGCACATTCAGGCACGACATACCCTTATCAGCTGCGGGTGTCAGTTCTACGGCGGTTCCGTTTATCGTTACGCTCCAGCCCTCATCGAACGGGACACTCAGCAACAAGTTGCAGTCATTCTCGGCGGTATACTCGCCCTCGACCTTGCCGTCCTCGAAAACCGTCGGAACAAACTCGCTCGCCTTGAGTTCGTCAATAATCTGTTTAAAGGCGTCTAGATTGAGCGCGCAAAAGACCGGCTCATTGTCTTGGGGCATATCGGTATAGCCCTCTGCGACCTCCAGCGATACCGTATGCGAGCTTGGGGCATTCGATGCATCCGCGATTTGGCGGATATTGTTGTCGAATCGCCAGGCTTCGTTATTAATCGTTCGCTGGTCGATGGTGAGGGCGATGGGCCAATAGCTGCCGGCGCTGGCGTCCCTGTTGATGTAGAGATATCCGATGGAGCCTGCCGGCACGGTGACGCTCCATTGCTTTGCGTCCTGGCTGTCCGTCGTTTTCGCGGCGTCAATCTCGGTGTAGAGCTCAACCTTGTGGCCGAGGATTTTGCTATACAGGTCGTTTTGTTTCTCGAAGGGATGGTCACCCTCCAGTGTGCAGTTTTGAATGTCTTTGGAAGCCGCGATACCAAGGCTGAGAGCATAGTGGTTCTCGTACACGGCGCTTGCTGTGTCGCCTGGCTTCGGTATTGCCACGTATCCTGCGGGCGCTTGCTCGGCAATGGCGTACTTGACTCCCAGTAGCGCGTCGACAGCCAGAACCGGCTCGGCATAGCGGGTCGAAAACTCGCCCACACTGCTGTACCCAAGGGAGTTGAGCAGCGCGATGGCCTGCGGGCTATTGGCGGACGAATACGAGGACAACTGGTTGTACCCGAGCGCTAGGCCTTCGTTGAGAGCAGCGCTATCGGCGCGCGTGGTCGTGCGGTCGATGCGGTAGAACGGTGTCGAATCCTCGTCCTGAATCGGCTTGATGGTGCTAGATGCAGCTGCGACGTAGGAGCTGTTGGCGTCCTCGGAATACCCCGTGTACAGCTGGTTCCACATAACGTGGGCGTTGGCAAACAGCTCAATGGCCGTGAGCGCCAAGAGGGGCAGGACAACGGTCGGACGATATGCTCGGCGTACTTTGGGCCGGTCCTTGAGGGTCTGTAGGGCGTAGCCGGCGGCCCAAAGCGTAAAGAAGCTCAGCAAAAAGGCCGTGCGCGAGTAGAAGCCGTTGGGAACGCGCATGCCGCACCAGATGTACTCGAGCGGACTTAAGACGGAGCTGGCGATCAGGATAACTGCTGTGACGAGCGTTGCGATGCGCGTCTTGATCGAAATCCTGCGGTTCAGCAGCAGACTTACTGCAAGGAGCATCACGATGACGCCGCAATAGAACTGCGGCGTACTATCGTTGTTCACCCACATGCCGGGGAGAAAGCCCCTGATGAGCGACTTGAGGCTCGTCTTGAGCAGCGGCCCGAGGGCCAGGACGGGGCCGCCCTTGGACATGGCAAGGATGGTCGGCAAAAAAGTCCAAGCGGACAGTAGCAGCCCAAGCACGATGGCACCGGCGAATCGCAGCGCTCGGTCGACCATGAGCTTCCAACTAAAACCTTCCGCGGCAACGTAATCGATAAATTCGACCAGCACGAAGATGCAGAGGAACAGGATGCTGATGTACGCCGTATACCAGCAGAACATGACGTTCAGCGCCGTGGCGATGACAAGTCGCGCCATGCGCTGCTCGCGGATGAGCTCGTAACAACCGTAGGCGCAAATGGGAAGCAGAATCAGGCAATCGATCCAGAGCGGGTTGCGCAGGTTGCTGACGGTCCAGCTGCAAAACGTGAACGACGCGGAAAGCAGGAATGCCGCGGACTTGGATAAGCCAAAGCGCTTTTGCACATACCAAGCGCTGCTGATATGGATGCATCCGAGCTTGAGCGCGGTGATGACAAAGACAAAGAGCGTGAGCTTGTCTGCGGGAAACAACACGCAGAGCAGGTTGAAGGGACTCGCGAGGTAGTAGCTATAGAGCCCCCAAGTGTTCATGCCGAGTCCCTGGGAAAAGGAATAGCGAAGGTTCGCTTCGCCCAAAAGGACGCGTCGGAACCACGCAAAGAAGTCGATGTATTGGTACTTTAGGTCGTTGGTGAGAAACGAGTTGTCGCCAAAGGGATAGACATGCCCTGCTATGGCAAGCGCAACAAAGAGCGCGATGGAAAACGTGAAGCAGGCAGCGTAAAACGCAACGTTCTTGAGCGTGCTGTTATTGGACCGTGTCATCAGAATCCTCGTTGGACTCGCGAACGATATAGATGGGGCGCCTCTTGGTTTCCAAATAGGCTTTTGCCAGGTATTCGCCGATAATTCCCAGGCACAGAAGCTGCATGCCGCCAAACAGCGTAATGAGACAGGCGAGCGAGGGCCATCCGCCGACAGGGTCACCCCATACAAGCGTTTTGACTAGGATAACGATGAATCCCAGAATGGCGATGAGGCAGAATATGATGCCCGTGAGGGCGGCAAGGGAGAGTGGCGCCGTAGAGAACGCGACGATGCCATCGATGGAATAGAGGAGCAGTGACCAAAAGCTCCACTTGGTCTCGCCGGCAACGCGGTTGACGTTTACGTAAGGGAGCCACTTGGTTTTAAAGCCGACCCAGCCGTAAATGCCCTTAGAGAATCGGTTGTATTCGCCCATGGAGATGATGGCGTTGACCATGGGGCGCTTCATGAGCCTAAAATCGCGTGCTCCGTCGACGATGTCGGCCTTGGAAATGCGATTGATGATCTTGTAGAACATGCGGGCGCAGAACGACCTGATGGGAGGCTCGCCTTCGCGGGTAGTCCTGCGTGTGGCGACGTTATCGTAGTCTTCGGTTTGCAGGATCTCGTACATTTGCGGCAGGAGCGAGGGCGGGTCTTGCATGTCGGCATCCATGGTGGCGACATAGTCGCCCTTTGAGTGCTGGAGGCCGGCGAGCAACCCCGCCTCTTTGCCAAAGTTGCGCGAGAAGGAATACCAGCGAACGGGGTAGGGATGGTTGCTCGCGGCTTCTGCTTTCATGACATCGAGCGTCGCGTCCGCCGAGCCATCGTCGATGAGGACCGCCTCAAAGGAGATGCCGGGGTCTTTTTGGGCCATGGTGCGAACGACCCCATCGAGCTCCTTGAGAAAGATAGGGAGAGATTCCTGTTCGTTGTAGCACGGCACGACGATGGAGATGAGCGGCATGGTGGTTTACCTCGCGTTCGTGTTGTCGTTGCGATAATCACCGAAGGTGTATTTGCTGTACACGTTGACTTCCCACTGCTTTTTTTCGACCTTTGCCACGGAGTCGAGGATGAATCCGGTAGCGAGGCTCAGGCCGCACAGGAACATAAACGAGGCGGCGAGCATGGCGGTGGGGAAGCGCGGGACGAGGCCGGTCTGGAAATACTCGATAAAGATGGGAACGCCCAGGGCCAGGCCGATGATCGCAAACAAAAGCGCGACAAGACTGAAGAACTTTAAGGGCCGGTAGTCCTTGAACAACGTGCCGATCATGGCGACGACCTTAATGCCGTCGCTGACGGTGTTGAGCTTGGACTCGGAACCTTCGGGTCGATCGCGATACTCAATAGGCACATCTTTGATGCGCCAGCGGTGGTCGACGGCGTGGATCGAAAGCTCGGTTTCGATCTGGAATCCCTCAGAAAGCACGGGGAAGGTTTTGACGAAGGGGCGGCTCATGGCGCGGTAACCGGTCATGACATCGTCGAAGCTGTAGCCGTAGATCCACTTGATCATGGCGCGGACCAGGTTGTTGCCAAAGCCATGGAAGGCGCGCTTGTTTTCCTCGGCGTAGGTGCCGTTGGAAAGGCGGTCGCCCACGGTCATATCGGCCGTGCCGTTGAGGATGGGCTCGCAGAGGGCTTTGGCCGCCTTGGCGGGGTAGGTGTCGTCGCCGTCGACCATCAGGTAGCAATCGGCATCGATATCGCGAAACATCTGGCGGCAGACGTTGCCTTTGCCCTGACGGGGCTCAATACGCACCGTGGCGCCGTGCTCCGTTGCGATACGTGAGGTGTCGTCCGATGAGTTGTTGTCATAGACGTAGACCGTCGCCTGCGGAAGTTCACGGTGAAAGTCGTCGATGACCTTACCAATCGTGAGGGCTTCGTTGTAGCAGGGGATAATAACGGCAATGGATTCAGAATTCACTCAATGCTCCTTAGACATTCAATCGTTGAAAGTATAGCCGTTTGGGACGGGCATCCTAAGATGTGGGTTAGTTCTCCAGTTTTGTTGCGCGAATCGTTTGCCTGCCCGTCGGGTCTATACTGTTCGTTTGTCAACGATTACGAGTAAAGGAGTTGCATCCGTGTCGGATCAGACAAAGCAACAAGAAACTCGCAGTCTGCCTGCGACGTTTGCCAAGAACGAATTTGAGAAGGACGCGTTTATCCTTCGTCAGTTGGTTACCAAGGATTTTAAGATCAAGTATCGCCGCAGCGTTTTGGGCGTCGCATGGTCCGTGCTCAACCCGTTGCTCATGATGATCGTCATGGCTATCGTGTTCTCGACGATTTTTGCTCAGGGCCGCAATGGCTCAATTACGCCCGAGATGTACCCGCTGTACTTGATTGTGGGTAACGTCACCTTTGCCGTTATGTCCGAGTCCACGAACCAGGCGCTTACATCGATTGTGGGCGCGGCTCCGCTGCTTAAAAAGGTCAAGGTGCACCGTTGGGTCTTCCCGGTGCAGAAGGTGCTCTTTTCGCTGGTTAACTTTGCCTTCTCGCTGGTCGCCGTCGCCATCGTTATGCTGTGGTTCCGCGTTATGCCTACCTGGCATCTGATTCTTCTGCCGGTCTGCCTGCTCCTGCTTATGTGCTTTTGTATGGGCTTGGGCATGATGCTCTCTGCGCTCACGGTCTTTTTCCGCGACGTTATGCATCTGTGGAGCGTTGTCATTACGGCGTGGACCTACATCACGCCCATCTTCTGGACGACTGATTTTGTTGCGCAAATGCCGCATATCGTGCGCATTTTGGTGTACGCGAATCCCATGTACAACTACCTGCAGTTTATGCGCGATATCTTCCTGTTCCAGACGACGCCTTCGCTCATGACGCTCGGTATGTGCGCTGCCTGGGCGGTCCTTGCGCTCGTCATCGGCTACACCGTGTTCCATAAGTCCGAGCGTAAGTTCATCCTCTACATCTAAAGGAGTGCTGTGATGACTGAATCTGTTGTTGATTACAGCGAGCAGCCTCTGGCTGTCGAGGTCGACGACGTCACCATGATCTTTAACATGGCGTCCGAGTCGCTGACCAACCTCAAGGAGTACTTTATTAAGCTCGCCAAGCACGAGCTGTTCTTTGAGGAGTTTAGGGCGCTTAAGCACATCTCGTTCGATATTCACCGCGGTGAGGTCGTGGGCCTGGTCGGTACCAATGGCTCCGGTAAGTCCACGATGCTTAAGATTATCGCCGGCGTGCTCGAGCCCAGCGAGGGCAGCGTTAAGGTGCACGGCAACATTGCGCCGCTGATTGAGCTTGGCGCTGGTTTTGACCCCGAGCTGACGGCGCGCGAGAACATTTATCTGAACGGTGCGCTGCTCGGCTATACCAAGGAATTTATCGATGCCAATTTTGACGGCATTATTGAGTTCGCCGAGCTGCAGAACTTTGTCGACATGCCGCTCAAGAACTTCTCCTCGGGCATGGTTGCACGTATCGCCTTTGCAATCGCTACCATTACTGAGCCGGATATTCTGATCGTTGACGAGACGCTGTCCGTCGGCGACGTGTTCTTCCAGCAAAAGTGCGAGGCCCGTATTCAGCACTTTATCCAGAGCGGTGACGTGACGGTTCTGTTCGTGTCGCACTCCATGGAGCAGGTTGAGCGCATCTGCCAGCGCGCCGTTTGGATTGAGAAGGGCGACCTTCGCATGGACGGCCCGGTCGACGAGGTCTGCAAGGCATACCGCGAGCAGTTCAACTAGGTTATAATTACTTGCGCCTGACGGGCTTGCGCTTGCTTGGGCGTGCGGTTATTTGCTCCATTAGCTCAGTTGGATAGAGCAGGGGACTTCTAATCCCAAGGTCGACGGTTCGAATCCGCCATGGAGCACCATCGTTTATTAAGCCCGGACCGCTTGGTGGTCCGGGCTTTTTTCGTCTTGTGTGCTGTGCTTGCGGCACGGGGATGGCATACGTGATCAAGAGGGCGTAATGAAGGCGGGGCGGCCGTGTTTGGTCGCCCTCCGCTGTTTTCATTTTGCTTTTATGCGCTCCGGTAAGATGCGCCAAGTTCATTCAACAATTGCGACTATAGAATTCAACACAGCATTCTGACCGTATCATCAACATCCAAAAAGTCATTGGTGGCGCCGACAAACTCTTGCATGTTCCTTACGATGCGGCCATCGTTATTGATACGGATTTCGAAGTGCTTCCAGGGGAATTTCATGATGTGGTAAAGGGTTACCAGCACATCCTGTTCTTTGCCAATCTTGAGCAGCCAGCGGGCGCAGTTGTCTCCGCAAGTGGAAGCATTAAAAACCATATCGGGGAGATTGCGTACCAGCAACAAAGTCTTGACGCCGCCAGATAGCTCGAGCGGTGTAATCGAGCCCAGCTGTTTGCTAATGATGTTATGGGGGCCGATGAGCTCCGAGCCGTCCACGCCCTTGATGATCTGCGCTGCCATGGGATCTTCAAGCCACGAATCCAAGAACGAGTTCCTAAAGTAGGTCTTGGGATCGTAGACGGAACCGGGGTAATCTCCCAGGTGGATGCTCAGCATGTAGGTCTCCAGACGTTGTGTAACTGCAACGATTATATGCAGGACGAAAATGCCGGCAGCAGCGAGGGTGCTGATGCCGGCATTGGCTATTCGGAACGGTGTTGGTGTTTGGCCCCTGGGTCTACTTTTCGAGATGCTCTTTCAGCAGCTCCAACGCGTGAACGTAGCCCTGCAAGCCCTCGCCGGTGATGGTGGCGAAGCAGGCCAAGCGGGCGTAGCTCACCTGGCGGAAGTCCTCGCGGGTCTCTACGGCGCTGATGTGTACCTCGACGGCAGGGATGGCGACGGCCTTGAGAGCGTCGAGGATCGCCACGCTCGTATGCGTGTATGCCGCCGGGTTGATGACGATGCCGTCGACCTTCCCGTAAGCCTCCTGAATCTTGTCGACGATGCTGCCCTCGTGGTTGGACTGGAAGACCTCGACCTTGTCGAAGCCCTGTGCGGCGCCCGCTTCCTGGCAGATCTGCACTAAACGGTCGTAGTTGTCGCTGCCATAGATGCCCGGCTCGCGAATGCCGAGCATGTTGAGGTTGGGGCCGTTGATGACGAGTGCTTTCATGGTTGCTTCCTTTGCGGTTGGGCGGGCGGTGCGGCGGAATGAAAAACCACCACAAAGGTGCCTGTCCCCTTTGTGGTGGTTTTTGTTAGAGGGCTGGTGGGAGGGTGTCGAGGAGGGCTTGGGCGGTGTTGGCGGCGCAGTCGCGTGAGTCGATGATGTAGTCGGCCCAGGCGCGGTAGCGCGGCATGCGCTGCTCGGCCAGCTTGTCGATGCCATCGCGGGCGGTGATGGGGCGTCCCTTGTGGGCGAGTTCGTCGAGCTTGCGGTTGAGCATCACAATCTGGCTGTTCTGGTGCAGTAGCGGGTAGTTCTCGTCGCGCGTGACCACGCCGCCGCCCGTGGAAAGCACCAGACCGCTGCGCTTGGAGATGTCGGCCAGGGCCGCCGTCTCCTGCTCGCGAAAGGCCGGCTCGCCGCGCTCGACGATAAAGTCGGCGCAGGGCATGCCCAGTCGTTCCTCGAGGGCGCGGTCCAGGTCGATGTGTTCACGGCCCGTGAGCTGTGCCACCTGCTCGCCCACGCGGGTTTTGCCCGAGCCGGGCATGCCAATCAGGGCGATGTTCTGCTCATGGCGGGACAGGCGCTCCGTCACATCCAGGATGCGCTCGCGCGGGGTGACCTTGCCGGTATAGCGCTCGACGGCCTGCGCTGCCTGAGCAACGAGCATCAGCAGACCGCCGATGCAGGGGATACCGCGGCGCTCTGCCTCGAGCATCAGGCCCGTGCGGGCGGGGTTGTATACGATGTCAATGACGCCCTCGAGCGCGTCGAGCCCCTCGAGTGTGCAGGGCGCGTCGGGGCAGTGGGGGAACATGCCGGCGGGCGTGCAGTTGACGAGCAGCGCGGCGTCGGACTGCTGGGCGATGTTGCCGTAGTTGACCTCGCTGGTGCGTCCCACGGGCACGACGATGGCACCCAGATCGCCCAGCACCATGCTTGCCGTGGTGCCGGCACCGCCGGTGGCGCCGAGCACGAGGGCCTTCTTGCCAGCGACCTCGACGCCCAGTTCCTCGACTAGGCACTGAAAACCGAAGTAGTCGGTGTTGTCGCCGCGCAGACGGCCATCGGGCAGACGCGTGATGGTGTTGACGTTGCCCATGCGCTCGGCGAGCGGGCTCAGCTCGTCCAGGTACTCCATGACGGCGCGCTTGTAGGGGATGGTCACGTTGGTGCCTTCCCACTCGTCGCCCGTCATAAAAGCCTGGAGGTCCTCGGGCTCGCGCTCAAAACGCACGTACTCTAGCCCCGCGAGCTCCTTGTAGATGGTCGGGGTGTAGCTGTGGCCCAGCACACGGCCTAGCACGCCGTAGGGGCGGGTTGCGGCGACATCGGTCATCTAGAGCACCTCCGTGTAGCTGCCAAAGTAGGTGAAGCTCTCGCACACGTCGTCGATCGAGTCGAGCAGGTCGTCGAGGGCCTTACTGCCAAAGGGGCAGTCCAGGTCAAAGTAGAACATAAACTCAAAGTCGTGCCCGGGGATGGGGCGGCTCTCGAGCTTAATGAGGTTGATGTTGAGCGCATAGAAGCGCTCGAGCACGCGGTAGAGGGCTCCCGGCTCGTTGGTCGTAGTGATCATGAGCGAGGTGCGGTTGGCGCCGGGGTAGACGCGCGGCTCGCGGCTAATGACGACAAAGCGCGTGTAGTTGTTGTCCGAGTCCTGGATGTTGGGTTCTAGCACCTCCAGGCCGTAGAGCGCCGCGCAGCTGCGCGAGGCGATGGCGGCGACATCGGTGCGGTCGGAGTTGGCGACCATCTCGGCCGACATGGCCGTGTTGGGGTACTTGGTGGCGTGCAGGTCGTGGGCCTCGATAAAGCCGGCACACTGGGCGATGGCTTGGCCGTGGCTGTAGACCTCGCGCACGTCCTGCAGCTTGGTACCGGGTTTGACGAGCAGGTTGTGGTCGATCTTGAGGCGCAGCGAGCGCACGATGTGGAAGTCGAACTGGGCGAGCAGGTCGTAGACGGCGTTGACCGAGCCAGCGGTGGAGTTCTCGATGGGCAGCACGCCAAACTCGCAGAAGCCGTCGCGCACGGCGCACATGACGCCCTCGAAGGTCTCGAAAAACGCGATGTCGGGCACGTCGAAGAGCTTGCACGCGGCGATTTGGCTGTAAGCGCCCTCGACGCCCTGGCAGGCGACGGTGGCCGTTTGAGGGAAGGGCGTGTCGGAGGCTGCAGCCGTGGCGTGGGCCTTTTGCGAGACGGTGATGCCCTTGAGCTCGTTGATGTAGCGCTGCTGCTCGGCCTTGCTCATGCTCATGAGGAGACGGAACAGGGTGATGGTCTGCGCCTCGTAGCGCTCGGGCGCGCGGCTGGCGAGGTTGTTGAGCTTGGAGCGCTCACGGGCGGGGTCGAAGACGGCCTTGCCCATCTCGATTTTTGACTTGGCGACCTCGGTGGCAATGTTCATGCGCTCGACAAAGCTGTTGAGGAGCGTGGTGTCGATGCCATCGATGGCCTGGCGGATGTCAGCAAGGTCCATGGAGACCCCTTTCACGTGTCGGGGGATGTTGAGGGGTGGGTAGTTAGCGCTGGGCGGCGTCTTCGAGGAGGGCGTCCCAGATGGCAAGGGCGGCGGCTGCCTCGGCTACGGGGACGGCTCGGGGGACGATGCAGGGATCGTGGCGGCCGTGGACCGAGAGCTCGGCATTTTCCATAGCGTCCATGTCCACCGTCTGCTGCTCGCGGCCAATGGAGGGCGTCGGCTTTACGGCCATGCGCCACATGACGGGCGCGCCGGTCGAAATACCGCCCAGGATGCCGCCGGCGTTGTTGGACTCGACCTCGATCTCGCCGGTCTCGGCATCGATGCGATACGGATCATTGTTCTCGCTGCCGCGCATGGCGGCCACGGCAAAGCCCATGCCAAACTCCACGCCCTTTACGGCGGGAATGCCAAACGCGATCTGCGCGATGCGGTTCTCGATGCCGTCGAACATGGGGTCGCCGATGCCCGCGGGAAGCCCGTAAATGCCGCACTCCACGATGCCTCCGATGCTGTCGAGTTCGTCGCGTGCGGCTAGGATCTCCTCGCGCATGCGGCCGGCTGCGGCGGCGTCAATGCACGGCAGATCGTTCGTAAGGATCGCCTTGCGGTCGGCCTCGCGATAGACCATGTCGTCCATCGGCAGGTCGGAGATGCCGCCGATCTGCGCCACATGCGCCATCACTTTAATGCCGCGGGCCTCGAGTGCCTGCAGCGCAATGCCGCCGGCGATGCACAGGGGTGCCGTGAGGCGGCCGGAGAAATGCCCGCCACCGGCGACATCGTGCATATTGTGATACTTCACGCGCGCAGAGAAGTCCGCATGTCCGGGGCGGGGCTTGCGGCGCAGCTCGGAGTAATCCTTGGAGCGCGTGTTGGTGTTCTCGATAATCGCGGCGATGGGCGCGCCGGTGGTATGTCCATCGACCACACCGGCGATGATGTGGGCGGCGTCGGCCTCGCGGCGTTTGGTCGCGGTCTCGTCGCGACCGGGGGCACGACGGTCGAGGAAGGCCTGCAGCTGCTCCTGGTCAACAGCGATGCCCGCCGGAATGCCATCGAGGGAGCAGCCGATGGCGGGAGAGTGCGACTGGCCGAAGATGCTTAAGTGCAAGACGTTGCCAAAGGTCGAGGACATGCTATTCCTCCTCGAGTGTGACCTTGCCGCCCAGCAGGCGGTAGTGGTCGAAGAAATCGGGATAGGACTTGTTGACCGCCTCGGCGCCGTGGATCACGACCTCGCCGGTGGCGCGGCTCGCGGCGATAGCGGCCATCATGGCGATGCGATGGTCGTTGTGCGAATCGACCTCGCCGCCGGTGAAGGCATCGACACCCTTGATGATGAGGTCATCGCCGGCAATGCGCACCTGCGCGCCCAGCGCGGTGAGCTCGCGGGTGGTCGTGACCAGGCGGTCGGATTCCTTGATGCGCAGACGGGCGCAATCGCGGATAAAGGTGCGGCCCTGCGCCAGCGAGGCTACGGCCGAGATGACGGGCACCAGGTCAGGAATGTCGTGGGCGCTCATCTCAAAGCCGGCGAGCTTGTCGGACTGCACGGTGGCGGCGTTGGTGGAGCGCACGATGCGGGCGCCAAAGCGCGAAAGCGCGGCGAGCACGTTTCGGTCGCCCTGCGCGGAGCTCAGGGATACGCCCTCCACGGTGATGGGGTCGGCGCCGATAGCGCCGGCGCACAGCCAAAAGGCGGCGTTGGACCAGTCGCCCTCGACAGCAACGCTGCCGGGCGTGCGGTACGAGCCGCTGCTCACGCGGAAGTTCGTGACCTCGTGCTGGCCGTCCTTGGCCGGAATACGCTCGACGTTGACCTCGACGCCAAAGGCCTTCATGGCCTGGATCGTCAGGTTGATGTAGGGACGGCTCTCAATGAGGCCGGTTACCTGCACGCAGGAGGGCTGGGCCAGCAGCGGGGCTGCCAGCAGCAGACCGGAGATATACTGCGAGCTCACGTTGCCCGGAAGCACAAAGGTGCCCGGGCGCATGCGTCCGCTCGTCTTGAGCGGAAAACCGCCCAGACCCTGTAGGTCGCAGCCGGCGGCGATGATCTCGTCCGAGAGCGGGGAGAGGGGGCGTGCGCCCAGGCGGCCCTGGCCCACAAAGGTGGCCTCTGCCCCCAGTGCGCAGGCCACGGGCAGCATAAAGCGGAGGGTGGAGCCGCTCTCGCCGCAGTCGAGCGTGCCGCCGGCAAGTGCCTTGAGCAAGCCAAACTCAATACTCTTCATAGTGGGATGGACCTGGAAGCCATCCTCGACGGTCTCGATGCGGGCACCCAGCGCCGTGAGGCAGCGCACCGTAGCCTCGATGTCGGCGCAGGTGGTATTGCAGGTGACGTGCGTCTCGCCGTTGGCAAGCGCAGCGCAGATGATCAGGCGATGCGCCATCGACTTGGACGCGATGGCGGGAACGGTGCCCTTAAGCGGGGACGGGGTGATGCGGGCTAGCATGCGGATGCGTCTCCCTTCTGGCCGAGGCCCTCGGCAATGAGTTCGTGGAAAGTGGAAAGCGGTGTGCGGTCGATGCTGCAGCGGCCAATGCCGTGCGGAATCACCAGGTCGATGGTGTCGCCCGCGCGCTTCTTGTCGTGGAGCGCCTCGGCAAAGACGGCATCGGCATCTAGGTCGCAGCGGGTCTTGAGGCCATGGCGGGCGCAGAGCTCCTCAATACGACCGGGCAGCGCAGCATCGCAGACGCCGTGCAGGGCCGCGGCGCGCGTGATGATACCCATGCCGATCGACACGCAGTTGCCGTGGCCGAGCTCAAAGTGCTCGCAGGCCTCGACGGCGTGCCCGGCGCTGTGTCCAAAGTTGAGGAGCTTGCGCTGGTTGTTTTCGCACTCGTCGGCGACGACCACGGCGCGCTTGATGTCGATATTGCGGGCGATGATGAGCGCTACGCGGGCCACATCGCGGTTGAGCAGCTCAAGCGTGAGCGGGGTCTTCTCCAGCTCGGCGAAAAGCTCCGGGTCGGCGATCACGGCGTGCTTGACGACCTCGCCGCAGCCGTCGGCGAACTGCTCGGGCGTGAGGGTGGCCAGGCACCCCACGTCGGCGATAACCACGCTCGGCTGCCAAAAGGCGCCAGCCAAGTTCTTGCCGGCAGCCAGGTCGATGGCGGTCTTGCCTCCCACCGACGAATCCACCATGGCGAGCAGGCTCGTGGGGATCTGCACAAACTTGCAGCCGCGCATGTAGGTGGCGGCCACAAAGCCCGCCACGTCGCCCACGACACCGCCGCCGAGTGCCACGATCACGTCGGAGCGCGAAAGCTCGTGCTCGGCCACAAACTCCAAAATGGCAACATAGGTTTCGGCGCGCTTATGGGCCTCGCCGGCTTCGAAGGTGCAGATGCTCACCTCGTAGCCTGACGCCTCCAGGCTCTGCTTAACGGGCATCTGGTAGAGCGGGCCCACGTTGGTGTCCGTCACGATGACGGCCTTGGTGCCGCCGGCAGTGGCGCGCACGAGCGGTCCCGCCTGCTCCAGCAAAAACGTGCCAACATGCACCTGGTAGGGGCGTGCAGTGTCGATATCGATGGTAATCGCCATAAGCTTCGGTCCTTTCGACCTGGCGTGATAGGTGGTCTAGTGGGAGGCCTCGTCGTCGAGTGCACGCTTAATGCGGTCGCCCTCGGCAAGGAGATTCTCCAGATAGCGCTGGTCGCGGTCCTTAAGGGCGCGGCTGTAGGCGCCAAGCGATTCGATCAGATGGTCGATCTCGAAGGCGAGTGCGTCGGCGTCGTCAATCATGAGCTCTGACCACATTTGCGGGTTGAGGTGTGCCACGCGGGTGAGATCGCGGTAGCTACCGGCCGAAAAGCCGTGGTGGACCTGGGCGGTCGGGCTCTTTACGTAGGCGTTGGAGACGACGTGCGCGAGCTGGCTCGTAAAGGCGATGACGCGGTCGTGCTCGGCGGCGCTCGTTACGCTGAACTTGCCAAAGCCCAGGGGACGCACCATCTCGCGCACCTGGCCCAAAAGCTCCAGCTTGAGCGCATCGTCCACCGCGGGCGGAACGAGCACCAGGGGAGCGCCCTGGAACAGGTCGGCGCGGGAGTGCGCGTAGCCCGAGAACTGGGTGCCCGCCATGGGGTGCGCGCCCACAAAGTAAAAACCGTGCTCGCGGGCGAGCTCAAAGGCGCGCTCGCACACGATGCCCTTGACGCCCACCGTGTCGATCACCACGGGGCCCATGATGGCCTCGGTATCGGTGGCGTCGGCGAGTGCCTGGGCGTGCGCCTCGAGCCACTCGATGCAGGCTTCGGGGTAGCAAGCCAGGACGATGATGTCGCATTCGCCGAGCGTCTCGTCGTTGAGCTCGCCGGCAACGGTGCCCATGCTGGCGGCCGTCATGACATCGTCATCGGGATCCCAGGCCAGCACGCGGACGCCCGCCTGCGCATAGCCGCGGGCAAAGCTGCCGCCGATGAGGCCAAGGCCGACGATACCGGCACACTTGGGGCCGCCCTGGTTAACGCGCGCGTTTCTCACTGTACCCATGGGCTACTCCATGGTCTCTTGGCAGACAACCTCGCGGATGGCTCGGATGCGGCGCATGGTGTCGTCGAACTGATCAGGGGTGAGGGCCTGGGCGCCGTCGGACCAGGCGCGGCTCGGCTCGTCGTGGACCTCGATCTCCAGACCGTTGGCGCCGCAGGCGGTCGCGGCGAGCGCCATGGGCTCAACGTAGCGGGTGTAGCCGGTGGCGTGGCTGGGGTCGGCGACGACGGGCAGGTGCGACAGGTGGTGCAGCACCGGCACGGCGTTAAGGTCGAAGGTGTTGCGGGTGCGGGTCTCGAAGGTGCGGATGCCGCGCTCGCACAGGATAACGTTGTCGTTGCCCTCGCTCATGATGTACTCGGCAGCCATGAGCAGCTCATCGATTGTGCCGGACATGCCGCGCTTGAGCAGAATCGGGGTCTTGGTCTTGCCGACCTCTTTGAGCAGGGGGAAGTTCTGGGCGTTGCGGGCGCCGATTTGCATGACGTCGATCTTCTTGTCCAGGAAGACCTGCACGTCGCGCGGGTCCATGATCTCGGTGACGATCGGCATGTCGAGTTCGGCAGACGCCTCGCACAGCAGGTCCAGGCCGGCGGGGCCCATGCCCTGGTAGGCGTACGGGGAGGTGCGGGGCTTGTAGGCGCCACCGCGCAGCATCGTGGCGCCGGCGGCCTTCACGCGGCGTGCGATGCGGATGAGGTTCTCGCCCTCGACGGAGCACGGGCCGGCGATGACCTGGAACTGATCGCCGCCGATCTTGACGCCGTGGCCGCAGTCGATGACGGAGTCCTCGGGGTGGAACTTGCGATTGGCGCGCTTGAACGGCTCGGAGACGCGTTGCACGCGCTCGACGACGTCCATGGACTCGAGCAGGAACGGGTCGATCTTGGTCGTATCGCCCACCAGGCCGATGATCGTCTCGTTCTCGCCGCGCGAGACGTCGGTCTTCAGGCCCTTTTTTTCAATCCAGCTGACGATATGGCTGACGGCCTCGTCGCTGGCGCTCTGCTTTAAAATTGCAATCATGGTGTGCCTCTCGCATCGATGGATAACCCTTGCAAAAACGGCCCGCATCGCGAGCCGTGTATATATGGTGCATGAGAGTTTATACTATCTGATTCGCTTTTGCCTTCTAAAGTGAGCCGTTGCGCCGCGTCTTCCTCGGAATTGCAAAGCTTTTTCTTTTATTTTGATAGCCCGTGGTGCACTTGGGTATAATGCCAAACGTTGGCCCTATTAGCTCAGGGGATTAGAGCGTCTGCCTCCGGAGCAGAAGGCCGTTGGTTCGAATCCAACATGGGGCACCATCGAACGTAAGACCGTCCGAACCTCGCATGGTCCGGGCGGTTTTTCTTATACCGACGCGACGTGATGGGACGTGGTATGGCAGCAACGGATATCGAGCGCGGACTCTCGACCGCCGAGGTCGAGGAGCGCATCGCCGCCGGTAAGATCAATCGCAACATGGAGCTCAAGACCAAGTCGGTCAAAGAGCTCATCATCGAGAACCTCTGCACGCTGTTCAATTTGATCAACGTGATCTTGGCGTTCCTGGTCATTTTGACCGGTTCGTTTAAGAATCTGACGTTCCTGTTCGTGGTGTTCCTCAATACCGCTATTGGCGTCATTCAGTCCATGCGCTCCAAGAAGATGGTCGATAAGCTCACGCTGCTGACTTCCAAGAAGGCCATCGCGGTGCGCGACGGCTCCGAGGTGGAGCTCGACCTGGATCAGATCGTGCTCGACGACATCATCCGCCTGGGGCGCGGCGACCAGATCCCCGCTGACGCCGTGGTGGTTTCGGGCGAGGCGCTCGTGAACGAGAGCCTGCTGACGGGCGAGAGCGACCTTATTAAGAAACAGCCCGGTTCCGAGCTCATGAGCGGCAGCTTTATCGACTCGGGCCTGCTGCGCGCCCGCGTGATCCATGTCGGCGCCGACAACTACGTAGCCAAAATTAATAACGAGGCCAAGTACGTCAAAAAGGTCAATTCCGAGATCATGAACGCGCTGAACGCCATCGTGCGCTTTGCGAGCATCATCATGATCCCGCTCGGTTTGGCGTTGTTTGCCTCGAGCGTGAGCGAGCTGTGGGATGCCGCGGGAACCCCGGGCGATAGCGCGCTTTCGTGGTGCTTCTCCGAGCTGCTGGCCGGCCGCGTGCCCTCGTCGGCGCTGCTGTCCACGGTGGGCGCCCTGCTGGGCATGATCCCGCAAGGCTTGGTGCTGCTGACCTCGTCGGTGCTCGCCATCGCCACGGTGCGCCTGGCCCGCCGCAAGGTGCTGGCGCAGCAGCTCTACTGCATCGAGACGCTCGCGCGCGTCGACGTGCTGTGCCTGGACAAGACGGGCACCATCACGTCGGGTCGCATGGAGGTCGAGGGTACCTATCCGCTACCGGTCGAGGGCGTTGCCCTGGGCGTGGGGGAGGGTGACGCCGCCGTTTCCGTCGATACCACGGTGCTCGATTTTGCGCTGGCTAACGTGGCGCGTGCGACTTCGGCCGATGCCAACGAGACCTGCCAGGCACTGCTCAACTATTACGCCGATCGCCCGGTCGAGGTGTCCGAGCCGCTGTCGGTCATTCCGTTCTCGTCCTCCAAAAAGTGGAGCGGCGCGTCGTTTGTGCAGGGCTCCTATGTGATGGGTGCGGCGCAGTTTGTGCTCTCTGATCGTGCGTTTGCCCAGGTCGAGAACCGTGTCGCCGAGCTTGCCGATACCTGCCGCGTGCTCGTGGTGGCGCGCGTGGACGGCTTTACGCCCGATGGCGATATGGTGGGCGAGGCCGAGCCTGTGGGCTTTGTGACCATCCGCGACGAGATCCGTACCTCGGCGGCCGAGACCATCGGCTACTTTAACGAGCAGGGCGTGACTCTCAACGTGATCAGTGGCGACGACCCGCGTACGGTGTCGTCGATCGCGCGCGTGGTGGGCGTGCCGGGTGCGGACGCTTATGTGGACGCCACGACGCTCGATACGCCGGCCAAGCTCGATGCCGCAGTGGACCGCTACCATGTCTTTGGTCGTGTGACCCCGCAGCAGAAGCGCGAGCTCGTGCAGGCGCTCAAGCGCCGCGAGCACACCGTGGCCATGACGGGCGACGGCGTCAACGACGTGCTGGCGCTCAAGGAGGCCGACTGCTCCGTCGCCATGGCGGCCGGCTCCGATGCCGCGCGCAACGTGGCCGAGATCGTACTCGTCGACAACGACTTTGCCTCGATGCCCGCCGTGGTGGCTGAAGGCCGTCGCTCCATCAACAACCTGCAGCGTTCGGCTTCGCTCTTCTTGACCAAGACGCTGTTCTCGATGGGCCTGGCGGCGCTGTGCATCGCGCTGCCGCCGTACCCCTTCGAGCCCATCCAGATGACGCTCATTAACTTCTTCTGCATCGGCGCGCCGGGCTTTGTGTTGGGCCTGGAGCCCAACAATGCTCGCGTGAAGGGGTCGTTCCTGACGAACGTACTCAAGCGTGCGCTGCCGGCGTCGCTGGCGGTCATTATGGCTGCGGCGCTCGATATCTTTGTGGCGCGCGTGTTTGGCTTTAGCCAGCTCACGCTGTCTACGATGTGCCTGCTTACGTCGTGCGCGGCGAGCGTCAGCCTGATCTGGCGCATCTCGCAGCCTCTCACGCCCCTACGTGTGGCGCTCTTTGTGTTTGTAGTCGCCGGCATCCTGACGGGCGTTATCGGATTCCCGAAGCTGCTGTCTATTGCCAACCTGACGATGGGTCAGATGGTTATCTTGGCTGTCATCGTGGCCTTTACCTGCTCGGTGTTCTTTAAGCTCGCCACGATGATGGATTCGCTTAAGCCGCGTCGTCGTCATGCCGCAACTGGTTTTGGCCGCGGTGTGCGCGTCCGCCTGGGTCGCGGTGGCGGTAAGGTGAGCTCGACGGGTTCGACGGCGGAGCGTTTTGCCAAGCGCGTTGCCGCCGATATGGCGCAGCGCCGCGAGGCTCGCACCGTTCGCGAGGCCGAGGCCCGCGCACTCGAGGGCGTGGCCCAGGCCCAGCCCAAGAAAAAGAAGAGTACCGGAGCCAAGCGCTCTCGCGTAACCAAGTCCGCCCAAGGCATCAAAGTCTCTATGCCAAGCAAAAAGAAGAAGTAACTACGCGCCCTGGCGATGTTGAATTGGTGCCTTGCTCCTGTGGGGCCGTGGCGATGTTATGCTCTAACCTCGATTGTTTGAATTGCTTCGAAAAGAGGATGCCGTGATCTGCCCGCATTGCCTTAAGACTATCGAGGACGGCGCCTCGTTCTGCCCCTACTGCAACGCCTATGTGGGTCCGGGCGATGGCCCCGAGCACACCGAGTTCGTGTTCTGTGAGGGCTGCGGTGCCCGTCTTTCTCCGCATGATCGTACGTGCCCCAAATGCGGACGCCCCGCTCCGGGCATCCTCTCCAAGGACGCGGCAGCATCCGACCTGGCAGCGGGCCGCACGGCGGGCTTTCCGCGCCTAACGCAAGAGCAGATCGATACCGAGGTGCCGCATGCGCCGGCCTCTGCCGCTGCGGTGCTTTCGGACGCCGCCGACCCCAATGAGACCTGCGTGCTGCCAGCTTTCGATAAGGATTTCGGTATCCCCAAGGTCGATATTCCCACGCCCGTTTCCCTGCATGACGATGCTCAAAAACCCAAGCGCAAGGTGCACCCCGACGAGGACGCCTATCACAAGCATAAGCGTCATATTCCTAAGCCGCTCATTATCATCGCGGTCCTTGCCGTCGTGTGCGGTGGTGCCTATTGGTTCGTGACGACCGATCCCATGGGTGTTATGCCTGGCTTCTATGATCAGTTTGGCCAAGCTGCACAAACCACCTTCCCCACGCGTCAAAAGGGCGAGGCGACTGAGGACGATACCAAGCAGGGCGATTCTGCCGAGGTGGTCCAGGAAGAAACCGTGCTCACCGATGATCAGCTCTATACCAGGCTCGACGGTCTGTATCAGACCATCGTGTCCTACGCTGACGAGGACCAGATCGGCGAGGTCATCGATTCCTTTAACAACGGCTATCTTCGAACGCCACTGTCCACCCGTCAGGAGCTGTCGCAAAGTGCCTACGCCCTGCGTGACCAGATAAAAAAGACGCAAGATGAGCTCAACAACCTGAAAGTACAGGACGATACGGTCTATGCGGACGATATCGCCCACTTAAAGCAGCTTGCCGAGTGGATGTATGAGCGCGTCGACGTGATCTGCCAGAGCTGGGATATCTCGCTGGCCATTCCCGATGGCGAGTCGATGAGTTCCCACCAAAGCGAGATCCTGGCGCCCATCGCGCAGGGCGGCAACAGCGCGCTGAACCAGTACGATGCCAATGTGGGTTCCTGGAAGCCGCAGCAGCGATCCTAAAATTAGTTCGCCATGGTCGGCATAACCTACGTGCGCAATTGATGTAAGCCCGTGCTTATTGCTACAATTCGTACAAATATGCTTTAAACGCACGAGGAAGGATCCACATGTTTGGTTTTAAGAAAGAGCTCTACACGCCCGAGTATCAGCTTGTCGGCGACGAGTGCGCCGTAATCGAGACGTCGAAGGGTGCCATCAAGGTCAAGTTTGACGGCGAGGGCGCTCCCATTCATGTCGCGAACTTCTGCGAGCTTTCCACGATGGGCTTCTATGATGGCCTTAAGTTCCATCGCTATGTGCCCGGTTTTGTTATCCAGGGCGGCGACCCCAATACCCGCGACATGTCCGGCGCCGACGTCGCTGCCGGTCTTGAGGGCCCCGACGGCATGCCCGGTACCGGTGGCCCCGGCTACTGCATCAAGGGCGAGTTTGCCACCAATCCGCGCAATAGCCATGTCGATGGCGCCCTTGCCATGGCACGCTCCATGGATCCCGATTCCGCGGGTTCGCAGTTCTACTTCTGCCTGGGTGCCCAGCATAACCTCGATTCCGGTTACACCGTCTTTGGTACCACGGTCGAGGGTCTCGATGTGATTTCGCAGCTGCGTGCCGGCGACGAGATCGTCCATGTCGAGATCGTTCACGAGTAAAGGGGACTTCCTTGAATAGCCAGCTGATCCAACAGGGCCGCGCCGCTTACCGCGCGGGTGATTTTTCCGCTGCAGCCCAGATGCTTGGGGCGGCAAAGACTCCCGATGAGATTATGGGCGAGGCCGATCACCTTCGTGGCAACGCCTTGATGCACCTGGGCATGTATGCCGAGGCCGCCGAGGCCTATGCCGCCGCCCTCAACGACGGCACCTACGGCAAGCGCGGCGCGCTGCTCACCAACCGCGGCAAGGCGCTCGCCGCCGTGGGCGACTACACGACGGCCGCCCAGGCGTTCTCTGCTGCTACGCAGGATGCTTCCTATGCCACGCCGTTCAAGGCCTATCTGGGTCTAGGCAATGCGCTGTTCCAATCGGGCGACTATGCCAACGCGGGAACCGCCTTCCGTCAGGCTGCCATCGACGGCGCCAATCCGGCTCCTGCCGCCGCGCTCGGCGAGCTCGGTCGTTGCTTCATTAAGCTCGGCCGTCCGGCGGATGCCGTGGAGACCTACCGCACGGCTATCGACTTTGCCGGCCCCCGCGACGACACGCGTGCGCTCAACGCCGGCATGGGTCAGGCGCTTTCTGCCGCCGGCCGTCCCTCCGACGCACTCGACGCCTTTAACGCCGCTACTGCCGATGGCATCTACCAGCTCACCTCCGAGCAGGCCGATGAGCTTGCCCGCGTGCACGATTCGCTTGCCGCGCTGTCTGCCCAGACGGCTATGGCCACGGCTCCGGCGCCCGCGATGGACGCTCCTGCCGTCGATCCTCTCGATCCTACGGGCGCGACCGGTCAGTTTATGCCCGATCCCTCGGACACCGGCTTCTTTACGCTGTCCGAGTCCGAGATGGTCCAGCAGGACCGTCAGGATCGTAAGCAGGCCAAGGTCCGTCGTCGCCATCGCCACACGGGTCTCAAAGTCTTCATCGTGCTGCTTCTGCTCATTTTGATCGCCGCGGGCGGTCTGGGCTTTGCCTACACGCGCGGCTTTGGCTTCCCGTCTCAGGAGTCTGTCGTTACCGATCTGTTCCAGGCTGCCGGCGACGGTGACACCGCAAAGGCCGAGTCTTGCCTGGCCTCGAACCTGTCCGAGGACGCTAAGTCGATGATCATCTCCTCGATTCCGCAGGGTGCCACCGTGTCCGTCGAGGGCATGGATCAGTCCATGACCGAGACGACCGCTAAGGTGAAGGCATCGCTGTCCAAGGGCGGCGAGCAGGAGTACACGGTCAAATTCGTGCGCTCCGACAACCATATCGGCTGGGCCGTTTCCTCCCTCGATATGGATTTCTCGGCTGCTGACAACCAGTAGTGACCTTATGGGATTTAGCTTTGCCCGGCGCTTCACCGCAAGTGAGGCGCCGGGCTTGCGCTAGTATGATGAGCTAGTAGTTTTCCAGCAATCATCCAACACATCAGGAGTTGCGTTGTTTTCTTTGATGGATATGTTCTTCGGTAGCTATGCGGGCGATCTTGCCATCGACCTCGGCACCGCAAATACGCTTGTCTCCGTGCGCGGCAAGGGCATCGTCATTCGCGAGCCCTCTGTTGTCGCCATCGACAAGAACGACGAGCGCATCCTGGCGGTCGGTATCGAGGCAAAGCGCATGCTCGGCCGTACGCCCGGCAACATCGTGGCCGTTCGTCCCCTGAAGGACGGCGTCATCGCCGACTTCGATGTTACCGAGGCCATGCTTCGCTACTTTATCGACAAGGCGTCCGAGAAGCGCTATCCGTGGACTCCGCGTCCGCGTGTTGTCGTCTGCGTTCCCTCCGGTGTCACGTCGGTCGAGAAGCGCGCTGTCTTTGAGGCTACGATCCAGGCCGGTGCCCGCCAGGCCTATCTGATCGAAGAGCCTATGGCCGCCGCTATCGGCGCCGACCTGCCCGTTGAGGAACCTACCGGTTCCATGGTCATCGACATCGGTGGCGGTACCACCGAGGTTGCCGTTATCGCTATGGGCGGCATCGTCGTCTCGCAGTCCATTCGTATTGCCGGCGACGAGTTCGATCAGGCCATCCTTACGCACGTTCGTGATGCCTACAACCTGGCCATCGGCGAGCGTACGGCAGAGGACATCAAGATCAAGGTCGGCTCCGCCGTGCCGCTCAAGGACGAGCTCGACGTCGAGGTCAACGGCCGCGACGTGATCACCGGTCTGCCCAAGACCGTGCGCATCGAGAGCGAGGAGATTCGTCGCGCGCTCAACAAGCCGCTCGACGAGATGGCCAAGGCCGTCAAGGACGCACTCGACGCTACGCCTCCCGATCTTGCCTCGGACCTTATGTACTACGGCATTTTGCTGACTGGTGGCGGCGCGCTGCTGCGCGGTCTCGACGTGCGCCTGCGCGATGAGACCGGCGTTTCGGTCAACGTCAGCCCCACGGCGCTCGATAACGTTGTTAACGGCTGTGCCCGCGTGCTCGAGGCCAATGCGTTTGATGGCGGCTTCGTCCAGACCAATGCTTAATTTCCAAAAGGTGGATTCCATTTGGCACGATCTTCGGGTTTCTCCACAAATCTGAATACCAAGCGACAATCAACGGGTATGCGCCCGTTGATTGTTTTCAGCCTGATTTCGGTGTTGCTGCTCACGTTTTATATTCGTGAGGGCGAGACGGGGCCGATTCATGCCGTTCGTTCGGGCGTGACGACGATTACCTCGCCGGTGCGTTTTCTGGGCTCGGCTGTGGCGGCTCCCTTCAATGCGATCGGTAACGTGTTCTCTAACCTTACGGCGTCACAGGACACGCTTGACGAGCTTAAGAAGCAAAACGAGGAACTGACCTCTAAGGTCGCCGAGCTCTCCGAGGCTCAAAAGACCGCCGAGCGACTGGAGGGTCTGGTCGGTCTGCAGTCGACCTACAACCTCAAGTCCACTGCAGCTCGTATCGTCGGCGCTTCGGGCGATGCCTGGACCTCGACCGTTACCATCGATAAGGGTTCTGCCGACGGGCTTACCATTAACATGCCCGTGACGAGTTCTGCCGGTGTCATAGGCCAGATCATCGAAGTCTCGGCCAAGACGTCCACCGTGCGCCTGATTGGCGACGAGAACTCGGGCGTGTCCGCCATGGTGCAGGATACGCGCGCCCAGGGCATGCTGCAGGGTCAGGCTGACGGCACGCTGCGTCTTGAGTATGTGAGCGTCGATTCCGACGTTAAGGTTGGCGACATCATCGTGACCTCGGGCATTGGCGGTGTGTTCCCCAAGGGCCTTCCGCTCGGCACCGTCTCGTCGGTTGAGAAATCGGCAAACGACGTGTACTACACCATTGTGGTGCGCGCTCAGACCACGGCCGAGAACAACGAGGAAGTGCTGGTCATCACCTCGCTGACCGACGAACAGTCGGCCTCGGATGAGGACGTGAACACCGCTAATAGCACGCCGCAGGGAACGTCGCGCGATGCTGCGACCAAGACGAAGGACGAGAGCTCGGATGACAGTTCCGACACGTCTGAGACGACCGATTCCGGCTCGAGCGAATAGGGGGCATGTCCATGGATCTACACGAGCAGGGGATGAGCTCCCGCACGTTTGTAATCGCCGCCATCGTGTGCGTGCTGCTGCAGGCAGGCCTGGCACCGCAGATCTCCATTGCGGGCGGTCGCGTCAACTTCATGATTATCTTGGTGTGCCTAAGCGTGTTCTCGGGCGACCCGAACCGTGCCGTCGTGTGCGGTTTTTGCAGCGGCTTGTTCTATGACCTTTCCGCTGCCGTGCCGGTGGGCGTTATGTCGCTCCTGCTGACCGTGGGTTCTTTTGCCCTGGTGCATAGCGCCGCCGGTCAGACGGGCGGTACCCCGAGTGCGCGCGGCATCACGGTGGGCGCCTTCGCGCTCGTCATAAATGTGATCTACAGCATCATCTTGCTGTTTATGGGTTTGGAGACGAGCTTTGTCGTGGCGATCTTCGGCCATGCGCTGCCGTCTTCGATCCTGACGGGTCTGGTTGCCATTCCGTTTTTGATGTCCGGCGTCGTGCCGCAGTCCGGTTATGGATTCTCCGCACGTGGCGGACGCCAGACGGGCATGCGCTTTAAGCCCAAGACCCGTAAGCTCAAATAGGGGAGGCCTGTAGATGTCTTCCCAGATGACGGTTATTATCGCCGGTATCGTGCTGGTTGTGGCCATCGTGGTCGCGCTGGTCATCATGCGTCGCGGTGATTCCCGTTTTACCTACGATACGCAGCATGGAACGGCCCCGCGCGCCACCGAGGGCGAGGGCAATACCGCGGCGACCGCCTTTAAGGGCCGCTTCTCCATCCTCACCACGGGTGTGGGGGCGATGTTCGCGGCGCTTGCCGTCAAGCTGTGGGGCATGCAGATGGTCTCGTCGGACTATTACGAAAAGCAGGCTAATAGTAATCAGACGCGCACCGTTACCACACCTGCTGTGCGCGGCCGCATCCTCGACCGCAATGGCGTGGCACTTGTCCAGAACCGTCCCTCACTTGCTGTCGTGGCCTACCGCGACCTTGCCGAGGATGAGGTTCTGGTTCGCCATCTTGCCAATGTGCTCGGTATGCCCTACGTGGCGGTTCTGCGCAATATCCAGGACAACTCCGAGGGCGCCCAGAGTCTGCACACCATCGCGACGGACGTGCGCCGCTCCACGGTTGCCTATATCAAGGAGCACGCCGGCGAGTTCCCGGGCGTCAAGATTGCCGAGCGTACCGAGCGCCAGTATCCGTACGGCGAGACGGCCTGTCACATCTTGGGCTATACCGGCACCATTACCTCCGAGCAGCTCGAGGCCCAGAATAAGAAAACCTCTGGCGATGATGATGCTTCTGCTGGCCGGATTACGTACCAGTCGGGCGATATCGTGGGCCAAGCGGGCGTTGAGAGCTACTACGAAAACCTGCTGCAGGGTATTCGTGGCGAGCAGACCGTCAAGGTCGATGCCTCGGGCAATGTTACCGGTCAGGCCGGCGCCGTGCCCGCGAAGGCCGGCTCCGACATTAAGCTCACGCTCGACCTTAAGATCCAGCAGGCCTGCGAGACGGCGCTGGCGAGCGCTATCGAGCTTGCCAAGACCACTGGCTACAGCAATGCCGGCAACGGCGCTGTAGTGTGTCTCGATCCCAACAATGGCGAGATCCTGGGCATGGCGAGCCAGCCCAAGTTCGATCCTTCCGTCTTTATCGGCGGCGTCTCAAATGACGTGTGGACCGAGCTCAATGATGACAAGGGTTCGCACCCGCTGCTCAACCGCGCCATTAGCGGACAGTACATGTCGGCCTCGACCATCAAGCCGCTCTCGGCACTGGCCGGTCTTGAGTTTGGAACCTACACGTCGGGGCAGACGACCAACTGCACGGGTTATTGGACGGGTCTGGGCAAGTCGTGGGGCAAGTACTGCTGGCTGCATTCCGGCCACGGCACCATGACGCTGCAGTCGGGTATCGCCAACTCGTGCGACCCCGTCTTCTACGACATGGGCAAGGCGTTCTTTTATGACGAGCAACATCCCGAGGGCCTGCAGGAGGTCTTTCGTCGCTGGGGCCTAGGCAAGACCTGCGGTATCGATCTGCCGAGTGAGGGCGCGGGCCGTATTCCCGATGCCGAGTGGAAGGAGTCGTACTTCACCGACGCCTCTGCCGAGGACCGCAAGTGGAATGCCGGCGATATGACCAACATTGCCATCGGCCAGGGCGACATCCTGGTGACGCCCCTGCAGATGGCATGCGCCTACATGGGCCTTGCCAACGGTGGCAAACAGTACGTGCCTCACGTGTTTTTGTCTGCCGTGTCGCGCGATGGCGACGGCGATGCCTATAAGTACAACGGTAAGGGCAAGAAGAAGCGCCTGGAGGCCAAGATCAACAGCGATTCGGATTTGACTCTTGTTCGCAATGGCATGCACGACGTGATATACACGGCATCGACGTCCCTAGCGGCTCACTTTGGCACCCTGACGCCGCAGGTATACGGCAAGTCGGGCACGGGCGAGAAAAGCGGCGAGGACGAATACGCGTGGTTCTGCGCCTATGCACCGGCCGATGATCCCAAGTATGTCATCGCTACTGTCTTAGAGCAGGGCGGCGGTGGCTCAGATACCGCGATGCATGTCGTGCGCGACGTGCTCGGCGTGATTTATGACGAGCCCGATACCTCTTCGGCCTCGGGCGATTCTTCGGTTCGATAGGAGGTTGCGATGGATTTTTCTCCGGCGGATCTGTTCCGTTCAACCAAGACCGGCTCTCGCAGCAGCCTGGACCGCGTCAACAAGCAACTTTCGGCCTCGCGCGGCACGTTTCGCCAAAAGGTGCATATCGGTGTGCTCGTGGCCACTGTGGCGCTCGTCGCCTACGGTGCCATCATTATCTGGTCGGCTTCGCAGTTTAAGGCCGATGCCTCGTTCTCACGCCATCTGCTGGGAATTGGCATCGGGGCGGTGCTGGCGGTGCTGGTCTGGCGTACCGACCTGCGCGGTATTTCCAATTTCTCGACGGCGTTGCTCGTCATCGATTTGATCGTTATCTTCTCGCCCAAGATTCCGGGTCTGTCCTATACGGGCGGTCTGGGCATGACGGGCTGGATCAAGATTCCCGGTATCGGCTTGACATTCCAGCCGGTTGAGCTTGCCAAGCTCATCACCATCTTCTTTATTGCCACGCTTGGCTCGCAGTATAACGGCCGTATCGATACCGTTCGCGACTACGTCAAGCTCTGCGGCATGCTGTCCATTCCGTTTTTGGCCGTCGTTGCCATGGGCGACCTGGGCTCAGGCCTGGTCGTGCTGGTTTCGGGCGCTATTGTCATCTGCATGAGCGGTGCACGCCGCGAATGGGTGCTGTCGACCCTGGCCCTGCTCGTGGGCCTGGTGGCCCTCGCCCTGGCGCTCGATTCGGTCTTTGATTCGTTGCTCGGCCACGATGTGCTCATCAAGCAGTATCAGATGAACCGTCTGACGGTCTTTATCGACCCCGATAATGCCGATTCGGACGATGCCTACAACCTGCAGCAGTCGCTTATCGCCGTTGGCTCGGGCGGCTTCTTTGGTAAGGGCTTGGGCCATGCGACGCAGTCGGCCGGCGGCTTTCTGCCTGAGTTCCACACCGACTTCGTCTTCGCCTTCCTGTCCGAGACCTTTGGCTTTTGCGGTTCCTTTTTGCTCCTATGCCTCTACGTGCTGCTGATCTTTTCGACGATTCGCGTCGCCTTTAAGTGCGAGTCGCTGTTCTTGCGCCTATCGTGTGTGGGCATCGTTGGCATGTGGGCGTTCCAGACCTTCGAAAACATCGGCATGTGCATCGGCATGATGCCGATTACCGGTATTCCGCTACCGTTTATTAGCTTCGGTTCGTCTTCGATGATGATTCAGCTGCTGACGGTGGGTATCGTACAATCCATATGGCGGCATCGTTCGGGCGCCGCGTAACCGCTGGAGGGGTTTGCTATGAAAATTCCCGTAGATAAGCTGACCCGCGCTTTTAAGATGGGCGCGTCCGTTAAGAAGGATTCCGATACGCCGGTGCGCGTCTCGGTCTATTTGGATTCGTCCGCCTCGCGCTTTCTGGCCGAGACGGTGCGTGACGCCTTTGTGCCGCAGACGACCTCGGGCATTGTGCGCGTCGAGCGTCTGGGGGAGGAGCGAATTGCTCCAAAGACCGATACCGATGTGGTGCTGGTGCTCTCGTGCGGCTCCGACCGCTTGGAGAGTGCCGTGCAGGAGCTCGTGATCGCCGGCGCGCCCGTGTGCGTGCTTGCCGAGTCTGCTGTGGAGGTGCCGTTTATCGAGGAGTCCACGCCCATGCTCGGCGTTGTCGCGGCAACCGATAAGACGTATCTGCTCGAGACGCTTGCCCGCTGGATTCTCGACCGCACCGACAAGGAAACGGCTTTTGCGGCGAACTTTGCCTTCATGCGCATCGCGGCGGCCAATCGTATCATCACCTCGTGCGCGCTCACCAATATGGCGACTGGTGCGCTGGCGTTTTTGCCGGGCGCCGATTATCCCGTTATGGCGCTGGCGCAGGTGGGCATGCTCTTTGAGCTCGCTGCCGTCTTTGGACGCGGCATTAAGCCCGAGCGCGGCTACGAGGTCGCGGGCGTGCTTGCCGGCGGTCTTGTGATCCGCGCGGTCACCCGCGCGCTCGTCAAGCAGACGCCGCATATTGGGTTTGCCGTCAAGGCGCTCACTGCTGCCGCGGGCACCTATGGCATGGGCCGTGCGCTCGTTTCGCTCTACGAGCGCGATGTTGACTACAGCCGTGCCAACGAGGTAGTCACTGCCACGTTCTCCCGCGTTCGCGATCTGGTGACCACGGTCGCGGGCGCTACCCGTCCTATGGCGTCCTACCAAGACGCATCCGATCTCGCTGCTTAGGGGTTTTCCGTTGCGCGTTCCGTATCAAGACTGTTTTCATTTAATTGAGCCGCTGCTCGCCAAGGTCGAGAAGCCGAGCCGCTATATCGATCACGAGTGGGGCACGCTTTCAAAGGCCGATGCCGACTACCGTTGCTGCCTGATCTATCCGGATGTGTACGAGGTTGGTTTGCCCAACCAGGGCATCGCCATCCTCTACAACATCCTTAACCAGGCCGAGGGCATCTCCTGCGAGCGTGGCTATGTGCCGTGGCCCGATATGGGTGACGCCATGCGCGAGGCGGGTATTCCGCTTCTGTCGCTCGAAGGTGCTGCCCCCGTCGCATCGTTTGATATCGTCGGTCTGCATGTGCCGCACGAGATGGCGGTGACGAACTTCCTCGAGGCTCTCGACCTCGCTGGCATTCCGCTGTTAGCGGCCGACCGAGGCGAAGACGACCCCATCATCATCGCTGGTGGTCCTTCGGTGTACAACCCCGAGCCGTATGCGGCCTTCTTCGATGTTATCCTCATCGGTGAGGGTGAGGAATCGCTGCTCGAGACCTGCCAGCTGCATCGCCGCCTGCGTGACGAAGGAGTCCCGCGTGCGCAGATCGTTGAGCAGCTTGCATCCATTGCCGGCAACTATGTGCCGTCGCTCTATGAGGTTCGTCACGACGAGCCCTGCTCGCCGCATGGCTACACCGTGCCGCGTGAGGGCAAGGATGCTCCGACCGTGGTCTACAAGCGCGTCGTCGAGGATTTCGGCGCCACGAATCCGCTGTCGCAGTCGTGCGTACCCTATGCGCAGCTGGTCCACGACCGCCTGTCTATCGAGATTCTGCGCGGCTGCGCCCGCGGCTGTCGTTTTTGCCAGGCCGGCATGACGTATCGCCCGGTGCGCGAGCGCTCGGCCGACCAGATCGTCTCGTCGGTGATTCAGGGTCTGGAAAAGACCGGCTATGACGAGGTGTCGCTGACCTCGCTCTCTACGACCGACCACTCCTGCATTCGCGACGTGCTCGGCAGGCTCAACCGTCGCCTGGAGGATACGGGTATTCGCGTGTCTATTCCGTCGCAGCGCCTGGATTCGTTTGGTGTGGATATGGCCGAGTCGGTCGCCGGCGAAAAGAAAGGCGGCCTGACGTTCGCGCCCGAGGCCGGCAGCCAGCGCATGCGCGACATCATTAACAAGAACGTGACCGAGGAGGACCTGGACCGTGCGGCCAAGGCGGCCTTCGAGGCCGGCTGGAACCGCATGAAGCTCTACTTCATGATGGGCCTTCCCGGCGAGCGCGACGAGGACATCGTGGCCATCGCCAATCTGGCCGATCATGTGCTGGAGCTCGGTCGTTCCGTAGTGCCCAAGGCTCGTCGCGGCTCGATCTCGGTGTCTATCTCGGTTTCGGTCTTTATCCCCAAGGCTGCCACGCCGTTCCAGTGGTGCCCGCAGCTCGACTACGACGACGTCAAACGTCGCCAGAAGCTGCTTGTCACGAGTGTGCGCAACCGTGCCGTCCGCGTGCATTACCACGATGCCGAGACCTCGCTCATCGAGGCCGCGCTGTCCCGCGCCGGTCGTGACATGACGCCCGTCATCATCGATGCTTGGCGCGCGGGCTCTCGCTTTGACGCCTGGGTAGAGCATTTCTCGCTCGATAATTGGAAGGAGGCTGCTGCCAAAAACGGCATCGACCTCAATGAGCTCGTGCACCTTCCCTACGAGTTGGACTGGCGCCTGCCGTGGGAGCACGTGAGCCCCGGCTGCACGCGCGGCTTCCTCGAGCGCGAGTACCGTCGCTCGCTCGAGGGCGTCACGACTCCCGACTGCACCCGCACGTCGTGCACCGGCTGCGGAATCTGCCCCACGCTCCACGCCAAGAATGTATTGATGGGTGATCGCGCATGAGTGAGCGCCTGACCGACAACCCCACGCTCTTTAGACTTCGTGTTCGCTATGGCAAGCGCGATCGCCTTAAGTACCTGGGCCATCTCGAAGTGATCCATACCATTGAGCGCATTGTGCGCCGTGCGGGACTTCCCTATGCCGTCACGCAGGGCTTTTCTCCGCACATGCGCGTGGGCTTCTCTTCGGCGCTACCGGTGGGTACGTCGTCGACCTGCGAGTGGTATGACCTGTTTATGACCGAGTTTGTGGCGCTCGACGAGGCGTTTGGGCGCCTGTCTGCGGCGTCTCCGGCCGATCTGGCACCCATCGAGGCGGCGTACATCGACGTGCGCACGCCGGCGTTGACGGCGCAGCTCACGCGCCTGTCGTATCGCATCGATTTGCACTTGGATTCCGAGGCGCCCGTAAGCGCCGACGAGGTGCGTCGTGCGATCGACACGTTGCGCGCGGACCATGGCATCGACTACGCGCGCGGCAAAAAGAGCAAGCGCTTGGATTTGGATCACACGCTCGTGGGCTATGAGCTCACGGCGGGGGAGCGCCCGGACCATTTAGTGCTCATGCTCGACACCCATGCCGATAACGAGGGCTCCATGCGTCCGGAAATTTTGCTTTCTGCAGCTGATGTTTTGTTGCAGGGCTTGACCCCGGGCGTGGA
>CAKUBM010000019.1 GCA_934643145.1 uncultured Collinsella sp. | reverse complement strand
GGGGCCGCGGGGGCGTTCGGCTAACTGCGGGAACGGCCTATTTGCTCAATGTGTTCGGCTGAGATCGGAAATCAACCACCTAGTCGTTTAAGAACGTCCCCAACGACTACATGAAAGCGCCCCCGAGCGAATGTGCTTGAGGGCGCTTATTGCTTGACTAGCTTTCGATGTAGTCCTTCAGCTTGCTACTACGGCTGGGGTGGCGGAGCTTGGCCAAGGTCTTGGACTCGATCTGGCGGATACGCTCGCGCGTGACGCCAAACTCGCGGCCGACTTCCTCGAGCGTGCGGGGATGCCCGTCGACAAGGCCAAAGCGCAGCTCGATAACCTTGCGCTCACGATCGGCAAGCGAGTCGAGCACCTGAGTGAGCTGCTCCTGTAGCATGGAGAAGCTGGCGGCATCGGGCGGAACGATTGCCTGGGAGTCCTCGATGAAGTCGCCCAGCTGGGAATCCTCTTCCTCGCCGATGGGGGTCTCAAGCGACACGGGCTCCTGCGAGATCTTCTGGATCTCGCGGACGCGGTCGGCGCTCATGTCCATCTCGGCACCGATCTCCTCGGGGGTCGGGTCGCGGCCCAGGTCCTGAAGGAGCTGGCGCTGCACACGGACGAGCTTGTTGATGGTCTCGACCATGTGCACGGGAATACGGATGGTACGGGCCTGGTCGGCAATGGCGCGCGTAATGGCCTGACGAATCCACCACGTGGCGTACGTGGAGAACTTGAAGCCCTTCTGGTAGTCGAACTTCTCGACGGCGCGAATCAGACCGAGGTTGCCCTCCTGGATCAGGTCAAGAAACAGCATGCCGCGGCCGACATAGCGCTTGGCGATGGAGACAACCAGACGCAGGTTTGCGCTGATGAGTGCCTGCTTGGCTTCGAGGCCCACGTTCTCAATGCGCGTAAGACGACGCATCTCGGCACGCGTGAGCTCGAGCTCACCGGCATCGGCGGCCTCGAGCTTCTCGGTGGCCTCAAGACCGGCCTCGATCTTCATGGCCAGATCGACCTCTTCGGAAGCGGTCAGCAGGTCGACCTTGCCGATCTCCTTGAGGTACATACGAACCGGATCGCCGGTCAGCATCACCGTGGAGGCATCGATGCCACGCACGCGCGAGCGTGAACGGGACGTGCGCACGGTGCGCTTCTTCTTGCTCTTGGAAGAACCCATCTCAGCGTCGGCCTGACGGGCCATCTTGAGCTCATGATCGTCGAGCGAGCCGGAATCGTGCTCGTCGTCGTCATCGAAATCGTCGGTATCGGTATCGTTATCGTCATCGTCGACGTCCATGGGGGCGTCGTCGTTTCCGCTCGCGGAGATAATCTGGATGCCGCTGTTGCGCAGCGCGGAATACACCGCGGTGAGCTGCTCGTCAGAAACATCGATATCCTTCAGGGCGACCTGAATCTCGTCCTCGGTTACCGAAGTCCTGTTTGAGCCGTTGCCCATGAGCTTTGCAACGTAGGATTCCAGCCCAGTACCCGTGCTCTCAGTCTTTTTTGGCACAGATTCTCCCTTCATAGTCCACAGGACTCAATACTTTAGCACACACATTGACGTCTATACCCAAAAAGAGGACTGGATATAGGCGAGAATACGCTGGTTGACCACAACATCTAGGCTTGTTCGGTGCCCGCGGACTCCAGACCGATCAAACGGAACGGGTCCGCCACCCCGCCGATCGACTTTTGCAGTTCGCGTTGACGCCGCGAATCCTGCGCGGCCTGCACGGTCAGCGCGCGACGGGCCTCATCATCGAGCGAACGGTCCTGGCGCAGCTTGGCCTGTGCGGCACGCATGCGGCGCTTGATGGTGTAGAGCTCGAGCGTATCAAGCATAAACACGATGTTCGTCTCGGTGGGGTGCTTGCTCGTCGCCGAGATGCGCCCAGCACTCACAAGCGTTGCCGCCTCGGGACACACCGAGCGCGCCGCATCCATGCAGGCCGCAGGATCGGTTCCCGGCGGCGTTGCCAAAACGGCCCATGCGATAGACTCGTGACGCGGGTCAACCCACTCAATCGAGCAGATACGGTCGGCATATGTCCGGAACAGGTCGGGGTAGCTCGTAAGCATCGTCAACAGCTCGCGCTCCCCTGCCAAGGACTTACGCTCAAGGTCAGTAAGAACCATCGGCGCCACCGCAGCCGGAGCGCCCGAACCATCAGTCACAGGAACAGCACCCATACCATCAGGCACGTCGATCGGCGGCAGGTCGTCGGCGGCCTCCACGGGCGCGGCACCGTAGGCATCGAGCGGGACATAGTCGTACGGCTCTTCTTCGACCGGCGCGGACACCGGCGGCGTCGCGCCCGATGCCCAAGCACCGCGAGATGCCCCCTGCGAACCAGACGTCCGACCGCCCGCGCTACCAGAGCGCTCGAGTTGCGCCCGCTGGCGCTCATAGTTCTGCTCACGACGTCGTTCCGCATCTTCGCGCTTGGCGACATCGCGAAACACGCGACCCGAACTCGCGCGAACCGTCTCCAGATCCAAACCCAGCAGATCGGCAATCTGGATAAAGTATGTGTCGATCATATAGCTATCGCGCAGCGGATAGATAAGCGTCAGCGCATCTTCCAGCGCCTTGGCACGACCGCCCGGCGTGGTGATGTCACTCGACTCCTGCAACGAACGGTAGACAAAGTCCATGAGCGGCTCGGCAGCGTCGATGCGCGCCTGAAGCTCCTGTCCACCATGCGCCGTGATGAACTCCATGGGGTCGTTGCCGTCGGGCAGCACCACGCAGCGCAGGTCCATCGAATCCTGCTCGATAAATTGAATCGCGCGACGGGCGGCCTTCTGGCCCGCGGCATCGCCATCGAACATATACACGATACGCTTGGCAAAGCGAGTGAGCGTCTTGACGTGATGCTCCGTGAGCGCGGTGCCCAGCGTGGCGACAACGTTTTTGATCCCCGCCTCCCAGCAGGCGATGCAGTCGGTATAGCCCTCCACCACGATGGCCGTATCCTGCGCGACGATAAACTCCTTGGCCCAGTTAAAGCCATAGAGGTTTCGCTTTTTATGAAACACGCTCGTCTCAGCGGTATTGAGGTACTTAGGTTGGCCGTCACCCATGATGCGACCGCCAAAGGCAATGTTGTGACCCTGCTCGTCAAAGATGGGGAACATCACGCGGTCGTAAAAGCGGTCGGCAAGCTGCCCGCGCCCGCGGCTCACGGCAACGTTGGCGTCGATCATCTCCTGCGGGGTAAAACCCGCCTGGGACAGGTGCGACACCAGCGCGTTGCGTCCCGGTGCAAAGCCCAGGCAGTAGCGGCGGCAGACGTCGCCACCCATGCCGCGGCTGGCAAAGTACTCGCGTGGACGACCGTCCTTACCGCGCATAAGCATGGTGTGGTAGAACTGGGCGGTCTCGGCGCACAGATCATAGATTCGGGCACGCTTGGTACCGCGCTCGCGACGATCTCCGGTGTCGTGCAGCTCAATACCCGCACGATCGGCCAAATAGCGGATTGACTCGGGAAAGCTCAGGTTCTCGCGCTTCATGATATAGGTGAAGACGTCGCCACCCTCGCCGCAGCCAAAGCAATGCCACACCTGCGTGGCGGGAATAATGTGGAAGGACGGAGTCTTTTCGCCATGGAAGGGGCAGCAACCCCAAAACTCATGGCCACGGGGCTTGAGCTCAACCGTTTCCTGCACGATGGCAACCAGATCGGACGCAGCGCGTACCTGGTCTTTCTCCTCATCGCTAATCACGGATGCTCACCCCCTGCTCACCCAAGTTATGACGAATGTCCTCGATATTACCCTCGACGGTCGCGATCAACTCATCCAGCGAATCGAACACGCGCGACGGACGCAGCCAGCGCGTAAACGCCAGCGAAACGGAAACGCCGTACAGGTCGCCCGTATAACCAATTAAGTTGGCCTCGAGATGCGCGGATGCCGCATCGTCGGCATACGTTGGCGGCAGGCCGACGTTCACGGCAGCGGGCCATACGGTGTCATCGACCAGCACTAGACCCTCATACACGCCATCGGCAGGCACCTGAATGCCGTCGGGAACCTGCAAGTTTGCCGTGGGAAAGCCCATGCCAGAACCCTCGTGACGGCCGCGAATAACACCGCCGCGCACCATATACGGGCGGCCAAGTAACTCAGCAGCAAGCTCCACATGGCCCTGTCCCAGCTCACGACGAATGCGGGTGGCACAAATGGCCTCACCGCCCTCGCAAAGCAGGTCGTGCCCGTATACGTCAACACCGTGCTCGGCACCCCAGATGTGCATCTCGGCAACACCAGATGCACCGCCGCGACCCAGCCTAAAGTCGCTGCCAACGCGAATCGAACGAATGTCAACCAGACGCGACACCATCGAGAGAAAATCAACATGGTCGAGTGCCGCAACCTCAGGCGTAAAGGGAACGGCCACCACCGCATCGACCCCGGTCTGAGCCAAGGCATGTAGACGGTCAGCCGTCGTCATCAATTTTTGAGCGGGCGAAGGGCTCACCACGACGTCCGGATCGGGATCGAAAGTGACCACGACCGCCTTGCAGTCATGGGCGCGCGCATCGCTAACAAGCGCCGCAATGAGCTCCTGGTGTCCACGGTGAACGCCGTCGAACACGCCGATGGCAATCGATGCGGCACCCAAGTGCTCGCACTCATCAAACGCATCGGCAGTAACGATGCGGGCCTCGTCCGACTCGCCCGCGAAAAAGATACGCGCGAGCTCGCGAGCGGACAACATCATCGAACACCGCCGATTGCCTGCGGAAACACGTGCTCCATAACAAAGCGGCCACTCTCAATGCGGGCGAGCGCCTTGAGTCCCCCATCGAGCACCAACGCAAAAGGCGCTTTCGCGGTATCGAAATCGGAAAGCGCACGCTCAACGGGAATGCGTCGGCCGCAGAGCAAATCGTCGGCAAGATTGCCCGGCAAGTCAACACGCGTGGCGCCCAGGGCCGCAATGGGATCCAGGGCAAAGCCAGCCGCGGACTCGGGAGAAAACTCCTCGACCGCATGACAAGCGCCAATGGAAACAACACCGGAGGCCGTGCGGCGCAGCGCGGAAATGTGCGCGGCGCTCTCGCAGGCGCGGCCCAAGTCGCGAGCGAGCGCACGGATATAGGTACCCTTGCTCACCGAGAACGCCACGGTCCACACACACGTATCACCTTCGCCTCCCACGGCGATCAGGTCGGCGGCATAGACCTCGACGGGGCGCGGAGGTAGGTCCACCGCATTGCCCTCGCGAGCAGACTTGTAGGCGCGAACGCCATTGACCGAGATAGCCGAAAACGCCGGCGGCACCTGCATCTGCGGACCCAGCATGGCGGCCAAGCGCTCACGGGCATAGGCAGGATCGCGGAGCTCGTTGGCAACAGTCACCGTGCGGACCGCCTCGCCCTCCGCATCATCGGTATTGGTCTCGGCGCCAAACGAGATGTCGGCGACATAGCTTTTGGTATCGAGGGTTAGCATGCCCAGCAGACGGGTGGCCTGGCCAACACCCACCACCATGACACCCGATGCCATGGGGTCGAGCGTGCCGGCATGGCCGACGCGCCGCTCATGGAGGGCGCGTCGGCATTGCGAAACCACGTCGTGGGACGTGCAGCCCACCGGCTTATCGACGGCGAGCAGCATATTCAGTTGAGAAGGCGTACGACGAGCCATGTACCATCCAAAAAGTTAAAGCTCGACGGTCACCGAAGCGGGATCCTCCCCTACCAATTCGGCCAGCATGGGAAGTGCCACGGTGAGCGTCTCGAGAATCGTTCCGTTGTTGGAGAAACCGGCGGCAGCGGGATGTCCGCCTCCGCCAAAAGCAGCAGCGATCTCGGACACGTTGAGGTCGCCCTTGGAGCGCAGGTTGCCGCGCACCTTGGTATCGCCTTCAATGCCCTTCAGGAACAGGCAGACCTCGACGCCCATCACCGAGCGCACCACGTCAACTAGGCCGTCGCACTCATCCGAGGTGACACCGCAAGCCTCAAGGTCACTCTGGTACGCGTAACTATACGCGACGCGCCCGTGGGCCACCGTCTTGATGCGGCCCATAACGATGGACTTGAGGTGCAAAAACTCAACGCGCATGCTCTGGTAGACCTCGAGCGCCACACGCGCCGGATCGGCACCGTGGGCAACCAGACGCGAGGCTGCATGGAACGCGGCGGCATCGGCGTTTTGGTACTGGAAACGGCCGGTATCGGTAACCAGGCCGCACAGCAGGCAGGTCGCGACGCCGTCACGTGCGACAATGCCGCAATTGTCCAAGAAGCGGTCGATGATCATGGCGCAGGCTGCAGCTTCGACGCGCCTCAGGCTGAGCTCGGCAAACTCCTCGCGCGCCGGATGGTGATCGAAGCACACCACATGCTTGGAGCGACGAAGCACCTCGGCGGAATTATTGAGACGCTCGACGACCGGCACGTCCACCGAGATGAACAGGTCCGGATTACCGGTGTACGCAGATGCCGGCACCAGGCGATCGGCACCCTCCATAAAGCGGTAGATGCGCGGAACCGGGTCATCGTCTGCCAGCAGCAGCGCAATGTCCTTGTTGGGGAAAAACTTCATGAGCGAAAGGCCCAGACCCAACACGGAGCCCAAGGCATCGCCATCGGGAGAAGTATGTCCCGAAATCGCAATGGAGGGCGCACCCTCGATGAACTCGAGGATGCGTCGCTGAATATCTGCAGACTCGCACGAGGCGAGGTCGGCGGAATTAGTCATCTAAAGCTGCCTCCTGGGCGGCATCCGCTATCGGATAGCCGTCCTCGTCCTTTTCGATCGCAAGCGTGGCGGGAACGTTTTCCAGCGCACGCGTGATGCGCTCGGCCTCATCGGTCGAGCGATCGATGCGAAAATCGAGCTCGGGCGTGACACGCCAATCGAGCGAGCGAGCCAACAGGCTGCGAATACGGCCCTTAGCGCTTGCGAGCGCCTCCATGACCTCGTCGTAGCGGCTCGCATCGCACGACACGTACACACGCGCGAACGAACGGTCCACCGCGACCTCGACCGCGGTCAAAGTAACCAGGTCGAGACGCGGATCGGAAACCTCAAAGAGCAGGATATAACCGAGCTTCTCGCGAAGCTGCTCGCCCAGACGGCGGGTTGCCTGCGTTTGCTTCATAGCGCTACCCCCTACTCGGTACGGGCAACCTGGTCGATGCGGTAACCCTCGATCTGGTCGCCGGGCTTGATGTCCTGGAAGTTCTCCAGGCCAATGCCGCCCTCGGAACCGCTCTTGAGGCTCTTGGCCTCGTCCTTGTAGTGGCGCATCGAGGCGATCTTGCCGTTGAAGACCACGATGCCGTCGCGCACCAGACGCACGGAATCGGTCGCGGCGATCTCGCCCTCTTCGACGCGGACACCGGCGGCGATACCGACTTTGGGCACCTTGAAGGTGTCCAGGACGGTCGCGGTACCCGTGGAGACCTCGACCTCGGTGGGCTTGAGCATGCCGATACGGGCAGCGTCGAGCTCCTCGAGGCACTTGTAGATGACGTCGTAGCAACGGATCTCGACGCCCTCGCGCTCGGCGGCGGAGCGGGCCTTACCGTCGGGACGGACGCCAAAGCCGATGATGATGGCGTTGGAGGCGTCGGCCAGGACGACGTCGGTCTCGTTGATGGCACCAACGGCGGAGTGGATCGTGTTGATACGAACCTCGGACTGATCCATCTTGTCGAGCGAGTCCTGAAGGGCCTCGATGGAACCCTGGACGTCGGCCTTGATGATCAGGTTGAGCTCCTTGACCTCAGCGTCGGCGATGGTCTCGAAGAGGTTCTCGAGCGTGACGTGCTTCACGCGGCTCTGCTCCTCGATACGGGCCTTGAGCGAACGCTCGTCGGCAAGGGCGCGAGCCTCGCGCTCATCCTCGAACACGCGGAACTCGTCACCGGCGTTGGGCACGGACTGCAGGCCCAGGATCTCGACGGCGTCGGAGGGGCCGGCCTCGGTGACGGCGCGGCCCTTGGGGTCGAGCATGGCGCGGACGCGGCCGTAGGTGAGGCCGGCGACCAGCGTATCGCCCACGTGCAGGGTACCGCGGGTCACGAGCACGGTAGCGACCGAGCCGCGGCCCTTGTCGAGCTTGGCCTCGAGGACGTTGCCGGAGGCAAAGGTGTCCGGGTTGGCCTTGAGCTCGAGCACGTCTGCCTGGAGCAGCACGGTCTCCAGAAGGTCGTCGATACCGATCTTCTGCTTCGCCGAGATGTTGACGAACATGTTCTGTCCGCCCCACTCCTCGGGGATGACACCGTACTCGGTGAGCTCCTGGCGCACGCGGTCGGGGTTGGCACCCGGCTTATCGATCTTGTTGACGGCGACGACAATAGGTACGCCGGCGGCCTTGGCGTGGTTAATCGACTCGACCGTCTGGGGCATGACGCCGTCGTCGGCGGCGACGATCAGGATGACGATGTCGGTCACCTTGGCGCCACGGGCACGCATAGCCGTAAAGGTAGCGTGACCCGGGGTATCGATGAAGGTGATCTTGCGGTCGTTGATCATAACCTGCGAAGCGCCGATTGCCTGGGTAATGCCGCCCGCCTCGCCGGCAGCGACACCGGTGTGACGGATGGCGTCGAGGAGGCTCGTCTTGCCGTGGTCGACGTGACCCATGACGGTGACGACCGGGGCGCGCGGCTTAAGGTCGGCGGGATCGTCGTAGAACGAGAAGGTGTTCTCCTCCTCGGGGGTGATGATCTTGATCTGACGGCCCAGGTCGTCGGCAACGAGCTCGACGAGGTCGTCAGACATGGACTGCGTCATGGTGAGCGGCGTGCCCAGCAGGAACAGGCGCTTGATGATGTCGTTGGCCGGAACGTCGAGGGCCTCAGCAAGCTCCTGGACGGTAACGCCCTGGGAGACCTTGATGGCGTCGAGCTCCTCGGGGTTCACGCCCTGGGCCAGCGCCTCCTCTATCTTGCGCTCCTCCTGAGCCTTGGCAGCCTCGCGCTCGCGCTTCTCCTTGCGCTTCTTGCGGCGACCGGTGGACTCGCGAGAGGCCTCCTCGACGGCAGCACGAGCCTCCTCGAGCACCTTCTCGCGGCTGTACTCCTCGGCCTCGCGAGCCATGCGGCTATAGTGGTCCTCTTCGTTGTTGTGACCGCCCTTGCGCTTCTTGCCCTTGCCCTGCTTATCGGGGTTGGGGAAGTCCATGCCGGCAGCGACGTTGTTGCTGGCGTTGGTGCGATGGCTGTGCGGACGGCTCTCGGAGGCGTTGCGCTCAGAGTTGTTGTCGGAAGCGTTGCGATCGTTACGACGGCCACCGCGGCGGTCGTTGTTGCCGCCACGACGGTTACCGCGCTCAGCGGCGCGCTCGGCCTTGGCCTTGTCCTCGGCGTCCTTCTTCTCCTTGAGCACGGTCTCCTGTGCGGCGATCTGGTCGAGCAGCGAACGGAAGCGCGAACCGGAGTCGGAAGCGGGAACGGCGCGGCGCTGGGCCTCGCGGGCAGCCTCCTCCTTCTCGCGAGCAAGGCGCTCCTGCTCAGCCTTCTTCTTGGCCTCGGCCTCGGCGCGGGCGGCCTCCTCGGCAGCCTGGGCTGCGGCAAACTGGCGGCGCTCCTCCTCGCGTGCCTTCTCGGCGGCGATGCGCTCGCGCTCGGCCTCGGCGGCGCGAGCGGCCTCCTCGGCGGCAGCTGCCTGCTCCTCGGCCTGCTTGGCGGCCTCGACTTCCTGAGCGCGGGCCTCGATCACCGAGGCGAGCTGCTTGCGGACCATGGCGACATAGGCATCCTCCAAGGTGGAGGAAGCGGACTTAGCGGGAATCTTCATATCGGCGAGATGACCCATCAGTTCCTTGGAGGTCATGCCGAACTCTTTGGCCAGGGTGGACACACGGACTTTTGCCATATGACTTCACCTACCCTTTCTGGCACCTTGGGTGCCTAGAGACTGAACGAGCGTGGGAGATGCGCCGGGACCCGCCCGGCGCGACCGCGCGCTAGATCAGGTCCTCCGCATCATCGAAGGCGTCGGTGTCGTGGACACCGCAGAAACGGGAGCCGGGACGGGCCTGGTTGCGGCACTGGACGCCGTCCTCGGACACGTACTCGCAGCGACGGACGTCCTCGTCCTCCTCGTCACCGATCAGGTCGGCGGCGGGCTCCTCGTGAACGGGAACGTTCTTGAGGATGTCGGCGGCAAGCGTCTCCGACTTGATGTCGATGTGCCAGCCGGTCAGGCGCGCGGCGAGGCGGGCGTTCTGGCCCTCCTTGCCGATGGCGAGGGACAGCTGGTCGTCGGGCACGATGACGCCGGCGTAGGCCTTCTCCTCGTCGATGAGGACGCGGGTGACCTTAGCGGGCGAAAGGGCGTTGGCGACGTAGACGGCAGGATCGGCATCCCACAGGATGACGTCGACGCGCTCGCCACGGAGCTCGCCCACGACAGCGCGAACACGGCTGCCCTTGGGGCCGACGCAGGCGCCCACGGGATCCAGGCGGTCGTCGAGCGAGTGGACGGCGACCTTGGAACGCTGGCCGGGCTCGCGGGCGATTGACTTGATCTGGACGGTGCCCTCATAGATCTCGGGCACCTCCTGCTCAAACAGACGACGCATGAGCTCGGGGTGGGTACGGGAGATGACAATCGGCGGACGGCTGTGCTCGCCACGAACCGGCTGCAGGTTGGAGTTGGGGTCGCGAACGTCGATGATCACGGCCTTGATATGCTGGTTGTGCAGGTAGCGCTCGCCCATCGGACGCTCGTTGCGCTCGTTCTCGTAACGGCGCTGATCGAAGTGCGGCAGCTCGGCCTCGACGCCCTCGCGGATCTTGACAATCGTGAAGTCGGGCGTGGACTGCAGCACGGTACCGCTGATGAGGTCACCGATGCGGCCGGAGAACTCCTCGTAGATCTGCTCGCGGGCGGAGTTACGCACGATGGCGTTGATCTCGGCCTTGGCGTGCTGGGCAGCGATGCGGCTCGTGTTCTTGGGGGTGACGTCGATCTCCTCGAACTCGGTGAAGTTGCCCTCCTCATCCATGGAATCGTCGATCGGCTCCAGGCGGTAGACGTAGATCTTGCCGGTGGTGCGGTCGATGGTCACCTTGGCGCCCCACTCAAGATGCAGGATCTCGGCATAGCTCTTGGCGAGCGACTGCTCCAGGCGGTCGATCAGGTAGAGCTGGTCGATGTGCTTCTCCTGGCAAAGCTCCATCAGGGCGGACATCATGTCGGATGCTGCCATCTTACTTTCCTTCCTTCGCGGGCTTGAAGTCGTAGGTGGGCTTCAACTTGCACTTTTTAACATCAGAAAAATCGAGGGTAACGGACTCGCCGTCCTCGAGCTCGAGGGTCACGTTCGTCTCGGTGGCGGCGGCAATCTTACCGGCGTACTTGCGACGGCCCTCGGTGGCGGTAGAGGTGAGCTCGCAGTTCTCGCCCACAAAGCGGGCAAAGTCACTCGGGCGGCGCAGCGGGCGCGCCATACCCGGGCTCGACACCTCGAGCGTATAGCTCGAAGAGATGGGGTCGAGCTCCTCAATCACATCGCCGACCCACTTGGTGTTGGCCGTGACGTCGTTGAGCGACAGGCTCTGACCCTCGGCACCCTCGATACGCACACGCACGCAGGGGGCCTTGGTGGCACCCACGAGCTCGACGTCGACGATGTCGACATCGTGCTGGGGAGCGACGGCCTCGAGCGCGTCAATGATCGCCTGCTCGGTCTTGGTCTTGACCATTGCGGCACCTCCATCCATACAAAAAAGAAGCGGGGCCGAAACCCCACTTCTTTCAATTACAACTTCATTTGCAAGCAAACTATACCAATAGCTGCGGAAACGTGCAAGCACAGTACGAATCTGCAGGTCAGCGTGCGCACAGCTTCTCCACAAGAAATGGATAATTGGGTGTTGTCGCAAGTATCCTTAACCAAAGCGAGGAGCGACTCCCCGCGGAATCGCCCCTCGCTTTTTGATGTCAGCTTTACGCGCAGTGCTTACTTGACCACCAGGTTGACCAGCTTGCCGGGCACGCAGATGGCCTTGACGACCGTCTTACCCTCGAGCCACTTGGCGACGGCGGCCTCGGCGGCAGCCTGCATATCCTCATTGGAGGCATTGCGGGCCACCTCGACGCGGCCGCGGACCTTACCAAGCACCTGGACCACGATCTGCACCGTGTCCTCAACGGACTCGGCCAGGTCGAACTCGGGCCAGGCGGCGGTGTAGGCATTGCCCTCGCAGCCGAGCGCCTCGTGCCACAGCTCGTCGGCCCAGAACGGGCAGATGGGGGCAAGGACGCTCACGATATCCTTAGCCACGCCGTAGCACATCGCCTTGTCACGGGAAGCGCCCTCAGTAGCATTGAGGTAGGCACTCGCGGCATTGACGAGTTCCATGACGGCCGAGATGGCGGTGTTGAACTGGCCGCGATCGAAGTCCTCGGTGCACTTGGCGATGGTGCGGTGACGCTCGCGATAGAGCTTCATCGCAACCTCGTCGAGCGCGGACTTGTCGAAGGCCACGTTGGCGTCGCCGGACTGGACGAGCTGCCACACGATACGCCAGGCGCGCTTGATGAAGCGGTTGGCGCCCTCAACGGCCTTGGGATCCCAGTCGAAGTCCTTCTCGGGCGGGGCGATAAACAGGATCGCCAGACGCATGGTGTCGGCGCCGTAGGGCTCGATGACCGAGCTCGGGGGCACGACGTTGCCCTTGGACTTGGACATGGTGTCGCCGTTCTCGTCCTTGACCATGCCCTGGCACAGCAGGTTGGTGAAGGGCTCGTCCACACTCAGCAGGCCCAGGTCGCGCAGTGCCTTGGTAAAGAAGCGGCTGTAGAGCAGGTGCAGAATGGCGTGCTCGATGCCGCCGATGTAGTTATCGACGGGCATCCAACGATCGGCAGCCTCGCGGGAGAAGGGCAGCTCGGTGTTGTGCGGGTCGGTATAGCGCAGGTAATACCAGCTGGAGCAGGTGAAGGTGTCCATGGTATCGGTCTCGCGCTTGGCCGGGCGGCCGCAGACCGGGCAGGTGGTCTCGTAGAACTCCTTGCACTCGGCGAGGGTCTCGCCGGCGCCCAGGTCCAGGTTCTCGGGCAGCGTTACCGGCAGCTGGTCCTCGGGCACGGGCACGATGCCGCAGTGCTCGCAGTGGATGGCCGGGATGGGGTTGCCCCAATAGCGCTGACGGCTGATGAGCCAGTCTCGCAGACGGAACTCGACCTTGCGACGACCGCAGCCCATGGCCTCGAGGTCGGCCACGATCGCAGCCTCGCCCTCGGAGTGCTTGCCGCCGCGCATGCCGGTGTACTTACCGGACTGGACGAGCGTGCCCTCGGCAGCGTGGGCGCAATCCCAGTCGACGGTCTCGGCATGGAAGGTATCGATGGTCTCACCGTTAGCCTCGACGGCTGCGCGGTCGTCATCGTCCAGGATGATCGGCACGATCGGCAGGTCGTACTTGCGGGCAAACTCAAAATCGCGCTGGTCGCCGCAGGGAACGGCCATGACAGCGCCGGTGCCGTAGTCGGCAACAACATAATCGGCAACCCACACGGGGACCTTCTCGCCGTTGACCGGGTTCACCACGTAGCGGCCGGTAAAGGCACCGTGCTTCTCGAGGGTGCCCTGGGCACGCTCGACGGCGGAGATATGCTTGGAGTCCTCGACGATCTTGGTCACGGCCTCCTCGTACTCCGTGCCCTCGACGAGCTCGTGCAGACGAGCGTACTCGGGAGCCAAGACAAAGAAGGAGACACCAAAGAGCGTGTCGGCTCGCGTGGTGAAGACGGTGATCTTACCCTCGTCGCTCTCGATGGGCTCGCCATCCTTGTCGCACAGGGTAAAGTCGACCTCGGCGCCCTCGGAACGACCGATCCAGTTGGCCTGCATCTGCTTGACGCGCTCGGGCCAGCCGGGGAGCTTCTCTAGGTCGTCGAGCAGCTCCTGGGAGTACTCGGTGATCTTGAAGTACCACTGCTCCAGGTCGCGCTTCTCGGGCTCGGTGCCGCAGCGCCAGCACTTGCCCTCGGTGACCTGCTCGTTGGCCAGAACGGTCTTGCAGTTAGGACACCAGTTGACCGGGTTCTTCTTGCGGTAGACCAGGCCCTTTTCCCACAGCTTCTCAAAGATCCACTGACCCCAGCGATAGTAGTCGGGGCTGCAGGTCTTGACCATGCGATCCAGATCGTAGGAGAAGCCCATGCGCTTCATCGTGGCGAGCGCCTGGTCCATGTTCTTATACGTCCAGGCGGCAGCCTGCGTGTTGTGCTTGATGGCGGCGTTCTCGGCAGGCAGGCCAAAGGCATCGAAGCCGATGGGGTGAAGCACGTCGTAGCCGCGCATACGGGCCTGACGGGCCATGGCATCGCCGATGGTGTAGTTGCGCGCGTGGCCCATGTGCAGGTCGCCCGACGGATACGGGAACATCTCGAGCACGTACTTCTTGGGCTTGCTGTCGTCGGTGTCGACGGCAAAGAGGTTGGAGTCCTCCCAGGCCTTCATCCACCTGGACTCAATGGCCTGCGCGTCGTAGACAGGAATCTCGTCCTTATGATCTGTGCAATCGCACATATCAGCTCCTTTGTTAGCTGGGTTGGGGCGGGGCGTTCTCACTTTTACTCGCTGCTGCGGACAGTCCTGCTCGCACGAAGAGCACATTAAGTGCTCTTCGGCTCGTGCGGAACTTGCAGCGAGCAAAGGTGAGAACGCCCCGCCACATCGTTAACTCGCATGATGATAGCAAATCACGAAATACAAGGTGTATGCAACTTGCAACAAACCGAACTATCGAATACTCCAAGTCAACTGGCTTGAGTTTTTATATCTTGAATACGGGAAGCCTTCGAACAAGTCTTTATTGTTGTCATTGGACTTCGACATGTCTTTAAGAATTGACTTGCCTATAGCCTCCCCCAAAGCAATGGGAACAGCATTGCCGATTTGCCTATATATATCGCTAATATCACCTCGGAAAATCCAATCATCTGGAAAGCCCTGAATGGCACGATATTCCTCAATTGAAAGAGGGCGATCTTCTGTGGGGTGGCACAAATCGGTAGCAGGCATTGTCGGGCTTGTGACTAAAGTTGGAGAAGGCCGATCATTCCATATTCTTCTATAAAAACCCGTTTTACCGCCTCCAAGCCGATACGCCTTCCCCATCGCCTCTTCCTGAAGCTCCACAGGCAAATTCTTCCAATACTCACCCTCTTTAAGCAACTTAAAATACTTAAGCCTTTTTTCCGGAAACTGAACGTAATGGTGTTCGTCTTTTAATCCCCGAACGGCATCTGAAAAAGTCATCCAAGGATTAAGTTGCCACTTGGGGTCATTTGAGTTCGTGGGGGTCAGCCAATCACAGATTGAACCGTCTCGTTTAGCAATCAAGACAACTCTCTCCCTAATTTGAGGAGCCCCAAAATTCGCAGCATTATACAAATTGAAGCTCACGCCATAGCCCATTGATTCAAGTTTGTTCAGAACCGTTTTCATAGCGCCGCCGTGTACGGGCTCTCCGCCAGCTTCCAAAGGATATGCCGTAGACAAGAGCCCCCTGACATTTTCAATTACCAAATACTTAGGTCGAAGATGGTCAGCAAGATCGAGATACTTTAGGAATACGTTGCCCCTAACGTCATCGAAGGCGCGACGCGCTCCAGCCGTAGAAAATGCCTGACAAGGAGGCCCGCCAAACATAACATCTATACCCCTTTTGGGGCTAATGCCCGAATAATCAAATACCCGATCGGGAGTAACCTTATTAATGTCTCCTAACAAACCAACATTAGGCCGATTGGACGCAATAGTCATTCGGCACTTCGTGTCATTTTCACAGTAAAGACTGGACGAAATACCGGCCCTCTCCATTCCATAATCCAAGCCAAGCGCCCCAGAAAAAAAAGAAACCGCAGTTAATGCCGAATCAACTACTTCAGTAGCGCGATGGTCTGCGGGAGCGAAGCATAGATTTTTTTTCCTCATAAAGCTGATTATTTCGTTCTCTCTATAGACTCTACGCTTACCAACAAGCGCATAATTGAGATCTCCGTTACGAGATAGTCTTGTAACAGTCTGAGATGTCACCCCAAGACGGCTCGCAACTTCCGCGGAAGACAGTATCGCCTCATTTTCCAAAATGGACTCCAGCAATTAAGTAATTGAACATTTTTTAGTCCATTTTAATTCAAATATACGCTTGTGTATAGGTTTTATCTAGTTGAAAATCAACACAAAGGAGGCACGACCATGACTAAAAACGCAAAACGTGAAGATGTCAAAAAGAAATTATCGGAATCACTGAATTACTGCAACTCGCATCACATTCCGGCGCAAGAACTCTTTGAATCCATCGCAGACCGAACAATTAACAACGAAACCTGTCGCTATGACGCCAATGAAAGAAAAAGGGAAATGAAGTCGCTATTTCCCATTCTTCTCCAAGCCGAAACCTCAGCAATGATTCCCTCGATTCCAATGAAGCCAGATATACTCGAATTAGACTCGAAAGCATTTTTGGAACTTTGGCTAAACAAATGGATTTCAAAATTTCTTTCGGGATGGCAGTCGCTTCCAAGTGATTATGTCGCGAATCCCAAAAAGACGGTTACCGATGAAGCACTGATACATATGGTAATGGACGCAAAACACGCAGGATCAAAAGAGCGCGCTTACGAGTGGGCGGCGCACCACAATTTATTCATGAGTGCTGAAAATATAGGTGGCAACCTATTGGAGGAGTACATATATTCAAAAATTAAGCCATATGGATGGATTTGGTGCAGAGGGAAGATTCTCACGGCAATCGACTTTTGCAACGATGAATGCACTGCCATGTTTCAGGTAAAAAACAAAACGAATACTGAAAATAGTTCAGGAAAGGGTTTCAGGGAATCCTGCGGCGCAAAAGCATGGAATCGAATGAAGGCGGAGCGTCGTAACGGAAAGATTGAAACATATTGGCCAAAGTTGATTGAAATTGTTCGAGAGGGCAGTACGGTAGATAAACCTGTTCCGAATGATCTCGTCACCGAGGCAGACTATTTGGATTTTGTTTCAAACACGGTCAGAAACAATCCTTATCTGATTAGCGAAAGAGAAGGAGACCTATAACAAAATGGGGTCGCAATCCAACAGACACGCGACCCCATTTTCATAAATTATTTAGTAACTAGCGATAACTTACGGACTGCTGCGAATCTTTCACGACTACGTCGTGGGCGCCGCCTTCGACGATCGAGGTCGAGCTCACCAGGGTCAGGCGTGCCTTTTCTTGGAGCTCGGGGATCGAGAGGGCACCGCAATTGCACATCGTGGACTTGACCTTGTAGAGCGTGCCGCCCACGCCGTCCTTGAGGGAACCGGCGTAGGGAACGTAGGAGTCAACGCCCTCGACGAAGCTGAGCTTCGCGGCGCCGCCCAGGTCGTAGCGCTGCCAGTTGCGGGCACGTGCAGAACCCTCGCCCCAGTACTCCTTCATGTACTGACCGTTCACGTTGACGCGCTCGGTCGGGCTCTCGTCAAAGCGGGCGAAGTAACGGCCCAGCATCATAAAGTCGGCACCCATGGCAAGGGCGAGCGTCATGTGGTAGTCGTAGACGATGCCGCCATCGGAGCACACGGGCACGTAAACACCGGTCTCCTCGTAGTACTCGTCACGGGCGCGGCAGACGTCGATCAGCGCGGTGGCCTGGCCACGACCGATACCCTTGGTCTCGCGGGTAATGCAGATGGAACCGCCGCCGATACCGACCTTTATGAAGTCGGCACCGCAGTCGGCCAGGAAGCGGAAGCCCTCGGCGTCGACGACGTTACCGGCACCGACCTTGACGTCCTCGCCGTAGTTGGCGCGGATCCACTCGATGGTGCGCTTCTGCCACTCGCTGAAGCCCTCGGAGGAGTCGATGCACAGGACATCGGCACCGGCCTCGATGAGCAGCGGCACACGCTCGGCATAGTCGCGGGTGTTGATGCCGGCGCCGACCATGTAGCGCTTGTCGTTATCGAGCAGCTCGTTGGGGTTGGTCTTGTGGCTGTCGTAGTCCTTGCGGAAGACGATGCCCATAAGGTGATCGTTGTCGTCGACGATGGGCAGGGCGTTGAGCTTGTTGTCCCAGATGACGTCGTTGGCAACCTTGAGGCTGATGTTCTTGTCGCCCACGATGAGCTGCTCACGCGGGGTCATGAACTCGGAAACCTTCTTCTGGTGGTCATCGCGGCTGGGACGATAGTCACGGCTGGTAACGATACCCAGGAGCTTGCCCTTGGGGGTGCCATCGTCGGTGACCGGCATGGTGGAATGACCGGTCTTCTCCTTGAGCTCGATAACCTGCTCCATGGTCATGTCGGGGGTCAGCGTGGAATCGGACTGAACGAAGCCGGCCTTGTGATCCTTGACGGCCTTGACCATAGCGGCCTCGGACTCGGCGCTCTGGGAACCGTAAATGAAGGACAGACCACCCTCGGTAGCGAGCGCGACACCCATGTCGACGCCCGAGACGGACTGCATGATGGCGGAAACCATGGGGATGTTCAGGGTGATTGCCGGCTTCTCACCGCGCTTAAAGCGGGTTAGCGGCGTCTTAAGAGAGACGTTGTTGGGGATGCACTGCGAGGACGAGTAACCAGGGACCAGCAGATACTCCGAAAACGTGTGGGACTCACCGGGAAAGAACGTAGCCATGTTTCTCCTTTTTCCATGCGACCGGTCGGCTGCAGGCCTCGTAGGACCCAGCCCAACCTTGGGCGCCCAATACTGGGGAAGTATCTTAACGCACTTTGACTGCTACAATGCATGATTTAAGAAGAGCACACGAGGGTTTGACGCAGGCTTTGCGTTTGCCCAGCAAACACTTTAGCGGGGAGACGTGGAGCACATGGAGTACAAGACGACGGCAAAGCTGGTCATTCAAGCGTGCGACAAGGATCTGCCGGGCGTGTTCGGCCACGGCTGCGTCTTGCTGCTGCAGGGTATTGCCCGCGAGCACTCGCTCAACCGCGCCGCCAAGAGCATGGGCATGGCCTATTCCAAAGCGTGGCGTATTGTAAACGAAGCGGAAGGCCAGCTAGGCTGTAAGCTCATCGAGCGCGACGGCGCCCGCGGATCCACGCTCACCCCCGCCGGCGAGCGAGCCATAGCGGTCTACGAGGAGCTGCAGGCCGACATCAACCAGGTCATAGCCGCCAAAGCCGACGCCCTCATCGCCAGCATCAACGCGGAGTAGTCCTTTTAGGCGGTTTTTAGCCCACAGCGCCCTCGGGATGAGGCTCGCGCCACAAAAACGGGCCCATCTACTACGTTTAGTTGAATACCCTCGACCATACCGGACATTATGAAATTAAAACCGCTGGTAAACAGCTTGGTAATTTTCAAAATAGGCGGGTGTGGTCGACTCCTATTGCTTAAACGTAGTAAATAGGCCGTTTTCGTGACACAGACCCCGATTAGCTACTTGCGAAGGGCGTTATCGAGAGTGGCAGCCACCTGCAGAGGGTCGTCGGTGCCGGCGAAGAGGCGGATGGCGCTCCCCTGCTTACCGCGCGGGGCCGAAAGGCGCGTTGCTGAGCCGCCGGCGGGTGATGTGCGGAATTCGTCCGGCAGTATGCTGAAAAATTCACCCGCGATGCAGTCCATCAGGTCAAACTCTACTGCCGGGCCAAAACCGTGCTCCAGGATGCCGGTCGCGATGGCATGGTCGGGATGCGAGGTCAGCCCGGGATAGCGCACGTTGCGTACCATCTCGTTGGCGGCCAGATACTCGGCCAGCGCACGGGCGCGATCGAAGTGCGCCTGCATGCGAACATCGAGCGAGGACAGCCCGCATTCTAGCACGTCGGTCTCCTCGGCAGACAGGTCAAGCGCAGACGCACCGCAGTCCGTAAGCAACGCGTGTGCGCACTCTGCGGCGGCATCCACGCGATGGCGCTTGAGCTGCGAGCGCGCCACCGAAGCGGCAACGAGCTTGCGCGGAGCCTTACCGGCGCACACGCGATCGAGCGCCTCGAGCGACAGCACCGCACCCAAGCGCAACGGATCGCACCCAAAAACACCTGACACGGTGTTATCCACCACAAGCAGCGCATGCGCCTCGCGAGCCGCGCGGCCCAGGGCACGAAGATCGGGCACACGCAGGCCAAACCCGCCGATGGAATTGACGAACCACCACAGATGCGACCCGCCATCATCAAACGAAGCATCAAAGCCCTCGGACGCGGCAGCAAACGTCGCAGCCGCAGGCTCCCCCACCAGCGCAACATCGCAGCCATCAAAGCCGCGAGCAAACGCATCGGCAAAGTCGTCCGCAAAGGCCACCAGGCGATCACTAGGCCGCACAATCCCCAACAGTGACAGCGCCGCCGGCACATGCGAGGCCGAAACTAAACGCGCCTCACGCGCGCCGGCCCTTGCAGCCCAGAACTCTTCTAGCTGTTGCACGTCCACGCGGCACCATCCCTTACATAAAACCAAACCAAGACCAGCCCACCCAGGTCGAGAAAACGTCAGCGCAAGCAGCATCGAGCGGTCCGGCGTTCGTTAGAACGCCGGAACAAAATTAGCCGTGATATTCGCCGTTGTATTGGATCAACGTTAGATCTTCCACGCCATCGAGCGCGCGGATGGCGTCGGCATAGGGCATATCCACGCCGTCCGAGAACACCTCAACGGCCATCTCGACCTTGTCGCCGCGCATCGTCTTGGACTTGACGGAAAACTTGGTGCGCCCAAATGCACGCACGATATCGTCGCCGGTGGTCTGACCCGTGTAGTGGATGACCATCATGTACACGCGCGCCTTGTCCAGGTGGCTCGCAAAGCCGGCGATCATCACCACGATCACCACTGCCGTGAGTCCTACGAGCGCATACATACCGGCTCCCGCCGTAATGCCCGTGGTAATGGACCAAAACAGATACAGCAGGTCGAGCGGGTCCTTGACCGCCGTACGGTAACGAACGATGGACAGAGCACCGACCATACCGAGCGAGATGACCACGTTGGTCGAGATCGCGAGCGTGACCATGCAGGTGAGCACGCACATGCCCACGAGCGTCACGGCAAAACTGCGCGAATACACCACGCCGGTAAAAAAGCGCTTGTACACGTAATAGATCAGGATGCCCATGGCGAGCGCCACGAGCAGCGACAGACCAATCTTGGCAGGGTCGACCTGACCGAACGCCTCCAAGACGGAGTTCTTAAAAAAGTCCCTGGTGCTCATGGTTTAAATATCCCCTCGGTTCCCAAAATCCGATTCCCAGTAGTTAAAACCGCGCAGGTAGGCGGTCTTGTCATAACACAGGCAGTACTTAGAGACCGCCGTGAGTTCGGCCGCACCCGGCGGCACCATATCGCGCACCAGCTGCGGACAAAACTCGGTAAACTTGACCTCCATCACCAGCTTGCCGGGCTCCAGCACGGGCAGCGCGGGCAACGTCGCGTCAAAGATGTCAAAGCTCCCCACCGCCGCACGCACGTTGCTATCAAAGGTAATGCGCACGGTGCCCTCGTCCATCACCCACGGCTCGCGCTCGTAGTCCACGATGGTCCGCGGGCGCATCATATTACAGATGCACTCGATGTAGAACTCGCGACAGAGCGGATAGGGGCTCCTCAGCAAAAAGTCGTAGTCGCCAGCCAGAATCTGCTCAAACTCGTCACGCGTGAGCGGCGCGTCCTCCTTGTAGATCCAGCTGCCGCACTTCTTTTTGCGCTCGAGCTTAATCACCTTATCGCTGCCGTTATAGATGCGCACGCGATACTTTTTGCGCATGAGAATACCGGCGTCTTTTTCCTCGTAGGCCGAGTTGCAGTAGTCGTCAAAGTACAGGCTGCGAATGGTGTAACCGCCCGCCTGCGCATGCTTGTCTAGTTTAAAAACCGGCGCCATGCGGCAGGCAAGCGCGGCGTGCTCGCCTTCGTTAATGAGATATTTGAGCTCGTGGCGGTAACGTTCCTGCGTGGCACGCACAGGCGGAGCCGCCAAGCGCTCAAGCAGTGCGCTAGCCCTCCTCATACGTGTCCTCCACGACCTTACCGCCGTCTTGCACGTAAAAACACTTCACGCCGTAGTGCTTGCCGTCGTCGGTCACATAGTAGTCAAACGCATCTTGCGTATAGCCGTCTGAGTTGGTGGCGCGCACGCGCACAAAATACTGGCCGGCATCGGGCGCATCACAGGTCACCTCGGGAAGCAGCACGTCCTCGGCCTTAAAAAGCACGTCGCTTATGGCATAGTCGCGCGCCAGCTCCACGGTATAGCGAATGTCACGCGCCTTAAAGTCGTAGGACGCATCCCAGTTAATGCGCAGCTTACCGTTATCGATCTGCGGCACGCCAATATAGAACGGCATGGGCTTTTTATAGCTCTCGCGAAAGCTCTTGTAGTTCTCCTCGATCTCGGAGGGAATCGCGGCGGCAACCTGCTCGTATTGGTCCTTGGTGACAGGCAGGTTATCGATATCGGGGGCGGCAAAGACGAGCGACTCGGTCACCTCGCGATAGTGCTTGATCATCTTTGTCAGGCGCGCCTCAGTCAAATACGAGCGCAGGTCCTTGACGGCGCGGTCGAGCTCACTGCGAAACGCCTTACTGCGCAGCGCACGATTGAATAGCACGTTGCCCCAGTAGTTGCTTACGCCGCGCTCCCAGCTCGCATAGTCCGAGAACCCAGCAAGAGAAAGCTCCAGCTTGCGTAGCATACCGTCGTTGTCCCAATCGAGGATGTACCACGTATTGGAGTTGAGTGGGCTATACAGATAGCAGTTACGGTTCTGCGTATCGCAGTTGCCCGTCAGAATCTGAAACGCCAGCCAATAGACCAGGTTCTCGGTATCAAAGTAGGTGTCGAGCACGTCATCGATCTTTTGCGATTCGTCGTTGAGGGCGTCGAGCATCTCGATGAGCTTGGTGTGGTCAGAATCGCCCTTAATCTCGAGCATGCCCTCAAAGCTTGCCTGGTTGTAGTCGGGATCGTCGGCAAGTTTAATGGTGTCCTCGTAGCGATGGAAATCAAAGCTGTTCACCTTGTACAGGTGCCCGCTCTTATCCAGGCCATGTGCCTTAAGCGCCGTCTTGTTGAGCTGCTCCACCTGCGTAAACAGGCCGTAGTCCTCAAAGGTATCGTTGGACTTTTCGGTCTGGTCGCACACCCACAGATGCACAAACTGCGTGCGCAGGCCCATCATCTGGGGAATCCCGCGGATAAGGTCGTAGGCCATCTTGTTGCGAAAACGCATACCCTCGCCCATGTGCTTGTTGAGCGCAATCGCGCGCTGTTGGCGCCAGGTGCCCTTGCCTTTTTTGAGCTCCACCTTGTAATTCTTTTGCGTGTAGGAGCTCGACGTCTGGCCGCGCACCTGCACGGTGGCATTGGGCGCTTCCTCGCCATAGCCAACCTCACCGGCCACCGGGCCGTCTTCGTCGCCCGCCTGCAGCAGGCCCATAACCTGATAGCGCGTCACGCCCATGTCGGCATAGTCATACACCGAGTACGTGTTGATCTCGGCCCAGCTGTGATCGGTGTTCTCGGAGCTGTTGCCGCGCGAGACCGTCAGGTACATAGTCACAATGCCCGAGTCGTCGTAGACCTCGTACAGCTCGTCCTTATCGCGCAGATGCTTGGACTGGTCGGAGGCCTCGGCCTTTTTATTCTTGCCCTGCTTTTTGACCTTTTTGGTCGAGGATTCGTCCTGAGATGAGCAGCCCGAAAGCAGCAGCGCGCCGGCAGCCGCCTCGATCAGGCAGCGGCGAGACATCAACTTATCGATCATCAGAACCTCCCCAATGGTTACGGTACACGCGAACTGCTGCGCGCTCAAACGCGCTGTGCGGCTCTCCCTTACGGCGGCACTCCTCATAGCGCTGCTCGGCACGGTCGAGCAAGCGGCCCAGCTGTGTAAAGCGACCCGTTTTGTCGGTCGCCACAATGGGCTGCTGGCTCAGGATACGATACGGCAAGTTGGCGGTATAGGTATCGAGCCGCAGCAGGGCCACGATAAAAAACACCACCGCACCCAACAAAAAGCCAAAGCCGTAAAACTGCTGCGGCAAAAGCAACGACACGGCGGTCGCCAGCCCTGCCACACCGGCAAACAGGCCCGAGGCCAGAACGGCTCCCTTGTAGTCAGTAAAGTACAGCAAGATAAGCAGGATCGTGTTGCCCACGGCATACAGGCCGTAGCCTACGCATAACGTGCGAAAATACCCGTGCATCAGATTGTTAAAACCCAACGGTAGGGCCGAGAGCACCGTGGTCTCGAGCGAGATGACCGCCGCGGTCACAAACAGCTGCTTGAGCGCACAAAAGCGCAGTTCGCTGTTAAGCGTGGAGAGCATCTCCTCCTCGGCCACCACAATGTCGCCTACCACGCCGCCATCGTTGAACAGGCTGTAGTAGTCGCGATAGCGCGGATAGAAATTAACTTCGACCGAGACCACAAAGTTGACGGTCGTGACGAGTGTGGTCAAAAACGCAATGAGTGCCGGCACGTCATGGTAAGGAGCCCCGTAAAACAGGCCTTTGATCTGCACGCCAATAGGGCCCGCCCAGATAATAACCAGGTGTGCGAAAAGCCCCAAGTTGGTAAACAGCCCCGTAAGCGCAAGCGGCATAAATTGGTCGAGCCAGCGCAAAAAACGCCAGGGACTCCGGTCACTCCGTGGAAAATACCGGTACAGCAGTACCACATCCCAGGCGAGCATGACGCCGTAGCCTAGGGCGATTGACGCCAACAGGCCCTCGACCGGCGGCAGCCCCAGTGCCAGCGCGGCCAGGGCGCACAGGCACGCCACACCAATGGCAGCCGCAAAGCTGCACAGGATACCGCGGTAATCTTTGATGGCCGTGAGGTAGCTCATGCCATTCCAGTTGACGATCATAATGTTGAACAGCCACAGGCACAGCAGCCCCTGCAGCAGCGTGGCGCCCGAGAACAGCAAAAAGACGCCGTAGAGCACCGTGCCCGCAACGAGCATGATGGCATTAGATCCCCAAAACGAAGGCAGAATCTCATCCTCGCGCTCGGCAAAGAGCATGTCGGCCAAAAAGCGCGTGACCGGCATGGAGAAAAAGCTTGTGAGCGTGAGCGATGCCAGCAGCGTATAGGTCACCATGCACACCAGCAGATCCTGGTTGGCGCGGCCCACACCCCACAGACCGCACAGCACCAAGATACCCACCTGGAGCAGCACGCCCAGCAGCATGGGGCCCGTGCACACAATGCCGGCGTAGCCATAGGCGCGCATCGTGGCAAACAGACCCTTGCGCCTAAACAGGCGCTTGAGCTCAAAACCGATTCCGGCCACCGGCTACTCCCCCTCTCTGGGCAGGTCAAACACGCGCGCCGTCTCGTCGTACAGCGCGCGATAGTTGGCGAGCATCTGCTCGTGCAAGAAGTACGTGGCAACGCGACGCTGGCCGCGCTCCCCCATCTCAATGCGACGAGCGCGGCTTGTGCACATGCGCTCCATGGCATCAGCCAAGCCCTTGCGATACATGGGCGGCGTCACAAAACCCGCCACGCCAAAGTCGTCGCCCGGGGCGCCTTCGAGAAGCTCGCGGCAGCAGCCCACCTCAGTCGTCACGCAGGGACGGCGCGCTGCAAGCGACTCCAGCACGCTGAGCGGCTGGCCCTCGGAGATGCTCGTCAAAATGGTAAAGTCGAGCTTTTCCATGTACTCGACCACGTTGACGCGGCCGGTAAAGATCAGGTCGCGCACGCCCAGGGTTTCGACCAGCGCGTGGCACTCGGCGCCGTACTCCTCGTCGTCCACGCCGCCCATGATGTGCAGGCGCACCTTGGGCAGGCGCTCGTGCAGCTCAAAGAAGGCATAAATCATGGTCTTGACATCCTTGATGGGCGCCAGGCGCACCACCGCGCCAATGTCCACCCAGCCGTCATCGGTCTTTAAGGGAATATCCTTAAAGCGATCGAACTGGATGCCGTTGGGGATGACCAGGCATTTGTCCGCATCGCAGCCCATATCAATCTGCGTCTTGCGGGCGTTATGGAACAAACTCGTCACGCGGAAGGCGCGGCGGTAGACCTCCTCCGAAAGCAGGTAGAAAAAGCGAATCCAGCGGTCCTTAAACGACGGCACCACCCAATCGGCGCGAATGATCTCTTCCTCGCGCTCGCGGGTATAGATGCCGTGCTCGGTCAGCAGCACCGGAGCCTGGTGAACGCTTGAGCCCAGACAGGCGAGCAGGCCACCGTAGCCGGTCGAGATGGCATGGTACACATCGGCCACCGGCACCTCGCTGCCCAACAGGTAGAGCACGGGCAGCAACATGGAGCGCATGGTGTGGAATGCATCGGCAAAGGGCGTGTAGGGATACTCGGCCAGGCACACGTCGCGAAAGATATCCATAAACGTGCGGCTCTGCAAAAACGAGAGCGGATGCACGCGACGGCGCTGGAAGATATCGAACAACACGTCCCAGTCCGGATTGGAGAGCGACACCAGGCGGCGCAGCGCCTCGCGCTCGCGGGCGTTAAAGTCGGCCTCTTCCTGCTCGCCCGATAGGCGCAGGGCGTCGTCCAGAAACACCTCGTGTACCTCGACCACGTTGCCGGGCAGCTCGTAGACAAACTTGCCGCGGTCGGCAGCATGCGCGCCAATCACCCACAGCACAAACTCGTGCTCGGGCATGGCCTGTATGTAGCCGTGCATCCAGGTGGACACGCCGCCGTGCACATAGGGGTAGCAACCCTCGAGTACCAAGCAGATTCTCATTTATCGCCACCCTCCTTGCGTACAATGGTCACCGTCTTGTCCGTGGCTTTAACCAGGTACAGATCGCCCGTCAGATGCGTAATCTCGCCACCCGTGACTGCACCCGGCTCGCCGTTGTTGGCGCGGAACATGAGCCACGCCTCGTCGCGGAAATTGCCCAGGCTGAGCGTCCAGGCATCCGCACTTGTATCCACGCTCACCGTCACGGACGAAAAGCGCTGGATAGCGCCCGAGCATTCCGAACCGGTCTGGCGTCGCAAGTCGGGCGCAGACTTGGTAAGCCAGTCCAGGTAGTCGGTCAAGCCGCCCTTGTAGACCTCCCAGCCCTCCTTGGCGCCGCGATCGGGATCCAGTAGGTCGTCCGGATGCATAAAGTGCGTGCTCACGTAGTGCATGTTGAGCTCGGACACCGCGGCCAGACGCATGTAGGAATCGTCGACCATGCCGCCCGAGACAATACGCGGCTGCTCCACAATGCCATCGCTCGCCACGCCAAACTCCTGCACGTACGGCAGGTCGGTGCCATCCTCAAAATACGTACTGGCGATGGTCTTAATGCGCGGAACGTCGGTGCCGATAAGCTTGCGCGCGCGGGCCGAAAGGATATTCGACGGCGGAACGTAGACCGAGCCGTGCGCGTTGGGCAGCACCTCGTCCTGAAAGGCGATAAGCTCGTTGAGCGATGCGACGAGCGTCTCCTTGTTCTTCCACGTCTTGTAGTCGTACAGCGTGCCATAGTCGGTGTCCCAGAGCGCCAGCGGCTGATGGTTGTAGCCGTGAAAGCCCAGCTCTCCGCCCATCTGCAGCAGCATGCCGCCAAAGTAGCGGAACTGCGTGGTATCGGCCTGGCGCGCGGGCTCGGTCTGGTTGACCGCGTCCTCGTAATTTTCGATCATCACGCCGGTAAAGCGAACGCCATATTTTTGCGCGAGCTTTTGCAGATCGGGCCACCAGACCTTGGCATAAAAGTCGGCGATGGAAAGCCCGTAGTCACGCTTGATGTAGGTGCCGTCGCCCGAGGGCACGGGACTGGGAAAGTCGTCCAGATAGAAGACGGCGCTGTTGATGACCGGATAGGCCGTGGCATCGCCCAGCAGGCTAATCGCCGCGGCGTAAAAGCCGCGCATGACCTTGTCATAGATACCGATATTGCATACCACGGTGCGCCCACTACCGCAGTCATTCGACCAAATGAGCGGGGCGCCCGCATCGCCGGTCTTAGCCCACACACGAGCCGTCTCGCGCAGCGAAACCGAAAGCGACGAATCGAAGGGGTCCGAGAGCTCGTAGCGCTCTCCCCCGCCCAGCATAAAGTCCTCGCTCGGCACAATGCTTTCGGCTTTTACATAGTCATATCCGGCTGATTCAATGCCAAGCTTGGGGGCAATCACTTGCAGATAGCTCGAGTTATCCGGAGGCATGGCGAGCATAAGCGAACCGCCGGCACTCACCCAACTCATAATGTCGCTCAGGTGCGTACCGAGCCCATCGAGCGACGGCATGAGCAAAATCACGCGATCGTAAGAGGTCAGCGAGGGAATGGCATCCGCGCCGTCCAGGGCAAGGTCCACGTCGCGGTACGCGATCTTCATGTCGAGCAGAATCTGGTCGAACTGCTCCTTTACGTCCTCGACGCCAGCTTGATCGGAATCGGTAATGACCAGGCACGTGGGCTTTTGGCCAAATATTGCCGAGGAAGCCGGCACCGCATCGTTGGCGGCAAGCATCCCCAGCTTATGCTGGCCCGCACTGTACTGTACGCCGGCGCGCTCCACCAGCAGCACGGCCGCCATGGCAATAAAGACCGCCCACACCACAAGCAGCCCCATCCAGCGAAAATGGCCCGCACGGTCGCGGATATGTTGCGCCACGCTCATCGGGCCTCCTCTCCGTTGCGCCAAAAAGCAAGCTCCTCGCGGTTGGCGGCGCTCAAATACACATGCTGCTTGTCGATCGCGTCGATCACGCGGTGGACCTCGTCACCGTCGCGGCGCATCACCGCAAGGCGCAGGCAAAGCATCCAAACCTCCTGCTCCTCGGGCACGTCGAGCACCAGCTGGTCGGTCACGGCCTGTGCCTCGTCGATCTGTCCGACATCGGCCAGTGCTGTCGCGTATCGAATGCGCAGCTCAAGGGTGTCCTCGCGCTCGCAGCGACGCGCGAGCAGGCGCGCGTACTGTTGGCGCTGAATCTGAGCCACGCGCCCCTCGGCCAAGCCCGAGCTCAAGTATTCGCCAAGAAAATTGCAGTATTCATTGAGGTTTTGCGCGCTCGGGTCGGTCTTAAAGGCACGTTCCAACTGCTGCAGTTTAAGGTCGGACTCCTTGGAGATCTGCGCCACCGCCGTCGCGGCATAGTGAGCCACCTCAACGTCGTCGTTAAGCTTGGCCGCCTGCAGCTGCGCCAGGTACGCGTCGGGCTCCTCGGTGAGCATGGAGAGCATTAGTCGGCGCCGTTCTGCCGGGTCGTTGACGATGAGCGCCTCCTCGAGCGGCACTACGCCTGCATCGGCATCACGTTCGTGCACTAGGATGCTGCGATGCAGGTCGTCGTTGAAGCGCAGCGACTCCAGCGCAGACTCTTTCAGCCCCTCGCCAAACACCGCGCCGCGGACCGATAGCAGAACCACCAGCAACGGGCCCCACAGCGGCACCAGCACTATCGCAGCCAGCATATGCCCGCGCACCGGCAGCAGGCCCAACTTCATGAGCGTCCACAGCATCAGACAAACCAGCGTATGAATCAGCAGCAAGACGGCGGCAACGACAAGCGAGATCAAGCGGCACCCCCCTCACCGTCACCGGTGTCAGCAATATGCTGCAGCAGCGCCACGATGTCCTCGCCGTCGACGGGCTCCACCGCAATCTGCTTTGCGCTCAAGCGCTCACGGATAATGGGCAGATCGCACGCCTTTGCCTGGCGCATAAGCAGGTAAAGCACGTCACCATCGACCAGGCCCGCCGCATCGCTCTCGCGGATTGCCGACCCAATTGCGCCCACCAGCTCGCCGACAGGCTCCATGCCCGGTACCACGCGCAGGAGCAAAAAGCTGCCCATCTTGCCATCTGCCAGCGCCTGCTCGGCCGCGAGCTCTTGGCCAAAGGCAGCCTGCTTGAGCACGCAAGTGCCGTCAACGCAGCGTTTATCCTGTGCCACTGCCTCGTAGTCAAAGGCACGACCCAGCGCGCTTTCGACCAGGCCGCACAAGATGCGGAACAAGTTTTGATAATAGAGGGTCATTTGGTTTTCGGCCGCGCGACGTACAAAGATCAACACGGCGGGTGCCCCGTCGCGCTCGATCGTGTATCCAAACATGGGAAGCCCCGGCGTCAGCTCGCGGTTCACCCACAGATTCGAACGACCCCCGTCGCCCAAAAGAGGTGCAAGCTGCTCAAGCGTGAGCGAGCGTGCGGCATCTTCGGCAATCGCGGGACTTGCTGCCACCAGGCGCGCAAATGCTCCGCCCGAAACATGGTAGATCGCCACCGAATCGTTCTCGAGGATCTCGCCCAGAAGCTCGCAGCACTTGCGATAGATGTCGCGTGGGTTGAACACGTCAAGCTCCTGCGTCACGGCAAAGATCTTGCCAAAGCTGTCGTGGCGACCCACGATCTGGCGCCTGTACGCACGCTTGTCCTCGATCGCGTCGTGGTAGAGCTGCGTAAGGAACGTATTGCGGTTGCGCACGAGCTCGTTTTGATCGCGCTCCGCCCTAATGGCTTCGCTGTTGCGCAGCTGCACATAGCCGCAAACGGCGCCCACCACAAAGTACGCAATAAACGGCAGCCAGTTGGACGGCTCGTAGAACAGGCCCTGGAAAGTATAGCCGTACTGAGTAAAGTAGCTCGCAGCCAAACCCACCGACGCCAACAGCGCCGCAACCAGACCAAAGTCCAAGCCATACAGCGTGCCGATGAGCACCACGTAGAGCAGGCGATAATCGAGCACGTTGAGCTGGGTCGATTGGGAGAACAAGCGCTCCAGCACTTCAAAGAGCACCCAGGCGGCTGCCGTCTCCAGGCATTTGACAGGCAGCGTGCGCATTTGAATACGGTCGATGGCCGCGCGCAAGGGGTTAACCTTCTTTGCACGGCCAGCATCCCAGCGAGCTTGAATGGTCGAGAGGTCGCGCAGCAAGTCGTAGCGCTGAAACCAGCCATAGCGCACGCGAGCGACGTCGCTGGCGGGCAGGGCGTAGCCGACAGAATCGCCATAGGCAACTGAGAGCCCTGGGAACAGCGCCTTGAGGGCGTCGCCCACCTCACCCACCGTGTGATGGAAGGCATCGGCTACGTCGAGCGTCTCAAAGTTACCATTCCAGCTGTCGAAGATACGGCGTACCAGCACCGAAAGCTCCTCGGCACACAGCAGGGGAAACGCCGCATCCTGCGCGCCCTGCAGAGCGGCCGATCCGGTTGAGCATGCGTCGAACAGCGGCACCAAAAACGGGTCCTCCAGCGCGGCAGACGCGGTATACAGGAACGGCACACGCAGGATCTTGGTCTGAACACCCTCGCGAGCAGCGTAGTAGCGGCACAGGTCGTTGGCTGCGTGCGCGATAATGCCCTTGCCCGTTCGCCCCGCGGCATCGGCGGCACCCTCGGCACCCGCGGGCCCCGCTACATACAGTAGTTGGACCCGGCGACCCGCGCACGTACGAAAGACCGAGCGCAGTAGCTCGATATCGCCCACGGTATCGGTATGCGGGGTAAGGTAATTAGACAGGTAGACCACGCGGTCGAACTCGTAGGCCTGCTCCAAGTGCTGAAGCAGCTCTTTCCACGAGGCATGGGGCGACGACTCATCGCGGCGCGCTTCCTGCGCGGCTACAACCTTAACGTGGTCCCCGGGGAATGCCTTGGCGCAAAAGTCATCGTCAACATATGCGGTATTGCCAACAACCAGCACCTCCATGGCGTATTCCTCCCCTAAAATCCACTTTAGTCATAGTCAAACATGCGTATTTTACGCTGTCAACGCGAGTTGGAACGCCTTTAAGGCTGTTTTAAGAACTTTTTTAGAGGATGTGGAGACACCAAGGTTGCTAAATGAGCGCCCAATCCAGAAGTATGCGGCAAATTCTAGACATGCCGACCATACCGTATAGCGACATCGCTTCTACCTGCGGTTTCTTTTCATAAAAAGGACTGCGTGCCCGAGGGTTCCGAAATTTGCCGCATACTTCCGACGAATGATTCCGGAAGTGTGGTGAAAATCCGAGATTTGCCGACCAGGACCCGGTTTAGCGCTTCGGCGACCTGCGGTTTTGTTGCCAAAAATCGGTGTGTGCTCGACAAGTTTAGATTTTTCCCCACACTTCTCTTACGCACCGGACTTGCAATAGCGCAGTACAATCCGTCAATCGCCCTAACCGGAAAGCCAATCCACAGACTCGACTAGCCAACCAGATACGGCCCGATTACATCGAAAATTTCGCCCACCTTAGTTGCAGGGTTTTGCGCGGATGGCTTAACGTTACCCAGTCCCCTATGGTATGTGACGAGGCGCCCAACACGCTGCAAAGCCTCGCCTCGTTTGCCGTCCACCACCTCGAACAGCCCGTCCAAGTTCTTGCGGTACTCGATGCCCAGGTCTCTCGACATCTCCTGCGCGAGGGCATGCTGGCAGTCGGACGCGGACATATGCGCGGTCGTGTAGCGAAAGTGCAGAAGCGGCCACAGCTCGAAGCAGGGGTTCGACCACAACGCATGGAAGGTCCTCGAACCATCGGAGAGCTCGTCGCATTTGCGCTCCATCGCGTCAAAGTCGGACGCAGGAAAGTCATCCTTGTCATACACGAGCCACACATGGTCGAATGTCTCGGGCGCATAGCGGCAGTGTTCAACGGCGAAGTCAAGTAGGTCAAGCGTGTGTTTGCCGGTCCCCTTAACGACAATGGCAACCTTACGCTCGTTCGCCGCGCCCAGCGCCGCACGCACACCCTCAAAGTAGCGAGGCTCGGTCTCCTTGCCCTCGCTCACTACAAGATGGCGCGTCATCTGAACCATGCGCGAGCGGAGCTCTCGCTTGCCGCTACGCCAGCCCTTCGACTTCTTCGCCACCATGCTAATCCCACTCCTCGATGCGGGTGAGATACGGATCGGCGCCGTAGCGACCGGACAGGTATTGCTTGTCGAAAGCCGCGTTCTTACTTACCAGATTACCGTTTGCCTCGTGGATGTCGGCGAGAGACCACAGTTGGCTCGCCTCCCCCTCGCCGCGCGCAGCGAACCATATCTCGTCACGGCGGAACACATCGTTTCGCATGGTTGACACATCCTGGGACGAGAAGATGAGCTGCGCGCCACTCTTGTTGACCCCAGGATCCTTAAACAGCAGAATCACATAGCGAAGAAGCTTCGGGTGCAGTTTGGCGTCGAGCTCGTCTACCACAACGGTGCCACCACGCTCAAGCGCTGTCATCAGATACGCAGCCAACCCCATGAGCTTCTGGGTTCCGGCAGATTCCTCGGATAAACGCAGCTCGTACGCCTTGCCGCCCACCTCGTGCCTCACGAAGACGCGCTGGCCGCGCCACTCCGGCGCCCTCTCCACTCTGAAGCCATCAATACGCACATCAACGGCGCGCAAAAAACGCGTGACCTCGGGTGAGTCATCCTCGTCGAGCAATTGTTCGAGCATCTGCTCCAGATAGGAGCTGTTATAGTTCAGGAACACCCCGTCAAGAAACCAGCTGGCAGCCTCCTTGACCACCGGCGCGTCAAAGTTGATGCAGAGAAACGACAGGTACGGCAGCCTCGGGTTGAACCTCGCAGCCGTCACGAGCTTACGCAGCGTGGGACCGAGCTCAACCTTTGTGTCCTCACGCTCGAACAGCATCGCCGTGCGTGACGCTCCCAATTTTCGCCGCCACAGGCCTTCGGACACGATCTCGTCCGCATGCACGGACAGGGCATAGCGATACTCGTGCTCACCCGCGCGATAGTAGAGCTCGAATTCGGTGGGCTCAGTAGCCGACACTTCATCGAACTCAAACGCAGAGCAACGGGGTATCGAAGGACGGTTACCCTCTGGCGCATCAGCGCTGGCAGACAGCAATCTGATCGGCCTGGCCACCGCCGAACGAATGTAGTCAAGCGCCTCGAGCAGGTTAGACTTGCCGCCAGCGTTAGGCCCGTACACCGCAGCCACCGGAAGAAAACTCTGCCCGTCAGGGCACTCTATGAGGGAGCGCTCGAACTCCCTCATCGATGTTGCCTGCATAGAAAGCTCGGTCTCGTCGCGATAGGATCTATAGTTCCTGAAGGTGAACTGACAAAGCATCGTCCTCAAAATTCCTTTCATTGTTTTGAAAAGATATTTCAGAGTTTTTATTTGATTATAGACTTTAAGAAACATCAATCAAGTGTTTACCACTCCCAAGACAACAGGTATAGGGCGCCGAACACGGAAGTGCGGAAAAATGAGTCCATCGTCGAAGCGGACACGGCCGGCGTGCCAGACTTTAAACGCATAAAAAAGGGCAACACCCTCTAACTGAAAGCGTCACCCTTAAAGCCCCAAAGAGCTTTTGTACTATGACTACGTACTATACACCTCAATAAGGTGAAGCATCATACCCAGTTCGCCCGCCACGAAAGCATCAATGCCCACAAGCGAGAGGATGATCGAATCAACCGCATACCAGGTTCTTCAACGTCGAGACGCATTGCTTTAGATCGGACGCTACGCCAACTTTCACGACATTACCCAATCCGGCACGCGGGTTTGAGGAGACGCTCTTATATTTGCACTAAGAACCTGAGCACATGACGAGGCTCGGGATACATCAACCAACGAGAGGACTAGCCATGCCAATAGACGACATCATCTACCTACTGAAGTTCGCTCCCCAAGAGGCGTACATCAACGACCTGATGAACGGGCGCCTCTATATGAACGCCGCCGGCTACTACCACGGTCTGCCCGGAGAGCAGGGCGATCCGCTAGAAGCGTCTCTGGCGTACGGCATGGGCGTCTACGCCCATTGGCTCTCGCCGATCTACTGCATGTTCACGGTGCGGGAGAGCGACATCGTTGACAACACTGTCGTGATTACCAGGCGAATGATCGATGAGTTCAGGTGCGCTGACGGCTGGATCGGTATCGTGCGGTACGGCTGCTTTGAGCGACTTCTAAATCGAAAGATTGATTCAGGAAATGGCATCTCCCTGCACGGCCCTGTCTTTTACGGCGCCCCTGTTCCAAGCGTGACTGACGAGGCATTCCAAGGCACCCCGTACAACCTCGTCATCAAAGCCCCCAAATACGCGTACCAACGCGAGTATCGAATCATCGGGTCGCAACCGGTCGATTGGCGCCTTAAGCCCGACGAGAACAACCCTGGCTGCAAAAAAGAAGAGTACGGTCATGCAGAGTTGGACTTAGGCAGCGGCCTTGCGAACTTTTTTTGGAAGGTTCCTGCATCGAGTCTTACGGAGGTGAAAGACGGCCTCGTGTTGAAGCTGCCATTAACCGCATAACAAGCCGACGAGCGAGCAATCGACCATTCAATTAATACCGAGCATGGAATCCCACTCAATGCAGTTGGAAGTAACGGAGTCCAGGCACAGCGCGGTCTCCATCGCCTCCTGAAAGCAACTCAAGTTCAAACGAGCAAACATTCACGCCGCATAGACAAGCCAACTCAAAACCGTTGAGACACGGCTTAATCGAGCCTGGCGAGAATAGAGCGGTTTCGCCAATTGCTGGTAATCAATTACGCTCATGCATTCACCCGAATCGAACTCACACCCTGTTCGCAATCATCACGAGCATCTCTCTCGTCTGATGAAAGCAGCTGCAGTGGCATGTCAACATGAAAGCCCGGAGAGGAACAGAGTGCAGTACCGATAACATATAACGGATCGCACGAGCCGATTTCAATCCCCCGACTCGAAAACTTCAATCGCTGCGGGGCGGGCAGATAGCGAGGGGCCTCATCCGCATTGTGTTCATACTCATACCGATATAAACAGGAAAGGAGGACGAACAATCCTGAAAGCGCCTGGAGCACATTGCCAAGATTGGCTTCGGCATAGCTATCTAAGCGATGGTGTTTGACATTGTTATACGAGACCCACCATTCAGGATTCATGGTGGATTCGGTCCCATCATCTGCCCACCAAGATGACCAAGGGTTAATAACGATCTCGCTGGCATCAATAACAACCCAGCTAAAACGAAACTGTTGTGAGAAGCGAGCGTGGACCATCTCACGCGCCCCGGAAATGTTTTTAACCGCGCCCCAATCGGCGCTCTCGTAACGCCCAACAAGGTGGTTAAGATCTTTAAAGGCGACATCGATCTCGGAACAAATCGAGAGATAGGCTTTAACGAGCTCGGCGCCATAGGTGGCATAGTTCGCTTCGGTAGGCTCGATGCAATGCAATATACGAATGACATCTTCCTCGAGCAGAATAAAGTAATCCCAGTGGATTCGACTCATAGAAAGCGCCATCTAAACCACCCTATCAATCAGCAAAACCATTGAGCCCATTCTACGGTCTAGGCATTGTTAAACACTAAAAGGGTAAAACCTACGGATGAAAGCTAAACAAGAAGAAACCCTTCGATCCTATTTACAGAACGGATAAGACCGAAACGAAGCCCTAGCTCACAGAAAGAAGGCACCCAACATGAAACGAGTCGATGAGGAACCTACACCGGAAGCAATTGATAACGCGCTTACCGCGGACCCCCTTCACCGCAAGAGAGAGATCGATGACTTTTTAAAGATGCTCATTGCGGTTGAGCCTCCGTATACCTTTGTTATTGACGCGCCTTGGGGCTCTGGCAAAACGTTCTTTGTAAAACAAGTAGCGAGAGTCCTGCAAATGGCAAATTCCACTCTCGAGCAAGACCGTGAACAACTGAGCTCAACGTATGGGGGAATCGACAAGGAGCTCCTCGAAGCGCCATGCCTTCCCATTTATTTCAACGCGTGGGAGGACGACCATTTTGACAATCCAATCTTGCCCATATTGGCCACTATTGCCAATGCCGCAGAGAAACAGTGCGTCAAGGGAGGAAAGGATTTCGGCAAGGGAGTCATTGGCGTCCTAGAAGCCGCCGCTTCTCTTATCGGATATGGCGGAGACATAAATGGCGTCATCGAAAATTTCAGTGGAACCGATTTTCTCGCACGATACAAAGAAGAAAAAGAGCTCCGCGGCAAAATTGACGAACTCATTAAGACCAACCTACCCGGCATAGCCAGCCGAGCCGTCATCTTCATCGACGAGCTAGACCGTTGCCGGCCCGAATTCGCCATAAAGGTACTCGAGCAAACCAAAACCCTCTTCCAGCAAGAGAGCATCGTTGTGGTTTATTCGACCGACATTACGCAGCTCGCACATTCCCTCCAGGGTGTATATGGCCCAAGCTTTGAAGGAAGAAAATACCTCGAACGCTTCTACGACAAGCGCCTAGAGCTAGATCCGATAAAGCCGGCTGATTATCTTCTGTATAAGGGCATCAATACAATGGATGGATATACCTTCATGGATATAACTATCGATTTGCTCAGCTACAAACATGCCTCGTTAAGAGCCTGCAACAGGCTTGTTGACTCTATGACAAATCTTTCCGGATACATTGTTAACCACTGGGGGTACTTTGGGGATGGACGGGTTCAGCATTTCCCAAGCCAGGGCCTGCTTCCTGTACTAATTATTCTTGCTTACTATGACCCACTCGCATGGCACGAAATGAAGACCAGCACTGACTACGCGGCCGTCTATGAACTTGCGAAACACAGCAATCGCTTCATCCGATATCTTGATGAAGTGATTGAATCGGTATGGGGAGCCAATAAAGATGAGCTCCCTTTTATGCAGGATATTGAAAGTAGACGCAAGCGTTTTGTAGAAGACCTATGCGTGTTGATATACGGCAATAACGACAGGGATCCGCGGGTTGAAGAACTGGGCAACAGCGAACTCACCAGAATGTCTTTCAATCAGCAGCTATATCAGCGCCTGGCGCCGCCAGCTGACTGAGTGTTTAGGTTAAATTCGCCCCGCCGCCGCACAGCTGATCGACCTCCGCGTCCATCACGGCGTTCACGACCTGCTCGGCCAGCCTGTGGAGCAGCTCCCGCATCTCGATGGTGCCGTCGTCGAGCCGGGCATGGCGAGCATGTCCGGCGTAGGGCCTGATAAGACTTCCATAGGGGTCTTCGTCCTTTCCTAGAACCTGCGGTGACTTCAGATTCTAGGATGAAGGCCCTTCTTCGTTGAACGGACGCTAGAGCGTCACCTTTACACCAACATTTTCGACGCGATCCTAAAACCAAGCATCCGGAAGCGAAGAATACACCGAACGCCCCTTGGAAAACGGCCCTTTAAACGCAAAAACCGCCTTTCGGCGGTTCCCACGGACCAAGCCGGACGTACCGTCGCTAGGCCTCATCAAGGGTTACTTTACGGAAGAGTCGGGCTGTGGTCAATCATTTTTCAGGTTTGGGGACAAAGGTCGAGCTACATAGAAAAGCTGATCTGCGGCAGATAAAGAGGGCCCCATACCCCGCCAGCAGCAACATTCTCAATGACGCCCTTTGCAAAGGAATACAGGTCTTGCATGCCGAAGCTAAGCGCCTCCCTATCAAATGCCTTATCGTCTAAATCAGACGGAGCACGATAGATACCGGACACTGATATTTCGGAACGATAATAGCGGCCCTCATCACTGGGAATGAGCTCTATGACAAGGTTGAGCTGCCGAAATCTAACTCCATTTTCATCAGAGAAGGCACTCGTTATGTCATTTCTAACGTTAAACTCACCGTCTGACTTATTAACTCCCTCCTTCGGGGTCATTCCGCCGTCAAATGAGAATCTATCGACTTTTTTAGACACGCATGTAATCAACGAAGACTCAATGCGCTGTTTTTTCAACGAGTCCATTTACATCTCCAATCGGAAGGAATTCTCCTCAACCAAAGGATCAGAATCCCTATAAGCGGGGGCTTTTCCTCCTGGTATTACAGACAAAAGCGATGACTTAAGAGTTGCAGTCCTCTCATGGGGAGCCAAGCCCAGGTATTCGCGCGCCTCAGGAACATCGCGAATGAGCTTCATAAGGGTATTGGCAGTAACAGTCTGCTGAGACGCTCCGTTCTCCCATCGTGATGACGTTGGTTTTGAAACTCCTAAAAGTGACTCAAATTCATGCTGAGTCAAACCAAGATCTGAGCGCAAATGCTTTATTTCCGAGGGAGTTAGAAACTCATGAGCCTTGGCGTATTGCGCGGCAAGCGCATGGGCGAGTTTAGTTGCCTCCGCAGCGGTCATTTCATCATTGCCGCACTCACAAATATAATGCCCAATTCCTTCAACAGTAAATTTCTCGCCACGGTAAATTTCAGTCATTGGCGCCGTGGTAAATTGCATTTCCTTGCCACATTCCATGCAACGCATGACTCCTCCTTTAATGAATATATCCATCGATGTTCGCAGACAAGACGTTTAAATTCGCCTTGCCTTCAGAATCGATTGAAAACTTAACGTACCAATCCTCACATTCAAAATCCCGACAAACATAGACGTCTGCGTAAACATCGTGCAAAGGCCCATCCATATCGAGTGCGATGGATTTCCTGAAATCGCTGGGCTTTAGGTATTCAAATAGATCGGCGAGAAAACGATCAATATCCAAATAGCCATAGTGGTTGATCAGGTGCCTGCGCACCTTGCCGTTTACAACCATCTCTCCCGAGCAGGCCAAGGATTTGGCCTCGTCTAGAGAATATGTCGGCCGAAACTTGGTTCGGTTCATGACCACCCCTTAGTTAGCATGATGCTAACTATATTCGCATAGTTGCCAATTGGCAACTACATTCAGTGCACCAACGTAAGCGATCGATCGGATGGCGCCTTAAGCCCGACAAATACAACCCTGACTGCATAATCGAAGAGCACAAGCGCACAGAGCTAGACCCAGGGCGTAGCCTTACAGACTTTTTCTAGAAGGTGCCCGTGTCGAGTCTCGCGGCGCAAATCACAACGTAGTCGACGAACCAACTCCCTCCCCTCCCCAACATTCCCCAGAAAGTTCGCTGTTGTTGACTGGGGTTCCCGTAAAATAAACCCCAACAAAATATGTGCGGAGTGCTGGCCTGGAGCTGCCTTCGGACCCTATTGGCTGCTCACCGAGAGGCTCCGCTATGAAAAGACCCCTTTACTACCTGTTCTGCGCGATCGCGTGCACGTCCATGGTCGGCGCGACGATGCCCATGGCAGCCATTGCGGAGGCGATCCAGCCCCAGGTAACCGCCGGGCAGCAGGCGCAAGCAGACGCCACGGTCAGCGACACGGGCAAGGCCGAGGACGGCGCCAACACAAGCGCGACAGAAGATACCGTAGAGGACGGCACCGCAACATCCGCCGGCACCAGCGCAGCCAACACGGAAAGCACTGACGGCACCACCTCCACGCCCGGCACCCCCACCGCAACCGACACCACCCCCACCCCATCCCTCCGCACGCAAACCACCCCCACCCTCGAGGCCATCACAACCGCAGCAAACACCGCCTACGCCCACTCCGCCACGGCAACCCAAAACGGCGTCACCTTCACCGTCTCGTGGAACGACGCCCCCGCGGGCACCGCGACGACCTTCCACGTGACCCAGACCGACGGCTCGTCCCAGGCCAAGGCGCGCATGGACGTGACCACCTACTGGGACGGCGGCAGCCAGGAGAGCGTCTGCGACCCGTCGCGCCAGGCATGGGCCAGCTACCACGACCTGGGCACCGCGGGCCACGACTTTACCTTCGACTTCACGGCGTCGGGCACGTACCGCATCCACTTCTACTTTATGGACAACGACAGAAACGACCCCCAAAACGACAAGGGGATCTACTACCTGCGCACCACGGCCGAGGTGACCGTGAACGACGCCGCCCGCCACAGCGTCACGCAGATCGTCAACGACGCCGTGGCCCTGTGCAGGCAGGAGACAAACGGCTCGGAATACGACATGGCGCTGTGGCTCCACGATTGGACGCTCGAGCAGCTGGAGTACGACCACAACCTCAACTGGTGCTCGGCCGAAAGCGGCCTCACGCGCCACCAGGGCACTTGCGAGAGCTACCAGCGCATCTACTCCAAGCTCCTTGACGCGGCGGGCATCGCCAACGGCCGCATCACCGGCAACGGCCACACCTGGAACGCCGTAAAGATCGACGGTAAATGGTGCCAGATGGACCTGACCTGGGACGACACCAGCGACAACTGGTACGGAGACCTGGACCAGCGCCATCTGTACTTTGGCCTGACCGACGAGCTCATGGCAATCGCCCACTCCGACCACACGGCAAACTACCAAAAGGACGACTACGCCTACCGCTCGACCGACCTGTCCAACAATTACTTTGTACGAAACGGTAAGGCAGATGAATGGGCAGAGAAGTACGCCGGCCGCATTCAGCAGCACCTGGATGCCAAGGAAGAGAGCTTTTCCATCGATGCCGACAACCAGTCGTTCCCGCCGAGCATCTCGGGGATTCAGAATGGGATTGTTGCTTATGCGATGAATCTGAGGGAATGGAAGGCTGACAGCGCCAAAGTTGATCTAACAGCAGCATCTAACGTCACAAAAGAATCGAGCAGCAAATGGTGCGCTAAGTACGACATGAAAGCTATATACAAAGCAACCGTATTAGAGAAGGTCATCGACGACGGCGACTACCGCCTGGCGACCTCGCTGGACGAGCGCATGGCCGTGTCCGCCTCCGCCTCGGGCTGCTCGCTGTCCTCGGGCGCGGGCGCCCTCTCCTTCGAGCGGGACGCGGCCACCGGCCTGTACAGGATCTCGTCGGGCGGCGCGCTGCTGACCGAGTCGGGCGACCGGGCCGTGCTGGCCGGGCCGGACGGCTCGGCCTCCCAGCTCTGGCGCGTCTCGGCCTGCGAGGGCGGCTACGCCATCGTGTCCTCGTCGGGCATGGCGCTCGACGACTACGCGCAGTCCACCGCCGAGGGCAACCGGGTGTGGCTCTACGCGCCCAACGGGACGGCGGCCCAGGCGTGGCTGCTCGCGGACCCGGCGCTCCCCCGCGCGGTCGAGGACGGCGACTACCGCCTGGCGACCTCGCTGGACGAGCGCATGGCCGTGTCCGCCTCCGCCTCGGGCTGCTCGCTGTC
>CAKUBM010000018.1 GCA_934643145.1 uncultured Collinsella sp. | reverse complement strand
ACGTCGAAGGACCCGCTCCCGCGCCGGCCCTCCGCCATGCCGCAGCCGACGAAATGGCGCAGAACGGCCGCGTCGTCAATCATTACAACGCCAGCGGGGCTTCGTTTAGAAAAAGCGTTGCGAATATCTTCGTTATTCGATAGATAAAATGATGGATTGTAGACGGATGAATAATCAACGCCATTAATAGTCGTAGCGTATCCCTCGATCTTTGAGCATCCGATCCCATGCCTTCCTTCTGCTTTTCCAGCTGTGACATAATGCTCATAGTACTTGACTAAATCAAAGCCAAAGGCAGCTCTTAAATCTGGATACTCATTAAAATAACTCTGTACGTCAAAAGAAGCAGAACCGCGCCTACCTTCACTCATGCCATAGTTAATAAAATGGTCTAGAGCTAGATCGCTATTTCCAGAAGTAGCTTTGGCAACGTCGGGATTATGCGACAGATAATAATTCGCGTCGAATACGGAAGAGTAATCAAGCCAGGTTGACTTGGGAAATTGCGCAATGATCGCATCAGCATCTGCCTCGCCAAGACGCCTGCACCCTTCATCGCTAAAGTAATTCAACACGTCCCCGGCATTTGAAATAAAACCGTGCTCAATCAGAATACCAGGAATACCTTGTTCGCGAGCGCAGCGGATAACTGCAAACTCATCACCAACCTCCATTTGGAACACACCGCGATAGCTGAGCCCCATAGAAGCGAGGTTGTTCATCACTTTATTTGCAAGCTCTACCGAAACCTGCGTGTAATCGCTCCCATTGGCAGTTGGGGCATAAACTTCAGCACCATGGGCAACGGGCGAACCGGAATTGATATGGAAACTAACAAAAGCCTGCGCGCCTTGGCTCACGCATCGCTGGACACGATAGAGAAAATCTTTTCCGGAGTAGCCGCCGCTTTGCTCGCGAGCAAGAACAACTTTAAAGCCATATGCCTCAAGCTTAGCCTTACAAGCAGTGACGATCTTCCAAGTAAGATCAGCCTCACTTTTTCCGTTTCCCTGCGCGCCGGGATCACTGCCACCATGACCGGCATCGAGGGCAATTACCCGAACATTTTTACGAGCCGAACGCGCGGCATAAGTAGAAATGCCATCGGGCGAATCGGCACATTCCAACGCCTGCTGAATCGATTGAGCCTCAACGGCTTTACCATCGCCGTCTGCATAGTAAACAGATGTGCCTTCGGAGCTTGCAGAGCCGTCGACAACTGAAAAGGAATAATCCCTGTCTGAAAGATCTACCTCATACTCAGCTTCATCGCCCTGCAAAACATACGAGATTGATGTAAGAAAATATGTGTTGAGCTCCAGCTTCGAGCCAAACATAAATGCAGCAGAATTATCAGCCTTTGCAGAGGCATCAACGGTTCCTTGAATTCCATTGGCGCTCACATAGTTAAGTGTTGCGGAAGCGATGATATCGCCGTTATTAGGGGTGGCAAAGGCAACGACCTGATCAGTCCCGCTGGAAAGAGTGGGGTAGGCAAGATAGATATATTGAAAGGAAGAATCAACCGATTCGACCTCCCGCTCAGGCACAGAAACTTCTGCCCCGAAATCCTCATTGGCCGTATCATCAACATCTTCCGGCAGCGATTGATCAACAGTCATGTCATCGCAGGCTGATCCCTCGTCACGCGAAGCTACACCATCATCCACGGGCGCAGCAACCGATGCGGCATCCATAGACTTCGCATTATCCGCTGCACGGGCAACAGTTACAGGACCCATCAAAGATGAGACCGTCAAAAGAGCAGCCAAAGAAAAAGCTGTTGAGACACGCAACGCCTTTTTCATATCGAATCCCCCGTTACAAACAATTGTTACTGAGGGTTAATTATCTTACAAACTGCTTCATATCGGTAGTCCAGTTGCTTAAAGCACGGGGATTGTTCACTCGATAGCCAATCTAAGAGGCTTCGCAGCGAGCGCCGCAGCGACCTCGGAGAATTTGCCCGAGCGCCTACCCGGATCTTTGTTTGGCGACAATCCCTCCGGGTGGGCGTTCGGGCGGATGGGACAGATCCATATGGGAAGAGCGGACCCCTTCAGGGCGCTCGTGGCGGGCCTCACCGCCGACGACTTCCAGCTGCTCAGAGAAGCTGTCGACGAGAGGCGCTGCCGCGACGAGGCCGGCGCCGGCACGCTCGCCGAGGCTGCCGCGGCTTATCGGCCGGACTCGGGGCGCCCGGGGTGCGGCACGCGTGAGGAAGGCCATTGGCGGCAGGATAGCGCCCGGGTCGTTGCTCATCCACTACCTCGAGCGGATCCACGGCGCACTGGCCAAGGGGGGGGCTCGAGAGCGAGGCGCACAGGGCCGATGTGAACGACCCGGTCTACCTAGAGCGGATGGAGATGGTGAACGACCTGTGCTCCCGGCTGAAGCGCTACCTGTGGCAGTTCACGGGGATGTCGCTCAGGAACCTGCAGGTCTACCTTGACTGGTACGTCTACCTCTTCAGGGTCAACCAGGCGCGCGACAGGTGGGATCCGACTGCACGGGCGACGCGCCATATACTAATGGCCGACGCGACCTACCGCAGCTTGGGATAGGTGTGGCATCACCCGTTATCTAAACTGTTAGATTAGGCAATTAAGGAGCGGCAGACGAGCGTGATCAACGTTAGACAAACGACTTTTTAGTCAAAGGCAAGTGTGAATCAATCGTCCTTCTTCCGATATCGATAGCCAGACAACAAGCCATCACAAACGATGGAATCAACACCACTAACAGTACCCCATGTTGATTTCCTAGATTGGTGAAGGTAAACAGACTCTTCCAGAGCCAGCTCTGAACAAGTGAATAGTCAGTAATCAGATATACAGCAAAAGCGGACCCCGCAATCCAATTGAGACGGGAGGAATTAAATTTAAATACCAGGCACAATTTAAACACTGATAAAGAAATTGCAAACGAGAGACCCATTGAAAGGATATTTGCTGATGAGTAAACATACCCGTTAAATAGGTTTACAGAGAAGTCATGAATTATTCCCTGCGAGTGATACGGAAGGTATAGAAAGCAGATTCCTGATGCAAAACATGCGGCCCCGGCAAGCGCCAGCTTGTTCCAATTCGTGGTATTTAAATCAATGTACCATCGAAAATAACAAATATCGATCGCGAGAACAATGAGATCGACAAGCATTCCTTCGGCTGGAAACGAGACGAAGGGCAGATATCGAAATAGTCCAAATCCGAAAGATAATGATACTGCAAGGTATTTGTGTTCTTTTCTACCACAGGCTTGAAGTCCCTTCAATATATAGGGAAGCAGCAAAATGAGGCCGGCATAAGAAGTGGTAAACCACCAACCATACCCCGTGACTATCGGAAAGACTGTATTGATAATAAAGGAGGCTGAGAGTTGCACGTTACCGGTAATCGCAGAAATGGTTCCCAAAATGATACTGTAAAATACCACTTCATTATTAAGAATTACAAGTTTCTTAGCTGCGTCTTTGATACTAAACGAAGCCCTGTCGGCTATAAACCAAACGGTGATAAACACGAAGCAGCCAACTGCAACTTTTCCAATGGGGAGAAACACGCCCTTAAAAACTAGACGGGTTACAGGACTAGCAAAAACCGATATATCATCTGCATTATGTATTACAAAATGATGCGCAACTACACACCACATCGAGATTAACCTAAATAACTCGATAATGGAATTACGCTCTTTTGTCATGGAGTCCTCCGGCTGATTATATTTTCTGTATAACATTAATACAAATTAATTTGACCATAGCATAACAGCTGAAACAACACTGCAGCCGGAGCAGGGATATCACCACCATTGACCAGCAGATGGCAATCCGCGAAGAGACCATCAGGTTTAGCACCGATCCGAGCTTCAGCAAAGGGCCTAACCTCGTTTGTATAAAGCTGATTTCCACTTTCTTTTTCGCAACCGACAACGCTGGAGAACTAAAAAGAAGCTGAATCAAACAATTGCATCGAGCTCATTCATGTTTATCAAACCGATTCTCAAGCTCTTTTTCGAGCAGGGCAATCCTATGAGTAAGGTTTTTGATCGCCAAAACATGACGACTCACGGCAACGCTAAGTGACAAAGAGATTGCAAGCAACAGCACGATTGCACCCAAAAAGAGGAAATTGGCCGGGTTGACAAACCCAATAGCTGTTGAGCAACTGTAAATAATCTGAGGACATAAATCGCAAATCAAGGCCGCCATACACATCAAAATCCACAGCAAAGAGTACTTAAGAAGCATCTTTCCGTTGGACACGAGACGCAAAACATAGACGAGGAATCCGCCGAAAAAGAGGGCCGCACCAATCCTCATAATAAGATTCATAATTTGTCTCCCCTATGAACCCAGCACACAAGGACAATGGCTAACGTGACCTTGATCATATAGTAGACGGAAGAAAAGCCCCCGATAGATGAACGTCCACCTTGGCGCTCATTCATCTTTACAGGCGCTTCCATAACGGGAAGACCAAGCTTCATAGCCAAAGCGATCGACTCTGGCTCCGGATAGTCATCAGGATATCTCTTGCAGAATAAGTCGATGGCGTCTTTATTGCAGGCTCTAAAGCCAGAAGTTGGATCAGTAACCACCTTACCCGTAAGCAATTCAAGTAAAAATGAGAGCCACCTGATTCCGACGCGACGCATAAAAGTTGATTGAAAACCGTCGGTCTCGACCAAGAAGCGAGAGCCTATCGCCAAGCTCGCCCCACCTTCAATCAGCTTTACAAGCTCAGGGATATAAGAAGGATCATGTTGGCCATCGCCGTCAACCTGAATGTCGATATCATAGCCAAATCTCTGGGCATATTTATGGCCCGCTTGAACCGCTCCACCAATACCAAGATTCTGCGGCAGGTCCAATATGTTGATACCGTGCTCTCGACAAAGCTCAAGCGTTCTATCTTGTGAGCCGTCGTTGATTACAACATAGTCATAACCCGCAGCTTTTATAGCTGCAACGGTATTGAGGATGCACTCCTGTTCGTTATAGGCAGGAATTATTACGAGAACACGCAGATGTCCTTTTGAACATGTCGTTGTGGCAAAAGACAATCGAGATTCATCCATTCCAAAAACAGTTGGCTCTTAGCGATGCTCAAAGAATTTGAGACTCTTACAGTCCAACGCATAGCTTAACTCAAACTAAAGTTTACAGTATCCTGACTAGCCATCAGATAGTTACATCTCAAGCTTAGATATTTAGCTTGTTCAACTATAGCTCACATGGAGCCCCCATCCATCATCGCAGGATAAGGACCCCTTGCAGTTCTACCTCAAATACGGGGCACATGTCATGGGCGAACCCTCAACGCCGTTCCATTCTGACCAATCGAATCCAACTATTTGCCCGCTTCTACTACAGCCATGACCTGTAGCGCTAATTTAGAAAAATCGGATATACAGAAGCCCTAACATTACAAAATACAGCAGCGCAAATGGAGCCATGAGCATAAAGGTTGTAAATTTAGTCTTCTCATCCTCATTGCAGTTAATAGGGAACCTGAGCAAAAGACAGGCGAAAGGAATTATCAAAGGTATGAGATATCGCGCTTGGACACCCGCAACTGTCTGGCTTCCAACTCCCGTAAAAGCGATGTATAGAGCCAAAGCAACTAGGTAGCAAGTAGCAAGTACCAAGAATAGAGTCCAAACAATTCCGCAACGGCTAAGCTTAATTTTAGCAACTTGTTCATTATCAATAATGCATATAGCTTCAAACAGCATGATAGGGAGATACGAAAGCCATGGGAACAGATTTGACACGTCCCCAAGATAAGCCATATTCGTTGATATTGAATTGAGAAACGCCGGGGTCAGCATCGATCCAAAAACGAAATTCGAGATCACAGCTATAGTTCCAACTGGATTTGCAAGCACTCCCGTCGTTTGACCAGCCGTAGAGACTTCAGATCCACCACGTGCATCCGAAATGTTATTTACGACAGAAGAGAAATATGGCGTCAAGAAAGATAGGATCATAATGGCACAAACGAATAAAGCAGTTCCAATCAAGATGTGTCTTTGCTTGCTCGAAGTATATTTATTTGCAGGAATTAAAAGCGCAAGTCCAAATAAGGGAAAATAAATCGCTTTAGCTGCAAACCCGATTGCAAAAGATAGTAGAAATCCGAAGTATGTTTTATCAGAAATATCCTCTTCAGAAACAAGCATCTTCAACAAAAGAGCTGTTCCCAGCAAGCTGAACGATATTACACAGGGGTCATACGAGTAGCTAGCTGCCATTAACACGGCAGACGGAAGCAACGCAATGCAAGTGAGGAGACATTTTCTGCAAGGGGCTATACGAATTGCCGCTCCGCAAATAACTGCATACGCAAGCAAATTAAATAGTTTTCCCAATGCAAATTTGACAGAAAATGGTAAATGGAGTAACCGACCCAAGCAAAGGCCGATAGATGAAGGAATATAGGCAATTTTAGAAAGAGCCACACTATCAAAGCAATTAAAACCTTCGGTGCCTTCAGCTATATCATTTTCATCAGTCTCTCTGACTAATTGCTCAACAGAGCCACGGTTAAACTCTCTTGTTTCATCTATTGGGTACTTACCCAAAGATGCATCCAAACTAAAGCCGTCCCCCATATAAAACTGCTCGACTATCATTCGGTCAGAATTAGTTATCTCAGCATTTGTGAGGTAGGAGAAACTGTTTGCATTTCCATAGTGGACCTCATCATCCCATGTAAGAAAATTAGTAACGGGGAAGCAAATAATTACTGACAGACCAACTGAGACAATGCATGCGAAAGCGAACAGTTCGGGCTTCCGGAAAGAAATGCCCCCATTAATAGCGATCAAGCCGATCAAGACCGTAATGGGCAAACTAGACGCGAACAACACCGTCTTCGACTTATCGAGCGGGATGCCAATAAAGGCGATTAAAACAGCAAAGCCAACAGAAACCGCCAAAAAAAAGAGACATTTCTTAGCATCAATTTTCTTAACCGAAGATACGCAACTCTTCACCGGGCCATAGCAAAGCTCAATGCCCTGGAACGATAAAATTAAATGAAAGCATATTACAAGACTTGCGATGTTCCACGCACCTAGATCGAAGGGGTCGAACGTCTTCGCGCCAGCCAATATGATGAAAACTACCAGAAAACTGCTGAGAATGCTGGTCACGACAAGGACGGTTATCTGACGAATAGAGACACCACTCGACTGTGATTTCGATTGCAAATATAAACACGCAATAGCAACGACATCGCAAAAGAGCTCAAGAATGAATAGATTTAAATTCTGATAGTGCAGTGATGTCGTAGCGGCTAACAAGAGAAGTCCCAGCCCAAAGATGGCAAGCGCGTACTCGCTTTTCTTAATTGCAGGATTATTCAAAACGTGCATCTCCAACTAAAGACAAAATCGAATAGGGTAAGTCGACAATAACAAATTCGGTTCTTAGATCCAACTTCACTCAAAAGCTAAGTAAAAGCCAGCCAAGTATCACTTAGTGAATACAAAACGCCTTCTCGACATCTATAGCAGTGGCGTCCCAGCTATATCGATTTTCAACAAGAGCCCTAGAGTTTCGAGACTGAAGGGAAAGAAGCCTTCGATCATCAAATAGCCTGCATAATGCCAAAACCACCTCATCAGATGACATTGACTGAATTATCGTGCCGTAGCTATCATCTGGAATAAGCTCGCGCGCGCCTCCCACATCTGTTACAACAGCAGGCGTTCCGCAGGCTGAAGCCTCAAGAAGTACCGTTGAAAAGCCTTCGGAACGAGTTGGAAGACAAAGCACATCTGCTTGCTGAAGTAAGGAGGAAATGTCCTCTGTGTTACATCTTCCAAGCCAAAACAGGTCAGACGAACAGGCTTCCTTGACCTCATTAGCAAGCGGACCATCCCCTGCGAGAACAAAGCAAATATCACGCTTGGTAATATCTTTTGCGCGAGCCGCCTCAATAATTGAATTAATTCCCTTTTCAGGAATAAGCCGCCCGACAAAAGCTACAACCATGGATGACTGAGGGATACCTAATTCAGATCGGAAATCTCTCCCCGAAGAAATACTCCTATAGAATGAGGCATTGATTGAGTTTGATATTACGCCCTTTGCAGCGATATTAAAGTGCTGGAGCCATTCAACGCTTTTAGATGAAATCCCATAGAAATCAGGTTCAAACGACTTTACACGATCCGTAATCCAATCCTCATATCGGCGCACAAAAAAATCAAGGAACGGCTGATTGAAAGAAAGATACGCTGAACCGTGGTCGAGAACGACGGCCTTGATGTCATGATTCGCAGCAAACTTCAGCCCTTCGAGTGAGAGGGGGAAAAGCCTCGTATTGATAAGTACGCCGTCCCACTCATAATCATCAAGGCTTTGCAGGAGCCGGTAATAATCACTGTTTTTTTTGGAAAGAGGAAGTCTTCCATCAAGTAATGAAATACATGGAAGCCGAATTATCTCGAGACCGTTTTCGACTGAATGACCGACTCCTACGCGCATTGAATCATTAGTAACGATAACCACCCTGTCGCCGCGGGCAGCTAGTGCATGAGCGAGACCATCGACAAAATTACCAATTCCGCTAAGTTGCGGGTGATAATGGTGGGTGAAAATACAAATAGAAGTGCTCATTACATAACCTCATCTGATAAAAAGCTCATATCCTTAATCCTGCGCCGTCACCACCTAATGTTGTGTGAAGAACAGAATGCAGCGATGACCCGAAGGATGTCCATTTCAATGTTTTGCAGCTTTAATAGTGCGTGAGCTATAGACATCATCGGACTATCTCTTTTCCCCAAACCGTTGTTGCGACTGTTTCCCCAAAACAAAAGACTGATAGATAAGGCAAATTGCATTGGATATAAGCGCCGATACAGTAGGGCCATTTAACCCAAACAGCATTTGCGCAGGAGCCATCACAGCAACAGCACTAATTAAGGACAATATGCTGCCAACAAATACTCCACGGTAATTATCAAGAGAAACCAGCAAATCATTGACAAACCAGGCAATGCCAGTTAAAAAGGCACAAGCCAACATAGGCTGAAGGAGATCAGAATGTTTGGCTATTCCAGCGCCATAAAACAAAGACAGCAATAATTTACCGAAAAAGAAAAGGGCAACTGCTGATATGACGCCGACAAATAAAATACCGGCAAGTATTTTACCTATAAGCGTAAAAAAGGACTTTTCCCTAGAATAGTAACGCTCTACTAGATAACCTAATAAAGGATTATAGATATACGTCGCACCCATTTGGATAATTGCCACGGGTGCAGCAACTGATGCATAAATACCCAGAGCAGAATCTCCGAATGTATAAGATAAATACTGCCTGGGAATATTCGGTGCCGCAGAAGCAGCAATGCCACCCAGAACGATGGGCAAGCAGCCACATAGGAAGGCTCTGACCTTCGCTCGGCTAATTCCAAGCTTGATTGCAGAAATCCGATTTGATCTTGGATAATCGTAAACAATTCCGATGCCTATTGTCGCTACCGTCATTAGCAACAGTGCACCTTCGAGGCTATTTAAAAACCCAAAGACAACAATGAATAAAAGAAGAGAACCGACACCCTGCATGATGAGGGATTTCCCAATATAGTCCATCCTATGGCCAACCTGATCATTAGCATGCATGACATCAATGACTAAAGCGGCGGTTTTATAGAGAGCATACAAAAGAACAGCAGGCACCGCATCAATACGACACGTAACAATGGAATAGACAGCTAACATTGCAAACGCAATAAACGTAGTAATGAAACGAAAAGCTAGGTATTCACCTGCAGAGTTTTTCCTTTCAACATCTGCAATTTGTACCGTGTACATCCTGTATTGGGCTAATTGAGAAAACATGTTGAAAATAGACATAGCCAGCGAGTAAATGCCAGCTGCACTATATCCATCAGACAACCGAACAACCAAAATGGTGATAAGCCACTGACAGCCCAAATTCGTCAACGAACCGACGGTATTCCAGATCATATTATGTTTAATCGAAAGAGTCTTCTCTGTGGCCTTCACAAATATAAGCGCCCTTCTAAACCTGTCGCGATAAGGATACGGAGCTATTTCGCAGCTTTAAGTTCTTTCAAAATCAAAATAAATAACCAATTCGGCACAAGTCGTATGACGATATCAGCTTTAGCGATAGACGGGCAAGCTCGTCGGTATTTAAGTAAACCAATTATGGAACGCCGTTCTCTAGCTTCAGCGAAACCCATTATTTCCTTTAGATGCGGTGAATCAGGAAATCTATCGGCAAATCGCCTAGCAGTATCTACCCTGTTTTTAACCCTTGTCGAATACCAATCATCTTTTGAAGCAACACCTGCAAGGAATCCAGTTTCGTTACCGCCATGTCGACGATACTTAACCAAAGGGGTCATAGTAAAGCTGCACTTCCCCAGTTCGCTGCAGCCCAATGTCAACCACAAATCATGTGCAGTGGATTCCGGAAAGGGAATCATAGACTTAGCCGCACTCGTATCTAACATGAGAGCCATGCCAATGCCGTAGCATACGCTTGCGGCCTGAACAGTAATATCCTCTCCAGAGCACCAATTTACTTCCGGCGAATTAGGGTGAGCTTTTCTGTAGCTCTCTACCAGCACATTTCCGTTTTCGTCGATTACTGATCTATCACAGACATCAAGAATTGAGCCTTCTTCTAGCATATGACTGAGCGAAAGCTCAACTCTGTTAGGCTCCCAAATATCATCTTGATCGCAAAATACTACGTAATCCCCTTCTGCCAAAGAGAGTAGCGCCTCGAACGATTTGACATAACCGAGATTTTTATCGCCATGGTAATACCGAAAGGCGTTTTTCTTTATATGCTCTTGGATAAACCACTCTAAAGAGGCCGATTCGGGGCAGTCATTTCTGACCAAAAGCGTAACCGGAAACGTTTGTTCATCAATCGAATCAAGTTGTTCGGCAAAAAACTCAAGATCAGGCTTATAAGCCGAGAGAAGCACACATACGCCAGTATCTTGTCCTTTATCTATTTCCAAAAATCCTCCCAAAGTCATTATTTAAGATTAGCAAAGCAATCAATAGAGTATGAAGGCATTGTTTATAACGCTCAAAAAAGACAGGAGAAGCCACGACCTTTTGATAATACATAGCGGCAAATTGAATGGTACTCCAATAATTATTGACACCAACGCAGCCATCTCGCCCATTACAGTCTGAAGTAAGCCATCGATAAATTTCGATGGCGAGCATTCGGCGCATTGCCTACGATACGGGCAAGCTTCGAGGGGCCGCCGATCGGGCGCCTCCGGATGGCCGTCTGCCCCTGCCCCGTAGAGGGCCCCGGGGGGGGTGTTGCCACCGGGGACGCTCGCCGCTCCGGACGACTGATAGGAAACTGCCGGGCGCAAGCGCCACGGCCGGATAATATGGGTGTCGCAGGGGGACCCGATCGGCCTACCGATTGGAGGATACCACCGTGGCGCCACCTAGAATGTCGGAAGCCGTCATCGGGCTCGATGTCGGGATATCGTCCCATTGGGCATGCATCGCGACCGGGGACGGCGAGATACAGCTGAGCGCCCCCGTCGCGAACAAGGAAGGCGACCTGGACTCGCCGTTCGGCCGCTTCCCCGACGCACTCGTGGTCGTCGACCAGTCGCGCAACATAGTGCGCCCTCGCGCTCGGCCGCGCCAAGGCGGCCGGGATGTCGGCGGTGTACCTGCCGGGACTCGCGGCGCACAAGGCAGCGAGTCTCTTCGCCGGCGACGCCAAGACCGACGAGCGGGACGCGATGGTCATCGCGAAGACGGCCCCGCGCATCCCCGACACGGTCATGACGCAAATCCGCTCGAGCGACAGGCCGCGCCTGCGCGCCTGCTTGCCGCGGTGACGGGAGGGAGCGCGGTATCGTGAACGAGCCCTTCGGTGGTTGCCCTTGAACGACTCGGGGAAATAGGTCTCGTCGAGTTCGCAGCCGCAGCCCCGCCCGGCCCTGAACCAGGACGAGTATGCCAAGAGGCACACGATCAGCCTGTGGCGCATGGTGCAGGCGGTCTTGAGGCAGACGCGGCAGCGTGTCGCGCACCCGCGCAGGGGCAGAATGAGGACGAAGCACTCGGCGTAGGCCGTCCAGGTCTCGCGTGGCAGTCTGCTCGTGCCGAGGATCCGGTCGGTGGAGCCGGAGAACGTCCTGCCGCAGTCGCGGCAGAGGCAGCGCTGCCCACCGTTCCCGAACTTGCCCTTCTTGACGATAACGACCGAGCTGCAGCGGGGGCAGCAATCGACCTCGTAGGCGAAGCCGACCGCGTCGTCGAACGCCGCCGCGCGTATCACGTCCCTGACGGACTCGATCGCGCGGCGGCGCTCGATCTTGCTGAGGTTCGCCATATCCTTCTTGAAGTTGAGGACCAGGTCTTCGGCGTTTATGCTGCCCCCATCATCGCGGTCTATGGGATCAACAATATGACACCGTGGGGACACATGTATGCCAATCCTGGTCTAACAGAACCTTAGATAATCTAACAGTAAAGATAACAGGTTATGATTCGGGGACCGAAGGGCCCCCGAATGCTATGCTCTTCCATGCCAAACAGAGAATTTGCCCGAGTGCCCACCCGGATCTTTGGTTGGCAACAATCCCTCCGGGTGGGCGTTCAGGCGGATGGGACAGATCCATATGGGAAGAGCGAACCCCTTCAGGGACATCGTGGCGGGCCTCACCGCCGACGAGTTCCAGCTGCTCAGAGAAGCCGTCGACGAGAGACGCTGCCGCGATGAGATCGGCCTCGGCAAGCTCGCCGAGGCCGCCGCGGCCTATCGTCCGGACCCGGAATGCCCGGGACGTCGGCGCCAGCGGAGCCTGGAGGGACGGCTCCACCGCCGCCGACGTCCCGAGGTGGCGCTGCCGCTGCTGCGGCAGGAGGTTCACCTCCCTCACGGGCACCGTCCTCGAGCACTGCCGGAAGCCGCTCCCCGTCTGGGTCTCCTTCATCAGGCCCATGCGCCACAACGTCCCCGTCGAGTGCGCGGCCGAGCTGTGCGGCATCACCCACAAGACCGCCTTCGAGTGGCGGCACCGCGTGCTCGCCACGGTATCCGGCTACCAGGACCGGATCGTGCCGCGCGACACCGTCTGGGTCGACGAGACCTACAACGACGGCACCGACCTCTCAAAGGGCTACGGGCGGGCCCGCAAGCGCGGCCTGTCCCACCAGAAGCTCTGCAACTGCGTTGCCATCGACGTCCACAAGAACACGGTCGCGATCGCCCGCGGCCACGGGAAGCCGAGCTCAGCGCGCGTGAGGAAGTCCATGGGCGGCAGAATAGCGCCCGGGTCGCCGCACATCCACGACCTCGAGCGGGCCCACGACGAGCTGGTCAGGGGCGGTGGGTTCGAGAGCGAGGCGCACAAGGCAGATGCGAACGGCCCGGTCTATCTGGAGTGGATGGAGATGGTGAACGTTATTTGCTGCAATTAAGATTTTGACCATGTTGTTCCATCGGAAAAAACTATGCGAATCGGAAGATGGGTATGTCTCGCTTCAGGGGCGGGCAGCTCTTGCCAGCTCCCATACATTTCCGATAGATAACCTTCAATATTCCGAGCAGCAGGAAATAGGGAGTTCATAAACTTAATCTTAACTGCCGGGTAAACCATCTCATAAGGAAGGGGGGCATCGGAATCGTAGGATAGATTTTTAATCACATCGCCGAAAACAGCAGGCGATTCATCAATGATTGACTTGTTGAAGTGATGCTTCAACAAGTCTCGATTCCTAATGATTGCCCTTAACGCATAATGGATTAAACAGCATCCAAAAGATTCCACATTGCCCAACAATCCTTTATGAGGGACATTGACGAACGAAGAATGATACAAGTAGGACATCTTCTGCCAACGTGACGCGTTTGAAAGTTGTTTTCTACGTTCATCATCGATAGGTGATAAGGTGTCATGCACCAAGACGTCAATAAAAATGCCCTGTTTATATCCAGAAGCTAGAGATTCGCTATTTACGAATTCAGTTCCCTTCTTGGTAATTTTTGCAAAAAAGCCACCAAACGTAGACGTATTATCAAATGTATGCAACTCATACTCCGGTGAGAGTTGCTCTTCTGCAATCTTAATAAATTTATTAAACTGATTGCGCGTCATTGAGATGTCGATGTCATCATCCCATGGAATAAAACCACCGTGACGCGCGGCGCCCAATGCAGTTCCTGAATCAAGAATCCATTTAATATCATTTTCATCGCACAGACGGGCAACAGCGCACAAAATGTCATATTCCTCTTGCTGAAGCTTGCGAAGCGCAGTGGCTTGATCCACGTTGTCAATCTCCTTGTTAATGGTCAAAATGACTTACAAAATTCAATATAGCGAACTGGTGATTCCTCATATTTTAAACAGGAAGAATCACCATATAGTCAAAACAGAGAAAGAGTGTTAATTACGTTTATGATCTATCATGGGTCGACCGATTTTGCTTTCTTTTAAACCACGGCATTTCCCATTAATAACGGCTCAAGACAATCGCACGCTAAGACAGACTAATACACGATGAAGAATTAGAATCGGCGCAACGCTCAAACATGCGAACAATCGCAGCCGAATCGGATTCTGAAACGCCCTGCAACTTTAGGCCACGATCGATTGAACGCGTAAACACGGACAATTGATTTCGCACGCCCTCTCCATCCAATTGATAAAAATAACGTTTATTATCATCAGCGCTCTCATAGCGAATCTCAAAATAATCGGTCTTCCACCACGGCGCTGGAACATAGACATAGCCCTTCGTGCCCGAAATGACCAGCTCCCCTTCCGTCTTAACAGAACGTCCGACCTTAAAAGATGCAACAGCATTGTCAAATGTAAATGACCCACGAACAAATACATCGAGTTTCTCCGCTTCGCCATCCCTAATTACGACATAGTGCTCATCATTTGGCAAACCTCCGAGAAGCTGAACGATGGGCAATACAGCAGTTGGTCCCCAATAGTCCAAAGCCCCCTGATCAGCACACCCAGGGTCATTATCTAAAGATAGTCCGCTCATACCAGAACAGTTTGAATCAATCGAAACGACTTTTCCTATCAGGCCGGATTTAACAAGCAGCAGCAATCGAGAGTAAGCCATGGCATGGGCGGTTTTAATTGCATCCATCAAAATCAAACCATGATCACGAGCAAACTGATACAAATACTTTGCTTGAGCCTCGGTTTTTGCAATAGGAGACTCGCATAAGACATGGACGCCTTTTTTGAGAGCATGGAGAATCTCATCATAGTGTCCATCAGGATGAGTAGCCAAAAATAAAGCATTCGCCTTGTCTAGCAACTGGTCGAATAGTATTAGTTTTTCATCAACAACAGAAGACGCCGTGAGTCGTCCTACCTCTAGTATTCCGTTCACGAACGAACTTTCGCGAACATACTTATTGAGCACAGGACCCGAGCCTACAAAAGCCATCTTCAGTGTTTGTCTTTGACTTCTTATCTCCGAACTCGAGATGCCTTCCGTCCGGTCAAGATAGACAACTTTACAATATTCATTTAGATAATCGAAATGGCCACGCCAATCGGATCCAACAGTAAAAATGTCGACACCATATCTTTGAATATCGTCAATTTTTTGACCTTGATATTCCTCGACAATAATTTCATCGGCAAGTCCAGTGGCGCGCACCGCTTCCATTCGCTCGGCAAGGGACTGCTCAACGTTAATTTTTCCGCGAGCGCGATCAAAATCGTCTGCAGTAACGCCGACAATCAAATAGTCGCCAAGCTCTCGAGCCCTTTCCAAAAGTCGAATATGACCATAATGAAGCATATCGTACGTACCGTATGTAATGACTTTCACCATAGTAATCAAGCCTTTTATCTACAGAAGACCCTTAGATAGCATGTCTTCAAGTGCATTAACCAGCTGAACATTATCATCAATCGTAAGACAACCTATATGACCAACGCGAAAAACTCTATCCGCAAGCTCACCACCGTTAGGACACACCCAAATACCATAGTCGTCTTTGAGAGTCGCAAAGATATCGCGTGCAGAAGCATTCAGAGGATGAAGAATGGTCGCTGCGTTAGACGGCGCAGGGGAGGCCTGCTCTAGAGGCAAATCAAATATCCGCGACCTGAAATCCCGAGCTAAAGCAGAAACCCTTTCGATCTCGACAGAAGGTCCGCCGTTCTCCGCAATTAAATTTAACCGTTTATTAATCTGCAACAAGGTCCCAACGGCAGGTGTAAACGGAGTCTGGCCTCGCTCGCCATTTTTAAGAGCCGAGCGAAGATCGAGATACATACAGCTAGGATCATTTGATTCCACACGATCGATGGCCCTTTTCGAAAGCGCAATAAGGGAGACCCCCGGAGGACAGGCGAGCGCTTTCTGCGACCCCGTAATAAATACATCGACGCCAAGATCTGACATACTCAAAGGATCGGCCAAAAAAGCACTAATTGCATCCATGATGAACAGCATATTGTTTCGCCTGCAAAAATCAGACAGCATTGACGCATCGTAGAGAACGCCCGTAGAGGTCTCGTGAATATTTACCAAAAGGGCCGTATAACCCTGCTGGTCAAATTGATCCAACATTTCGGGAGTCAAAGTGCTACCAAAGGGAAGCTCAATATTATCGTGGGGAATACCGTGAATATCGCAGAGCTGAGAAAAGCGCTTGCCAAAACTGCCACCAACCACAACAAGGGCCTTGTCCTCAGAAGACAAAACATTTGCAACAGAGGCTTCAAGGGACGCAGTGCCCGACCCAGTGATAAATACAGCACGGGACTCTTCGGGCGCATCAACGAACCGAAGGAATAGCGCCTCGTTTTGAAGCATAACCTCAGAAAACTCGGGCGTTCTGAAATACGGGACTTGTTCAGAGCCGATAGCAAGAACCTCAGAATCGGACATAACTGGACCAACGGTAAAATTCAGCATAGTTTAACCACCAGGCAATCGATCGAAAGGGATTATTAGAATACCCCTGAAGAACCGGAACTGCAAAAAACCGATTCGCAAAAACTGATTCTAACAGTTCAAATAACAGTTGCCGATTAAGGGGCTGGAAGACTCCGAATGCTATATTCTTCCCAGCCAAACGGCGGACCCGCCCGAGTCCACTCGGATCTTTGTTTGACGGCAATCCCTCCGGGCGGGCGTTCGGGCGGATGAGACTGATCCATATGGGAAGAGCGAACGCCTTTGGGGCGCTCGTAGCGAGGTTCGCCGTCGATGGGTTCCTGCTACCCAGAGAAGCCGTCGACTAGAAGCGCAGACGCGATGAAGTCGGTGCGGGCACTCTGGCCGAGGCCGCCGAGGCTTACAGGCTCGAACCGGCTTTCCCAGGAACGTGCAGGCCTATCTCGACTGGTTCGTCAACTTCTTCAGGGTCAACCATGCACGACGGATGGATCCAACTGCAAGGGTGGTGCGCCATATCCTGATAGCCGACGCGACTTACCGAAGCTTGGAGATAGGTGCGGTATCACCCATTATCCAAACTGTTGGATTAAGAGATCAAGAAAGCTGCAAGCACCTTGCTCGGCATGCCGAGCTCAGGCGCGCATGCCACCCCGTCCAATACGGCACCCCTGTACAACTCTCGCACGAACCTGTCAACGCCGAACAATCGCAAAGACCATCAGCACGGTATTCGAACATCAAATAATTACTGTTGCCTCGCTCTCATTCACGATATGAAACCGACAAATCGTTAAGTAAATATGTCCGCAGAAAAAATGTCTGAATAAACTTAGCAATTGCATCAATCATGGAGATTATCATTTTGTCCAACGCCCATAATTATCTTATTTGAGCTAAGACAGCACGCTCTTCAACTGATTGAGAAGGGGCCACCAGCAATGGAAAAGGAAACTCTAAATGAAATCGGAAATGCCCTGCTTGACTTATGCCAATCAATCATTGCTTCGGTAAATCCCATTGCAGGCATTACAACTGAAGTAATTATTAAAGCCTTCGAAGCTAAAAATCGCGTATTCGCTAATAAACTTAAGAGCTATCTCGAACAATTAGATAAACTCTCTACCCGCGACGCCGAAGACTTCAGCCAGCAATTAGCAGCAAAGAAAGAAGACGACCTGGTATTTATACTTACTTCAATTGATCAAACCCTTGAAAAGGACTCGATTGTTTATCAAGCTAACGCCACAGCATCGTATCTTATGAGACATATTTCCAGCAATGAATTCAAGAGGATCTGCATTGCGCTAAAAACAACAATTAAACCTGACCTTGAATTTAGCGCAAACAACATCAACAAATACGATTTGCGTTATCACGCGTGCCTTCAGTCACTCTCCCAATCTGGAATCTGGTATATCTCTGGGGTATCCAACGGTGGAGAGCAATTGTATTCACCCACGCTTTTAGGACATCTTGTTGATCAGTACGCCGTTAGCGTTTCAGACACAGAACGATATCCTGACCCAAAAATAAGAAGCTATGAAACTATGCGGCTTAATTATCGCTTTGATGATTCGACTTTTTATGAGAGAAGTGAGCCTACCATAAGCTGGAAGGAAATGTAAATAGCAGGACTCCACTCTGTTGTAGTTAACACTTTGTCTCAGCGGCGTGAACTACAACATTCATTGCAACTAAGCTAGACCAGCCAAGGGTTAACCTAAAGCGGAGATATCTTTTCAAAATAGTTAAAGACGGATAACAAAAGCTGGGAGCATTTCATGTCTTACGGAATATCCTGAAGTAATTCAAGCCGCCCTTCTTCAAGTTTTCGGACTATACAGCCTTTACTGCCTAAATCCACATCGTCGCCAACACGAAGAATCACATTCCCGAGGTCGGCCTTAATCATCTCGTCCTTACCAAATCCATCCAACAATCGTTTGAGGTAGCAACGGACAAGCTCTTCAACTTTATCGCTCAACCGCACTTGTCCAAGATCATCAAGTATCACATCTACCACATCAACGGGATAGCTAATTAAATACACGTTTGATTGTTCCTGATAGTCATCGAATAAGCCTATGGAAGGAAGTCTGCAATCAAGCATGCGAATTAGTTCTGGACATTCAGAATAGTAAGAAAACTCATTGTTATTTTGAACTGAATCCCCGAGAGCATATCCATTAACACACGTATCTATAATGCCGTTTACACCAAGAAGTCTGCACTTAAGGTTTGCCTCAAATGGAGTGCAAGGGTGCATCAAATCAATCCTTTTGCCATTTACAATAGGGACGATAGTCTCATCAATAATCTTAAAGACAATTTCATGATTTCGCAAAAACGTTGACATTGCATTCTCAGTCGTCAGCAACCGTCTAAGATTCAAACTCGAGTAATTTCCATCGCTTGATTCTAAGCGCCGGCATATGTGATGGATTAAAACATAAACGTGACAATCCGAACTGAGAATTCTATCCCGCAATCTAACGAGAAGTGAATCGCAGTTGGACAATAAGGCGTTATTGAATTGAAGCTTTCCCATACCGGCGATTTCCGCAAGTGAACGGGAGAGAGCTTGACGATCATCGCTTCTTATAATCATTAACAACCACCACACGGACAACAAATCAAATCACCGATAGCTATAGCAAATCATACATACGAAGGATAGATCAGAAATAACAGTGAGGGCGCTAGCTTCGTTTAAGTTCGGTATCCGTTGCACCAGTTGACAACAGGCGGCTACAAAACAATGTTTCGATGCCCCCCCCCGCATAAGGTTCCGCAAAGGCCACCCGATGGACGGCGTGATCGTTTGAGCGCCGGCTGGCGGAGACACACGAAGCCATGAAATCGCCCCGACAAAAAATGCCCCAATGTTTCGCTTGCATCAGAGGCATCTGGGCTTGATCGACAGAGTAACCTGGCTAACGCATTCAAGAAAAGTGGAGCGTGGTCTTCATGAATCAAACACCAGTAAGAAACGCTCGCACGTGTCTTTGAATCTTCTAACGAGCAAGAGACAGGGATCTATGAGAGATTTAATAGTTCTTGGAAGCTGGGAATCATCGAAATCATCATCTATATACAAGAGAGAATCATATAGCTTCTTATCGTTCTGTCGCGAAAAGATATGAGTGACCAGATGCACATCGAGGGCCTTTGAAAAACAGTCTTCATCCCTTAAAGATTCAGCAATATAACAACCGCCCCAATCAAAAAAGCCGAGATAATCCCGACTGATAATCAAAGAGGCGGTTTTCTGCTGGCTGTCAGCCGCGGTATCCTCATGGAAACCTAATTGTCGCCGGAATTAAAGTCCCCGGCGAGGACTCACCTTATCTCCCCGGTGCGGGCTCGATATCCTCTCGGATATCTAATCGTCTTGGACTTTAACCTGCCCAAGCACAGTACAGCTTTTACGTGCCGCCACACGGATCTTAGCTCGTGGATTTTTTTCTAAAATATAGACCTTCAAAGCAACTTGGGTTCAAGCACGGACAAACAAAACAGGCACTGAATACAAGACTTGTTTATCAATAGTTATCAATCGCATGCGTTACCAGCAAATATCGTCCGTCTCATACACTGCGATACAATCAATCTCACTAAATGCTAAACCAGTAAGTCGAAGGGACCAGCGTGCTAACAATTCACTATGGTGATATGGAAAACGTTATCTATAATACGTCGGTTTACTTCGATAACGTCTATTCGCCCGAATGGTTTCAAGATGCTTTTGCGCAAAGAATTATTAAATCCATCGATAAAGGCAGTGTGGTTGGACTCGGCGCAATAAACACCAAGATCTTAGGCATCATCCCTCCTGAAAGGCTGTCGGGAGGCACCAAGACGCTGTTGCTCATGTACTTCATGCCTCAGAACATATACAACGCCACAACCTGTGGCGACAAATGCGCTTATTGGATTCTAAGAATCGCCGCACAGCATGATCTGACGATCAACCTCTACCATCTGATGGATTTTGGAAACGGCAAGTTCACGGCAACCGTTGCAAACACGGGTGATGTCGTTCACACGATGTTCGACCTTGTCCCTATAGCCGCAAAATGCCTAAGGGAGAACTCCTGACGCACGTTTTCGTTAGGCTCTGTTAGAGCAAGATTGACATACATATGTCATCACGGTGCCATATCGTTAGCCCCGTAGACCGCGACGATGGGGGCATCATGAACGCCGAGGACCTGGTAATCACCTTCAAGAGGGGCATTGCGAGCCTCAGCAGGACCGAACGCCGCCGGCTCCGCCTACGAGGCCGAGCGCTGCCCGCGCTGCGGGTCCGCCGCGATCGTGAAGAAGGGCAAATCAAAGAACGGCGAGCAGCGCTACCTCTGCCGGGATTGCGGCAGGACCTTCGGCATGGGCAGCGGGCACATCTTGGGGACGAGCAGGCTCCCGAAGGAGACCTGGATGGCTTATGCCGAGTGCTTCGTTCTCATGCTGCCCCTGCGCGAATGCGCGGGGCGCTGCCATGTCTGCCTCATCAAAACAGCCTACACCATGCGCCATAGGCTCATCGAGTGTCTCTCGGCCTACTCGCCCTCGTTCAAGACCGGGCGGGGCTGCGGCTGAGAGCTCGAAGAGACCTACTTCCCCGAGTCGTTCAGGGGCAACCACACGAAGGGGTCATTTACGATGCCACGTCCCTCCCGACATCGCGGCAAGCAGGTGCACAGGCGCGGACTGTCGCGCGAGCGGATCTGCGTCATGACCGGCGTGAACGACTCGAACGAGACGTTTCTCGAGGTCTCGGGACGAGGCATCCTGTCGAGGAAACGCGCCGTGGACGTGCTGAGGGACCGCATCGCGTCCGCTTCCGTCGTGGCGACGGACAAGGCGTCCGCCTATGTCGACGTCCTCGCGGAGCTCGAGGTCGCCGCACACACGGCCCACGATTCCAAGGACTGTTCCGAGGGGACCATCAACCGGATCAACACCGTCCATTCGCTCCTCGATACCTTCATGAAGCCGTTTAAGGGCGTGTCGACGAAACACCTCGGCGCCCACCTCGCTTGGTTCAAGAGGTGCCGGACCTTCATGGCGATCGATTCCGGCACCGCAGAGCGCACGGTTGCGCGACAGCTCGCCAACGGCATGTGCAGGAGCCGCATCCGTGATATGTTCAACGTCCTGCCGCCCTACATTGACTACTGGACCGAAGCCGCCGCATAGAGACGGTAGAATGGTCGCATCGCGATATACGAGGAAGGTGCAGCCATGCCGTCGAACATACCGGCCACGACGATCCAGATCGACCCGGAGGCCAAAAAGGAGGCCAGGCCATCTTGGACGAGCTCGGCCTGTCCATTTCCACCGCCGTCAACGCGTTCCTCAGGGCGCCCGTCCGGGAGGGCGGGATGCCGTTCGAGATGAGGGTCAAGACGCCGGCGCCCGACGGGAAGACGGCGAGATAGCCGGTAAATCGACTTGGGGCGATGGGACCCTCACGATTGACCCGACAGATCTTTAGCACATCGCCCCCTTGCCGGATTCAAACCCGGCAAGGGGGCGATTATCCTGCAATTTCAAAAAGATGATTGGGGCAGAATGTCAATCATGTTCCAACAGAGCCAAATCAATCCAACAGTTTAGATAACGGGTAATGATTCGGGAACAGGGCGTTCGACCGGATGGGACAGATAGATATGGAAAGAACGAACCCCTTCGGGGCACACAAGTAGAGACAAACAATGGGGTCGCTTCGAGAAGCGATGCTTTCGAAGCGACCCCATTGTTTGCACAATTGACTTAGGTGCTGAGACCAAGTTGAGTCAATCTTAGACTAACAGAGAGAAGCGCCGCCCAAGTCATGTACTATCCGCTCCAACTCGACAATGTAGGACTCAACCAAATCATCCGATGGCGAGACTTCTGCTCGAATAATGTGGTCCCATTTATACAGGAAATTTTCAACCTGTCGATCTGAGTCATTCTTCCACAGTGGAGCAAGTGCAATCAACGCCGCATCAAAAGGATTGGAGGAAAAATTATCAGCATCAATATAGCCACCCATACCGGCCCTATCGCAGTCATATACACGTCTAACTATTCTCTCCAATTCAATAGCCTGATTATGATTCATAAAATCACCTCCCTTTCTACTCTTGATACCCCAAAATAGAGAGGAAAAGAGTTTCGATAACATTTATCCGGTTGAAAATTATACACAATCGCTAAACATCGGTTGATTTCCGATCTCAGCCGATCGCATTGAACCAATAGGCCGTTCCGGCAGTTATCCGAACGCCCCCGCGGACCCAGTGGGCCCAGGGGGGGGCGGCGTTTTCCCAGTTGGAGGAACGGTGGAGATGTGTTTCGATGGGTTCGGTGGCCATGCTTCGCCCTCCGCCTGACACCGCTTCCCAGACCCAGTCGGACGTTCGGTCCGCCTATTCCGTTTTACCTTAAGGCTAGGCCAGCGGGGTATCGCCCATCTCGGCGCGCGCAGGCTCTATGAGCCCCGGCGTCAGGTCGAGCATGTCGACGGGTGTTAATGATCACTAAAAAGAGGTCCGCGTGATCGCCGGCAATCGAGCACCGTGAGCACTGAAACTGAGCAGTTTGAGCAGGAGGGCCGTACCCCCGGGAACCGGGAGCGCGGCCCTCGCCATACGGTTTCCCCGGGCGGGCACTTTGGCGAGGCCGCCCGGGAAGGATGGGGAGATGACCGTGCCCCTGGACACAGTGAATGATATACGGTCGACGGAGGCGGCCGGGCGCCCGGGGTTCAAGATAGCCCGGGCACTTCACCTGAGCCGCAACACCGTGGCGAAGTACGCCGACATAGAGGACATGTCACCCGCCGCGACGATACCCCAAAGGAGGGCCAGGCTTCGGGGAGGGCACGACGCAAGAACGTAAGCGCCTTGCCGTTAATAAGATCCATAACACCGGCGGGTAAGCCGGCAAAGGCAAGTGCGATATCTACTTATATCGGATAATATCGAGTTATATAAGCCTGTATAAACTTATCGCGGAAGTATCGAGCTTTCGTAATTTGTCTTAGTAGGTAGTCCAACGTTGCTTTCTTCCAAGCTCATAGCGAAAGAAAGTTTAGTACTTCCTAAAAACCATTGCTTTAGACCGAGAAATACTCGCTCTCAGCGGATAAGTTCGGCCCCAACCACGGATCGCCCTTCAGGAAGAACTCCGGCCAGCGCTGCATGAACAGGGCCTGCTCGCGCTTCCAACGGCGCAGCTTTTCCTCGTTGGCCTCTTCCCTGCCGCGCGAGGTGAACTCGTAGTGGTACAGCTCGGCATAGGGCGTAAAGATGGTTCGATAGCCGGCCTCCCACACGCGCAGACAAAAGTCCGCGTCGTTAAAGCCAACGGCGAATTCCTCGTTATAGCCTCCGACCTGCTCAAATACGTCGCGTCGGACCATCTGACAGGCACCCGTTACGGCACTGAAGTTGCCCGGGCGCACAGCGCGGGCAAGATAGCCCTCGTGCTTTGCCGAGAAGTCCTGGTTGGCATGGGCAAGTGCGCCACGTACGCCAACCACAATGCCAGCGTGCTGCACCAGATGATCGGCGAAATAGAGCTTGGCGCCCACCACGCCCGCATCGGGACGCTGCAGATAGCCCATCATCTCTTCGATAAAGTCGGGGCTTATGACCTCGGTATCGTTGTTGAGCAGCAGCAGATAGTCGCCCTTGGCATGCTCAACGCCAAAGTTGATGATCTGGGAGTAATTGAACTCTCCCGGCCAGTACGCAACGCGTGCGCTTCCTTTTCCTTCGGATACTGCGACCACGCGCTCCGGCAGGGTTTCGAAATAGGCAAATGTCTCCGGGTCTTCGCTGTTGTTTTCCACTAGGACGATCTCGTAGTTGGCATACGTGGCCTTTTGGGCAATCGACATCACGCAGGCATCGAGCGTCTCGATGTGGTCCTTGGTGGGAATCACAATGCTCACGAGCGGCGCAGGCTCCGGCAACGCGTAGCGCATGCGGTAGACAAACGGCGTCTCGGTCTCCTCGACCGTTCCGCGGACGCCCGGCGCGTCAAAATGACGCTGCAACGCAAGGCGACCGGCCTCAATGGCGTACGGCTTGCTATCGGCAGAGCCGTCGGCGGTGGAGCCGGGGTGTACGCGCCAGTGATACAGCACGTGCGCAACGTGCTCAAAGCGCGCACCCGCCGCGAGGCAGCGGAGTGTCAGGTCGTAATCCTGGGCACCCGCGACTTCTTCCGGCGACATGCCAATGCGATCGATGAGCGCCTTCTCAACCATCAGAAAATGAGTCACGCAGTTATGGCTATAGAGCAGGTCGACGTTGAGCTTGGTTTTAAAGACCGGCTGGCCCCACTCCCCCGTTTTCTGGAACATGTCCTCGTCGCAGAACAGAACCTGGGGATGCTCGCCCTTGGCAGCTTTGTTCAGAGCGGCAACATAGTGGAACAACGCATCCGGCTCCAGGATGTCGTCGTGGTCCAAGAACGCGATGTAGTCGCCCGTCGCTTGCTGAATACCGGCGTTGGTGTTGACCACGATGCCGCCGTTACCGGGCAGCTCGATGCGACGCACGCGCTCGTCGTGAGCGGCTGCCGCAAGATTGGACACAGCATCCCATTCGGGCGAGGCGTCCATCAGCAGCAATTCCCAGTTGTCATAGCTCTGGGCCAGCACCGAGTCCAGCAGCTCGTGCAGGTAGACCCGATCGGTCTTATAGCACGGAACCACAATGCTCAAGAGCGGCCTGTAGGTAAATGCCGCCGAAGCGACGCGCTGACACGCCAAGTCGCCCGGCTTTGCGCGATGCTGATCAAACCAACGGCGATAGGCCGCGTCGTCCGCGCGTGCATCCTTCATACGATTCCAGCTGTCGTCGACCATACCGTTGTACAGGCGACCATCCATGGCACAAAAACCGCTCTGGATCTGGCCCGCAGGATCAGTTGCAATCGCGACAAAATCTCGAATGTCCTCAGGCATCTCCACGCTCAAATACGTTTTATTGACGCGGCATCCATTCTGTTGCGGCACGTCGACCTGCGACTCAAACACGTGCACCGTGGCATCGATGGCATTCATTTGCGTATCGAGTATCTGAAGCCGGGGCGTGCACTTTGGGTCTCCCGCCCATGTGACCTCATAGCGCCACACGGCGCCCGAATCGGCCGGTAGGTAACGGACGGCATCGATCTCGTAGCGGCCGCGGCGCTCGCCGCGCTGCGCATCGCGGATAAGCGCACACAGTGCAGGCTTTGCCTTGTAGTTAATCTTGGATTCCAGCTTAGCCTTACGGCTATCGAGGCGAATGGAGCCAAGCTTTTGGCCACCGGATGCAAAGTCGACGTCAATCGACGAGCCATCTAAAAACGGAAGCACCAAGACGGCAAGCTCGCGCTCGTAGCCCGCAACCGAGGGGCAAAGCGCCAGCACGCGTCCATGATCGACCGGCAGCGCCAGCGCCGGCACGCTGGCACCATTGGTCATCGCGTGGGCAAAAGCCTGGGAACCCTCGCACTCAATAATCTCCGCGACATCCTGGCCGGCAAAACGAATCAGGACAAACAGGCGACCCTGGCTACGGCAAAGCGCCAAACGCTTGATACTCATCTACACTTCTCGCTTTCCCAAGGCATTCGCGGCCATGCGTTTGCACGCGCCCAGGCGCCCAAACCTCAGGACATCGTAATCGAACATGAGCTTTTTGCACTCACGGGCATTGGGGGCCTTGCTGTTTAGTGTCGCACGCACCATAGCAGCAACAGAAGGAGCGCATTGTGCGAGCGCAGCATCGCTGCCCACGGCAGAACCGGCAAGGGTCGCAGCAACGGCAGCAAACACCCTGCCGCAGTCCGAACCCAACAGCCTGAGCGCATCGTACAGCACCAAATCGCACAGGAAGTACGCCAGGTCATCGGCATGCTGGACATCGAGACCGTCGCGCTGCCAGTCAGTCAGCACCGCGGAGTAAATCTTCACGTGCTCCAGCAGTCGCGTCTCGTCGTCGTAGCGCATGGTGTCCATAAGCGAGCCCTTGCGCGCCACGCGATAGTCGTACAGCTTGTTCGAGATAAGCGCGGTCTTGTGCGAACGACCGTACACGGCAAAATCGAAGACCTGGTCCTCGCCATACTTGACGGTCTCATCGAACACAATCCCGTTGCCCAGCAAAAACCCACGCTTGCAGGCGGTACGCCACGCAAAGGGACGAGACGCTTCCTTAAACAGTAGCTCGGAGCTATAGCCCACAAATGAAACATCGCGTGGGCTCAGCACATAGTTAAGCCACGGGTACCCCGCCTCCAACGGATACGGGTTAGCGCCAAAGGTCAAGACGTCGCAGTCCTCGCGCTCAAAGGCATCGACGATCACGCGGCATGCATCGGGCGTAAACCGGTCGTCGGAGTCCAAAAACGCGACGACAGGCGCCGTGGACGCGGCGATACCCGCATTGCGCGCACTCGACAGGCCGCCGTTGGGCTTATCAACCAGAGTAAAGCGTGCGTCCTTTTCGCAGTAGGCAGCCGCGATGTCGCGCGAGCCATCCGGCGAGCCATCGTTGACCAGCACGCCCTCCCAATCGGGCATGTCCTGCGCAAGCAGGGAGTCCAGGCACCATGCCAGGCACTCCTCCACCTTATAGATGGGGACGACAACGGAAATCTTAGGGGTATCCATGGTCACGCGCTCCTACTGTGCCGCCGGCACGTCGTCGGGATGCGGGTTGTCGCCGTAGGTGCGCTGATACGTCAGCACGCGCCAGACCAGCGGCAGGCCGCCGATCTTAAAGTAGTGCTTAAACGTATTGAGCTTGCCCGGCTTCTTAAAGTCAAACCGCGAATCGATGTAGGCGCGGGGCGACTTGACCATCAAACGCAAGTCGGTCTCGCCGCGCGGATCGAACAATGACAGGTCAAAGCGACCGGCATCCCAATCGGCCTTGAGCTCGGGTGAGGCCTTCTCCCAAAACTGCTCGCGCAGTTCATCGACCAGACGCTCATCATTCCAACGGTACGTATCGACCTTCATGCGCATTAAAATGCCTTGGAGCTGAGTCTTAAGCTCGGGGCGCTCGTCCAAAAAGAGCTGCATCTCGGCATATTCGTCGCACACGCAAAACACCTTATTGGGCGAATTAACGGAGCTCTTCTCGTTATCCTGGCGATAGCACAAAATGGGGTCCGCAATAAACGCGGCGCGCTCGGCGCACGCCCAAACCTTAAAGTTAAAGCCTGCGTCCTGATACGATGCCCCCGGCGTGGGAAGGAACCGAATCTGATTGTCGTTGAGGAACTTTCGCCGATAGATGGCCGACCAAATGGAAGGCTTGCGGTAGAAGATGCCTGGGCGATCGGCGGGGCGATACGCCGCGCCCGTCATATGCTCGTCGATAATCCCGAAAAGCTCTCGGCGCTCGGTAGGCGTGGACCAATACAGGTAGAAATCGCCTTTAACCACATCGGCATGCTCGGCGTCTGCCTTGGCTACCAGCTTTTGGAGCGAGTCCTCGAACATAAAGTCATCGGACTCCAGGATGCCCACGTACTCGCCGCGGGCCATTTCCAGGCCTCGGTTCATCGAGTCGCCGTAGCCGCTGTTGGCCTTGTCGATCATCTTGACGCGAGGGTCACGCTCCATGTACTCGCGGATGATATCCGGCGAGCTATCGGTAGAACCGTCGTTGATGCAGATGATCTCGATGTCCTCGAGCGTCTGCGCCACGGCTGAATCGAGGCACTCGCGCAGGTAGCGCTCGACGTTACAGATGGGGACAAGCAGCGAAACTTTAGGGGTATCAGAGTTCTGCAAGAGAACCTCCTGTTGAATAGCGTGTAACAGGGTCATTTTAGCAGCGATGCGGAGGCGGGCGGCAACGCCTAGGCTTAGATAAAGCGCTCCAGGCAGGCTTTGAGTCCGCGGGTCGAAAGATAGAACAGCGTGGCGTCCGCCATCGAGACGCCCGAGGTCGCCGCAACGAGCTTGTGGGCGACACGGCGAACGGCGCCTTTACTGGGCGCATCCGCCCACTCCGTTCCCAAAAACGTCGTGAAAGCCCTGTTGACGCGGCCGGCAACGCGGTGAAAGTCATCGGCATCCAGACGCGCCAAGTCAAACACGATAAGGTCCAAAAACCAGGCAACCAGCTCGCCGGGGCACAGATCCAAAAGACCGTAGACCGCCCAATCCTCCAAGACTTCCTCGAGCATCATCATATGAGCATCGAGCTTTTTGGCGCGAGCATCGGCACTGTTGAACTCGTGCGTCGCCGAGTCACTCTCCATCACGTAGTGATAGAACTTGTCCGGCATGACGACGGTTTTGTTGGCAAGTGCATAGGCTGCGAACTGGAATACGACGTCCTCGCCCAAAGCCAAACCGGGAGCAAAGCGAATGCCCTCGCGATTGAGCAACGGGCGCGAAAAGGCCGCGCGGCAGGCATAGGGCTGCGCGTTCGCGTGGAACAGCAGCTGAGGATCGTGTGTGCCAAAGGTACCCGCTTTGGGGCTCATGAGTTGTTGGACGCGCTTGGGGGCGGCATCGGCGGGCTCGCAGGCGCCACCAAAAACGGCGACCTCGGCATCCGACGACCCCATGGCCTGCAGCACGCGCTCGACGGTTTGGGCATCGATGTAATCATCGGCGTCCACAAAGAAGACGACTTCACCCCCAGCGGCATCGATGCCAGCATTTCGAGCACACGAGACGCCGGCGTTTGCCTGGTCTATAACCAGCACGCGATCGTCGGTCTGCGCGATTTGTCGCAGGACACGCAACGAATCGTCAGCCGATCCATCGTTGACGCAAACGACCTGAATCGAACGCTCGGACTGCGCCAACAGCGAATCGAGGCACCGCTGAATCGAGCTTGCCGAGTTGTATACGGGAACGACAATGGTCGCTTTGGGGGTCGAGGCCTCTCCCATGTCGACCTACCCCCTCAACGATTCGACGAGGAAGGCGGCGACCACGCCGGGGCCTCCAACCGATGCGTAGTATTTGGCGCGTCCCAGGGCGCCGTCCGTCGCAAAGTGCGGATGCTCGTCCACCCAGGCCTCGGGGTCTTTGAGGATGGCAGCGAGATTCGCACGCTTCCACGGCTTAAGGTCGTCCAGCGAAAAGTCCCCCGCGTCCAAGGCAGCCTGGAACTCCTTAGTCATCTGGACCAGGAACTCCTTATAGAACTCGGGCGCCAAGCGCACGTAGTTCCACATATACGAATCGTACTTAATGACCTGATTGAACTTGAGCATGCGCGCGACGTCATCGTTTGCGTGATTGCGGGCGTAATCCTCTCGGATCCAACGCTCGATCTCAGCATATTCGGTATTGACGCAAAAGACCTTGGCCGAAGAATTGACCGAGGAGTTCTCGTTGTCCTGGCGATACGAAAGCACGGCATCGTGCAGGTAAACGGCCTTGTCGGCACACGCGATCACCTTAAAGGCAAACGACGTGTCCTGAAAGGATGCACCCGGGGTCGGCAAGAACTTGATGCCGTTGCGCTCGAGAAAATCGCGACGGTAGACGGCCGACCAAATCGAGGGCTTTTGCTTAAAGAACTGTGTCGTGTCGCTTGGGTGCACCGGTTTGCCGCAGTCCTTGGGCTTAAACATCTCGTGCAGCGAGCGGCGCTCCTCGGGCTTGGACCAGTAGAAATCGAAGTTCGCCTTCGCAAAACCTGCGTTGCAGCCCTCGGCCGCCGACACAAGCTTCTCCAGCGCGTCGGGCGCCATAAAGTCATCGGACTCCAAGATGCCCACGTACTCGCCGCGGGCCATCTCCAGGCCGCGGTTCATCGAGTCGCCGTAGCCGCTGTTGGCCTTGTCGATCATCTTGACGCGTGCGTCGCGCTCCATGTACTCGCGGATGATATCCGGCGAGCTATCGGTCGAGCCGTCGTTGATGCAGATGATCTCGATGTCCTCGAGCGTCTGCGCCAGGGCGGAATCGAGACACTCGCGCAGGTAGCGCTGAACGTTATAGATGGGGATAAGCAGCGACAGAACAGGGCTGCCAGAGGCGTTAGTAGACAAAAGTGCTCCTTAGGAAATACCTGTCGTTTCATGGTATCAAAGGGTCGGCGCGCCGACGGGCGTTTATATAATCTATGGAGCCCATGGAGCGCCCAGAGACGAAAGGAAGACATGCAGCCCAAAGCCGCACGCAATATATCTATCGAAGCGCTGCGCCTCGTCGCAGTCGCTGGTATCGCGATTTTCCATACCTTTCAGTGGGCCTTCCAGGCAGTTTGCGCCGACATGCCGGAATATGCGCCACTTGCCGCCTTCCCCTATTCCGGCGTCCTCGGTTTTATTAACTTGCTGGGTTGCTGGGCCAACGAAGTCTTCTTTATGATCTCGGGGTATTTTCTCATCGCCTCGGCCGCGCGTGTTTGGAATGACGGGGCGACCTGGGCGTCGCAGATGCAACGGACGGTGCAGCGTCTTGGCAAGGTTGTCTTACCCACAGCGTTCTATTGCCTGGTGGCGCTTGCATGGTCCATAGTCGTCTCCCCCATTCCCGATGTAACCCTCGACACGCACTATTGGTACACGCTAGGCCTTGAGTTTATCTGGGTCTACGCCGCCACGGTCTGCATGGCGCCGCTATTTGGGCTGGCCAAGAGCCGACTCTCTAAGAGGAGCTACACGGCAGTGGTCATTATCATCGGCATCCTCGCATTTGTTGCCAACGGGTATTTGGCCGCCATGAACTCAACAAGCAGCGGAGAGTTTTCTTGGCTCCAGAAGATTATGAGCGCCGCTACCTACGTCGTCGCGTTTTTGGTGGGCGGGCTGCTCCGCGACGTTACCGACGCCATGGATTCGGGCAGGATGCGCGCCTTGGGCAGTCGATCACTCATAGCGGTTTTGGCAATCGCCATCATCTTAGAGGGTGCACTTTCCTTCACCGGCAACCTCGCGGCGATGGCGACCCTCTCCTACAAATCAACCTCGTTAATCTCGTTTGTCCTTGCTGCCGCTTCCCTTCTCTTTGTGGCAACCCGACACAGTACTTCGAGCAATCCGCGAGTTGCAGGCGTCATCGTCACCCTATCGGCGGCCACGCTCGGATTCTATGTGATGCAGTCGCTCACCAGCAGCCTTTGGCGCCCCATCTTCAACGCGATGCTTGCAAACATACTGGTCGCCCAAAGCAACCCTGCATCCATATGCATTGCCACCGGAACGGCCATCAGCATTGTCTTTGCCCTGGTGCTACTCGTAGTTGACGCAGTTAGAAGCCGAGTCGTCCACAGCCTCAAACAGCGATAAGCGCGCCAACGCCCAACGTTGAAGCCGCCACACCCGTGGCAGGTTCCTGCGTTTTATTCAAAGCTTGCCGACAAGGCGCGGTGAGCCTTTACAATAGGACAGTCCCAAGGACGTATTCGATAGCTTCCGCGCAGCGCTCGCGCGCCGCGCGTGAAAGGATATATTGCCCCATGCCTTCAACCCTTCCCGCCCCCATCGATAAGCTCGCCATCGTTGTCGTCACGTACAAGCGCCAGGAACTCCTGGCCAACTTGTTCGACTCCATGACCGAGCTCACGGCAACGCCCTGGCGCATCGTGATTGTCGATAACGAGAATTCGCGCGAGACCGAGGCCATGTGCACCGCATTCAACGAGCGCCTGGCCAACCTGTGGGGCATCAACACCGAGCAGCCCGACGCGCAGGGCGGCACCGACCGTGTCATCTACGCCCCACAGCTCGAAAACGGCGGCGGTGCGGGTGGCTTCTCCGCCGGCACTAAATGCGCCTACGATCTGGGGGCCCAGTGGTTCTGGGTGATGGACGACGACGTGCTCGTCATCCCCGAAGGCATCGAGCGTCTTGCCAAGTGGACCGACCGCTACGACGTCATCCAGGGCTCACGCCTGGACTTTGATGGCGGCGCGTTCTTTTGGCAGTACCAGCTCATCCTTTCGCTCGGCATCCCCAACCCCGTCGCCAAGTGGGACCTGGGCCCCGAGGGCTACCGCGCCATGAATCAGCTGTGCTTTGAGGGCGGCATGTTCTCGCGCCGCGTGGTCGACAAGATCGGCCTGCCCGACGCCCGCTTCTTTATCTACGGCGACGACGCCTGCTACGGCTATGTCGCCAGCCAGCACTTTCCCGCCGCCGTGGTCGCCGACGTGGTGCTCAAGCGCGCTCGCGCCGTCTCCAACTGGGATATCGCCGGCAAGCGTCAACTCAACTCCACGAGCGACACCAACCGCTACTACATCATGCGCAACCGCGGCTTCTTGGCGCGCTACATGCAAATCTACGGCGACTACCACCCCGTGCTGTTCCGCTTGGGCAACGCCGCGACCTTCTGCAAGGAATTTATTCGCCTAGCTGCCGTCGACAAGTGCTTTAAGACCGGTATCCCGGCGCTGCGTCGCGGCATGAAGGACGCCCGCAAGATCATTAAGGATCCCAATTGGAAGCCCATGCCGCCCATGAAGGACGCAGGGCAGTAAAGGGCTTTCGCCCGCCGCTACAGTCGTTGGCACACCACGGATACACGCTGACCGTCAAAACCAAAGCCCCAACGCATGCGCCCGACGGCGGGGCGCGGCACGCGGATATCATCGATGCCGTCGCGCTCTATGTCGAGCAGTGCCTGAACCGCCAACAGTTCCAGGCCCAGGGCATCGACGCCAGGGTCGTACATCATGTTGATCGTTATCAGCGGTCGCTCATCGAGCATGCCGAGCGTGTCGGCCACGTCAAACACCCGACCGGTAGGAATCACCTGGATATCCCAGCGATCCGAGACGCCACTTCGCTTGGAAGTAGGGTTGCAATAGCCGGGCAGCCCAAAGCAGAGTCCCTGGAGCGCCAGGTGATAAGCCGTACGTATATTTGACCGATTTGCATCAAGACCAAGATCGTCAAGAACGCAGCTCAATGCTTGCTTTACAGCACTCTCATTGCCTCGGCATAGCCCATCACGGAATGCGTCGATGACCTCAACGTCCTCAACAGCACACTCAAACCACTCCAGAATGACAAGACGGAGTGCCTGGTGCACTTCGTTGTTGGGCAGACGCAGGGCACGAAGACGCGCGCCATCCTCCGGCTGCTCCGTCATGTCCGTTGTCAGGAATCCGGATAGATACAGCGCGGTCCAGATATCGTCAGACTCGGCGGTATCCGGCTCATCGGCATGCACATGCACTGGCGCCTCAATAGACCCATGCGGCTCAAGCAAATCGAACAACGCGGACAGGCACATGAGATTCCAATCATTGACACATGCGCTCAGACGATCGGCGTAGCTATATAGATCGGTGCGAACAGGCGCGGTGCAACCCCGACGCAAGAAGTCCATCACGCGCTCCGGACTCGAGCAATAAAAACCACCGAACCGGTACCCCTCAAGCCACTCTCGAGCGTCATCCAGACTGTCCTCGCGCTTCATGAGGTTCAGAAGGGTCTGGCACTCGTCATCCGAAAACCCAAACCGCCAATCGCACCAGGCCGATAGCGGCGTTGCCGACCGATAGGAAACGCCGCGCTGGGCCAACGCCAGCTCGGCGGGACCAGGGCGCTCTCCCATCAGGCATGTCAATCGCAACGAGTCGCCAGCATAAGCGATCGTATCGAACAGCACCCGATCCAAGTACTCGGCACAAGATGAATCCCGGCGGCCCTTCATCTCCTTGCGACCTGGCAACGCCGCGTCGCACTCATCCACGAGCAGAACAACTTGTTCGTCGCACGACGTCTCCAGCAGCGCTATGAGTGTGCCGAGCGCAGAATCGATCTCGACATCGTCCGCCACGCCACGCGCAACGCGCTCGACATGGCGCAGCTCACTTCGAGGCAAATCCGGGGCGTCCAACAACGGCAGCAGACGGGTGCACTCGCGCTCGAGGACGCCACGCATGGTTGCGGCAGCATCGGCGCCACGCCTCGCAACCGCCGAAAGATCAAGCGATATCACCGGGTAGCGCGCATGCTCATCTCGATAACGACCGCCACCCGCCTCCCAAATCTGTGTGCCGACGAATATGTTGCGGTCTGCTCGACGGTGAACGGGTCGTTCCAAATAACATGTGAGCATCGATAGATTCATGCTCTTGCCAAAACCCTTAGGCCGGCAGCAGAGTGCGACAGATGCCTCACAATCCAACATATCGGCAATAAACATGGTCTTGTCGACCAATAAGCACCGATTGATCGCCTCGGAAAAGTCATGCTCCCCGACCGGCAAAACCGCATCATCCGCATGGTTGATCAAACGTACGCCAATGGAATCGTTCGTTCCATAATTCGCCTGTTCAGACACCGTAAATTCTCCCTACAACGCAGCACGGTGCCCATTGTATCGAGGAGTAGGAACTCAATGATGTTGTCGTACCGACATTTCGCCCAACGGTAGCAATAAACGCCACGAGGGGGCATAACAAATCGTTGCACAACAAAAATGGGGCCCGATGTAACCGCACCGGACCCCGCACTAACTCTATTGAAAACGATCTGAGAGATTACTCCTCGGAGCCATCCTCAGCCGAATCCTTTTTCTGGCGATCGAGCTTATGCTTGCCGCTCACGATAGACGTAGCGCCGAGCGTCGCCAAACTCGCGCTGGCAAGGCTCGCCATAACGATCAGATCGCCCGTCTTGGGCATATTGCCACCCGAGGACTTAGTCGTCGTAGTCGTAGTGGTTGTAGTGGTCACCGTCTTGGAGTCATTTTGCTCCTGGACCTGGCCATCGGTATTGCCCTTACCGCTGTCCTCGCCCTGCTGCTTTCCGTCCTCGGTCTTGCCCTTGCTCTCGTCCTTCTCCTCAGATTCAGACTTCTTACCCTCGTCCTTCTTCTGATCGGACTTGCCGTCCTTCTCCGTTTCGGACTTCTCGGAATCTTTCTCCTTAGATTCATCCTTCGCGACCGTGGTCTGCGTCGCAGTAACCTGAACAGAATTGTTCTTGTCAGGAGACGAGCTGCTTACGCCAGCCATCAGCGAAGAGCCCAGCGTGGAGCCAAGCTGCACGGCGAAAGAGGGCTTCTTGTCCGTCGAAACAACGGGCGCGTCCGTCTCCTTGTTCGAGTCGTCCTTGGAAACACCGGAATCAGAAGCTACGCCAGAGTTAGAGTCATTGTTAGAACCGGTATCGGCGGAAGAATCGCTCGAACCGGTGGAAGAGTCAGATGAGCCTGCGCCGGTCGAACCAGAAGCGGCGCCGTCCGTATTGCCGGCAGAGCTTGAAGACGAATCGCCCGCAGCAGAGCCGTTCGAGGTAGACCCGTCGTTGGTAGTGCCACCAGCAGAACCATTGCTGTCAGCATCGGTCGAGGGCGCATCCATCCTGTCATCGTTGGAATCGTCACTCGAGTTGTCATTCGAATCAGGCGTCGGCGCAGGCGCCGGCGTGGACTCGGGCTCCGCAGGCGTCGAGGGCGTCGAGGCAGCTTCGTCCTCGGCGATATAAACCAAGCAGTCCTTCAGCTCGTTGCGGTAGCGGTTCTTCCAGCCCTCATGATACTGGGGCTGGCTCGAAAACTTGGTCGCGACGTTATTGACCACGCTGTTGGCAAGTGCCGTCACAAACTCGCGGTCGGACATATCATTGGAAAGATTCGCCCAACGGAAGAAGTCCCTGCAGCCACCGGTACCGCACATGTTGGTGATGCTCCAGACCATGCCCTTGACGCAATCGGCGCGACCGGAAATATCAATGCCCAGGCCACTCTTGAGCCAAGCCTCGGTCACCGCATAGTAGGAGTTGTACGCATAGGCATCCTGAAGCGCCGAGAACTCAGCAGGGTCGGTATTGTAAGCACCCTGGAAAGCCTCTTGCGCGATACGGCCCAGCTCAGTGAGCTGACCGTTCTCGTACATGGCATTGCTCGCGTTGGAAATCTCGCTCCCGCGATCAATCGCATCCTTGAGCATGCTGTATTTATCGGGATTGTAGTTGTAGGCCTGCTTCATAAACGGAATGAGCGACCAGCGGCGATCGAACTGGTAATAGCCCAGCGCGTTATAGCCGTCACCATACGAAAAGCCCTGGTTGTAGTTGCCATGGCTCTCGTACTTGGTAAAGTACTTCATCTCGGGGGTGACGTTGACAAACGAAACGCCCTGAACCGACCTCAGCACGCCCGAGAAGGACTGCTGGGTGTAGAGACCCTTATCGATATCGGTGGCATCCGAGGCGACGCCCGGTGTGGGCTCCTCGGCAGCAGCGGGCGCCGGCGCGGTAACGGTGCCAAACGAAAGTGCCAACGTCAGTCCCGCCACAATAGCGGAATGCTTGGGCTGCATAAGATCCTCCCTGCATTGGTGTAGTTAAAGTGCAGTTTGCAAAGATAGATTCAGTATTACAGCTCCCCGCTTGTTGCACAACAACGACTCGGCAAACGGCAACAACCCTCCGCGAAATCTTAAGGAATTAAACGAACTGGTCGTCAGGCGCCAACAGAAGCTCGCCGTAACGCTCCATCAGCCCGTCCCTCAACTGGCAAAAAGCAGGGATATAGATGTTCAAGATACGCTGAATCAAATCTTGAGCAAGCTTGTTGTCGTAGATATGGACGTTCGTATTGCGGTCTCTGAGCATATCCAGCCAAGCGGCCTCATCAATAAAGTCATAGAACCGGTAGGCTTCTTTCAAGATGGCACGAGGAGAGCCCGACGCAGCAAGCGTCGCGCCCTCATACTCAAGCAAACGCTTGAGGAGCTTCCAGCTCAACTCAAACTGCAAGTTAAACTTATTGATCAAACCACTCTGGACAAAATCGTTATTAAGATCCTGATTGGGCGCATCCTCAAGGTTCGCCAAGGCACTGGCAAAGTTCTCATATTTTTTCATACAGAATCACACCATCCCTGGCAATTTCGTAGAGCAATTGCTGCGATAAAGACTCATTAAGATTGACGACGTCCACATCTAAAAGAGTATCAAGATGTTCCTCAATCAAATATGAAAAACGACCGAAATCCCGACAGCCCGCTACAGCAATATCAATATCGCTCTTAGGCAAGTTGTCGCCTCGAGCGCGAGACCCAAAGAGCACGACCCTTTCGGCATCGCATTCCCGAGCAAACGACACAATCTGCTGGTAAACACTATCGAGAGAAGCCATGTGTTCGCCCTACAGTTTGATGTCGAAGTTGATCTCGGGGACGGTAGCTAGGTCGGCCAGCGTCACGCCGTCGACGTACTTTTCGATCACGTCGTCCAGGCCGCGCCAGAACTTGACCGTGGAGCACAGGTCGCTGCGGGTGCAGCTGTTGTCGATGCCGTCACACGCCACAGGCGCCGTGCTGCCCTCGACGGCGCGCAGGATGTCGCCGGCGCGCACCTCGGCCGGGTCCTTGGCCATCATGTAGCCGCCGCCCTTGCCACGCACGCTCTTGAGCAGGCCCGCCTTCAAAAGCGGACGGACCAGCTGTTCCAAATACTTTTGCGAAATATGCTCGCGGTCGGCCACCTCGCGCAGGGCAATCTTACCCTCGGCGTCGCCCAGCGCCGCGATATAGATCATCAATCGGAGGGCATAGCGGCCCTTAGAAGAAATGAGCATACCTACCCTCCCATCGCCTGGGACAAAATAACCAGGAGCATTTGTCCCAAATCTTAAGTAAGTGGAACAAACACAACAGGTATTTTTGTCCCACAATTTGAAAAGTCGAGTGGATTAGTCGGGTTTTCCCTTGACTAACGCCGAACCCATAGTAACTTTATTCCGAGAAGATTCCTAGGGTTTAGTACACCTATGAGTACACAATATACAGAGAGGGACAGCATGAGCGCAAATCCGCTGCTTTCCATCGAGGGTCTGACCGCCTCCGTGGACGAGAAGACGATCCTCCACAACGTCAACCTTAACGTCGCCGCCGGCGAGACCCACGTGCTGATGGGCCCCAACGGCGCTGGTAAGTCCACCCTCGGCCACCTGGTCATGGGCGACCCCGTCTATACGGTCAACGACGGCCGCATCGTCTTTGACGGCCAGGACATCACCGAGCTCACCACCGACAAGCGCTCGCGCGCCGGTCTGTTCCTGAGCTTCCAGGCGCCGGTCGAAATCCCGGGCGTGCCGCTGTCGAGCTTTTTGCGCGCCAGCATCGCCGGCCGTCCCGGCCTGGAGATGAAGGGCAAGGAGTTCCGCCGCCGTGTGAAGGAGCTCGCGGCCGAGCTCAACATGGACACCGCCTACCTCAACCGCGAGCTGGGCGTGGGCTTCTCGGGCGGCGAGAAGAAGAAGGTCGAGATGCTCCAGCTCCTGCTGCTGCAGCCCAAGCTCGCTATCCTCGACGAGACCGACTCCGGCCTGGACGTCGACGCGCTTTCCACCGTCAGCCACGGCATGGACGCCTACCGCAAGAGCTGCGACGGCTCCATGCTCATCATCACGCACAACACGCGCATCCTGGAGCACCTGGATGTCGACCGCGTCCACGTTATGGTTAAGGGCCACATCGTGCGCGAGGACGACGCCTCGCTCATCCCCTGGATCGACAAGAACGGCTTTGAGACCTTCGAGCGCGAGGCCGCCGAGCAGCGCGCCCAGGCCGAGGCCGCCGCTGCCGAGCAGCAGGCGTAAAGGGGCGACGCAATGACCAAGAACCGCACCGAGGTCGCGGACATCGACCGCAGCCTCTACGACTTCACCTATGGCGAGGAGGGATTCGAGCGCCTCGACGCCGGCATCACGCCCGACATCGTGCGCGAGATCAGCGCCAAGAAGGACGAGCCGCAGTGGATGCTCGACCTGCGCCTCAAGTCCCTCGAGATCTTTAACCGCTTCCCGGATCCGACGTGGGGCCCCTCCATCGAGGGCCTGGACATGGACAACATCGTCACCTACGTCAAGCCCAATACCGACCAAAAGCACGACTGGGAGTCGGTGCCCGACGACATCAAGAACACCTTTGAGCGCCTGGGTATCCCCGAGGCCGAGCGCAGCTACCTGGCGGGCGTCGGCGCGCAGTACGACTCCGAGCTGGTCTACCACAACATGCAGGACACCGCGTCCAAGATGGGCATCGTCTATTCCGGTATCGAGGAGGCCCTGCACGACCCGCAGTGGGAGCCGCTCATCCACGAGAAGTTTATGACGCTCATCCCGCCCACCGACCACAAGTTTGCGGCCCTGCACGGCGCCGTGTGGTCGGGCGGCTCGTTTGTCTACGTGCCCAAGGGCACCAAGCTCGACTTCCCGCTGCAGAGCTACTTCCGTCTTAACGCCAAGGGTGCCGGCCAGTTTGAGCACACACTCATCGTCGTCGAGGACGATGCCGACCTGCACTTTATCGAGGGTTGCTCCGCGCCCAAGTACAACGTGGCCAACCTCCACGCCGGCGCCGTCGAGCTCTTTGTGGGCAAGCGTGCGCACCTGCGCTACTCGACCATCGAGAACTGGTCCAAGAACATGTACAACCTCAACACCAAGCGTGCACGCGTGGACGAGGACGGCGACATCGAGTGGATCAGTGGTTCCTTCGGCAGCCACGTGGGTTACCTCTACCCCATGAGCGTGCTCAACGGCCGCCGCGCCCGCTCGAGCTTTACCGGCATCACCTTTGCCGGCGCCGGCCAGAACCTCGACACCGGCTGCAAGGTCGTGCTCAATGCGCCCGATACCTCGGCGACCGTCGAGACCAAGGGCATCTCCAAGAGCGGCGGCATCCAGACCTTCCGCAGCTCCATCGTGGCCACGCCCAAGGCCGAGGGCTCCAAGGCAACCGTGAGCTGCCAGTCGCTGATGCTCGACGACCAGAGCCGCTCCGACACCATCCCCGCCATGGACATCCGCGCCAAGAACGTCGATATCGGCCACGAGGCCACCATCGGCCGCATCGGCGACGACAAGGTGTTCTACCTGATGAGCCGCGGCATCTCGGAGGAAGAGGCCCGCACCATGATCGTCAACGGCTTTGCCAACCCGGTCTCCAAGGAGCTGCCGCTTGAGTACGCCGTCGAGATGAACAACCTGATCAAACTCGAGATGGAAGGAGCGATCGGATAATGGAACAGACCACGAACACCGCTGCTACCACGCTTGAGCAGGTCAATGCGATGCCCGCAGCTACCTGGGGCTGGCTGAAGATGAACCAGACCAAGCTCGAGCTTTCGAACGAGCTTGCCACCGCTCCTGCCGAGGCCGTGGAGGTCGAGGGCCTGGACAAGCAGCTCCTCGGCGCGGACGACGCGTTCGACAACGCTATGGATGCCATGGCCGAACGCTTCCCCGAGCGCCGCGCCTCCGCCCCCGGCGATGCCGCCGATCGCGCCCGCATCACCCCCGAGACGGAGCTCGACGTGCCCGCAACCTCCGTCTACCAGGCCGGAGCCATCAAGCTCGAGGAGGAGCTCTCCCCCGCCGAGGCCTTCGAAACTGGCATGGGCGAGGCCGCCTACGCCTACCTGGCCGACCACGCCACTAAGCGCATCGTCATCGATGTGCCCGCATATAAGCACGCCACGGCTACCATTCGCGTGAGCGGCGTCGACGCAGCGGCTGCGATTGCCGCTATCGACGTCGTCGCCCGTCCGCAGGCCACGCTCGACCTGCACATCGCCCTGGACTCTCCCGTTGCAGGCGAGGGCGTCGTGGGCTCCGTACTGCGCGTGTGCGCCCACGAATACGCCACCGTCAATGTGACCTGCACGCAGACGCTCGACGATAGCTGGATCGCACTCGACGACACAGGTCTGTTTTTGGACGAGGGCGCTCGCGTCAACGTGCAGCACACTGTTCTGGGTGCCGGCGCCAGCGCCACCGGCCTTGCCGGCGACCTGCTGGGCGACACCGCCAAGGTCACTATCGGCACTGATTACCTGGGCGCTCGCGAGCAGGTGCGCGACTTTAACTACGAACTGCGCCACCGCGGCCGTAAGACCGAGTGCGAGATCGACGCCAACGGCGTGCTGACCGGCACGTCCAAGAAAGTCTACCGCGGCACCATCGACCTCGTACACGGTTGCAAGGGCGCAACCGGCACCGAGCGCGAGACCGTGCTGCTTGCCAACAAGGGTGTCGACAACAAGACCGTCCCCGTCATCCTGTGCGACGAGGACGACGTCGCCGGCAACCACGGCGCCACCATCGGCCATGTCCGCGACGAGCAGCTGTTCTACCTCGCCTGCCGCGGCCTTGACCAAAACGCCGCCGAGGACCTGTTCATCCGCGCCAAGCTGGAGGACGCCGCGCTCTCTGCCGCCGACGAGCGCACCCGCGCCGCCGTC
>CAKUBM010000017.1 GCA_934643145.1 uncultured Collinsella sp. | reverse complement strand
AGCATGGGCGGCATGGCGTTGAGCAGGTCCATCTTGCCCCACAGCACGCCGATGCCCATGGGGCCCATGGCCTTGTGTGCGCTAAAGGCAAAGAAGTCGGCGCCCAGATCGGCCACATCGACCGGCATGTGCGGCAGCGACTGCGCGCCGTCGACGACCAGATAGCCGCCGTACTTGTGCACGAGCTTGCCGAGATTCTTGACCGGGTTCTCAACGCCCAGCACGTTAGAGACCTGACCCACGGCCAAGATCTTGGTCTTGGGGCCCACCTTGGACAGAACCTCCTCGGTGGTGAGCTGGCCGGTCTTGGTGGGGTAGAGGTAGACGAGCTTGGCGCCGGCCTCGCGGCAGACCTGCTGCCACGGGATCAGGTTGGAGTGGTGCTCCATGATGGTGATGACGACCTCGTCACCGGGCTCGAGTACCGTGGGTGCAAAGCTCTTGGCGACCAGGTTGAGCGACTCGCTCGTGTTGCGGGTGAAGACGACTTCGTTGGCCTGGGCGGCGCCGATAAGGTCGGCGATCTGCTGGCGAACCTTCGCGATAGCCTCGGTGGCCTCGACGGACAGCGAGTACAGGCCACGCAGGGGGTTGGCGTTCATGCGCTGGTAGAAGTCGCGCTCGGCGTCGAGCACACAAGCGGGGCGCTGCGCGGTGGCGGCGCTATCGAGGAAGGCGATCTCGGGATGCTGCTGGAACAGCGGGAACTGGCCCTTGTAGGGGTTAGTCTCGATGTCCACGGTAGGCCAGCCGCGCGAAGCCTCGTCGCTGGCGTCGAGCTCCATAGGCTCCGGTGCGGTGCAGGTATCGCATTTAACGTGCTCGGTGTCGATCATGCGAGCTCCTCTTCAAAGTTGTCGATCAGGTTGTTGCCCAGGCGGACGACGGCTGCGCGGGTGCGCTCGTCGGTGGCGGAAATCGCGGCGTCCTCCAGCTTGGCGCGGATGAACAGGTCCTCGGCGGCGCTTTGGTCAAGGCCGCGGCAGGCGAGGTAGAACAGCTGCTCGTCGCGGACGTGACCGATGGTGGCGCCGTGGTTGCCGGCGACGTCGTCCTCGTCGCACAGGATGACGGGGACGGTCTTGTTGTCGACGCCCTTGTTGGCCAGCAGCACGGTTTCGCGCTCGGTGCCGGTTGCGCCCTTGCAGCCGTGCACGAGGTCGATGGTGCCGCGGTAGACCTTCTTGGACGTGCCGGTCAGCACGCCGTTGGCGTCGATCTCGCACTCGGTCTTGCGACCGCGGTGGCGCAGTTCGTAGTTAAAGTCGCGCACCTGCTCGCGGGCGCCCAGGTAGTCAGTATCGATGGTGACCTTGGCGGTATCGCCCAGCAGGTCGCCGGCAAGGCCGGTGGCGCTGGCGCCGGCACCCAGGACGGTGTGCTGCACGTTGACGCGCGCGCCCTCGTCCAGGAACAGGCCGGTGTCATCGAGTGCGATCCAGCTGTCGTCGAGTGTCTGCGTGCAGGTCACGTTGACGGTGGCGTATTCGTGGGCACACACACGCAGCACGGAGCCCACGACACCCTCGCCGGCAATGGGGGAGTCCAGGGCGATCTGCAGGTCGAGCGTTGCCTGCGGGCGGGCGACGACGTCGATGGCGGCGATGGCCGCGGCGGCATCGACACCGCTCACGCGCACAGCAACCGTGGCGTGCTTGTATGCGGGCACATCGATGGCGATGCGCTTGGTAGCGTGCTCGGCCAAGTAGACGTAGGCAGCCTCGCCCATGCCGGTTTCGAAGGCTTCAGCGGGGGAGAGCTCCTCCTCGAGCTTAATGGCACCGGCCTGGTAGACGGAGGTGGCGGGCACGTCGAGCTCGGTCTCGGGCGTGATGCGGGCGCGGTCGGCGGCATCACCGGGGGCGGAGGCGCGGCGCTCGGGGAAGCGCTCGGCCATGGCGTTCATGGCGGCGTCGAAGGTGTCGGCAGCACCGCGGAACTGCTCGTCCAGCCCCTCGACCTCGACGGCCTCGGCGGGAGCGGCGGCAAGCTCGTCCGAGAGCTCGAGCTTGGTCTGGTTCATCTTGAGCCAACCCCAAGTGGCAGCAGGCATCGCATTAACCTGCTCGAGCGTGGTAGCAGCGGTGTTCGTGGTCTGTGTCATTATCCGATCGCTCCTTCCATCTCGAGCTTGATCAGGTTGTTCATCTCGACGGCGTACTCCAGCGGCAGCTCTTTGGAGACCGGGTTGGCAAAGCCGTTGACGATCATGGTGCGGGCCTCTTCCTCCGAGATGCCGCGGCTCATGAGGTAGAAGACCTTGTCGTCGCCAATGCGGCCGATGGTTGCCTCGTGGCCGATGTCGACGTTTTTGGCGCGGATGTCCATGGCGGGGATGGTGTCGGAGCGGCTCTGGTCGTCGAGCATGAGCGACTGGCAGCTCACGGTTGCCTTGGAGCCCTCGGCCTTGGGCGTGGCCACGATAGAGCTGCGGAAGGTCTGGATGCCGCCGCTCTTGGAGATGCCCTTGGTCTCGACGGTCGCCGAGGTCTCGGGCGCGTTGAGCACGACCTTGCAGCCGGTGTCGAGGTTCTGGCCGGCGCCTGCAAAGGTGATGCCGGTAAAGCTCGAGCGGGCGCGGCGGCCGTTGAGCACGCTCATGGGGTACAGGTAGCCCACGTGGCTGCCGAAGGAGCCGCTGATCCACTCGATGTCGCCGTCCTCGTCCACGCGTGCACGCTTGGTGTTGAGGTTGTACATGTTCTTGGACCAGTTCTCGATGGTCGAGTAGCGCAGGTGCGCACGCTTGCCCACAAAGAGCTCGACGGCGCCGGCGTGGAGGTTGGCCACGTTGTACTTGGGCGCGGAGCAACCCTCGATAAAGTGCAGGTCGGCATCGTCCTCGACGACGATGAGTGTGTGCTCAAACTGGCCGGCACCCTTGGCGTTAAGACGGAAGTAGCTCTGCAGCGGGAAGTCGAGCTTGGTGCCCTTGGGCACGTAGACAAACGAGCCGCCCGACCACACGGCGCCGTGCAGGGCCGCAAACTTGTGGTCGGTGGGCGGGATGAGCGTCATAAACTTCTCGTGGATGAGCGGCTCCCACTGCGGGTCGTGCAGGGCCTCCTCGATACCGGAATAGACGATGCCCATCTTGGACGCGGTGTCCTGCATGTTGTGGTAGACCAGCTCGGAGTCGTACTGCGCGCCGACGCCCGCCAGGTAGCTGCGCTCGGCCTCGGGGATACCCAGGCGCTCAAAGGTGTTCTTGATGTCGTCGGGCACCGACTCCCAGTCGTGCTTTTGGTCGGTATTGGGCTTGACGTAGGTGACGATGTTGTCCATGTCCAGGCCCTCGATGGAGGGGCCCCACGTCGGATCCGGGAAGCGGTTAAAGATCTCGAGGGACTTGAGGCGCAGGTCGAGCATCCACTGCGGCTCGTCCTTCTTGGCGCTGATCTCGCGCACGATGTCGGGCGTGATGCCGGCGTCGAGGCGCTCGAATCCCTCCTCGCCATAGGTGAAGTCGTAGAGGCTGCGGTCGATGTCCGCGACCTCGGTGCGGTTCTTGGTCATTGCGTCGCCCCTTTACGCCTGCTGCTCGGCAGCGGCGGCCTCGGCCTGGGCGCGCTGCTCGGCGGCCTCGCGCTCGAAGGTCTCAAAGCCGTTCTTGTCGATCCAGGGGATGAGCGAGGCGTCGTCCTCGCGCACGATGTGGCCCTTAACCATAACGTGGACGCGGTCGACATCCAGGTGCTCCAGGATGCGCGTGTTGTGCGTGATGATGAGCATGGAGCCGTCGCAGCTCTTGCGGTAGGCGTCCATGCCGTGGCTGACGGTGGAAAGCGCGTCGACGTCCAGGCCGGAGTCGGTCTCGTCGAGGATAGCGAGCTTGGGCTGCAGCAGCAGGAGCTGGAGCATCTCGACCTTCTTCTTCTCGCCGCCCGAGAAGCCCACGCCCAGCTCGCGGTTGAGGTAGGCGGTGTCCATGTTGAGCTCGGCCGCGAGCTCCTTCACACGGCGGCGGAACTCCTTGCCCTTCATCTCCAGGCCGGGACGGCCGGCGATGCTGGCGCGCAAAAAGCTCGACAGCGGCACGCCCGGGATTTCGACCGGCGCCTGGAAGCTCAGGAACAGACCGGCGCGCGAGCGCTTGTCGGTGGTGAGCTCGGTGATGTCCTGGCCGTCAAAGACGATGCGGCCGTCGTTGACCGTATAGACGGGGTCGCCCATGACCAGGTGGCCGAGGGTGGACTTACCAGCGCCGTTGGGGCCCATCAGCACGTGGGTCTCGCCGGCGGCGACGTTAAGGTTGACGTTGTGGAGGATCGTCTTCTCGTCCACGGAGGCGGTCAGACCCTCGATGGAAAGCAGCGGATTTGCGCTCATGCTGTCCCTCTCTGTATATTGTGTACTCATAGGTGTACTAAACCCTAGGAATCTTCTCGGAATAAAGTTACTATGGGTTCGGCGTTAGTCAAGGGAAAACCCGACTAATCCACTCGACTTTTCAAATTGTGGGACAAAAATACCTGTTGTGTTTGTTCCACTTACTTAAGATTTGGGACAAATGCTCCTGGTTATTTTGTCCCAGGCGATGGGAGGGTAGGTATGCTCATTTCTTCTAAGGGCCGCTATGCCCTCCGATTGATGATCTATATCGCGGCGCTGGGCGACGCCGAGGGTAAGATTGCCCTGCGCGAGGTGGCCGACCGCGAGCATATTTCGCAAAAGTATTTGGAACAGCTGGTCCGTCCGCTTTTGAAGGCGGGCCTGCTCAAGAGCGTGCGTGGCAAGGGCGGCGGCTACATGATGGCCAAGGACCCGGCCGAGGTGCGCGCCGGCGACATCCTGCGCGCCGTCGAGGGCAGCACGGCGCCTGTGGCGTGTGACGGCATCGACAACAGCTGCACCCGCAGCGACCTGTGCTCCACGGTCAAGTTCTGGCGCGGCCTGGACGACGTGATCGAAAAGTACGTCGACGGCGTGACGCTGGCCGACCTAGCTACCGTCCCCGAGATCAACTTCGACATCAAACTGTAGGGCGAACACATGGCTTCTCTCGATAGTGTTTACCAGCAGATTGTGTCGTTTGCTCGGGAATGCGATGCCGAAAGGGTCGTGCTCTTTGGGTCTCGCGCTCGAGGCGACAACTTGCCTAAGAGCGATATTGATATTGCTGTAGCGGGCTGTCGGGATTTCGGTCGTTTTTCATATTTGATTGAGGAACATCTTGATACTCTTTTAGATGTGGACGTCGTCAATCTTAATGAGTCTTTATCGCAGCAATTGCTCTACGAAATTGCCAGGGATGGTGTGATTCTGTATGAAAAAATATGAGAACTTTGCCAGTGCCTTGGCGAACCTTGAGGATGCGCCCAATCAGGATCTTAATAACGATTTTGTCCAGAGTGGTTTGATCAATAAGTTTAACTTGCAGTTTGAGTTGAGCTGGAAGCTCCTCAAGCGTTTGCTTGAGTATGAGGGCGCGACGCTTGCTGCGTCGGGCTCTCCTCGTGCCATCTTGAAAGAAGCCTACCGGTTCTATGACTTTATTGATGAGGCCGCTTGGCTGGATATGCTCAGAGACCGCAATACGAACGTCCATATCTACGACAACAAGCTTGCTCAAGATTTGATTCAGCGTATCTTGAACATCTATATCCCTGCTTTTTGCCAGTTGAGGGACGGGCTGATGGAGCGTTACGGCGAGCTTCTGTTGGCGCCTGACGACCAGTTCGTTTAATTCCTTAAGATTTCGCGGAGGGTTGTTGCCGTTTGCCGAGTCGTTGTTGTGCAACAAGCGGGGAGCTGTAATACTGAATCTATCTTTGCAAACTGCACTTTAACTACACCAATGCAGGGAGGATCTTATGCAGCCCAAGCATTCCGCTATTGTGGCGGGACTGACGTTGGCACTTTCGTTTGGCACCGTTACCGCGCCGGCGCCCGCTGCTGCCGAGGAGCCCACACCGGGCGTCGCCTCGGATGCCACCGATATCGATAAGGGTCTCTACACCCAGCAGTCCTTCTCGGGCGTGCTGAGGTCGGTTCAGGGCGTTTCGTTTGTCAACGTCACCCCCGAGATGAAGTACTTTACCAAGTACGAGAGCCATGGCAACTACAACCAGGGCTTTTCGTATGGTGACGGCTATAACGCGCTGGGCTATTACCAGTTCGATCGCCGCTGGTCGCTCATTCCGTTTATGAAGCAGGCCTACAACTACAATCCCGATAAATACAGCATGCTCAAGGATGCGATTGATCGCGGGAGCGAGATTTCCAACGCGAGCAATGCCATGTACGAGAACGGTCAGCTCACTGAGCTGGGCCGTATCGCGCAAGAGGCTTTCCAGGGTGCTTACAATACCGACCCTGCTGAGTTCTCGGCGCTTCAGGATGCCTATGCGTACAACTCCTACTATGCGGTGACCGAGGCTTGGCTCAAGAGTGGCCTGGGCATTGATATTTCCGGTCGCGCCGATTGCGTCAAGGGCATGGTCTGGAGCATCACCAACATGTGCGGTACCGGTGGCTGCAGGGACTTCTTCCGTTGGGCGAATCTTTCCAATGATATGTCCGACCGCGAGTTTGTGACGGCACTTGCCAACAGCGTGGTCAATAACGTCGCGACCAAGTTTTCGAGCCAGCCCCAGTATCATGAGGGCTGGAAGAACCGCTACCGCAACGAGCTGAAGGACTGCTTGGTTTATATCGCCGAGGACGAAGCTGCCTCGACGCCCTCGACGCCTGCGGAGCCCGAGTCCACGCCGGCGCCTGCGCCGACGCCTGATTCGAATGACAACTCGAGTGACGATTCCAACGATGACAGGATGGATGCGCCCTCGACCGATGCTGACAGCAATGGTTCTGCTGGTGGCACTACCAACGACGGGTCTACCTCGAACGGCTCTGCTGCGGGCGATTCGTCTTCAAGCTCTGCCGGCAATACGGACGGCGCCGCTTCTGGTTCGACCGGCGCAGGCTCATCTGACTCTTCCACCGGTTCGAGCGATTCTTCCGCCGATACCGGTTCTAACAATGACTCTAACTCTGGCGTAGCTTCTGATTCCGGTGTTTCCAAGGACGACTCGAACAAGGAGACGGACGCGCCCGTTGTTTCGACGGACAAGAAGCCCTCTTTCGCCGTGCAGCTTGGCTCCACGCTGGGCTCTTCGCTGATGGCTGGCGTAAGCAGCTCGTCTCCTGACAAGAACAATTCTGTTCAGGTTACTGCGACGCAGACCACGGTCGCGAAGGATGAATCTAAGGAGAAAGATTCCGAGAAGTCCGAAACGGAGAAGGACGGCAAGTCCGATCAGAAGAAGGACGAGGGTAAGAAGTCTGAATCTGAGGAGAAGGACGAGAGCAAGGGCAAGACCGAGGACGGAAAGCAGCAGGGCGAGGACAGCGGTAAGGGCAATACCGATGGCCAGGTCCAGGAGCAAAATGACTCCAAGACGGTGACCACTACAACCACTACGACTACGACGACTAAGTCCTCGGGTGGCAATATGCCCAAGACGGGCGATCTGATCGTTATGGCGAGCCTTGCCAGCGCGAGTTTGGCGACGCTCGGCGCTACGTCTATCGTGAGCGGCAAGCATAAGCTCGATCGCCAGAAAAAGGATTCGGCTGAGGATGGCTCCGAGGAGTAATCTCTCAGATCGTTTTCAATAGAGTTAGTGCGGGGTCCGGTGCGGTTACATCGGGCCCCATTTTTGTTGTGCAACGATTTGTTATGCCCCCTCGTGGCGTTTATTGCTACCGTTGGGCGAAATGTCGGTACGACAACATCATTGAGTTCCTACTCCTCGATACAATGGGCACCGTGCTGCGTTGTAGGGAGAATTTACGGTGTCTGAACAGGCGAATTATGGAACGAACGATTCCATTGGCGTACGTTTGATCAACCATGCGGATGATGCGGTTTTGCCGGTCGGGGAGCATGACTTTTCCGAGGCGATCAATCGGTGCTTATTGGTCGACAAGACCATGTTTATTGCCGATATGTTGGATTGTGAGGCATCTGTCGCACTCTGCTGCCGGCCTAAGGGTTTTGGCAAGAGCATGAATCTATCGATGCTCACATGTTATTTGGAACGACCCGTTCACCGTCGAGCAGACCGCAACATATTCGTCGGCACACAGATTTGGGAGGCGGGTGGCGGTCGTTATCGAGATGAGCATGCGCGCTACCCGGTGATATCGCTTGATCTTTCGGCGGTTGCGAGGCGTGGCGCCGATGCTGCCGCAACCATGCGTGGCGTCCTCGAGCGCGAGTGCACCCGTCTGCTGCCGTTGTTGGACGCCCCGGATTTGCCTCGAAGTGAGCTGCGCCATGTCGAGCGCGTTGCGCGTGGCGTGGCGGACGATGTCGAGATCGATTCTGCGCTCGGCACACTCATAGCGCTGCTGGAGACGTCGTGCGACGAACAAGTTGTTCTGCTCGTGGATGAGTGCGACGCGGCGTTGCCAGGTCGCAAGGAGATGAAGGGCCGCCGGGATTCATCTTGTGCCGAGTACTTGGATCGGGTGCTGTTCGATACGATCGCTTATGCTGGCGACTCGTTGCGATTGACATGCCTGATGGGAGAGCGCCCTGGTCCCGCCGAGCTGGCGTTGGCCCAGCGCGGCGTTTCCTATCGGTCGGCAACGCCGCTATCGGCCTGGTGCGATTGGCGGTTTGGGTTTTCGGATGACGAGTGCCAGACCCTTCTGAACCTCATGAAGCGCGAGGACAGTCTGGATGACGCTCGAGAGTGGCTTGAGGGGTACCGGTTCGGTGGTTTTTATTGCTCGAGTCCGGAGCGCGTGATGGACTTCTTGCGTCGGGGTTGCACCGCGCCTGTTCGCACCGATCTATATAGCTACGCCGATCGTCTGAGCGCATGTGTCAATGATTGGAATCTCATGTGCCTGTCCGCGTTGTTCGATTTGCTTGAGCCGCATGGGTCTATTGAGGCGCCAGTGCATGTGCATGCCGATGAGCCGGATACCGCCGAGTCTGACGATATCTGGACCGCGCTGTATCTATCCGGATTCCTGACAACGGACATGACGGAGCAGCCGGAGGATGGCGCGCGTCTTCGTGCCCTGCGTCTGCCCAACAACGAAGTGCACCAGGCACTCCGTCTTGTCATTCTGGAGTGGTTTGAGTGTGCTGTTGAGGACGTTGAGGTCATCGACGCATTCCGTGATGGGCTATGCCGAGGCAATGAGAGTGCTGTAAAGCAAGCATTGAGCTGCGTTCTTGACGATCTTGGTCTTGATGCAAATCGGTCAAATATACGTACGGCTTATCACCTGGCGCTCCAGGGACTCTGCTTTGGGCTGCCCGGCTATTGCAACCCTACTTCCAAGCGAAGTGGCGTCTCGGATCGCTGGGATATCCAGGTGATTCCTACCGGTCGGGTGTTTGACGTGGCCGACACGCTCGGCATGCTCGATGAGCGACCGCTGATAACGATCAACATGATGTACGACCCTGGCGTCGATGCCCTGGGCCTGGAACTGTTGGCGGTTCAGGCACTGCTCGACATAGAGCGCGACGGCATCGATGATATCCGCGTGCCGCGCCCCGCCGTCGGGCGCATGCGTTGGGGCTTTGGTTTTGACGGTCAGCGTGTATCCGTGGTGTGCCAACGACTGTAGCGGCGGGCGAAAGCCCTTTACTGCCCTGCGTCCTTCATGGGCGGCATGGGCTTCCAATTGGGATCCTTAATGATCTTGCGGGCGTCCTTCATGCCGCGACGCAGCGCCGGGATACCGGTCTTAAAGCACTTGTCGACGGCAGCTAGGCGAATAAATTCCTTGCAGAAGGTCGCGGCGTTGCCCAAGCGGAACAGCACGGGGTGGTAGTCGCCGTAGATTTGCATGTAGCGCGCCAAGAAGCCGCGGTTGCGCATGATGTAGTAGCGGTTGGTGTCGCTCGTGGAGTTGAGTTGACGCTTGCCGGCGATATCCCAGTTGGAGACGGCGCGAGCGCGCTTGAGCACCACGTCGGCGACCACGGCGGCGGGAAAGTGCTGGCTGGCGACATAGCCGTAGCAGGCGTCGTCGCCGTAGATAAAGAAGCGGGCGTCGGGCAGGCCGATCTTGTCGACCACGCGGCGCGAGAACATGCCGCCCTCAAAGCACAGCTGATTCATGGCGCGGTAGCCCTCGGGGCCCAGGTCCCACTTGGCGACGGGGTTGGGGATGCCGAGCGAAAGGATGAGCTGGTACTGCCAAAAGAACGCGCCGCCATCAAAGTCCAGGCGTGAGCCCTGGATGACGTCGTAGCGGTCGGTCCACTTGGCAAGACGCTCGATGCCTTCGGGGATGACGAGCACGTCGTCGTCCATCACCCAGAACCACTGGGCCCCCAGATCGTAGGCGCATTTAGTGCCGGCGGAGAAGCCACCCGCACCGCCGCCGTTTTCGAGCTGTGGGGCGTAGATGACACGGTCGGTGCCGCCCTGCGCGTCGGGCTGCTCGGTGTTGATGCCCCACAGGTTGGCCAGGCGCTCGTTGAATGCGGTGCACATGGCCTCGGTCTCGCGCGAATTCTCGTTATCGACAATCACGATGCGCCAGGGCGTTGCCGTGAGCTCGGTCATGGAGTCGAACAAGTTGGCCAGGAGTTCCTGGCGCTTGTACGTGACGACAACGATGGCGAGCTTATCGATGGGGGCGGGAAGGGTTGAAGGCATGGGGCAATATATCCTTTCACGCGCGGCGCGCGAGCGCTGCGCGGAAGCTATCGAATACGTCCTTGGGACTGTCCTATTGTAAAGGCTCACCGCGCCTTGTCGGCAAGCTTTGAATAAAACGCAGGAACCTGCCACGGGTGTGGCGGCTTCAACGTTGGGCGTTGGCGCGCTTATCGCTGTTTGAGGCTGTGGACGACTCGGCTTCTAACTGCGTCAACTACGAGTAGCACCAGGGCAAAGACAATGCTGATGGCCGTTCCGGTGGCAATGCATATGGATGCAGGGTTGCTTTGGGCGACCAGTATGTTTGCAAGCATCGCGTTGAAGATGGGGCGCCAAAGGCTGCTGGTGAGCGACTGCATCACATAGAATCCGAGCGTGGCCGCCGATAGGGTGACGATGACGCCTGCAACTCGCGGATTGCTCGAAGTACTGTGTCGGGTTGCCACAAAGAGAAGGGAAGCGGCAGCAAGGACAAACGAGATTAACGAGGTTGATTTGTAGGAGAGGGTCGCCATCGCCGCGAGGTTGCCGGTGAAGGAAAGTGCACCCTCTAAGATGATGGCGATTGCCAAAACCGCTATGAGTGATCGACTGCCCAAGGCGCGCATCCTGCCCGAATCCATGGCGTCGGTAACGTCGCGGAGCAGCCCGCCCACCAAAAACGCGACGACGTAGGTAGCGGCGCTCATAATCTTCTGGAGCCAAGAAAACTCTCCGCTGCTTGTTGAGTTCATGGCGGCCAAATACCCGTTGGCAACAAATGCGAGGATGCCGATGATAATGACCACTGCCGTGTAGCTCCTCTTAGAGAGTCGGCTCTTGGCCAGCCCAAATAGCGGCGCCATGCAGACCGTGGCGGCGTAGACCCAGATAAACTCAAGGCCTAGCGTGTACCAATAGTGCGTGTCGAGGGTTACATCGGGAATGGGGGAGACGACTATGGACCATGCAAGCGCCACCAGGCAATAGAACGCTGTGGGTAAGACAACCTTGCCAAGACGCTGCACCGTCCGTTGCATCTGCGACGCCCAGGTCGCCCCGTCATTCCAAACACGCGCGGCCGAGGCGATGAGAAAATACCCCGAGATCATAAAGAAGACTTCGTTGGCCCAGCAACCCAGCAAGTTAATAAAACCGAGGACGCCGGAATAGGGGAAGGCGGCAAGTGGCGCATATTCCGGCATGTCGGCGCAAACTGCCTGGAAGGCCCACTGAAAGGTATGGAAAATCGCGATACCAGCGACTGCGACGAGGCGCAGCGCTTCGATAGATATATTGCGTGCGGCTTTGGGCTGCATGTCTTCCTTTCGTCTCTGGGCGCTCCATGGGCTCCATAGATTATATAAACGCCCGTCGGCGCGCCGACCCTTTGATACCATGAAACGACAGGTATTTCCTAAGGAGCACTTTTGTCTACTAACGCCTCTGGCAGCCCTGTTCTGTCGCTGCTTATCCCCATCTATAACGTTCAGCGCTACCTGCGCGAGTGTCTCGATTCCGCCCTGGCGCAGACGCTCGAGGACATCGAGATCATCTGCATCAACGACGGCTCGACCGATAGCTCGCCGGATATCATCCGCGAGTACATGGAGCGCGACGCACGCGTCAAGATGATCGACAAGGCCAACAGCGGCTACGGCGACTCGATGAACCGCGGCCTGGAGATGGCCCGCGGCGAGTACGTGGGCATCTTGGAGTCCGATGACTTTATGGCGCCCGACGCGCTGGAGAAGCTTGTGTCGGCGGCCGAGGGCTGCAACGCAGGTTTTGCGAAGGCGAACTTCGATTTCTACTGGTCCAAGCCCGAGGAGCGCCGCTCGCTGCACGAGATGTTTAAGCCCAAGGACTGCGGCAAACCGGTGCACCCAAGCGACACGACACAGTTCTTTAAGCAAAAGCCCTCGATTTGGTCGGCCGTCTACCGTCGCGATTTTCTCGAGCGCAACGGCATCAAGTTCTTGCCGACCCCGGGTGCATCCTTTCAGGACACGTCGTTTGCCTTTAAGGTGATCGCGTGTGCCGACAAGGCCGTTTACCTGCACGATGCCGTGCTTTCGTATCGCCAGGACAACGAGAACTCCTCGGTCAATTCTTCGGCCAAGGTCTTTTGCGTCAATACCGAATATGCTGAGATCGAGCGTTGGATCCGAGAGGATTACGCCCGCAATCACGCAAACGATGACGTCGCGCGCATGCTCAAGTTCAATCAGGTCATTAAGTACGATTCGTATATGTGGAACTACGTGCGCTTGGCGCCCGAGTTCTATAAGGAGTTCCTGGTCCAGATGACTAAGGAGTTCCAGGCTGCCTTGGACGCGGGGGACTTTTCGCTGGACGACCTTAAGCCGTGGAAGCGTGCGAATCTCGCTGCCATCCTCAAAGACCCCGAGGCCTGGGTGGACGAGCATCCGCACTTTGCGACGGACGGCGCCCTGGGACGCGCCAAATACTACGCATCGGTTGGAGGCCCCGGCGTGGTCGCCGCCTTCCTCGTCGAATCGTTGAGGGGGTAGGTCGACATGGGAGAGGCCTCGACCCCCAAAGCGACCATTGTCGTTCCCGTATACAACTCGGCAAGCTCGATTCAGCGGTGCCTCGATTCGCTGTTGGCGCAGTCCGAGCGTTCGATTCAGGTCGTTTGCGTCAACGATGGATCGGCTGACGATTCGTTGCGTGTCCTGCGACAAATCGCGCAGACCGACGATCGCGTGCTGGTTATAGACCAGGCAAACGCCGGCGTCTCGTGTGCTCGAAATGCTGGCATCGATGCCGCTGGGGGTGAAGTCGTCTTCTTTGTGGACGCCGATGATTACATCGATGCCCAAACCGTCGAGCGCGTGCTGCAGGCCATGGGGTCGTCGGATGCCGAGGTCGCCGTTTTTGGTGGCGCCTGCGAGCCCGCCGATGCCGCCCCCAAGCGCGTCCAACAACTCATGAGCCCCAAAGCGGGTACCTTTGGCACACACGATCCTCAGCTGCTGTTCCACGCGAACGCGCAGCCCTATGCCTGCCGCGCGGCCTTTTCGCGCCCGTTGCTCAATCGCGAGGGCATTCGCTTTGCTCCCGGTTTGGCTTTGGGCGAGGACGTCGTATTCCAGTTCGCAGCCTATGCACTTGCCAACAAAACCGTCGTCATGCCGGACAAGTTCTATCACTACGTGATGGAGAGTGACTCGGCGACGCACGAGTTCAACAGTGCCGATGCTCGCGCCAAAAAGCTCGATGCTCATATGATGATGCTCGAGGAAGTCTTGGAGGATTGGGCGGTCTACGGTCTTTTGGATCTGTGCCCCGGCGAGCTGGTTGCCTGGTTTTTGGACCTTATCGTGTTTGACTTGGCGCGTCTGGATGCCGATGACTTTCACCGCGTTGCCGGCCGCGTCAACAGGGCTTTCACGACGTTTTTGGGAACGGAGTGGGCGGATGCGCCCAGTAAAGGCGCCGTTCGCCGTGTCGCCCACAAGCTCGTTGCGGCGACCTCGGGCGTCTCGATGGCGGACGCCACGCTGTTCTATCTTTCGACCCGCGGACTCAAAGCCTGCCTGGAGCGCTTTATCTAAGCCTAGGCGTTGCCGCCCGCCTCCGCATCGCTGCTAAAATGACCCTGTTACACGCTATTCAACAGGAGGTTCTCTTGCAGAACTCTGATACCCCTAAAGTTTCGCTGCTTGTCCCCATCTGTAACGTCGAGCGCTACCTGCGCGAGTGCCTCGATTCAGCCGTGGCGCAGACGCTCGAGGACATCGAGATCATCTGCATCAACGACGGTTCTACCGATAGCTCGCCGGATATCATCCGCGAGTACATGGAGCGTGACCCTCGCGTCAAGATGATCGACAAGGCCAACAGCGGCTACGGCGACTCGATGAACCGAGGCCTGGAAATGGCCCGCGGCGAGTACGTGGGCATCCTGGAGTCCGATGACTTTATGTTCGAGGACTCGCTCCAAAAGCTGGTAGCCAAGGCAGACGCCGAGCATGCCGATGTGGTTAAAGGCGATTTCTACCTGTATTGGTCCACGCCTACCGAGCGCCGAGAGCTTTTCGGGATTATCGACGAGCATATGACGGGCGCGGCGTATCGCCCCGCCGATCGCCCAGGCATCTTCTACCGCAAGCCTTCCATTTGGTCGGCCATCTATCGGCGAAAGTTCCTCAACGACAATCAGATTCGGTTCCTTCCCACGCCGGGGGCATCGTATCAGGACGCAGGCTTTAACTTTAAGGTTTGGGCGTGCGCCGAGCGCGCCGCGTTTATTGCGGACCCCATTTTGTGCTATCGCCAGGATAACGAGAAGAGCTCCGTTAATTCGCCCAATAAGGTGTTTTGCGTGTGCGACGAATATGCCGAGATGCAGCTCTTTTTGGACGAGCGCCCCGAGCTTAAGACTCAGCTCCAAGGCATTTTAATGCGCATGAAGGTCGATACGTACCGTTGGAATGATGAGCGTCTGGTCGATGAACTGCGCGAGCAGTTTTGGGAGAAGGCCTCACCCGAGCTCAAGGCCGATTGGGATGCCGGTCGCTTTGACCTGTCATTGTTCGATCCGCGCGGCGAGACCGACTTGCGTTTGATGGTCAAGTCGCCCCGCGCCTACATCGATTCGCGGTTTGACTTTAAGAAGCCGGGCAAGCTCAATACGTTTAAGCACTACTTTAAGATCGGCGGCCTGCCGCTGGTCTGGCGCGTGCTGACGTATCAGCGCACCTACGGCGACAACCCGCATCCCGACGACGTGCCGGCGGCACAGTAGGAGCGCGTGACCATGGATACCCCTAAGATTTCCGTTGTCGTCCCCATCTATAAGGTGGAGGAGTGCCTGGCATGGTGCCTGGACTCCCTGCTTGCGCAGGACATGCCCGATTGGGAGGGCGTGCTGGTCAACGATGGCTCGCCGGATGGCTCGCGCGACATCGCGGCTGCCTACTGCGAAAAGGACGCACGCTTTACTCTGGTTGATAAGCCCAACGGCGGCCTGTCGAGTGCGCGCAATGCGGGTATCGCCGCGTCCACGGCGCCTGTCGTCGCGTTTTTGGACTCCGACGACCGGTTTACGCCCGATGCATGCCGCGTGATCGTCGATGCCTTTGAGCGCGAGGACTGCGACGTCTTGACCTTTGGCGCTAACCCGTATCCGTTGGAGGCGGGGTACCCGTGGCTTAACTATGTGCTGAGCCCACGCGATGTTTCATTTGTGGGCTATAGCTCCGAGCTACTGTTTAAGGAAGCGTCTCGTCCCTTTGCGTGGCGTACCGCCTGCAAGCGTGGGTTTTTGCTGGGCAACGGGATTGTGTTCGATGAGACCGTCAAGTATGGCGAGGACCAGGTCTTCGATTTTGCCGTGTACGGTCGTTCGCACAAGACCGCGCTTATCTCGAACAAGCTGTACGACTATCGCGTGGCGCGCAAGGGCTCGCTTATGGACACCATGCGCTACGACGACGAGACGCGACTGCTGGAGCACGTGAAGATTTACTCCGCGGTGCTGACTGACTGGCAGCGCGACGGTCTCGATGTCCAGCATGCCGATGACCTGGCGTACTTCCTGTGCGATTTGGTGCTGTACGATGCGCTCAGGCTGTTGGGTTCGGACTGCGGCAGGGTGTTTGCTGCCGTTGCTGCGACCCTTGCCGGTTCTGCCGTGGGCAGCGATGCTGCGCTCGCACAATGCGCTCCTTCTGTTGCTGCTATGGTGCGTGCGACACTAAACAGCAAGGCCCCCAATGCCCGTGAGTGCAAAAAGCTCATGTTCGATTACGATGTCCTGAGGTTTGGGCGCCTGGGCGCGTGCAAACGCATGGCCGCGAATGCCTTGGGAAAGCGAGAAGTGTAGATGAGTATCAAGCGTTTGGCGCTTTGCCGTAGCCAGGGTCGCCTGTTTGTCCTGATTCGTTTTGCCGGCCAGGATGTCGCGGAGATTATTGAGTGCGAGGGTTCCCAGGCTTTTGCCCACGCGATGACCAATGGTGCCAGCGTGCCGGCGCTGGCGCTGCCGGTCGATCATGGACGCGTGCTGGCGCTTTGCCCCTCGGTTGCGGGCTACGAGCGCGAGCTTGCCGTCTTGGTGCTTCCGTTTTTAGATGGCTCGTCGATTGACGTCGACTTTGCATCCGGTGGCCAAAAGCTTGGCTCCATTCGCCTCGATAGCCGTAAGGCTAAGCTGGAATCCAAGATTAACTACAAGGCAAAGCCTGCACTGTGTGCGCTTATCCGCGATGCGCAGCGCGGCGAGCGCCGCGGCCGCTACGAGATCGATGCCGTCCGTTACCTACCGGCCGATTCGGGCGCCGTGTGGCGCTATGAGGTCACATGGGCGGGAGACCCAAAGTGCACGCCCCGGCTTCAGATACTCGATACGCAAATGAATGCCATCGATGCCACGGTGCACGTGTTTGAGTCGCAGGTCGACGTGCCGCAACAGAATGGATGCCGCGTCAATAAAACGTATTTGAGCGTGGAGATGCCTGAGGACATTCGAGATTTTGTCGCGATTGCAACTGATCCTGCGGGCCAGATCCAGAGCGGTTTTTGTGCCATGGATGGTCGCCTGTACAACGGTATGGTCGACGACAGCTGGAATCGTATGAAGGATGCACGCGCGGACGACGCGGCCTATCGCCGTTGGTTTGATCAGCATCGCGCAAAGCCGGGCGACTTGGCGTGTCAGCGCGTCGCTTCGGCGGCATTTACCTACAGGCCGCTCTTGAGCATTGTGGTTCCGTGCTATAAGACCGATCGGGTCTACCTGCACGAGCTGCTGGACTCGGTGCTGGCCCAGAGCTATGACAACTGGGAATTGCTGCTGATGGACGCCTCGCCCGAATGGGATGCTGTGTCCAATCTTGCGGCAGCCGCTCACGACGAGCGCGTGCGTCGCATCGAGCTGCCCGGTAACGGCGGCATCGTGGTCAACACCAACGCCGGTATTCAGCAAGCGACGGGCGACTACATCGCGTTCTTGGACCACGACGACATCCTGGAGCCGGATGCGTTGTTCCACTATGTTGCCGCTCTGAACAAAGCTGCCAAGGGCGAGCATCCCCAGGTTCTGTTCTGCGACGAGGACATGTTCCAGAAAACGGGGGAGTGGGGCCAGCCGGTCTTTAAAACCAAGCTCAACGTCGACCTGCTCTATAGCCATAACTGCGTGACTCATTTTCTGATGGTTGAGAAGGCGCTCATCGATCGCATTGGCATGTCGCCGGAAGAAGTCGCGGGTGCCCAGGATTACGACCTGACACTCCGCTGCCTCGCGGCGGGTGCGCGCTTTGAGCACGTTGCGCACGTGCTGTATCACTGGCGCGTACACCCCGGCTCCACCGCCGACGGCTCTGCCGATAGCAAGCCGTACGCCATTGAGGCCGGTCGCCTTGCGTTGCAGCGTCATTTTGACGCGCCGGGCGTCCGCGGAACGGTCGAGGAGACCGAGACGCCGTTTGTCTACCGCATGCGCTACGCGTTGCCGGAGCCTGCGCCGCTCGTGAGCATTGTGATTCCCACCAAGGACCACATCGAGACGCTCGATGCCTGCGTGATGTCGATTGCCCAAAAGGCCACGTATGCCAACTACGAGATCGTCCTAGTGGAAAACAACAGCGAAGACCCGGAGACATTTGCCTATTTCGAAACCCTGCCGGAGCGCGTGGTCGCAGTATCCGAAGGAAAAGGAAGCGCACGCGTTGCGTACTGGCCGGGAGAGTTCAATTACTCCCAGATCATCAACTTTGGCGTTGAGCATGCCAAGGGCGACTATCTGCTGCTGCTCAACAACGATACCGAGGTCATAAGCCCCGACTTTATCGAAGAGATGATGGGCTATCTGCAGCGTCCCGATGCGGGCGTGGTGGGCGCCAAGCTCTATTTCGCCGATCATCTGGTGCAGCACGCTGGCATTGTGGTTGGCGTACGTGGCGCACTTGCCCATGCCAACCAGGACTTCTCGGCAAAGCACGAGGGCTATCTTGCCCGCGCTGTGCGCCCGGGCAACTTCAGTGCCGTAACGGGTGCCTGTCAGATGGTCCGACGCGACGTATTTGAGCAGGTCGGAGGCTATAACGAGGAATTCGCCGTTGGCTTTAACGACGCGGACTTTTGTCTGCGCGTGTGGGAGGCCGGCTATCGAACCATCTTTACGCCCTATGCCGAGCTGTACCACTACGAGTTCACCTCGCGCGGCAGGGAAGAGGCCAACGAGGAAAAGCTGCGCCGTTGGAAGCGCGAGCAGGCCCTGTTCATGCAGCGCTGGCCGGAGTTCTTCCTGAAGGGCGATCCGTGGTTGGGGCCGAACTTATCCGCTGAGAGCGAGTATTTCTCGGTCTAAAGCAATGGTTTTTAGGAAGTACTAAACTTTCTTTCGCTATGAGCTTGGAAGAAAGCAACGTTGGACTACCTACTAAGACAAATTACGAAAGCTCGATACTTCCGCGATAAGTTTATACAGGCTTATATAACTCGATATTATCCGATATAAGTAGATATCGCACTTGCCTTTGCCGGCTTACCCGCCGGTGTTATGGATCTTATTAACGGCAAGGCGCTTACGTTCTTGCGTCGTGCCCTCCCCGAAGCCTGGCCCTCCTTTGGGGTATCGTCGCGGCGGGTGACATGTCCTCTATGTCGGCGTACTTCGCCACGGTGTTGCGGCTCAGGTGAAGTGCCCGGGCTATCTTGAACCCCGGGCGCCCGGCCGCCTCCGTCGACCGTATATCATTCACTGTGTCCAGGGGCACGGTCATCTCCCCATCCTTCCCGGGCGGCCTCGCCAAAGTGCCCGCCCGGGGAAACCGTATGGCGAGGGCCGCGCTCCCGGTTCCCGGGGGTACGGCCCTCCTGCTCAAACTGCTCAGTTTCAGTGCTCACGGTGCTCGATTGCCGGCGATCACGCGGACCTCTTTTTAGTGATCATTAACACCCGTCGACATGCTCGACCTGACGCCGGGGCTCATAGAGCCTGCGCGCGCCGAGATGGGCGATACCCCGCTGGCCTAGCCTTAAGGTAAAACGGAATAGGCGGACCGAACGTCCGACTGGGTCTGGGAAGCGGTGTCAGGCGGAGGGCGAAGCATGGCCACCGAACCCATCGAAACACATCTCCACCGTTCCTCCAACTGGGAAAACGCCGCCCCCCCCTGGGCCCACTGGGTCCGCGGGGGCGTTCGGATAACTGCCGGAACGGCCTATTGGTTCAATGCGATCGGCTGAGATCGGAAATCAACCGATGTTTAGCGATTGTGTATAATTTTCAACCGGATAAATGTTATCGAAACTCTTTTCCTCTCTATTTTGGGGTATCAAGAGTAGAAAGGGAGGTGATTTTATGAATCATAATCAGGCTATTGAATTGGAGAGAATAGTTAGACGTGTATATGACTGCGATAGGGCCGGTATGGGTGGCTATATTGATGCTGATAATTTTTCCTCCAATCCTTTTGATGCGGCGTTGATTGCACTTGCTCCACTGTGGAAGAATGACTCAGATCGACAGGTTGAAAATTTCCTGTATAAATGGGACCACATTATTCGAGCAGAAGTCTCGCCATCGGATGATTTGGTTGAGTCCTACATTGTCGAGTTGGAGCGGATAGTACATGACTTGGGCGGCGCTTCTCTCTGTTAGTCTAAGATTGACTCAACTTGGTCTCAGCACCTAAGTCAATTGTGCAAACAATGGGGTCGCTTCGAAAGCATCGCTTCTCGAAGCGACCCCATTGTTTGTCTCTACTTGTGTGCCCCGAAGGGGTTCGTTCTTTCCATATCTATCTGTCCCATCCGGTCGAACGCCCTGTTCCCGAATCATTACCCGTTATCTAAACTGTTGGATTGATTTGGCTCTGTTGGAACATGATTGACATTCTGCCCCAATCATCTTTTTGAAATTGCAGGATAATCGCCCCCTTGCCGGGTTTGAATCCGGCAAGGGGGCGATGTGCTAAAGATCTGTCGGGTCAATCGTGAGGGTCCCATCGCCCCAAGTCGATTTACCGGCTATCTCGCCGTCTTCCCGTCGGGCGCCGGCGTCTTGACCCTCATCTCGAACGGCATCCCGCCCTCCCGGACGGGCGCCCTGAGGAACGCGTTGACGGCGGTGGAAATGGACAGGCCGAGCTCGTCCAAGATGGCCTGGCCTCCTTTTTGGCCTCCGGGTCGATCTGGATCGTCGTGGCCGGTATGTTCGACGGCATGGCTGCACCTTCCTCGTATATCGCGATGCGACCATTCTACCGTCTCTATGCGGCGGCTTCGGTCCAGTAGTCAATGTAGGGCGGCAGGACGTTGAACATATCACGGATGCGGCTCCTGCACATGCCGTTGGCGAGCTGTCGCGCAACCGTGCGCTCTGCGGTGCCGGAATCGATCGCCATGAAGGTCCGGCACCTCTTGAACCAAGCGAGGTGGGCGCCGAGGTGTTTCGTCGACACGCCCTTAAACGGCTTCATGAAGGTATCGAGGAGCGAATGGACGGTGTTGATCCGGTTGATGGTCCCCTCGGAACAGTCCTTGGAATCGTGGGCCGTGTGTGCGGCGACCTCGAGCTCCGCGAGGACGTCGACATAGGCGGACGCCTTGTCCGTCGCCACGACGGAAGCGGACGCGATGCGGTCCCTCAGCACGTCCACGGCGCGTTTCCTCGACAGGATGCCTCGTCCCGAGACCTCGAGAAACGTCTCGTTCGAGTCGTTCACGCCGGTCATGACGCAGATCCGCTCGCGCGACAGTCCGCGCCTGTGCACCTGCTTGCCGCGATGTCGGGAGGGACGTGGCATCGTAAATGACCCCTTCGTGTGGTTGCCCCTGAACGACTCGGGGAAGTAGGTCTCTTCGAGCTCTCAGCCGCAGCCCCGCCCGGTCTTGAACGAGGGCGAGTAGGCCGAGAGACACTCGATGAGCCTATGGCGCATGGTGTAGGCTGTTTTGATGAGGCAGACATGGCAGCGCCCCGCGCATTCGCGCAGGGGCAGCATGAGAACGAAGCACTCGGCATAAGCCATCCAGGTCTCCTTCGGGAGCCTGCTCGTCCCCAAGATGTGCCCGCTGCCCATGCCGAAGGTCCTGCCGCAATCCCGGCAGAGGTAGCGCTGCTCGCCGTTCTTTGATTTGCCCTTCTTCACGATCGCGGCGGACCCGCAGCGCGGGCAGCGCTCGGCCTCGTAGGCGGAGCCGGCGGCGTTCGGTCCTGCTGAGGCTCGCAATGCCCCTCTTGAAGGTGATTACCAGGTCCTCGGCGTTCATGATGCCCCCATCGTCGCGGTCTACGGGGCTAACGATATGGCACCGTGATGACATATGTATGTCAATCTTGCTCTAACAGAGCCTAACGAAAACGTGCGTCAGGAGTTCTCCCTTAGGCATTTTGCGGCTATAGGGACAAGGTCGAACATCGTGTGAACGACATCACCCGTGTTTGCAACGGTTGCCGTGAACTTGCCGTTTCCAAAATCCATCAGATGGTAGAGGTTGATCGTCAGATCATGCTGTGCGGCGATTCTTAGAATCCAATAAGCGCATTTGTCGCCACAGGTTGTGGCGTTGTATATGTTCTGAGGCATGAAGTACATGAGCAACAGCGTCTTGGTGCCTCCCGACAGCCTTTCAGGAGGGATGATGCCTAAGATCTTGGTGTTTATTGCGCCGAGTCCAACCACACTGCCTTTATCGATGGATTTAATAATTCTTTGCGCAAAAGCATCTTGAAACCATTCGGGCGAATAGACGTTATCGAAGTAAACCGACGTATTATAGATAACGTTTTCCATATCACCATAGTGAATTGTTAGCACGCTGGTCCCTTCGACTTACTGGTTTAGCATTTAGTGAGATTGATTGTATCGCAGTGTATGAGACGGACGATATTTGCTGGTAACGCATGCGATTGATAACTATTGATAAACAAGTCTTGTATTCAGTGCCTGTTTTGTTTGTCCGTGCTTGAACCCAAGTTGCTTTGAAGGTCTATATTTTAGAAAAAAATCCACGAGCTAAGATCCGTGTGGCGGCACGTAAAAGCTGTACTGTGCTTGGGCAGGTTAAAGTCCAAGACGATTAGATATCCGAGAGGATATCGAGCCCGCACCGGGGAGATAAGGTGAGTCCTCGCCGGGGACTTTAATTCCGGCGACAATTAGGTTTCCATGAGGATACCGCGGCTGACAGCCAGCAGAAAACCGCCTCTTTGATTATCAGTCGGGATTATCTCGGCTTTTTTGATTGGGGCGGTTGTTATATTGCTGAATCTTTAAGGGATGAAGACTGTTTTTCAAAGGCCCTCGATGTGCATCTGGTCACTCATATCTTTTCGCGACAGAACGATAAGAAGCTATATGATTCTCTCTTGTATATAGATGATGATTTCGATGATTCCCAGCTTCCAAGAACTATTAAATCTCTCATAGATCCCTGTCTCTTGCTCGTTAGAAGATTCAAAGACACGTGCGAGCGTTTCTTACTGGTGTTTGATTCATGAAGACCACGCTCCACTTTTCTTGAATGCGTTAGCCAGGTTACTCTGTCGATCAAGCCCAGATGCCTCTGATGCAAGCGAAACATTGGGGCATTTTTTGTCGGGGCGATTTCATGGCTTCGTGTGTCTCCGCCAGCCGGCGCTCAAACGATCACGCCGTCCATCGGGTGGCCTTTGCGGAACCTTATGCGGGGGGGGGCATCGAAACATTGTTTTGTAGCCGCCTGTTGTCAACTGGTGCAACGGATACCGAACTTAAACGAAGCTAGCGCCCTCACTGTTATTTCTGATCTATCCTTCGTATGTATGATTTGCTATAGCTATCGGTGATTTGATTTGTTGTCCGTGTGGTGGTTGTTAATGATTATAAGAAGCGATGATCGTCAAGCTCTCTCCCGTTCACTTGCGGAAATCGCCGGTATGGGAAAGCTTCAATTCAATAACGCCTTATTGTCCAACTGCGATTCACTTCTCGTTAGATTGCGGGATAGAATTCTCAGTTCGGATTGTCACGTTTATGTTTTAATCCATCACATATGCCGGCGCTTAGAATCAAGCGATGGAAATTACTCGAGTTTGAATCTTAGACGGTTGCTGACGACTGAGAATGCAATGTCAACGTTTTTGCGAAATCATGAAATTGTCTTTAAGATTATTGATGAGACTATCGTCCCTATTGTAAATGGCAAAAGGATTGATTTGATGCACCCTTGCACTCCATTTGAGGCAAACCTTAAGTGCAGACTTCTTGGTGTAAACGGCATTATAGATACGTGTGTTAATGGATATGCTCTCGGGGATTCAGTTCAAAATAACAATGAGTTTTCTTACTATTCTGAATGTCCAGAACTAATTCGCATGCTTGATTGCAGACTTCCTTCCATAGGCTTATTCGATGACTATCAGGAACAATCAAACGTGTATTTAATTAGCTATCCCGTTGATGTGGTAGATGTGATACTTGATGATCTTGGACAAGTGCGGTTGAGCGATAAAGTTGAAGAGCTTGTCCGTTGCTACCTCAAACGATTGTTGGATGGATTTGGTAAGGACGAGATGATTAAGGCCGACCTCGGGAATGTGATTCTTCGTGTTGGCGACGATGTGGATTTAGGCAGTAAAGGCTGTATAGTCCGAAAACTTGAAGAAGGGCGGCTTGAATTACTTCAGGATATTCCGTAAGACATGAAATGCTCCCAGCTTTTGTTATCCGTCTTTAACTATTTTGAAAAGATATCTCCGCTTTAGGTTAACCCTTGGCTGGTCTAGCTTAGTTGCAATGAATGTTGTAGTTCACGCCGCTGAGACAAAGTGTTAACTACAACAGAGTGGAGTCCTGCTATTTACATTTCCTTCCAGCTTATGGTAGGCTCACTTCTCTCATAAAAAGTCGAATCATCAAAGCGATAATTAAGCCGCATAGTTTCATAGCTTCTTATTTTTGGGTCAGGATATCGTTCTGTGTCTGAAACGCTAACGGCGTACTGATCAACAAGATGTCCTAAAAGCGTGGGTGAATACAATTGCTCTCCACCGTTGGATACCCCAGAGATATACCAGATTCCAGATTGGGAGAGTGACTGAAGGCACGCGTGATAACGCAAATCGTATTTGTTGATGTTGTTTGCGCTAAATTCAAGGTCAGGTTTAATTGTTGTTTTTAGCGCAATGCAGATCCTCTTGAATTCATTGCTGGAAATATGTCTCATAAGATACGATGCTGTGGCGTTAGCTTGATAAACAATCGAGTCCTTTTCAAGGGTTTGATCAATTGAAGTAAGTATAAATACCAGGTCGTCTTCTTTCTTTGCTGCTAATTGCTGGCTGAAGTCTTCGGCGTCGCGGGTAGAGAGTTTATCTAATTGTTCGAGATAGCTCTTAAGTTTATTAGCGAATACGCGATTTTTAGCTTCGAAGGCTTTAATAATTACTTCAGTTGTAATGCCTGCAATGGGATTTACCGAAGCAATGATTGATTGGCATAAGTCAAGCAGGGCATTTCCGATTTCATTTAGAGTTTCCTTTTCCATTGCTGGTGGCCCCTTCTCAATCAGTTGAAGAGCGTGCTGTCTTAGCTCAAATAAGATAATTATGGGCGTTGGACAAAATGATAATCTCCATGATTGATGCAATTGCTAAGTTTATTCAGACATTTTTTCTGCGGACATATTTACTTAACGATTTGTCGGTTTCATATCGTGAATGAGAGCGAGGCAACAGTAATTATTTGATGTTCGAATACCGTGCTGATGGTCTTTGCGATTGTTCGGCGTTGACAGGTTCGTGCGAGAGTTGTACAGGGGTGCCGTATTGGACGGGGTGGCATGCGCGCCTGAGCTCGGCATGCCGAGCAAGGTGCTTGCAGCTTTCTTGATCTCTTAATCCAACAGTTTGGATAATGGGTGATACCGCACCTATCTCCAAGCTTCGGTAAGTCGCGTCGGCTATCAGGATATGGCGCACCACCCTTGCAGTTGGATCCATCCGTCGTGCATGGTTGACCCTGAAGAAGTTGACGAACCAGTCGAGATAGGCCTGCACGTTCCTGGGAAAGCCGGTTCGAGCCTGTAAGCCTCGGCGGCCTCGGCCAGAGTGCCCGCACCGACTTCATCGCGTCTGCGCTTCTAGTCGACGGCTTCTCTGGGTAGCAGGAACCCATCGACGGCGAACCTCGCTACGAGCGCCCCAAAGGCGTTCGCTCTTCCCATATGGATCAGTCTCATCCGCCCGAACGCCCGCCCGGAGGGATTGCCGTCAAACAAAGATCCGAGTGGACTCGGGCGGGTCCGCCGTTTGGCTGGGAAGAATATAGCATTCGGAGTCTTCCAGCCCCTTAATCGGCAACTGTTATTTGAACTGTTAGAATCAGTTTTTGCGAATCGGTTTTTTGCAGTTCCGGTTCTTCAGGGGTATTCTAATAATCCCTTTCGATCGATTGCCTGGTGGTTAAACTATGCTGAATTTTACCGTTGGTCCAGTTATGTCCGATTCTGAGGTTCTTGCTATCGGCTCTGAACAAGTCCCGTATTTCAGAACGCCCGAGTTTTCTGAGGTTATGCTTCAAAACGAGGCGCTATTCCTTCGGTTCGTTGATGCGCCCGAAGAGTCCCGTGCTGTATTTATCACTGGGTCGGGCACTGCGTCCCTTGAAGCCTCTGTTGCAAATGTTTTGTCTTCTGAGGACAAGGCCCTTGTTGTGGTTGGTGGCAGTTTTGGCAAGCGCTTTTCTCAGCTCTGCGATATTCACGGTATTCCCCACGATAATATTGAGCTTCCCTTTGGTAGCACTTTGACTCCCGAAATGTTGGATCAATTTGACCAGCAGGGTTATACGGCCCTTTTGGTAAATATTCACGAGACCTCTACGGGCGTTCTCTACGATGCGTCAATGCTGTCTGATTTTTGCAGGCGAAACAATATGCTGTTCATCATGGATGCAATTAGTGCTTTTTTGGCCGATCCTTTGAGTATGTCAGATCTTGGCGTCGATGTATTTATTACGGGGTCGCAGAAAGCGCTCGCCTGTCCTCCGGGGGTCTCCCTTATTGCGCTTTCGAAAAGGGCCATCGATCGTGTGGAATCAAATGATCCTAGCTGTATGTATCTCGATCTTCGCTCGGCTCTTAAAAATGGCGAGCGAGGCCAGACTCCGTTTACACCTGCCGTTGGGACCTTGTTGCAGATTAATAAACGGTTAAATTTAATTGCGGAGAACGGCGGACCTTCTGTCGAGATCGAAAGGGTTTCTGCTTTAGCTCGGGATTTCAGGTCGCGGATATTTGATTTGCCTCTAGAGCAGGCCTCCCCTGCGCCGTCTAACGCAGCGACCATTCTTCATCCTCTGAATGCTTCTGCACGCGATATCTTTGCGACTCTCAAAGACGACTATGGTATTTGGGTGTGTCCTAACGGTGGTGAGCTTGCGGATAGAGTTTTTCGCGTTGGTCATATAGGTTGTCTTACGATTGATGATAATGTTCAGCTGGTTAATGCACTTGAAGACATGCTATCTAAGGGTCTTCTGTAGATAAAAGGCTTGATTACTATGGTGAAAGTCATTACATACGGTACGTACGATATGCTTCATTATGGTCATATTCGACTTTTGGAAAGGGCTCGAGAGCTTGGCGACTATTTGATTGTCGGCGTTACTGCAGACGATTTTGATCGCGCTCGCGGAAAAATTAACGTTGAGCAGTCCCTTGCCGAGCGAATGGAAGCGGTGCGCGCCACTGGACTTGCCGATGAAATTATTGTCGAGGAATATCAAGGTCAAAAAATTGACGATATTCAAAGATATGGTGTCGACATTTTTACTGTTGGATCCGATTGGCGTGGCCATTTCGATTATCTAAATGAATATTGTAAAGTTGTCTATCTTGACCGGACGGAAGGCATCTCGAGTTCGGAGATAAGAAGTCAAAGACAAACACTGAAGATGGCTTTTGTAGGCTCGGGTCCTGTGCTCAATAAGTATGTTCGCGAAAGTTCGTTCGTGAACGGAATACTAGAGGTAGGACGACTCACGGCGTCTTCTGTTGTTGATGAAAAACTAATACTATTCGACCAGTTGCTAGACAAGGCGAATGCTTTATTTTTGGCTACTCATCCTGATGGACACTATGATGAGATTCTCCATGCTCTCAAAAAAGGCGTCCATGTCTTATGCGAGTCTCCTATTGCAAAAACCGAGGCTCAAGCAAAGTATTTGTATCAGTTTGCTCGTGATCATGGTTTGATTTTGATGGATGCAATTAAAACCGCCCATGCCATGGCTTACTCTCGATTGCTGCTGCTTGTTAAATCCGGCCTGATAGGAAAAGTCGTTTCGATTGATTCAAACTGTTCTGGTATGAGCGGACTATCTTTAGATAATGACCCTGGGTGTGCTGATCAGGGGGCTTTGGACTATTGGGGACCAACTGCTGTATTGCCCATCGTTCAGCTTCTCGGAGGTTTGCCAAATGATGAGCACTATGTCGTAATTAGGGATGGCGAAGCGGAGAAACTCGATGTATTTGTTCGTGGGTCATTTACATTTGACAATGCTGTTGCATCTTTTAAGGTCGGACGTTCTGTTAAGACGGAAGGGGAGCTGGTCATTTCGGGCACGAAGGGCTATGTCTATGTTCCAGCGCCGTGGTGGAAGACCGATTATTTTGAGATTCGCTATGAGAGCGCTGATGATAATAAACGTTATTTTTATCAATTGGATGGAGAGGGCGTGCGAAATCAATTGTCCGTGTTTACGCGTTCAATCGATCGTGGCCTAAAGTTGCAGGGCGTTTCAGAATCCGATTCGGCTGCGATTGTTCGCATGTTTGAGCGTTGCGCCGATTCTAATTCTTCATCGTGTATTAGTCTGTCTTAGCGTGCGATTGTCTTGAGCCGTTATTAATGGGAAATGCCGTGGTTTAAAAGAAAGCAAAATCGGTCGACCCATGATAGATCATAAACGTAATTAACACTCTTTCTCTGTTTTGACTATATGGTGATTCTTCCTGTTTAAAATATGAGGAATCACCAGTTCGCTATATTGAATTTTGTAAGTCATTTTGACCATTAACAAGGAGATTGACAACGTGGATCAAGCCACTGCGCTTCGCAAGCTTCAGCAAGAGGAATATGACATTTTGTGCGCTGTTGCCCGTCTGTGCGATGAAAATGATATTAAATGGATTCTTGATTCAGGAACTGCATTGGGCGCCGCGCGTCACGGTGGTTTTATTCCATGGGATGATGACATCGACATCTCAATGACGCGCAATCAGTTTAATAAATTTATTAAGATTGCAGAAGAGCAACTCTCACCGGAGTATGAGTTGCATACATTTGATAATACGTCTACGTTTGGTGGCTTTTTTGCAAAAATTACCAAGAAGGGAACTGAATTCGTAAATAGCGAATCTCTAGCTTCTGGATATAAACAGGGCATTTTTATTGACGTCTTGGTGCATGACACCTTATCACCTATCGATGATGAACGTAGAAAACAACTTTCAAACGCGTCACGTTGGCAGAAGATGTCCTACTTGTATCATTCTTCGTTCGTCAATGTCCCTCATAAAGGATTGTTGGGCAATGTGGAATCTTTTGGATGCTGTTTAATCCATTATGCGTTAAGGGCAATCATTAGGAATCGAGACTTGTTGAAGCATCACTTCAACAAGTCAATCATTGATGAATCGCCTGCTGTTTTCGGCGATGTGATTAAAAATCTATCCTACGATTCCGATGCCCCCCTTCCTTATGAGATGGTTTACCCGGCAGTTAAGATTAAGTTTATGAACTCCCTATTTCCTGCTGCTCGGAATATTGAAGGTTATCTATCGGAAATGTATGGGAGCTGGCAAGAGCTGCCCGCCCCTGAAGCGAGACATACCCATCTTCCGATTCGCATAGTTTTTTCCGATGGAACAACATGGTCAAAATCTTAATTGCAGCAAATAACGTTCACCATCTCCATCCACTCCAGATAGACCGGGCCGTTCGCATCTGCCTTGTGCGCCTCGCTCTCGAACCCACCGCCCCTGACCAGCTCGTCGTGGGCCCGCTCGAGGTCGTGGATGTGCGGCGACCCGGGCGCTATTCTGCCGCCCATGGACTTCCTCACGCGCGCTGAGCTCGGCTTCCCGTGGCCGCGGGCGATCGCGACCGTGTTCTTGTGGACGTCGATGGCAACGCAGTTGCAGAGCTTCTGGTGGGACAGGCCGCGCTTGCGGGCCCGCCCGTAGCCCTTTGAGAGGTCGGTGCCGTCGTTGTAGGTCTCGTCGACCCAGACGGTGTCGCGCGGCACGATCCGGTCCTGGTAGCCGGATACCGTGGCGAGCACGCGGTGCCGCCACTCGAAGGCGGTCTTGTGGGTGATGCCGCACAGCTCGGCCGCGCACTCGACGGGGACGTTGTGGCGCATGGGCCTGATGAAGGAGACCCAGACGGGGAGCGGCTTCCGGCAGTGCTCGAGGACGGTGCCCGTGAGGGAGGTGAACCTCCTGCCGCAGCAGCGGCAGCGCCACCTCGGGACGTCGGCGGCGGTGGAGCCGTCCCTCCAGGCTCCGCTGGCGCCGACGTCCCGGGCATTCCGGGTCCGGACGATAGGCCGCGGCGGCCTCGGCGAGCTTGCCGAGGCCGATCTCATCGCGGCAGCGTCTCTCGTCGACGGCTTCTCTGAGCAGCTGGAACTCGTCGGCGGTGAGGCCCGCCACGATGTCCCTGAAGGGGTTCGCTCTTCCCATATGGATCTGTCCCATCCGCCTGAACGCCCACCCGGAGGGATTGTTGCCAACCAAAGATCCGGGTGGGCACTCGGGCAAATTCTCTGTTTGGCATGGAAGAGCATAGCATTCGGGGGCCCTTCGGTCCCCGAATCATAACCTGTTATCTTTACTGTTAGATTATCTAAGGTTCTGTTAGACCAGGATTGGCATACATGTGTCCCCACGGTGTCATATTGTTGATCCCATAGACCGCGATGATGGGGGCAGCATAAACGCCGAAGACCTGGTCCTCAACTTCAAGAAGGATATGGCGAACCTCAGCAAGATCGAGCGCCGCCGCGCGATCGAGTCCGTCAGGGACGTGATACGCGCGGCGGCGTTCGACGACGCGGTCGGCTTCGCCTACGAGGTCGATTGCTGCCCCCGCTGCAGCTCGGTCGTTATCGTCAAGAAGGGCAAGTTCGGGAACGGTGGGCAGCGCTGCCTCTGCCGCGACTGCGGCAGGACGTTCTCCGGCTCCACCGACCGGATCCTCGGCACGAGCAGACTGCCACGCGAGACCTGGACGGCCTACGCCGAGTGCTTCGTCCTCATTCTGCCCCTGCGCGGGTGCGCGACACGCTGCCGCGTCTGCCTCAAGACCGCCTGCACCATGCGCCACAGGCTGATCGTGTGCCTCTTGGCATACTCGTCCTGGTTCAGGGCCGGGCGGGGCTGCGGCTGCGAACTCGACGAGACCTATTTCCCCGAGTCGTTCAAGGGCAACCACCGAAGGGCTCGTTCACGATACCGCGCTCCCTCCCGTCACCGCGGCAAGCAGGCGCGCAGGCGCGGCCTGTCGCTCGAGCGGATTTGCGTCATGACCGTGTCGGGGATGCGCGGGGCCGTCTTCGCGATGACCATCGCGTCCCGCTCGTCGGTCTTGGCGTCGCCGGCGAAGAGACTCGCTGCCTTGTGCGCCGCGAGTCCCGGCAGGTACACCGCCGACATCCCGGCCGCCTTGGCGCGGCCGAGCGCGAGGGCGCACTATGTTGCGCGACTGGTCGACGACCACGAGTGCGTCGGGGAAGCGGCCGAACGGCGAGTCCAGGTCGCCTTCCTTGTTCGCGACGGGGGCGCTCAGCTGTATCTCGCCGTCCCCGGTCGCGATGCATGCCCAATGGGACGATATCCCGACATCGAGCCCGATGACGGCTTCCGACATTCTAGGTGGCGCCACGGTGGTATCCTCCAATCGGTAGGCCGATCGGGTCCCCCTGCGACACCCATATTATCCGGCCGTGGCGCTTGCGCCCGGCAGTTTCCTATCAGTCGTCCGGAGCGGCGAGCGTCCCCGGTGGCAACACCCCCCCCGGGGCCCTCTACGGGGCAGGGGCAGACGGCCATCCGGAGGCGCCCGATCGGCGGCCCCTCGAAGCTTGCCCGTATCGTAGGCAATGCGCCGAATGCTCGCCATCGAAATTTATCGATGGCTTACTTCAGACTGTAATGGGCGAGATGGCTGCGTTGGTGTCAATAATTATTGGAGTACCATTCAATTTGCCGCTATGTATTATCAAAAGGTCGTGGCTTCTCCTGTCTTTTTTGAGCGTTATAAACAATGCCTTCATACTCTATTGATTGCTTTGCTAATCTTAAATAATGACTTTGGGAGGATTTTTGGAAATAGATAAAGGACAAGATACTGGCGTATGTGTGCTTCTCTCGGCTTATAAGCCTGATCTTGAGTTTTTTGCCGAACAACTTGATTCGATTGATGAACAAACGTTTCCGGTTACGCTTTTGGTCAGAAATGACTGCCCCGAATCGGCCTCTTTAGAGTGGTTTATCCAAGAGCATATAAAGAAAAACGCCTTTCGGTATTACCATGGCGATAAAAATCTCGGTTATGTCAAATCGTTCGAGGCGCTACTCTCTTTGGCAGAAGGGGATTACGTAGTATTTTGCGATCAAGATGATATTTGGGAGCCTAACAGAGTTGAGCTTTCGCTCAGTCATATGCTAGAAGAAGGCTCAATTCTTGATGTCTGTGATAGATCAGTAATCGACGAAAACGGAAATGTGCTGGTAGAGAGCTACAGAAAAGCTCACCCTAATTCGCCGGAAGTAAATTGGTGCTCTGGAGAGGATATTACTGTTCAGGCCGCAAGCGTATGCTACGGCATTGGCATGGCTCTCATGTTAGATACGAGTGCGGCTAAGTCTATGATTCCCTTTCCGGAATCCACTGCACATGATTTGTGGTTGACATTGGGCTGCAGCGAACTGGGGAAGTGCAGCTTTACTATGACCCCTTTGGTTAAGTATCGTCGACATGGCGGTAACGAAACTGGATTCCTTGCAGGTGTTGCTTCAAAAGATGATTGGTATTCGACAAGGGTTAAAAACAGGGTAGATACTGCTAGGCGATTTGCCGATAGATTTCCTGATTCACCGCATCTAAAGGAAATAATGGGTTTCGCTGAAGCTAGAGAACGGCGTTCCATAATTGGTTTACTTAAATACCGACGAGCTTGCCCGTCTATCGCTAAAGCTGATATCGTCATACGACTTGTGCCGAATTGGTTATTTATTTTGATTTTGAAAGAACTTAAAGCTGCGAAATAGCTCCGTATCCTTATCGCGACAGGTTTAGAAGGGCGCTTATATTTGTGAAGGCCACAGAGAAGACTCTTTCGATTAAACATAATATGATCTGGAATACCGTCGGTTCGTTGACGAATTTGGGCTGTCAGTGGCTTATCACCATTTTGGTTGTTCGGTTGTCTGATGGATATAGTGCAGCTGGCATTTACTCGCTGGCTATGTCTATTTTCAACATGTTTTCTCAATTAGCCCAATACAGGATGTACACGGTACAAATTGCAGATGTTGAAAGGAAAAACTCTGCAGGTGAATACCTAGCTTTTCGTTTCATTACTACGTTTATTGCGTTTGCAATGTTAGCTGTCTATTCCATTGTTACGTGTCGTATTGATGCGGTGCCTGCTGTTCTTTTGTATGCTCTCTATAAAACCGCCGCTTTAGTCATTGATGTCATGCATGCTAATGATCAGGTTGGCCATAGGATGGACTATATTGGGAAATCCCTCATCATGCAGGGTGTCGGTTCTCTTCTTTTATTCATTGTTGTCTTTGGGTTTTTAAATAGCCTCGAAGGTGCACTGTTGCTAATGACGGTAGCGACAATAGGCATCGGAATTGTTTACGATTATCCAAGATCAAATCGGATTTCTGCAATCAAGCTTGGAATTAGCCGAGCGAAGGTCAGAGCCTTCCTATGTGGCTGCTTGCCCATCGTTCTGGGTGGCATTGCTGCTTCTGCGGCACCGAATATTCCCAGGCAGTATTTATCTTATACATTCGGAGATTCTGCTCTGGGTATTTATGCATCAGTTGCTGCACCCGTGGCAATTATCCAAATGGGTGCGACGTATATCTATAATCCTTTATTAGGTTATCTAGTAGAGCGTTACTATTCTAGGGAAAAGTCCTTTTTTACGCTTATAGGTAAAATACTTGCCGGTATTTTATTTGTCGGCGTCATATCAGCAGTTGCCCTTTTCTTTTTCGGTAAATTATTGCTGTCTTTGTTTTATGGCGCTGGAATAGCCAAACATTCTGATCTCCTTCAGCCTATGTTGGCTTGTGCCTTTTTAACTGGCATTGCCTGGTTTGTCAATGATTTGCTGGTTTCTCTTGATAATTACCGTGGAGTATTTGTTGGCAGCATATTGTCCTTAATTAGTGCTGTTGCTGTGATGGCTCCTGCGCAAATGCTGTTTGGGTTAAATGGCCCTACTGTATCGGCGCTTATATCCAATGCAATTTGCCTTATCTATCAGTCTTTTGTTTTGGGGAAACAGTCGCAACAACGGTTTGGGGAAAAGAGATAGTCCGATGATGTCTATAGCTCACGCACTATTAAAGCTGCAAAACATTGAAATGGACATCCTTCGGGTCATCGCTGCATTCTGTTCTTCACACAACATTAGGTGGTGACGGCGCAGGATTAAGGATATGAGCTTTTTATCAGATGAGGTTATGTAATGAGCACTTCTATTTGTATTTTCACCCACCATTATCACCCGCAACTTAGCGGAATTGGTAATTTTGTCGATGGTCTCGCTCATGCACTAGCTGCCCGCGGCGACAGGGTGGTTATCGTTACTAATGATTCAATGCGCGTAGGAGTCGGTCATTCAGTCGAAAACGGTCTCGAGATAATTCGGCTTCCATGTATTTCATTACTTGATGGAAGACTTCCTCTTTCCAAAAAAAACAGTGATTATTACCGGCTCCTGCAAAGCCTTGATGATTATGAGTGGGACGGCGTACTTATCAATACGAGGCTTTTCCCCCTCTCACTCGAAGGGCTGAAGTTTGCTGCGAATCATGACATCAAGGCCGTCGTTCTCGACCACGGTTCAGCGTATCTTTCTTTCAATCAGCCGTTCCTTGATTTTTTTGTGCGCCGATATGAGGATTGGATTACGGATCGTGTAAAGTCGTTTGAACCTGATTTCTATGGGATTTCATCTAAAAGCGTTGAATGGCTCCAGCACTTTAATATCGCTGCAAAGGGCGTAATATCAAACTCAATCAATGCCTCATTCTATAGGAGTATTTCTTCGGGGAGAGATTTCCGATCTGAATTAGGTATCCCTCAGTCATCCATGGTTGTAGCTTTTGTCGGGCGGCTTATTCCTGAAAAGGGAATTAATTCAATTATTGAGGCGGCTCGCGCAAAAGATATTACCAAGCGTGATATTTGCTTTGTTCTCGCAGGGGATGGTCCGCTTGCTAATGAGGTCAAGGAAGCCTGTTCGTCTGACCTGTTTTGGCTTGGAAGATGTAACACAGAGGACATTTCCTCCTTACTTCAGCAAGCAGATGTGCTTTGTCTTCCAACTCGTTCCGAAGGCTTTTCAACGGTACTTCTTGAGGCTTCAGCCTGCGGAACGCCTGCTGTTGTAACAGATGTGGGAGGCGCGCGCGAGCTTATTCCAGATGATAGCTACGGCACGATAATTCAGTCAATGTCATCTGATGAGGTGGTTTTGGCATTATGCAGGCTATTTGATGATCGAAGGCTTCTTTCCCTTCAGTCTCGAAACTCTAGGGCTCTTGTTGAAAATCGATATAGCTGGGACGCCACTGCTATAGATGTCGAGAAGGCGTTTTGTATTCACTAAGTGATACTTGGCTGGCTTTTACTTAGCTTTTGAGTGAAGTTGGATCTAAGAACCGAATTTGTTATTGTCGACTTACCCTATTCGATTTTGTCTTTAGTTGGAGATGCACGTTTTGAATAATCCTGCAATTAAGAAAAGCGAGTACGCGCTTGCCATCTTTGGGCTGGGACTTCTCTTGTTAGCCGCTACGACATCACTGCACTATCAGAATTTAAATCTATTCATTCTTGAGCTCTTTTGCGATGTCGTTGCTATTGCGTGTTTATATTTGCAATCGAAATCACAGTCGAGTGGTGTCTCTATTCGTCAGATAACCGTCCTTGTCGTGACCAGCATTCTCAGCAGTTTTCTGGTAGTTTTCATCATATTGGCTGGCGCGAAGACGTTCGACCCCTTCGATCTAGGTGCGTGGAACATCGCAAGTCTTGTAATATGCTTTCATTTAATTTTATCGTTCCAGGGCATTGAGCTTTGCTATGGCCCGGTGAAGAGTTGCGTATCTTCGGTTAAGAAAATTGATGCTAAGAAATGTCTCTTTTTTTTGGCGGTTTCTGTTGGCTTTGCTGTTTTAATCGCCTTTATTGGCATCCCGCTCGATAAGTCGAAGACGGTGTTGTTCGCGTCTAGTTTGCCCATTACGGTCTTGATCGGCTTGATCGCTATTAATGGGGGCATTTCTTTCCGGAAGCCCGAACTGTTCGCTTTCGCATGCATTGTCTCAGTTGGTCTGTCAGTAATTATTTGCTTCCCCGTTACTAATTTTCTTACATGGGATGATGAGGTCCACTATGGAAATGCAAACAGTTTCTCCTACCTCACAAATGCTGAGATAACTAATTCTGACCGAATGATAGTCGAGCAGTTTTATATGGGGGACGGCTTTAGTTTGGATGCATCTTTGGGTAAGTACCCAATAGATGAAACAAGAGAGTTTAACCGTGGCTCTGTTGAGCAATTAGTCAGAGAGACTGATGAAAATGATATAGCTGAAGGCACCGAAGGTTTTAATTGCTTTGATAGTGTGGCTCTTTCTAAAATTGCCTATATTCCTTCATCTATCGGCCTTTGCTTGGGTCGGTTACTCCATTTACCATTTTCTGTCAAATTTGCATTGGGAAAACTATTTAATTTGCTTGCGTATGCAGTTATTTGCGGAGCGGCAATTCGTATAGCCCCTTGCAGAAAATGTCTCCTCACTTGCATTGCGTTGCTTCCGTCTGCCGTGTTAATGGCAGCTAGCTACTCGTATGACCCCTGTGTAATATCGTTCAGCTTGCTGGGAACAGCTCTTTTGTTGAAGATGCTTGTTTCTGAAGAGGATATTTCTGATAAAACATACTTCGGATTTCTACTATCTTTTGCAATCGGGTTTGCAGCTAAAGCGATTTATTTTCCCTTATTTGGACTTGCGCTTTTAATTCCTGCAAATAAATATACTTCGAGCAAGCAAAGACACATCTTGATTGGAACTGCTTTATTCGTTTGTGCCATTATGATCCTATCTTTCTTGACGCCATATTTCTCTTCTGTCGTAAATAACATTTCGGATGCACGTGGTGGATCTGAAGTCTCTACGGCTGGTCAAACGACGGGAGTGCTTGCAAATCCAGTTGGAACTATAGCTGTGATCTCGAATTTCGTTTTTGGATCGATGCTGACCCCGGCGTTTCTCAATTCAATATCAACGAATATGGCTTATCTTGGGGACGTGTCAAATCTGTTCCCATGGCTTTCGTATCTCCCTATCATGCTGTTTGAAGCTATATGCATTATTGATAATGAACAAGTTGCTAAAATTAAGCTTAGCCGTTGCGGAATTGTTTGGACTCTATTCTTGGTACTTGCTACTTGCTACCTAGTTGCTTTGGCTCTATACATCGCTTTTACGGGAGTTGGAAGCCAGACAGTTGCGGGTGTCCAAGCGCGATATCTCATACCTTTGATAATTCCTTTCGCCTGTCTTTTGCTCAGGTTCCCTATTAACTGCAATGAGGATGAGAAGACTAAATTTACAACCTTTATGCTCATGGCTCCATTTGCGCTGCTGTATTTTGTAATGTTAGGGCTTCTGTATATCCGATTTTTCTAAATTAGCGCTACAGGTCATGGCTGTAGTAGAAGCGGGCAAATAGTTGGATTCGATTGGTCAGAATGGAACGGCGTTGAGGGTTCGCCCATGACATGTGCCCCGTATTTGAGGTAGAACTGCAAGGGGTCCTTATCCTGCGATGATGGATGGGGGCTCCATGTGAGCTATAGTTGAACAAGCTAAATATCTAAGCTTGAGATGTAACTATCTGATGGCTAGTCAGGATACTGTAAACTTTAGTTTGAGTTAAGCTATGCGTTGGACTGTAAGAGTCTCAAATTCTTTGAGCATCGCTAAGAGCCAACTGTTTTTGGAATGGATGAATCTCGATTGTCTTTTGCCACAACGACATGTTCAAAAGGACATCTGCGTGTTCTCGTAATAATTCCTGCCTATAACGAACAGGAGTGCATCCTCAATACCGTTGCAGCTATAAAAGCTGCGGGTTATGACTATGTTGTAATCAACGACGGCTCACAAGATAGAACGCTTGAGCTTTGTCGAGAGCACGGTATCAACATATTGGACCTGCCGCAGAATCTTGGTATTGGTGGAGCGGTTCAAGCGGGCCATAAATATGCCCAGAGATTTGGCTATGATATCGACATTCAGGTTGACGGCGATGGCCAACATGATCCTTCTTATATCCCTGAGCTTGTAAAGCTGATTGAAGGTGGGGCGAGCTTGGCGATAGGCTCTCGCTTCTTGGTCGAGACCGACGGTTTTCAATCAACTTTTATGCGTCGCGTCGGAATCAGGTGGCTCTCATTTTTACTTGAATTGCTTACGGGTAAGGTGGTTACTGATCCAACTTCTGGCTTTAGAGCCTGCAATAAAGACGCCATCGACTTATTCTGCAAGAGATATCCTGATGACTATCCGGAGCCAGAGTCGATCGCTTTGGCTATGAAGCTTGGTCTTCCCGTTATGGAAGCGCCTGTAAAGATGAATGAGCGCCAAGGTGGACGTTCATCTATCGGGGGCTTTTCTTCCGTCTACTATATGATCAAGGTCACGTTAGCCATTGTCCTTGTGTGCTGGGTTCATAGGGGAGACAAATTATGAATCTTATTATGAGGATTGGTGCGGCCCTCTTTTTCGGCGGATTCCTCGTCTATGTTTTGCGTCTCGTGTCCAACGGAAAGATGCTTCTTAAGTACTCTTTGCTGTGGATTTTGATGTGTATGGCGGCCTTGATTTGCGATTTATGTCCTCAGATTATTTACAGTTGCTCAACAGCTATTGGGTTTGTCAACCCGGCCAATTTCCTCTTTTTGGGTGCAATCGTGCTGTTGCTTGCAATCTCTTTGTCACTTAGCGTTGCCGTGAGTCGTCATGTTTTGGCGATCAAAAACCTTACTCATAGGATTGCCCTGCTCGAAAAAGAGCTTGAGAATCGGTTTGATAAACATGAATGAGCTCGATGCAATTGTTTGATTCAGCTTCTTTTTAGTTCTCCAGCGTTGTCGGTTGCGAAAAAGAAAGTGGAAATCAGCTTTATACAAACGAGGTTAGGCCCTTTGCTGAAGCTCGGATCGGTGCTAAACCTGATGGTCTCTTCGCGGATTGCCATCTGCTGGTCAATGGTGGTGATATCCCTGCTCCGGCTGCAGTGTTGTTTCAGCTGTTATGCTATGGTCAAATTAATTTGTATTAATGTTATACAGAAAATATAATCAGCCGGAGGACTCCATGACAAAAGAGCGTAATTCCATTATCGAGTTATTTAGGTTAATCTCGATGTGGTGTGTAGTTGCGCATCATTTTGTAATACATAATGCAGATGATATATCGGTTTTTGCTAGTCCTGTAACCCGTCTAGTTTTTAAGGGCGTGTTTCTCCCCATTGGAAAAGTTGCAGTTGGCTGCTTCGTGTTTATCACCGTTTGGTTTATAGCCGACAGGGCTTCGTTTAGTATCAAAGACGCAGCTAAGAAACTTGTAATTCTTAATAATGAAGTGGTATTTTACAGTATCATTTTGGGAACCATTTCTGCGATTACCGGTAACGTGCAACTCTCAGCCTCCTTTATTATCAATACAGTCTTTCCGATAGTCACGGGGTATGGTTGGTGGTTTACCACTTCTTATGCCGGCCTCATTTTGCTGCTTCCCTATATATTGAAGGGACTTCAAGCCTGTGGTAGAAAAGAACACAAATACCTTGCAGTATCATTATCTTTCGGATTTGGACTATTTCGATATCTGCCCTTCGTCTCGTTTCCAGCCGAAGGAATGCTTGTCGATCTCATTGTTCTCGCGATCGATATTTGTTATTTTCGATGGTACATTGATTTAAATACCACGAATTGGAACAAGCTGGCGCTTGCCGGGGCCGCATGTTTTGCATCAGGAATCTGCTTTCTATACCTTCCGTATCACTCGCAGGGAATAATTCATGACTTCTCTGTAAACCTATTTAACGGGTATGTTTACTCATCAGCAAATATCCTTTCAATGGGTCTCTCGTTTGCAATTTCTTTATCAGTGTTTAAATTGTGCCTGGTATTTAAATTTAATTCCTCCCGTCTCAATTGGATTGCGGGGTCCGCTTTTGCTGTATATCTGATTACTGACTATTCACTTGTTCAGAGCTGGCTCTGGAAGAGTCTGTTTACCTTCACCAATCTAGGAAATCAACATGGGGTACTGTTAGTGGTGTTGATTCCATCGTTTGTGATGGCTTGTTGTCTGGCTATCGATATCGGAAGAAGGACGATTGATTCACACTTGCCTTTGACTAAAAAGTCGTTTGTCTAACGTTGATCACGCTCGTCTGCCGCTCCTTAATTGCCTAATCTAACAGTTTAGATAACGGGTGATGCCACACCTATCCCAAGCTGCGGTAGGTCGCGTCGGCCATTAGTATATGGCGCGTCGCCCGTGCAGTCGGATCCCACCTGTCGCGCGCCTGGTTGACCCTGAAGAGGTAGACGTACCAGTCAAGGTAGACCTGCAGGTTCCTGAGCGACATCCCCGTGAACTGCCACAGGTAGCGCTTCAGCCGGGAGCACAGGTCGTTCACCATCTCCATCCGCTCTAGGTAGACCGGGTCGTTCACATCGGCCCTGTGCGCCTCGCTCTCGAGCCCCCCCCTTGGCCAGTGCGCCGTGGATCCGCTCGAGGTAGTGGATGAGCAACGACCCGGGCGCTATCCTGCCGCCAATGGCCTTCCTCACGCGTGCCGCACCCCGGGCGCCCCGAGTCCGGCCGATAAGCCGCGGCAGCCTCGGCGAGCGTGCCGGCGCCGGCCTCGTCGCGGCAGCGCCTCTCGTCGACAGCTTCTCTGAGCAGCTGGAAGTCGTCGGCGGTGAGGCCCGCCACGAGCGCCCTGAAGGGGTCCGCTCTTCCCATATGGATCTGTCCCATCCGCCCGAACGCCCACCCGGAGGGATTGTCGCCAAACAAAGATCCGGGTAGGCGCTCGGGCAAATTCTCCGAGGTCGCTGCGGCGCTCGCTGCGAAGCCTCTTAGATTGGCTATCGAGTGAACAATCCCCGTGCTTTAAGCAACTGGACTACCGATATGAAGCAGTTTGTAAGATAATTAACCCTCAGTAACAATTGTTTGTAACGGGGGATTCGATATGAAAAAGGCGTTGCGTGTCTCAACAGCTTTTTCTTTGGCTGCTCTTTTGACGGTCTCATCTTTGATGGGTCCTGTAACTGTTGCCCGTGCAGCGGATAATGCGAAGTCTATGGATGCCGCATCGGTTGCTGCGCCCGTGGATGATGGTGTAGCTTCGCGTGACGAGGGATCAGCCTGCGATGACATGACTGTTGATCAATCGCTGCCGGAAGATGTTGATGATACGGCCAATGAGGATTTCGGGGCAGAAGTTTCTGTGCCTGAGCGGGAGGTCGAATCGGTTGATTCTTCCTTTCAATATATCTATCTTGCCTACCCCACTCTTTCCAGCGGGACTGATCAGGTCGTTGCCTTTGCCACCCCTAATAACGGCGATATCATCGCTTCCGCAACACTTAACTATGTGAGCGCCAATGGAATTCAAGGAACCGTTGATGCCTCTGCAAAGGCTGATAATTCTGCTGCATTTATGTTTGGCTCGAAGCTGGAGCTCAACACATATTTTCTTACATCAATCTCGTATGTTTTGCAGGGCGATGAAGCTGAGTATGAGGTAGATCTTTCAGACAGGGATTATTCCTTTTCAGTTGTCGACGGCTCTGCAAGCTCCGAAGGCACATCTGTTTACTATGCAGACGGCGATGGTAAAGCCGTTGAGGCTCAATCGATTCAGCAGGCGTTGGAATGTGCCGATTCGCCCGATGGCATTTCTACTTATGCCGCGCGTTCGGCTCGTAAAAATGTTCGGGTAATTGCCCTCGATGCCGGTCATGGTGGCAGTGATCCCGGCGCGCAGGGAAACGGAAAAAGTGAGGCTGATCTTACTTGGAAGATCGTCACTGCTTGTAAGGCTAAGCTTGAGGCATATGGCTTTAAAGTTGTTCTTGCTCGCGAGCAAAGCGGCGGCTACTCCGGAAAAGATTTTCTCTATCGTGTCCAGCGATGCGTGAGCCAAGGCGCGCAGGCTTTTGTTAGTTTCCATATCAATTCCGGTTCGCCCGTTGCCCATGGTGCTGAAGTTTATGCCCCAACTGCCAATGGGAGCGATTACACGCAGGTTTCGGTAGAGCTTGCAAATAAAGTGATGAACAACCTCGCTTCTATGGGGCTCAGCTATCGCGGTGTGTTCCAAATGGAGGTTGGTGATGAGTTTGCAGTTATCCGCTGCGCTCGCGAACAAGGTATTCCTGGTATTCTGATTGAGCACGGTTTTATTTCAAATGCCGGGGACGTGTTGAATTACTTTAGCGATGAAGGGTGCAGGCGTCTTGGCGAGGCAGATGCTGATGCGATCATTGCGCAATTTCCCAAGTCAACCTGGCTTGATTACTCTTCCGTATTCGACGCGAATTATTATCTGTCGCATAATCCCGACGTTGCCAAAGCTACTTCTGGAAATAGCGATCTAGCTCTAGACCATTTTATTAACTATGGCATGAGTGAAGGTAGGCGCGGTTCTGCTTCTTTTGACGTACAGAGTTATTTTAATGAGTATCCAGATTTAAGAGCTGCCTTTGGCTTTGATTTAGTCAAGTACTATGAGCATTATGTCACAGCTGGAAAAGCAGAAGGAAGGCATGGGATCGGATGCTCAAAGATCGAGGGATACGCTACGACTATTAATGGCGTTGATTATTCATCCGTCTACAATCCATCATTTTATCTATCGAATAACGAAGATATTCGCAACGCTTTTTCTAAACGAAGCCCCGCTGGCGTTGTAATGATTGACGACGCGGCCGTTCTGCGCCATTTCGTCGGCTGCGGCATGGCGGAGGGCCGGCGCGGGAGCGGGTCCTTCGAC
>CAKUBM010000016.1 GCA_934643145.1 uncultured Collinsella sp. | reverse complement strand
TCAAGAAGGAGTAACATCGGGATTTGCAGCGACGGACCTCAGGACGCTCTTACACCACGTCTGCGCGCGCGACCCGGCCAGCGGAAAACGCATCCCATTCTGAGGCATGATTCCGGGACACAGCTTCCGGTTGAGGGCCAATCCGGAAAGCGCATCTCACTCCGGGGCTGGATTCCGGGACGTAGTTTCCGCCGAGGGCCCAAAAAGGAAAGCACATCCCTTTCTGAGTGCCAATTCTGGGTTGTAATTTCCGCCGAGGGCTCCAAAGGGAAAGCGCATCCCATTCTGAGCGCCAAATCCGGGACGCAGCTTCCGTATGCGGAGGCGCTCCAAACAAAAGGCCCCGGCTCACGATGGAGCTGGGGCCAAAGGCGCAGCTTATACAGTTGATGGCAAGCGCAGACGGCAGTCAGCGATGGCCGTCCGCGCTCTACTCTACCCGCGGTGACGAGCGCGGCTGTACGGCGTATCCACCATGGGCAGATCTGGACGCAGTTTGCCGTCAAACGCGCGATAGGCGTTCTGTACGGCGGGCGCCGTGGGAATCGTTGCGATCTCGCCGATGCCCTTGCCGCCATATGCCACGGGCAGCAGCTCGTCCTTCTCCACGTAGATGGCGTGGATATCCGGAATCTCGGGCGCACGGAACAGCCCAAGCGTACCGTACCTTGCCTGGGGTACGCAGTCCTTGAGCGGCCAGTCCTCGGTAAGCGCATAGCCCATACCCATGAGCACGCCGCCTTCGATCTGCCCCTGGATGGAGATGGGATTGACCACCTTACCGGAATCGTGCGCGGCGTAGACCTCGCTCACGCGGCCATCATCATCCAGAATGACCACATGCGTGGCAAAGCCGTAGCAGATGTGGCTCTTGGGGTTGGGAACATCGGCGCCCAGTTTGTCGGTCGGCTCCAGATACACGTAGCCAAACTCGCATCCCTCGAGTGCCTTGATGGCGGCCGCGGGGTCCTGAGGATGCATGCCCTGGCCGGCGACGAGTTCCTGCGTGCGCAGCTGATAGGCGCGACCGTCGTCATACTCGATCTTGACGCCGTCGCCATGCGCGCTCACCGGAGCGGTGGGCGCGGGCTTGCCGGCCTCGATACCAAACATGGCATCGCGCAGCAGGAAGGAAGCGCCACGCACGGCCTCGCCGGTCACGACCGTCTGACGCGAGCCAGACGTGGTGCCGGAATCGGGAGCGTTCTCGGTGGAGCACTCGCCATTGGCAATACAGCGAAGCGGCAGACCGCATGCCTCGGCAACGTCCTGCAAAAAGACGGTGTTGCAGCCCTGACCGATGTCGGACGTCGCGGCATAGACCACGGCGCGGCCATCCTCGATGCGAATCTTGCAGCGACCGGCATCGGGCAGACCAACGCCCACGCCGGCGTTCTTCATGGCGCAGGCAATGCCGGCGTGGCCGGGATGCGCGTAGTAGGCATCCTTGACCTCGAGCAGCGTCTCCTTCAGTGCCGTGGAGCAGTCGGCAATCTGACCGTTGGGCAGAACCTCGCCCGGCTCGATGGCGTTACGGTAGCGAATCTCCCACGGATCCAAGCCGACCTTCTCGGCCAGCAGGTCGATCAGGCTCTCGAGCGCAAACTCGGACTGGCACACGCCAAAGCCACGGTACGCACCGGCGGGCGGGTTGTTGGTGTAGTAGCCAAAGCCGCGAATGTCGGTGTTCTGGTACTTGTACGGGCCGACAGCATGCGTGCAGGCGCGCTCGAGCACCGGGCCGCACAGCGACGCGTAGGCGCCGGTGTCAAAGTTGATCTCGCAGTCCAGGCCGGTAAAGTTGCCCTCGGCGTCGCAGCCCAGCGTAAAGGTGCCGTCCATGGCATGGCGCTTGGGGTGGAACGCGAGCGACTCGGCGCGCGTGAGCTTGCACTTCACAGGACGCTGGAACTTATATGCGGCGAGCGCGGCCAGGTGTTGGACCGAAACGTCCTCCTTGCCGCCAAAGCCGCCGCCCACGAGCATGGTCTCGACGACCACGCGCTCGGGCTCATTGTCCCAGCCAAACATGTGCGCGCACTCTTTGCGCGTGTCGTAGGCACCCTGGTCGGTCGACTGCACCTTGACGCCGTTCTTGTACGGGAAGGCCACGGCGCATTCGGGCTCCAAGAAGGCATGCTCGGTAAAGGGCGTGGTAAAGCGCTGTGTCACGGTGAACGCGCTCTCTGCCAGCGCCTTGGCGGCGTCGCCGCGCGTCACATGGCGGCTCTGGCACACGTTGTCCTTGAGCTCCACCGTGTTGCCAAAGGCAAAGAAGCTGTCGTGCAGGCGCGGGGCGTCTTCGGCCCTGGCCTCGACAATGTTGCGCACGGGCTCCAGCGGCTCGTAGTCAATCTTCACGAGCTTCTTGGCCTTTTCGAGCGTTCCCTCGTCCTCGGCAACCACCAGCACGATAGCGTCGCCCACGCAGCGGGTGATATCGCCCTGGGCGATCATGACGTCCCAGTCCTGGATAAGGTGGCCGACCTGGTTGACCGGCACGTCCTCGGCGCGCAGGATGCCCACCACGCCGGACAGGGCCTCGGCCTTGGAGGTGTCGATGGAGAGCACGCGGGCGCGCGGATACTTGGAACGCACGGCGCTGGCATAGGTCAGGCCCGGCTGATCGAGCTCGTCGATGTCGTCGGGATACTTGCCCTCACCGAGCACCTTCTTGCGCACGTCGATACGGAAGGCGCGCTTGCCCACACCGTAGTCGTCGCCGCGCTCCAGGTCCTCATCGATCTGCTTTTCGCCGCGGAGCACCGCAGCTGCCAGCGAAATGCCCTCGATAATCTTCTTGTAGCCGGTGCAGCGGCACACGTTGCCGCGGATGGCGTACTTGATCTGCTCCTCGGTGGGCTCGGGGTCCTCGGCGATGAGCGCCGCGCCCGCCATGACCATGCCGGGGATGCAAAAGCCGCACTGCACGGCGCCCACGGCGCCAAAGGCGTACACAAAGGCCTCGCGCACGTCCTCGGGCAGGCCCTCGACGGTCACGATGTCGCGGCCGGCGGCAAGGGCGGTAGTCAGCACGCATGCCTTCACGGCCGCACCGTCCACGTGGATGGTGCAGGTGCCGCAGGCGCCCTCGGAGCAGCCGTCCTTGGCGGAGTGGATGTTCAGGTCGTCGCGCAGGTAGCGCAGCAGCGGCTTGTTTTCCGTCGTCGTGCGCTCCACGCCGTTAACGGTAAAAGTGAATTCCTGTGCCATGGTGATTCCCTTCTACACGCCGGCGGCGATGCCGGTGCGGTCGTGGATGGCGCCATGCGGGCACACGACGGCGCACATACCGCACGACAGGCAATCCGTGCCGTCGATATGGGCGCAGTTGTCCTCGATACGGATAGCGCCAGCGGGGCACTTTTTGGCGCACATGCCGCAGCCGATGCAGCTGGTGTCGCAGATCTTGCGGGCAATGGCGCCCTTATCGGTGTTGTTGCAACGCACCAGGATGTTCTGGTAGCCGGGAACGAAGGCAATCACGCGCTGCGGGCACGCCATACCGCACAGGCCGCAGCCCGTGCACTTGGAGCGGTCCACGCGGGCGACGCCATCGAACAGCTCGATGGCACCGTGGGGGCAGGCCGTGACGCAGGCGCCACAGCCAATGCAGCCTTCGCTGCAGCGGGCGTCGCCGCCTGCGGAAGCACAACCGCTTCCGCAGGCAACGTAGGCCACATTATGTTGAATAGCTTTGGCCATAAAAGACTCGCCTATTTCTTGAGAAGGTACGAATAGTTGTCGCGCACGGCCCTAATGGTCAGGCGGACGGCCTCGGGAAGGCCGGTGTTGACGGCATCGACCGAGACGGTACGGACCGTGCCGGCCACGCGGACCTTAAAGTGATCCTCGTCCACGGCCAGGAAGCCCTCGTTCTCGGAGTTCTCCATGTCCTGCTCGCTCCAGAACAGGGTGAGTTTGTCCTTGTAGGGACGGCCCTCCTGGTAGGGGCAGAACACGGCGCAGTTGCCGCACTCGTTGCACATGCCGTCGACATGAACGACCTGGTGCTTGTCCAGGCCCGGGACCTTAATGGCCACGTTGGCGCGGTTGGGGCACACGTCGCAGCAGACCTCGCACACCGAGCCGCAGCCCAGGCAGCGGGTCTTGGTGCAGTTGCGCTTATCGCGGCACAGGGTACCCTTGCGCTCGTAGCAGGTGTCCTCGCGACCGGCCTGCTCGTTGCACTCGGCATACTTGTTAAAGTCGACATCGGCGATGGCACGGGCGACCTCGGCAGCGTCGGCGATAGCCTCGACCACGGTAGCGGGACCGCGGCGGCAGTCGCCCGCGGCCCAGACGCCCTCGACGCCGGTGGAAGTGGCGGCAAGGCGACCGCGACGGTCATGCTCAACGCCCGCGGCGTCGTACAGGCTGGCGTCGATGCCCTCGCCCACGGCGCAGATCACCGTGGTGGCAGGCAGCTCGACGGTCTCGCCCGTGGCGACGGGGCTACGACGGCCGCTTGCATCCGGCTCGCCAAGCTCCATAACGTCGCAGGTCAGCACGGCACCGTTAAGTGCCTTGGGCGCCAGCAGCTCGCAGAACTCAACACCGTCGGCAACGGCAAGGTCGAGCTCTTCCTCGTCGGCGGGCATCTGCTTCTTGGTGCGGCGGTACACCAGGCGCACGTTCTTCACGCCAGCCAGACGCTTGGCCACGCGAGCCGCGTCCATGGCGGTGTTGCCGGCGCCGATGACCACGACGTCCTCGCCCAGCTCGAGTTTCTCGCCCTTCTTGGCGGCCTCGAGGAACTCCAGCACGTCGAGCTCGGCGCCCTCGCCCAGGCCCGCAGAGCCGGGCATCCAGGCACCGGTGGCCACGACCACGTCGGTAAAGCCCTGGGCCTTGAGCTCGTCAATGGACTCCACGCGAGCGTTGAGCTGCACCTTGGCACCAAAGGCCAGGCAAAGCTCGGCGTCGTGGGAGATATCGTCGCTCGCGATACGGAACTCGGGAATCACGTGACGGACCACGCCGCCGAGAGAGTCGCGGGCCTCGAAGATAGTGACCGGCACGCCGGCGCGCGTCAGGAAGAACGCCGTCGCCAGACCGGCCGGGCCGCCGCCGATAACGGCAACGTTGCGCTCGGCGTCGTTGGCAATGGCCTGGACGCGCAGCTTGGGCAGCACGGCGGTCATGGCCTCGCGGGCGGCCTTGAGCTTGCTGGCGCGAATCTGGGCGCCCTCGGGCTCGTAGAATGCACGCTCGCAGGCACGGCCGCAGGGATGCGGGCAGATGGTACCGGTAATGAACGGCAGGGCGTTGCGCTCGATGATGATGTTGAGCGCGTCCTCGTAGCGGCCCTCGTCAACAGCCGCCAGATAGGCAGGGATATCCTGCTGGATGGGGCAGCTCGTACGGCAAGGCGTGGTAAAGCAGTCGGAAAGCGGGCTCTTGCCGGCGACCTTGCGGTCGGGCAGCGGGCGCAGCGGCTTCTTGTAGAGCGGGTTGGTGAGCGAGTCGGTCTGGATCGCAGTCACGGCCTCGAGAGAGACGCCCGCGAACGGTTTGCCGTCCAGGTCGGTAAACTCGCCGGCCATCTGGCTAAAGCGCTCGTATCCACCGGGCTTGAGCACGTCGGTCGCCAGGGTAACGGGCCAAATGCCAGCGTCATACAGGGCGCGGATGTTGTAGACCGTGGCACCGCCGGAGTAGCTGATGCGCAGCTTGCCATCGAACTGCTCGGTAATGCGGCGGGCGGCCTCGATGGTCAGCGAGAACAGCGAACGGCCGGACATGTACATCTCGGTAGAAGGCAGCTCGTTCCTCGTCACGTCGACGGGGAACGTGTTGGTCAGCTTGACGCCAAACTCCAGGCCGCGCTCGGCGCACAGGGCAATCAGGCGCTCGAACATGGGCACGGCGTCGACCCACTGCAGGTCCTCGCGGAAGTGCGTGTCATCGAAAACGATGTAGTCAAAGCCCAGCTCGTTCAGGCGCTGGCGGGCAAACTCATATCCCAGCAGCGTGGGGTTGCACTTGATGTAGGTGTTGAGGCCCTTCTCGGTGATCAGATAGGTCGCGATGCGCTCGATCTCCGCCGGCGGGCAGCCATGCAGCGTGGACTCGGTGATGGAGTTGGAGACGCGCGCCGGGATGGACTCGACAAACGCGGCATCGACATGCTCAAACTTGTCCAGGTTAGCGAGCGCCCACGTGCGGCACTCGTTCCAGACGTCGGAGCCGCTGGCGTCCTTCATGCCCTCGATGTAGGCGTCGACCTTGGGGCTCTTGATGCCCTCGAGGTCATAACCCACGGACATGTTAAAGACAAAGCCGTCCGGGCTGCCCAGGCCGTACTCACGGGCGATCAGGTGGCAGGCGAACCATGCCTTCACGTACTCGGCAAAGGCCTGCGGGACCTCGAGCTCGGTCGACCACTCGCAGTTGTAGCACTCGTCCTGCGCCACAATGCAGGGTTTGTTCACACACTTGGAGAGCTCCTCGCCATCCATAACCTGGACGGTCTTGAGCTCAAAGAAGCGGGAACCGGCCACATAAGAGGCCACGATGTTCTGGGCCAGCTGCGTATTGGGACCGGCGGCCGGGCCAAACGGAGTCTCGATGCGCTCGTCAAAAATGGGAAGCGCGCCCTCCTGGTTGGCCGTGACCATCTTACGCACGCCAAAGATGGCGTCCTGGGTCTTGTGCTCCTCGATGATCCAGTTCATCAGCTGCGAAAACGGGATCGGCCTCATGATGTCGCTCATAGTGAGCTCCTCTCTGTAACGCCCGGCGAGACCGCGCGGCGGGCGCAAATACGGTGTAGCGCTAGCACAGCGCCGGCGACCCCGCGGAGGTCGCCCATACGCGCGTCGGATGCGGCGAAACATCCGACGCGCGTGAATCTACTTGTAATTAGTAGGCGCGATCGTTGAGCGTGCTCCAGAGCTTCTTGGACTCGGCCATGGTCCACGCGTTGATCTTGTCCTCATCAATGCCAACGAACTCGCGATCCTTGTACAGGACGCGGCCGTTGATGATGGTGGTACGGCAGTTTTTGCCCATCATGCCAAAGAGCATGTGGCCGTCGATGTTCTCCTCGCTCAGCGGCGTAAAGGGCTTGTAGTCCATAACGATGACGTCGGCGGCAGCGCCGGCCTCGAGCACGCCGAGCTTGCGATCGAAGTACTTGCTCGCCATCTTGGCGTTGTTCTCGAACAGCATCGTCATGGCCTCGCACCAGCCCACATTGGGCATGGCTGCGTTGTGGCGCTGAATGATCAGGAAGACCTTGAGACTCTCGAGCATATCGTGGGTGTAGGCGTCGGTGCCCATGCACACGGGGATGCCGCGGCGGAAGAACTCGAGCACAGGAGCGCAGCCCACGGCGTTGCCCATATTGGATTCGGGGTTGTTGACGAGCCAGGTGCCGGACTCCTTGACGATGTCCATCTCGGCGGGCGTCACGTGGATGCAGTGGCCCAGCATGGTGTCGGGACCCAGCAGGTTGTGCTGCAGCAGGCGCTCGACGGGGCTGATGCCACCGCGGTTGAGGCGGGAGTCCCACACGTCATTCATGCCCTCGCACACATGGATGTGGAAGCCGGTCAGGCCGTTGTTGGCCTCGGCCATCTTGTCCATGGTCTTGTCCGACAGCGTAAAGGTGGCGTGACCGCCAAACATGGCGGCGATCATGTGGTTGTCGTTATCGCGACGCTCCTTGGCGGCCCACTGGGCAAATTCGGCGTTCTCGGCAATGGCCTGATCGCATTTTTCCTGGCCGCGGCGATCGGAGACCTCGTAGCACAGGCACGAACGCATGCCCAGCTCCTGGGCTGCGTCCTTAATGGTAAAGAGGCTTCCCGGAATCTCGCAGAAGCTCGCATGGTGATCGAAGATCGTGGTGACGCCATCGCGGATAGAGTCGAGAATCGTGGCATAGGCGCTGGCCTTGGTGCCGTCGAGCGTCAGGTTGTCGTCGATCTTCCACCACTGCTGCTCAAGATTCTCCAGGAAGTTGGTGGGGTTGCAGCCCTTAATGGCAAGGCCGCGGGCCAGACCCGAGTAGATGTGGGTGTGGCAGTTGATAAGTCCAGGCATGATGAGGTTACCCTGGGCGTCGACGTACTCGGCATCCGGGTACTTGGCCTTGAGCTCACACTCGGGGCCCACTTCGACGATCGTATCTCCGTCAATGGCGACCGCACCGTTTGGAATAAACGGGGTCTGAGCGTTGCGGGTAAAGACGGAACCGTTAGCGACCAGAAGCATGAATGCTCCCTTCAACATCAGGGGCGGGGTTTGACACCTCTGACATGGCGGAGTGCGAAGCGCCGGCCTACACCGGAAACGGGCCCTCTCCCGTCAACGCTTCACCAAAGGGACAAACCCTTTGAAGTGCGGCTTGGCACCGCATGACGTCGGCGGACGAGGCGATGCGCCCGCCGACGAATAGCACCGAATTGGTTACTTCTTGCTCTCGGGCAAGACCAGATCCACGGCAGCGTCCTTGGCAGCATCGATGTGCTGAGCCACGACCGGCGTCTGCGGAAGGATCAGGTTAAGGACGATGGCCATGATGGCGGTGGGGGTTACGGCATTGGAGCCGATGACGGTGGACACCCAGGCAGGCATACCCTCGCCGGCAAGGCAACCGCTGGCCATCCAGATACCCAGGCCAAAGACGACGGAGGTACCGACGATGGTGGTAGTGCGCTGCGTGAGGCCCTCGCGGGTGAACATGCGCACGCCGTTCATGGTGATGGTGCCAAAGACGCCGACGGTCGCGCCGCCGATGACGGGCTGCGGGATAGCGGAAAGGACGGCAGAGAGCTGCGGGAACAGACCGGCGATGGCAAAGACGGCCGCGATGATCACAAAGACCCACTTGTTGACGACCTTGTTGGAGCAGATGATGCCCACGTTCTGGCCAAGGGCGCTGGTGGGAAGACCGCCCAGCAGGCCGCCGACCATAGAGGTGAGGCCCTGGGACACGATAGCGCCAGAGAGCTCGCGCTCGGTGGGCATACGGTCGATGGAGCCCAGACAGGCGGCGGAGACGTCACCGATAACCTGGATGGCAACCATGGGGAACACGACGGCGAGGGTAATGCAGACCTCGGGATCAAACTCGAGCGCGTAGGGCATGAGCTTGGGAAGGGCGAAGACCTGGGCGGTGGCGACGCTGGAGAAGTCGATCATGCCAAAGGGGATCGAAACGATCATGCCAACGATCATGCCAAAGAACACGGATCCCAGCTTGAGCGTGCCCTTGCCAAAGTTGGCGAGCGCAAAGACCACGGCGAAGGTGATAAGAGCGACGCACCAGGCCTGCGGGGTGCCCCACAGCGGCGTACCCATACCGCCGGCCATATACTTGACGGCCGTGGGATAGAGAGAGACGCCAATGGAGAAGATGACCGTACCGGTCACGACGGGCGGGAACAGCCACTTGATCTTGCTGTAGGCCAGACCAAAGAGGACCGCGACGGCGCCGCCGACGATCTCGCCGCCCAGCAGCGCACCAAAGCTAAAGCCCGAGGCACCCATGGCCTGCAGGGCCGGCAGGAACGCGAACGAAACGCCCATGACGATGGGCAGGCCGCCGCCGATGCGACGGAAGGGAGCGAAGGCCTGAAGGGCCGTATCGATCGCCGAAAGAATGAGAGCGACCTGGATGATGTCGGTGCTCTGCTGGCTATTAAAGCCGTAGACGCCGGCCATGATGACCGCCGGGGTAATGATGCCGGCAAACGATGCCAGTACGTGCTGAAGGGCACACGGGATCATTTCCTTAACGGGAGGCATGCCTTCGCGAGTGAACAGGGCTTCAGTGCCGTTCGTAACCGTCTCCTGGGTCATTTGACCACCAATCCTCGAAGTAGTTGTTTTCGCATCTAACGCTCTATTGTGACGCAGTGCGGGGTTGAGGTTGTGCCTTCATTGCATATCGTATTAAAGATGATTCCCATTCTCAATAATAATTTTTTGTTATCAGACTATTCTTCAGCTGAAATACAGCATTTCAGCAGGTCAGGAAAGTGTCTGGTCAAAATAACATCTAACTTTTCTTTTGGTCAACCGTTTACCGCTAAATTCCTACCGTTCGTCTGCATTACGCAATGTACCTGCGGATATACGAGATGATGGGCAGCGTGTTACCATGAGAAAAAATTGTTATGAACATTTCCGATTTCACCCAAAGGAGTTGCCCGTGAACGAGACCGTACGTCGCTTTTTGCCGATGGTCGATTTTCTGGAGCAGATACTCGGCAAAAACAGCGAAATCGTGCTGCACGATTTCTCGGATCCCGACCACGCCATCGTCGATATTCGCAACGGCATCGTGAGTGGCCGCAAGGTCGGCGGTCCCGCCACCGATCTGGCGCTCAAGATCATGCACGACCCCAAGTATCGCGACCTGCCGTTTATTACGGGCTACGAGGGCCGCGGCGCCGGAGGCAAGACGCTGGAGTCCGCGACGTTCTTTATCCGCGAGGATAACGAGATCGTCGGTATGCTCTGCGTCAACACCGACCTCTCGACCGTACGCTCCATCAACGCCATGGCGCAGCAGCTCATGGCGTGCTTCGACGCAGCGCCGACGCGCACGGAGCCCGCCCCTATCGAGGTCGAAAGCCTTTCGGAGTCCACCCAGGAGCTCATCGACCGCAGCATTGCCGAGTTGCTGAGCGCGCGCGGGCTGGATGTAGCGTCGCTTGGTCAGAGTGACCGCGTGGACGTCATTCGCCACCTCAACGGCAACGGGGTGTTCATGCTCAAGGGCGCCGTGGCCTGCGCTGCCACCGCGTTGGGCATCTCGGAGCCCAGCGTGTACCGCTACCTGCAAAAAGTCCGCAAGGAGGGCTAACGAGCAAAATGGAGCGCGGCTCCACAAGCGATTCGTCACTTGACAAAAGACCCTGCAGCTCGCACGCGCTGCAGGGTCTTTTTGCATGTCATGTTTAGTTGTGGCCAACGCCTTAGAGAGCGGCGACGACCTCGATCTCGACCAGACCGCCAGCCGGAAGAGCGGCAACCTGGAAAGCGCTGCGCGCGGGGAACGGGGCCTCGAACTTGGAGGCGTAGATCTCGTTTACGGCAGCGAAGTCGGCAATGTCAGCCAGGTAGACTGTGGTCTTGACGACATCGGCAAAGGTGGCGCCGGCAGCGGTCAGCAGGGCCTCGACGTTAGCAAGGGACTGCTTGGCCTGGGCCTCGACGCCTTCGGGCATCTTGCCAGTTGCGGGATCGATGCCCAGCTGGCCGGACAGGAACACCATGTTGCCGGTCTGGATACCAGGGGAATACGGGCCGATGGCTGCGGGTGCGTTATCGGAAGACACGACGGTCTTGCTCATGTTTTTCTCCTTACAAGTAAAAGGGAACGGGAGCGCGGCGTTCACACCGGGAGGCACAGTTCGGTCTGAACACCGCGCTTGATTGGGATAGTACTCAAGGTTTCCACGCGATGCAAGATTATTATCACGCTGCGAGAATATTTTATCGCCCAACGGTTTCCCCGGACCGCTGAACGGTTCTCATGTGGAGCAGCCAGTCCAAGCTGCTGAAGACTTTATCCCGCTTAGAGCACGGGCATCGCCTGCCGCGACGGCACCACTATACTTTTGAGTATCTGAGCATTTTGAAAGGCAGGATATGACCGCAACCGCCAGTCGAACCACCAACCGCAGACCCGAGCTTTTGGCGCCCGCCGGAGGGCCCGAGCCCTTTGCCGCCGCACTCGCCGCCGGGGCAGACGCCATCTACTGCGGCATGGGCTGCTTCAACGCACGCCGCAAGGCCACCAACTTTACCGACGAGGCCTTTGAGCAGGCCTGCCGCGCCGCGCATCTGGCCGGCTCGCGCGTCTACGTCACGGTCAACATCGTCATCAAGGAATCCGAGATGAGCGATGCGCTGCAGCTCATCCATCGCTGCTCCACGCTGGGCGCCGACGCCTTCATCATCCAGGACTGGGGCCTGTTCTTTGAGGTCGAGCGCACCATGCCCGGCATCGAGACACATATCTCGACCCAGGCGAACATCCACGACGACCGCGGAACCCTTTGGTGCCGCGAGCAGGGTGCCGACCGCGTGACCCTCTCGCGCGAGCTTTCCATCGACGAGATTGCCGCCATTCACGATGCCGCGCCCGATGTTGACCTTGAGGTCTTTAGCCACGGTGCCATCTGCTTTTGCTACTCGGGTCTGTGCCTGCTGTCGAGCTTTGCCATGGCGGGCCGCTCGGCCAACCGTGGCATGTGCGCCCAGCCCTGCCGCTTGCCCTACGAGCTGATCGACGAGAACGGTCGCTCGCTCTCCCCTGCCGGTCGCGAGCGCGCGCTGTGCCCGCGTGACACCAACACCTCACAACTTGTTCGCCGCCTGTATGACGCCGGCGCCGCGTCGCTCAAGCTCGAGGGCCGCATGAAGGCGCCCGATTACGTGTATTCCATCGTCGACGTGTATCGTCATCAGATTGATGACATGCTGGCCGGAACCACCGTTGCCAAGGACGAGAAAGCCGCCCGCCAGCGCCAGCTCAAGCGCTGCTTTAACCGCGACTTTACGCACGCCTATCAGGACGGCACCTCGGGCGACGAGATGATGAGCTATGAGCGTTCCAACAACCGCGGCCAGATCGTGGGCACGGTGCTGGGCAGCCGCCCGGCCAACCGCGATGTGCGCGGCCTCAAGCCCGACGACCGCCGTCGCCGCGCCGCCATCGCCCGCATTGAGCTGTTTGAGCCCGTGGGCAAGGGCGACCTGCTGGAGCTTCGCCACGATAACGAGTTTGACCAGTTCCTGACCACTATTGCCGCCGATGATGCCGCAGCCGGTGAAGTCATCGAATGTCGCGTACCCCGCAGCATGCCCGAGGGCTGCCGCGTCCGCGTGATTCGCAGTCAGCGTGCCATCGACGCCGCCGGCGCCGCGCTCAAGCGCGATGTGCTGCGCCGCCGCGCCGTAGACGTGTCCGTTGTGGCGCGTCTGGGCGAGCCGTTTACCGTTACGCTCACCTGCTGCGACGACCCTTCGCTTACGGCCACGGCCACGGGCTTTACCGTCGAGGCCGCCAAGACCCGCGCCGTCGAGGCAGCAGACCTGGTTGAGCATGTGGGCCGCATGGGCTCCTCGCCCTTTGAAGCCGCCAGCTTTGATGTGGCGCTCGATGCCGGCTGCGGCATGGGCTTCTCCGCCGTGCACAAAGTGCGCGCCGCTGCCTGCAAAGCGCTGGAGGAGGCCATTCTGGCGCCGTACGAGGAGCGCGCGAAGGCGCTCGAGTTGCCGGCGAATGTCACCAGCGATTCTCGCCCCGCACCCGAGCACTACCGCGATGAGCCGCAAATCTGCGCCACCGTCACCTCGCTCGAGGCCGCCGAGGCAGCGCGGGCGGAGGGTGCAACGCGCATCTACATGACCACCAACGCGCTCGATGCGGCCAAGCTCTCCCCCGCCGATACGTTTGAGCAGGGCATCGTACCCGTGCTCGATGAGGTCTGCCGCGCCGTTGACCATGTCCGCGTTGACCCATGGGTTGTTGCCGGCGCCACGGTCGCTATTGGCAACATCTCTGAGCTTGCCCTGGCCGCCCAGGTTGGCGCCACGGCCGAGATTCGCTCTTGCCTGCCGGTACACAACATGCCCTGCATGGAGGCGCTTGCCGAGCGCGGAGCCGGTGCGTTTTGGCTCTCGCCCGAGATCACGCTCGACGAGATTGTCTCGCTCGGCGCCGCCGCGCCCGCGGCTCTAGGCATCACCGTCTTTGGCCGCCCGCGCGTCATGACAAGCGAGCATTGCATTCTGCAGGTTGCCAACGGCTGCATCCACGATTGTGCCAACTGCCGCTTGCGTGCCCGCAAGCTCTCGCTCAAGAATATCGACGGAAAGGTCATGCCCGTCCGCACCGACATCCACGGCCGCTCTCGCCTGTACGACGCCTACCCCATCGACCTCACACCGCAGGTTCCACAGCTGCTCGACGCCGGCGTGCGCCGTCTTATGGTCGACGGAACCTTGCTCGAGGCCGATGAGATTGGCCGTGCCGTCGCTCGCGTCCGTCGCGCCGTCGAGGCCGCGCAAGCCGGCCGCAAGCCCGCTGCCCGCCTGCGCGGCGCTACCTCGGGCTGCATGTTTGTGGGAATTAGCTAACCGAAAGGCTTACACGTGAACGAAGAACCTCAAGTCCTCTACTGCGACGCCTGGCTCATGGCCATCGACAAGCCCGCTGGCATGATCGTCCACGGTGACGGCACCGGTGAGCGCACACTTACCGACTACGCCAGCGACCTGCTGCTGGCGATGGGCGACGGCTTTGCCGCGACCGACATGCAGCCGCTCAATCGCCTGGACCGCAACACCACCGGCGTGGTGCTGTTCTCGCTCGACAAGCAGACGCAGCCCGCCTTTGACCAGATGGTCATCGACCACGCATTCGAAAAGCACTATCTGGCGCTCGCCGAGGGCAAAATCGACTGGAACGAGAAGCTCATCGACAAGCCTATCGCCCGCGACCGCCACGATAGCCGCAAGATGCGCGTTGGCGCCAGCGGCAAGCCGTCTCAGACGCGCGTCAAGGTACTCAAGCGCCTTAAGAGCCGCCGCGGCCTGCCCACGCGCTCGTATATTGATGTCGAGCTGCTCACCGGCCGCAAGCATCAGATTCGCGTGCATCTGGCAAGCGAGCATCATCCCCTGGTTGGCGACGACCTGTACGGAACGCCGCGCCCCTGCGGCCTCATGCTCCATGCCCACAGCGTGTCCTTTACGCATCCCGTAACCGGCGAGCACATCCACATCGAAGCCCCCTGCCCCTGGGAGCCCTAAAACCTGCCGAAAAGGGACAGGTTTTTTTGGCAGGTTTTATCTGGGCAAACGTCAAAACCACCACAAAGGTTCCTGCCCCTTCGCGGTGGTTTTGGCCCTTAGCCGGTCCCCTGTTGCTAGACCGTGACGACGTTGTCCATTGCCCGGTACTTGGCGGGGACCTCGCCAGCGGTAATAATTGTTGCGTCGCGGAAGTCCGCGAACTTGACGGGCGCCACCATGCCAAATTTGCTGGCGTCCGAGATTACGAAGCGTTTGGCCGTATGGCGCATCGAGATACGCTTGACCTGCGCTTCCTCGATATCGGGAGTCGTAAAACCCTGCTCGGCGGCAATGCCGTTAGAGCCCCAAAAGCCACAGTTGAAGTTGTAGCGGTCTAAGGTTGCCAAGGCATCGGGGCCAACGAGCGCCTCGGTCTCGGGTTTGAGCTCGCCGCCCAGCACCACGGTACGCATGCCGCGCAAAGCAAGGTGTTGAGCATGGAGCACGGAATCGGTCACATAGGTAACCCCTTCGAGATGCGGAAGATGCTCGATGAGCTTGAGGGTCGTGGAACCCGAATCGATATACACGAAACTATCGGGCTCCACAAGCGCCGCCGCACGGGCGCAGATGCGCTCCTTGTCGTCGTTATGGAGATCACTGCGCTCACTGATCGTTAAGTCGCGCGTCACGTGCGCGCGCTCAAGGCTTGTCGCGCCACCGTGCACCTTGGCGATGCGGTGCGCTCGGTCAAGCGTCTGCAGGTCGCGTCGAATGGTAGAAGCCGTCACACCCAGGGCATCGGCAAGCTCTGGCACCGTTACTGAACCAGCCTGCTGCACCATCGAGACGATCGCATTGAGCCTATCTTCCGCGAGCATCGCTTACTCCTCCTCGGGGTAGACGACTCCCCAATCGGCACGGAGCTTGGTCATCAGCTCCATAACATCAGAAGCATAATCCAGAAGCTCACGCTTGGAATTATCGCCGGCGACGGCCTTCTCGAGGTCAGCCATCTCGTAGCACAGCGCGTAGGCCTCGGTGCCGGCGTGGACCTCCTCACGGTGACCGTCTGCAGTCCACACGATGATCGCATGGTCGGCACGCGGATACTCGTTGACCTCGATATAGCACTTGTCAAAGCTGATGACCGAGCGCTTGGGCTGCTTCGAGTGGAGCGTAAGGCTCACGACGCCCAGCTGCTGCTCGGCGTTTCGGCAGACAATGCCGCCCGCGACGTCAACGCCAGTCTCACAGGTGTTGCCCAGAGACACGACCTCAGCGGGCTGGCTTGCCATAAAGAGGCGCATGACGGACAGGGCATACACGCCAATGTCGAGCATGGCGCCGCCGGCAAGACTGCGGTTGTAGAAGCGGTTGGTCAGGTCGCCGTACTCCTTATAGCTGCCAAAGTTGAGCTGGGCGAGGTTCATGTGGCCAAAGTCGCCCGCATCCATGCGACGGCGCAGCTCCTGATACAGCGGCATGTGGAGCACCGTGGTGGCATCCATAAGGACCACGTTGTGCTCGTCGGCGATGGCGCGGGCCTCGTCGAGCTCGGCAGAGTTGAGGGTAATGGCCTTCTCGCAGAGCACGTGCTTGCCGGCGGCCAGCGCGGCACGCAGATAGGTGATATGCGTGTTGTGCGGCGTGGTGATATAGACAGCGTCGATGTCCGGATCGGCGTAGAGGTCTTCGACCGTGTCATAGACCTTCTCGATGCCATACTGCTCGGCAAAAGTCTGAGCCTTGGACAGCGTGCGGTTGGCGACGCCCGCGAGCTTGCGGCCGGCAAGAGCGAGGGACTGGGCCATCTGGTTGGCGATAACGCCGCACCCGATCACGGCCCAGCGGAGCTCGGGAGCCGTAAAGATGTCGTTAGGGAACGGCTTGTCCTGGACCGAAGCGAATGCTGCTTTGGCGGCTGCCGCGGCGTCGAGTGGAGCCTGCTTGAAATCTGCCATATGTGCCTCCTGGGTCATGGAGCGTCTAACATTTCTGCCGTCTCTATATTCGCACAAATTAGCGCGTATGTGCGTACTTTTGCGTATATAACCGCCAAATGGTCATAATACAGCCGCAGACGGTGCTTATACACGCATAGCCACGCAATCCTACGCACACAAATACGCACAAATGCGCACTAATCATTACTCAGAGACGGGGAATTCTGCTTAGAACTCGAAAGACAGGATGATCCGCTTCGCCTCGTCGCTCATGGCGCGCTGCAGCTCTAAGGACCGTCCCAAACTGCCGACAGAAAAGGAACGTCCCAAACTGCAGACAGAAAAAGAACGTCCCCAGGCGCCGGCATTTCAAGAGCACTCATTTAAGTCTGTCCCCAATGAGTGCAATCACTCATGTAAGTCTGTCCCCAATGAGTGGGAGCAATCAGAGACTCTTTGCGAGGGAGGCCGGACGTGGCCTTCCTCGTTTTTATTCATGGACTTTAGTCCGTGCCGCACGGCACGCGCGGCATAGAAAGCCACCCGCTCAGCGGGTGGAGGCCAATTTCCGCTACGCGACAAAAACCTTCCCCCTAGCATGAGGATTGTTCAGGTCATCATACTAGGGGGAAGGTGATTGCTGTGGCCCAGAAAGCCAACAGCCTCGCGTACACGAAATGGCTGTGCAAGTACCGCATCGCACCGAGGTCAAGCTCATCGCCGCCATCGTCGAGAAGCACCCCAAGGTGCGCTTTGCCGCGAGCCGCACCTCGGCCCACGCCGACCTCTACGACCGCATGGAGCAGGCCCTGTGCGAGTGCGTGGCCAACGCGGTGGAGGTCGTCCGCTCCGACATCAGCCCCGCGCTTCTTGTCCACACCGGTCCAAACCTCGTGGGTGTGGCGGTCCAGGGACTCTAGCGGAGGCGGGGCGTCCTGCCCCAAAAACAAATGCAAAAGACGAGCACTTCTTGCCGCTCAATTGGCAAGAAGCGCTCGTCTTTTCTTAACGCGTTGTATGGCGGAGAGAGCGCAAGTTACGCGAGCGCCCTTCTTGCCAGCTCGGCCGCGCCGAGGATTCCTTGGTCGCCGCCGCAGCCCGGGGCGCAGATGTAGCTCTCCATGTCCTTAAGCTCGGCGGTCTGGATGTAGCCACCCAGATATTCGAGGGTCTTCTTGCGGACGATGCCGTAGAGTTGCTCCTGGTGCATCACGCCGCCGCCGAGGACGATGCGGCGAGGCGAGTACATGAGCACGAGGTTCGCGCACATCTGCCCCAGATAATCCCCCTCGAGCGCCCACACCTCATCGTTGTCCGCGAGCTCGGCCGCGGGCTTTCCCCAGCGCGCGGCGATGGCGGGGCCGGAGGCGAGCCCCTCGAGACAGCTCGCGTGGCTCGGGCAGACGCAGCGTCCCTCCTCGATGGGACGGGTCCTTACCAGCATGTGACCGGCCTCGGGGTGCAGCATGCCGTGAAGGAGTCTGCCCGCGCACATGACGCCCGCGCCCACGCCGGTGCCGATGGTCACGTAGACGGCGTCCTCGAGCCCCTTGCAGCAGCCGAAGACCACTTCGCCGAGGCAGGCAACGTTCACGTCCGTGTCGTAGGCCACCGGAATCCCGAGGGCGTCGGCGAACGCGGCGCGAAGACCATGGCCTCGCCACGCGAGCTTGGGCGTCTGGAGGATGGAGCCGTAGCGCTCGTCGTTGGGGTTGACGCAGGTCGGGCCGAAGGCGCCGATGCCCAACGCGTCCACATCGCGGGCGGTGAACCACTCGATCATCTGCGGGACGGTCTCGGCGGGCGTAAGCGTCGGGGTCTCCATACGGTCGAGGACCTCGCCGTCGCCGGACACCACGGCACAGACCATCTTGGTCCCGCCGGCTTCGAGGGCGCCGAGCCTCATTTGCTTTTCGCTCATGTGATCCTCCTTACAAAGGGACGCCCGCAGTCATGGTCAACCGCGGGCGCCCATAACGTTGGCTTGTTTCGAGGCGACCCTACCTGGGCACGCGGTCCTGCCTTGCGGCAAACGGGGCGAGCACGGCGTGCGGCTCGCTTTGGTACCAGTAGGCGACGGTGGAGATGTCGTCCTCGCGCTCGTAGAGCTTGATGTCGTCGTTGCCGAGGTCCTGGAACGTCACGCGCAGGTCCTCCTTGAACGAGATCGGGTCGGGAAGGTGCCACCTGTAGAGGCCGTGCCTGGGCAGCGCGTCGTCGTTAGTCGCGAGCATCGGATTCGGGTTCGGCTTGCCCGCGCTGAAGCGGTCGCGCGTGGCGTCGCGCGTCGAGCGGTACGGGTAGCCGGCGAACAGCGTGTTGAAGCACTGCGCCTCGGGCAGCGCGTGGGGCGGCCTGTCGAGGAAGGCCCAGGCACCGCCGAAGTAGTCCTCGGCTCCCGTCGAGGTGACCGTGGGGAACTCCTCGTCGCCGTCGAGGAAGAACTTCATCTCGCCCTCGCCCCACCAATAGCGCTCCAGGGCGCACAGGGCCATGTAGGTGCCGACGTAGTAGCCCTTGCCGCGCACGCCGTCGAGCACGGTGTAGTCGACGCCCCTGCGGGTGCTGCGCTCGCGGTTAAAGCGGGCGTGGAAGTACATGGCGTCGTCCGGCACGTCGGTGAGCGCGTAGTTGAACGTGTAGAAGATGTACTTAATGAACCCGGGGTGCTCGCTCGTAAGCGTGACCTTGGCGTGCTTCCTGAAGGGCATCTCGAAGTAGCAGTTCATGCCGCCCGTCGGGTTCACGCAGATGGGCATCGAGTTGACGATGGCGCGCTCACCGAAGCCGTTGCAGAAGAAGTCGCCGACAGGGCACTCGACCGAGGGGGTCTCCTCGTCGTCCCAGTAGAAGCGCAGCACGAGGTCACGCATGACGAAGCTGCCGGCGGCGGTCTTGTCGGGGACGGTCATCCAGATGTGGCGGATGATGCCGGGGCCCTCGATGTCCGCGAGCGTGATGGTCTCGCCGGACTCAAGGGGCACGCAGCACGAGCCCTTGCGGCCGACGCCGAGGTGGCTGGCCGACATGGCGGCGCGGCCCTTCTCGCCCGTGATGTTCTCGGGGGTGATGGCGCGGCTTTCCTCACCGCCGTGCATCCACACGTCCTTAAGGAACTCTCTCATCGTCGACCTCCTCTATTCGTCGTCGTCGCACTCGGCGGAACTGGCACCGTTCACGTAGATGATCTGCTGGCGCGCCTCGTTGACGAGGGCGTCGAAGTCGAGTTTCTCGTCGGGGCGCGCGAGCGCGACCGTCATGGCGAGCGGGAGGTTGACACCCGCGATCACGTGGATCCGGTCGGAGGCGAAGCGGGAAAAGCGCTGGTTCACGCTGCCGCCGTACGCGTCGGTGAGGACGACGACCTCGTCAGTGCCCGAAAGAGCCGCCTCGACCGCCGCGTCGAGCCCCTCGCCGTTGTCGTTCACGTAGGCGCACACGGCGTTGACGGCGTCGCCCTTACCCGTAAGGAACTCGAGGGTGTCCTTGAAGCCCTGGGCGAGAAGGGAATGGCTCGCCACAACTATCTTTCTCATTGATTCACCAATCTCTTGGGTCGAAGCTAGGCGAGGATGCCGGCGGCGGAGGCGACCATCGCGAGGACGATCACCACGAGGATGAGGGCCGTCATGCTCGCGTTCTTCTTGGTAAGAAGGTAATACGCGCTTCCCGTGATGGCGGCGGGGATCATGGCAGGCAGGATCTTGTCGAGCAGCGGCTGAATCTCCATCGCGACGTCGCCGAAGCTGAAGCTAATCGGGCAGGTGACGCCGATGACCGAGGCGATGAGGCAGCCGACCACGGTGAGGCCGAGCACGGAGGCGGCGGCAGTGAGGTTGGGAAGCTTCTCGCTGAAGTCGGTAACGAGCTTCACGCCCTGCTTGTAGCCGAACTCGAGGGCGTGCATGCGGACCCAGAAGATGGCCAGGATGAGCGCGAACCAGATGCCGGCTCCCACGGGGTTGCCCTCGATGGCCATGTAGGCGGCGATGGAGCCCATGATGGTCGGGATCATGGTCATGAGCAGGGAGTCGCCGACGCCGGCGAGCGGTCCCATGGTGCCGATCTTCAGGTCTTGGACGGCGTCCGCCGCCGCTAGGCCGTCGCGCTCCTCCATGGCCACGCAGGCGCCAAGGATGATGGCGGCGAGCCAAGGCTGGGTGTTGTAGTAGCGGAAGTGGTTGTTGAGCGCTTGCTTATAGTCCTCGTCGTTCGTGTAGATCTTCCTCAGGACCGGCGAGAGGGCGTAGGCGACTGAGGCGCCCTGCTGGGTCTGGTAGTTGAAGGTGCACACGCTCATGAGCCAGCGCCAGTTCGCGTTGCGCAGGTCCTTCTTGGTGACCTTGTAGCCGGAGGGCTTGCCCTCAGCGACGGCGGTGATGTTCTCGTTTTCCATGGTTACTCATCCTCTCCGATGAAGGCGTCTGCGGAAGCGTGGGCGGCGAGCTCGGTGTCCCTCTCGGCACGCTGGTAGAACGCAATCGCGAGGGCAACGCCGACGATGGCGGCGCCGATGATGGGCACGTTCAGGAAGGCCGAGAGGAAGAAGCCGGCGAGCAGGTACTGGAAGTACTTGGCGGTTGGCATGTAGCGGAGCAGCATGGCGATACCGACGGCCGGGAGCATCTTGCCGGCGAGGGTGAGGCCGGAGAGGAACCACTGGGGCATGACCTCGAGGAGCCAGTTGACGGCGGGCTGGCCGAGCGTCACGGAGACAAAGACGGGCAGGGCGGCGCACAGGCCGAAGAGCGCGGGGCAGACCCACAGGATGGCGTTCATCTGATTGAACTTACCCTCGTTGCAGAACTTCTGGGACTTCTCGACGACAAAGCCGTTGAGGATCTTGGCGACGACGTCGAGCTGGATGCCGAGCATGCCGACCGGCAGGCCGATGGCGAGGCCCGTGTCGGAGCCCAGGGTCACGCCGTAGGCGGTGGCGATGATGGCCATCGTGCCGTAGTCGGGAATGGAGGAGCCGCCGAAGCCCGCGACGCCGAGCTGCATGAGCTGAATGGTGCCGCCGATGACAAGGCCGGTCTTCCAGTCGCCCATGACGACTCCGGTGATGAGGCCCCAGAAAACGGCGTAATTGACGAAGATCATCGGGATGCCGTAGTAGTCCACGTGCTTGATGAAGGCCAGCAGGGTCAAAAGGACGACCTGCAGGATAGTGAAGTTGACCATATTTCCCCCTTAGATGAGGTCTGCGACGGAGACGGGCTTGTCGGCGGGCACGAACTGGGCCGTCACCTTGACGCCACGGGCGATGAGCGCCTTGTAGCTCTGGACGTTCTCGGCGGAGGCGTAGGCGCGCTGGGTGAGCTGGATGCCGTCCTCCTTGACGAGCGAGCCGCCGACGACCAGCGACGGGAGCTCGACGCCCGACTCGACCAGGCGAAGCATCGTCTCGGGCTCCTTGGCGATGACGAAGACCTTCTCGCGGTCGTACTTGCCCGCGGCGAAGTTCTTGAGCGCGGTCTGCTCGGAGATGATCGAAACGGCCATGCCCGCGGGGCGCGCCATCCTCATGGTGGACTTCAGGACCTCGTCGCCGGCGACCTTGTCGTCGATGACCATGACTCGGGTCGCGCCCGACACCGGGGCCCACTGCGTCACGATGATGCCGTGAAGCAGGCGATTGTCGATTCGTGCCATAACAACACTCATGTTTGCTCCTATCAAATGAAGTTTTGCGTTCGGTACTGCCTCGGCGCTATCCGGATTCGCGCCGGGCAAGGGGTTATCGGATTATTGAGGACGCGCGGTCAGCTTGCGGCGGCGCGGGGAAGGTCACTCGTCGAGCAGGAGGTCCGAGGAGCCGAGGCGCTCTTCTCGCGCCGGGGCGGCGCTCACGCTTATGTAGTCGAAGACATATGCGATCTCGCTTACGGGAACCTCTACGCGATAGCGCGTCGAGATGCTCGAGAAGCTCTGCCTGAAGGACTCGATGAAATCGGCGCGTTCCTCCTCGAAGCGGTCCTGGCCAACGTAGGTCTCAATGGGGTTTCTGGTAACAAGGCGCTCGACGAGACAGCAGAGGTGAACGTAGAGCCCAATGATGGCGTTGCTGCCGATCTTCTCGCCTGTCCTGCGCTGAAGCTCGTGCACGGCGCTCTCGATCTCATGGAATAGCCGCTCCGGGTCGAGGATGGTGATGGAGCGGATGACGTTCTGCAGCGTCATGTTCGAGAGCAGCTTCTCGTGGAAAGAAGAGAGCTCGGAAGCGTCAAGCCACCTGCCGAACACGGCATCAACCTTAGAGGCGGACGCCGTCGACATGATGTCCTCGAGGGCGACGAAGGGGACGGAGGCGACCCCGGGGTCTCCCGTGCCGATGACGGCGCAGACGCGGTGCTCGGAGAAAACGGCGTCGTTCGACCCGTTCGCGACGAGCTGCTTGAAGGGCCTCGTGAGCAGGCGCGCGCCTATGGTGCGCGGGAGGCTCTGCGAGACGAGCTGGCGTATCCTCTCCGCGGCGTCGACCCCGGACTCGGAGCAGAAGACGATGGCGTCCTCACGGTTGACGCGCTCGATCACCTTGCAGTGCGTCACGCACGCGGCGGTCGCATCGCCAAGAACCTCGGCGATGGACTTGCCGCCGAGCAGCCCGACCCCGATCTCGAGCGCAAGACCGGTAGAGACGTTGTTCACCACGCCGATAGTGGAGTCGGTAACGTTCTCGAGGGCCTTATAGGCCTCCTCCAAGGAGCCCATGTCGACGAGGAACACGACCCCGGTGCAGTAGGAATGGCGGTCGACGAGGCGCTGGAGCGGACCGACGATGTCCTTCAGCTGCTGGTCGTAGGGCATGTCGACAGCCTCGTACACATGCATGCCGAGCATACGGTTCGCCGCGTCGGCGATGCTCGTCGCCGTTGAGTAGCCGTGGGACAAGATGACGCAGAGCGTCCGAAGGGCCTTCGCATCGCGAGACTCCGATGCGACGCACAGCGTCAGAAGCGTCTTCGTGAAGTGATCGAGCGAGATTCCCAGCGCCCCTTCCACGTCTGCGGCGACCTGATCGGAGACACTCGAGGCAAACGGCAATTCGGAGGTCACGGCACCGAGGAGATGGGAGATTTGCTCCGCACAGGCAGACTTTCGCTTAGCCAGGCCGATACCCGGCCACAACTGCAGGCAAATCTCCTGGGCCAGTAGAAAAGCGACCTTCCTCGAAAGCTCGATGCCATAAGAAGAGCCTGCGTCGGCAAGGACCGCGCCCACGACGCGCTCGAAGGCGCGCGACCTCGAGGAGGCGACGCCGTGGTCGAAAATCAAGTGATCCTCAACGCCGCGCACAGCGGAGACAGCTTGCGAGACAAGCTCGGAGACAGAGAGCTCCCCGGCGCAGAATCGCTCATCGAGGGAGCACAGGGCATCGAGCGCCTGCTCGACCGGCCCTGTGCTCTCGGCGGCATCCAGAGACGCGTCGATCAGAACGCCATCGTCGGGCTGTTGATCGATCTGCGCGGAGGAGAGGAGCCCGCTGGGAAGAAGATACGGGCGAACGACGACGTAGTCGCCCTCGCGATTGAGGAACGCTTTGGCGCAGCAGTTCGTCACGCAGGCGCGCAAGCCGGCGATGTTATCGGAAAAGTCCGCGTTCACGAGGCAACGGTATGCGCCGCGGCTGATCTTCACATCAGAACCGATTCGGCACCCCTCGCTGCGCAGGAAGCTCAAGATGAGATCCTCGCGCTCCTCGGGGGTCCGCTCCTTGAGTGAGGGGACGCGGGCACAGATGGGCATTTTGCTGTAGGCCGAGGAAACCTTCAGGTCATCGGCGGAAAGCGTCGTCGAAAGAACGAGGCGAGCGCGCGGCGCATCCTGGGAGGCATCGAGCCCGAGGGCCGTCGCAAGGCAGTGCTCCATCGCAGAGGGAGAGAGTGCCTCGATGCCGTTGACAAAGACCACACCCCCGCGCGCTTTCGCGATCGACTCGTCAAGAAGCCCGTTGAACGAGGCGGCGTCCGGGACCCCGGCGCAGTCGATGCGCACATAGGAGGAGTCGCGGGACAGCAAGCCCTGGTTCTTGCCGTACTCGTACACAAGGCGAGAAAGGAAAGACTTACCGACACCCACGCCGCCGCTCAAGAGGATGGGCAGGCCAAACGGAGGGTACTGAACCGCAGCCTTGCACTGCTCGACAACGGAGCTGAGGCTCATGTCGAAGCCCACGGCACGCGCGAAGTCGCGGTGATCGGCGATTCCCGTCGCCTGGATGAGGTCGGCGAGCGAGGCGTACTCGCTTGCAGAGAGCTTTACCTGAAAACGCTTCTGGAACGCGCGGCGATGAAAATAACGGACAGGCCTGCCCGCCACCTTAACCACAAGACCGGCGCGAACAAGGTCGTTGAGGTACTGGCTCGCCAGGCTCCTGGAGATGATGAGCGTCTCGGCGATGTCGGAGGTGGACAGACGGGCAAGGTCGTCGAGCGAGACGGCAGAGGTGAGGGCCTCGAGATGCTCGAGAATCCTGTCCCTCATGTCGACGGGTTTCTTTGCCAAGCTGTCCTGTGTGGTCTTGTCCATGACTTCTTACCTCCTCGTACAAGGAGTATAAGGGGAGAACAGAGAACGGAAGGGGGCGCGTGGGGGAATCAACAGCTCCGAGGAAAAGTCCACCACTTGAGGGGCAGAAAACAACGGCCATTGAACATTCAGGGCCGACGCTCAACACTTCGGCTCGACACTTCGCTTTGGAAAGGGCCCGGCGCGCCGGGGTCCCAACATAAAGAAGGGCCCCGGCGCGCAGGGCCTAAAGCTTAACCATGCGCGCGGCGATGCGGGCGCAGTCGCAGGCGGCCTTCTTCTCGAAGGTGTTGTAGTCGACGACCCGGCCCTCGGCGCAGGGCTTGTCGCTGATGGCGCGCACGACGACGAGGGGCACGCCGTTGAGATAAGCGGCCTGCGCGATGGTGCAGCCCTCCATCTCGCAGCACAGGTCGCCGAAGGTCGCGAGGATTCGCTCCTTCTGTTCCGCGGGCGAGACGAACTGGTCGTCGGAGACGACGCCGCCCTTGAGGACCTTAATGTCGGGGGCGACGGCGGCCGCGGCGGCGCACGCCGCCAGCAAGGGCCGGAACGGATCGCGCAAGATCAAGGCGTCGACCGGGAGGTCGGGCGTTACCGTCAGCCGGCGCCGCGTCTGCCGCATCATGAGGGAGAACGGCCTGGCCGGCGCATACGGCAGGAAGAGGTTCAAGGTGCACCCCGGGGCGGTCAACGAGGCCGACGTGTCGAACGTCGTCGCGCGCGGCTTCGGCGGCAGGGCGCCGTGCACCCATATATGCAGCGACTTGGCCTGCGTGCGCGTCGGGGCGTCGTGGAACTACGTCTGCCTGCTCGTCGACCTCTGCAACGGGGAGATCGTCGGCCACTCCGAAGGACCGAGGAGGGACGCGCGAGCTCCGAGCCAAGCTCTTGGATTACGTGCACTGGTACAACAACTTCAGGATCCACTCGACGCTGGGCTACATGTCGCCGGTCGAGTTCAGGGAGGCGGGGCCGTCCCTCCCGGAATCGTCCAAATAAGTGTAGCCAATCCATAGCCAATCCAGCCATCATCTTCGCGAAGGCGGACGTCAGGAAAAGCTCGGCTTGAGCTCGGTCGGACGCGGTCTGTGGGGCATCATTCAGGCTCAAGGGGTCTCCTTGTCTTCTTCGGTCGCAACCTGAATGATAGGGACGGCCCCTTCTCTCTTTCCCCTTCGTTTTCGACGCGTCACCCTCTCGGCGGGCTTAAGGCCCGCGCTCGCGGGTGCAGGGGCTACGCCCAAACCCCAAAAACGTAACGCCGTGCTCGAAGCGTTTCCGGACGTCAGCGCAATCTCAAATCCCGTTCGTCAACTCATGGGCAAGCCACCTGAGACTACTCATTTCTCCTACTGGCAATGAAGACCTGCGACCTGCAGTTTTGCAAACTGCTTGAAAGCAACCTGCGTTGATTCACTTCCTATTGCAGCTGGCGGCTTGCACACGAAAAGGCATTTAAGTTTCAAAACGGGCGTTTTCGGCGCTATCGAGCCTCCAAAGGCATCCCGCCGCGCCCTTTGGGACAAAAACAAAAACTCAAAGCCCTGAGTTCGAAAATAGTTTTTGGAGTTGTCCCGACTTTTGTCCCCGAAGCCGACGAAACGCGACAAGGTGTCACCTGGCGGCACTCGATTCGAGACGGCACCGAAAACTGGATGCAACCGGAATGACAGGACGGCAGAACCGAAGCCATCGAGTGGGGATAGAAAAAGGCCCGGGTGCCGTGGCATCCGGGCCTTTGCTAGCAACTTGATGTTGCGGGCAGCTTAGAACTTGTGGCCGCACTTCTTGCAGACGCGCAGCTTGTTCTTGCCGTCCTTCTCGTGACCGACGCGGGTAACTTTACCGCACTCGGGGCAGACGAGATTGACGTTGGAGGCGTCGATGGGAGCCTCCTGCGAAACAATGCCGCCCTGCTGGTTGGCAGCGTTGGGCTTGACGGCCTTCTTGACGACCGAAACGCCCTCGACAACGACCTTGTTCTCGGCGGGGAGAGCACGCAGGACAACGCCCTGCTTGCCGCGATCCTTACCAGAGAGAACCTGGACCTTATCGCCCTTCTTGATATACATATATCTCCCCTAACTACAGGGTCTCGGGAGCGAGCGAGACGATCTTCATGTACTTCTTGTCACGAAGCTCGCGAGCGACGGGCCCGAAGATACGGGTGCCGACGGGCGAACCATCGTTGTTGATGACAACGCAGGCGTTCTCATCAAAGCGAATGTAGGAGCCATCCTTGCGGCGGATCTCCTTAACGGTGCGAACGACGACGCAACGGACAACGTCCTTCTTCTTGACGTTGGCGCCAGGGGTAGCCTCCTGGACAGCACCGATGAACACATCGCCGATGCCTGCATAACGACGCTTGGAACCGCCAAGCACCTTGATGCAGCGAATCTTGCGAGCGCCGGAGTTGTCGGCGACGTTCAGCATGGTTTGCATCTGAATCATGGTAGATGTTCCTCCGAACTAAGAACCGAAGAGAGGTGCGCAGCCTTTATACGGCCCGTGGTATGCAAGCCAGGCATACGCACATCTTCGGAAACGTACAAGTCGTAAGAGCGACTGCTTATTTAGCGCGCTCGACGACCTCGATGAGGCGCCAACGCTTCATCTTGGACATAGGACGGGTCTCCATAACGCGGACGGTATCGCCCACGCCAGCCGTGCACTCCTCGTCGTGAGCGTGCAGCTTCTTGGAGCTGGTCATCATCTTGCCGTACTTGGGGTGACGCTTGCGCTCGGTGATGGTGACAACAATGGTCTTGGCACCGGAGACGGAGGTAACGACACCCGTACGGACCTTACGCGAGTTACGCGAATCAGTCATGTTCTCTCCTTAGGTCCTACTCGGCGACAGCGGACTTCTCCGCTGCGATCTCGCGGGCGCGCTGCTCCGTGAGGACGCGAGCGATGTCCTTCTTCACGGTGTTGACGCGAGCGGTGTTGTCCAGCTGGCTGGTGGCCATCTGGAAACGAAGGTTAAAGAGCTCGGCGCGCATTTCCTTCAGCTTCTCAACGAGCTGAGCGTCCGAGAGCTCACGAATCTCTGCGGGCTTCATTAGTTCTCCTCCTTGGCGGCGGCGGCGTCCTCAGCAGCCCACTTGGCCTCGAGAGCGGCCTCCTCAGCCATCTCCTTCTCGATGCGCTGCTCAGCGTTCTTGGCAGCAACAATCTTGGTCTTGATGGGAAGCTTGTGCTGTGCAAGACGCAGAGCCTCGCGAGCGACCTCCTCAGGCACGCCCTTGACCTCGAACATGATGCGGCCGGGCTTGACGACGGCCACCCACTCCTCGGGGTTACCCTTACCAGAACCCATGCGAGTCTCGGCAGGCTTCTTGGTGATGGGCTTATCGGGGAAGATCGTGATGTAGACACGACCGCCACGCTTCATGTAGCGGGTCATGGCAATACGAGCGGCCTCGATCTGACGGTTGGTGATCCAATGGGCCTCGAGAGCCTGGATACCAAACTCGCCGAAATGCAGCTCGGTATTACCCTTGGCCTGGCCCTTCATGGAGCCACGCTGCACCTTGCGGTGAAGAATACGCTTAGGGGCAAGCACTACTGACCCCTCCTCTCGGAGTTACGACGACGAGGACGGGAAGAGCCCTCGAGTGCAGGGTTGGGAACAGGCTGGCCCGGGAGCTTCTCGCCCAGGTAGATCCAGACCTTCACGCCGCAAGCGCCCATGGTGGTGCTGGCGACAGCCGTGCCGTAGTCGATCTTGGCACGGAGGGTGTGCAGAGGCACGCGACCCTCACGGTACCACTCACGACGGCCCATCTCGGCACCGCCGAGACGACCGGAGCACTGGATACGGATGCCCTTAGCGCCGGCCTTGCGGGCAGACTGGACAGCCTTGCGCATAGCGCGACGGAAGGCAACGCGGCCCTCGAGCTGCTCGGCGATAGACTGAGCAACGAGGTTGGCGTCGAGCTCGGGGCGCTTGATCTCGACAACGTCGACGGAGAGCTGGCCCTTGGAGACGCCAGCGACCTTCTCGAGCTCGGTGCGGAGGGTATCGATCTCGGCACCCTTCTTACCGATGACAACGCCGGGGCGAGCGGTGAGGATGATGACCTTCACCTTGTCGCCAGCGCGCTCGATCTCGACGCGGGAGACAGCTGCGCGGGAAAGACGCTTCTCGAGGTACTTGCGGATCTCGAGATCGTTACCGAGGGTCTTAGCGTAATCCTTCTCTGCGAACCAGCGGGAGCGCCAGTTCTCAGTGATGCCAAGACGGAAGCCGGTGGGGTAGACTTTCTGACCCATACAGCTTTACGCCTCCTTTCGAGGAGCAACGACGACGGTGATGTGGGAAGTACGCTTCAGAATGCGAGAAGCGGAACCCTTGGCGCGGGGACGGATGCGCTTAAGCGTCGGACCCTCGTCAACATAGGCAGCGGCGACAACCAGGTTGTCGGCACGCAGACCGTTGTTGTTCTCGGCGTTCGCAACGGCGGAACGGAGAACCTTCTCGACATCCACGGCGACGGCGCGGTCGCAGAAGTGGAGGATGTCGAAGGCCTGAGCGACAGGCTTGCGGCGGATCAGATCGACCACCAGGCGGGCCTTGCTGGGGGAAACACGCACGTACTTAGCGACGGCGCGAACCTCGGTGGCCTCAGTTTCAATAGACTTAGTTGCCATTTACGGTTAACCCCCTATTTGGCCTTGTGGCCACGGAACGTACGAGTCGGCGCGAACTCGCCGAGCTTGTGACCAACCATGGACTCGGTAACATACACGGGCACATGCTTGCGGCCGTCGTGGACGGCGATGGTGTGACCAACCATCTCGGGGAAGATGGTGGACGCGCGGGACCAGGTCTTCACGACGTCCTTCTTGCCAGCCTCGTTCATCGCGGTGATACGCGAGAGAAGGCGAGTCTCCACGAACGGGCCCTTTTTGAGACTTCTGCTCATAAGTGCTTTCTCCTAAAACTCGGTATCCGAAATTACTTCTTACGGCGACGAATGATGTGCTGGTTCGAGACCTTCTTCTTCTTGCGCGTACGAAGGCCCTTCGTCGGCTTACCCCAGGGGGTAACAGAGGGACGACCAGAGGTGTGGTTCTTGCCCTCGCCACCGCCGTGCGGGTGGTCGACAGGGTTCATGACGGTACCGCGGACGGTCGGGCGCACGTTCATGTGACGCTTACGGCCGGCCTTGCCGATGACGATGTTAGCGTGATCGGCGTTGCCGACCTCACCGACGGTGGCGCGGCAGGTAACGAGGATGCGGCGCATCTCGGAGGAAGGCATACGGACGATAGCGTACTTGCCCTCCTTACCCATCAGCTGGCAGGAGTTACCGGCGGAACGGGCGATAGCGGCGCCCTTGCCCGGCTGGAACTCGACGGCGTGGATGAGCGTACCGACGGGGATGTCGGCGAGGGGCAGAGCGTTGCCCGGCTTGATGTCGGCGTCAGAACCGGACATGATGGTCTGACCGACCTCGAGGCCCTTGGGGGCCAGGATGTAGCGCTTCTCACCGTCAGCGTAGTGCAGCAGAGCGATGCGAGCGGAACGGTTCGGATCGTACTCGATCGTGGCAACCTTGGCGGGCACGCCGTCCTTGTTGCGCTTGAAGTCGATCACGCGGTAACGACGCTTCACGCCGCCGCCCTGGTGGCGGGTGGTGATGCGGCCGTTGTTGTTACGACCGGCCTTCTTGGGCAGGGGCTCGAGAAGAGACTTCTCGGGCTTGGTGCAGGTGATCTCAGAGAAATCGGAGATCGTCTGCCAACGCCTACCAGCGGAGGTCGGCTTAAGGTGCTTTACAGCCATTACAATCCCTTTCAATAGGAATCCGTTAGCCATCGCAGACAGGGATTCGAGGTTCTGCCTCGGGTGCGATGACACCGGACGTATACACGGTTCCGGGCGTGTCCATTTTAGACGCTCGAAACCTTGAGCTCCCGCCTCCCCTATTTGGGAGGCATGAGCTCACTCAACAGCAGCGAGTCTTAGGCCTGGTTGCCAAAGACCTCGATGGTGTCGCCCTCGGCCAGCGTGACGATGGCCTTCTTCCAAGAACGGGTCTTGCCGGCGACATAGCGCACGCGCTTGGTCTTGGGCTTGACCGTCAGGGTGTTCACGCGAACGACCTTGACGCCGAAGATCTCCTCGACAGCGTCCTTGATCTGATACTTGTTAGCATCCTTGGCGACCTCGAACGTGTACTTGTTCAGCTCCATGCCGGAGAAGGAACGCTCGGACACGATCGGACGGATGATGATCTCGTGGGCGGTCATTTATGCAAGCACCTCCCCGAAGTGAGCGGCGATGTCGGCGGGCATCAGCACAGCGTTGTTGTTGACGAGATCGTAGGTGTTGGCCTCGTCGGCAGTGATGATGAACGTCTTGGGAATGTTGCGGAACGACAGGTAGGCGTTGACGTCCTCATCGCGAACGATGATGGTCAGACGCTTGCCCTCAAGGCCGAGAGCCTTGAGCATGGCGACGGCAGCCTTGGTGGAAGGCTTCTCGAAGCCGTAGTCGTCGACGAGCACGAGCTCGCCATCGGCCAGCTTGGCGGACAGCGCGGAGCGCATAGCCAGCTTGACCTCCTTGTTGTTCATACGCTTAGCGTAGGAACGGGGCTTGGGGGCGAAGACGACGCCACCGTGACGCCACTGGGCAGCACGGATGGAACCCTGGCGGGCACGGCCGGTGCCCTTCTGACGCCAAGGCTTCTTGCCGCCACCGGAAACCTCAGAGCGACCCTTAGCAGACTGGGTGCCCTGACGCCAAGAGGCCATCTGGCACTTGACGATGTGGTGCATAACGTGGATGTTCGGCTCGATGCCGTACACCTCAGCGGCGAGCTCGGCCTCGGCGACCTTCTTGCCCTCGCTGTTCTTTACTTCAAACTTTGCCATTTAAGTGTTCTCCTTGGTATGACGCTGGGCTAAATGGGCTGGGCCCTTAGGCCATACGGATGGCGACGAGACCATTCTTGGCACCCGGGACAGCGCCCTTGACCAAGATGAGGTTCTGCTCGGCATCGATGCGGACAACGGAAAGGTTCTTGACGGTAACGCGCTCGTTACCCATGTGACCGGCCATCTTGACGCCCTTGAGGACGCGCGCAGGATAGGCGCACTGACCGATAGAACCGGGGTGACGCTGGAAGTGAGAACCATGCGTCATAGGACCGCGGCGCTGACCCCAGCGCTTGATGCGACCCTGGAAGCCCTTACCCTTGGAGGTACCGATGACGTCGACCTTCTCGACATCAGCGAAATCAGCGACGGTGACGACCTCGCCGACCTTGTGCTCCTCGCCGTTCTCGACGCGGACCTCACGAAGGAAGCGGACAGGCTCGACGCCAGCCTTGGCGAAGTGACCAGCCATGGGCTTGTTCACGTTCTTGGCCTTGATGTCGCCGAAACCGATCTGGACGGCGTCATAGCCGTCGGTTGCCTGAGTTTTAACCTGCGAGACAGCGCAGGGGCCAGCCTGGATGACCGTGACGGGAACGACGTTGTCGTCCTCGTCCCAAACCTGGGTCATGCCAATCTTGCGGCCGAGAATCATGCTGATCAAGATATGATCCCAACTCTCGCGTGGTCTTGGGACAATGCGTACACCACCGAGCGTACGCCCCTAGAGGACCACTACTTACACGACGTGCTCCCCAGCCTTGTATTTCGCCCGGACTACCTGACAACCCTATTAAGCAGGCATTTTGTCCAGCCAGAATACTCCCCTGGTTACACACAGCTGTTTAGTATACACGGCTGCGGGCGTATCCATCGAGATTCATATTTCACTCACATTGTTTACGCAGGTAAAGTGCGTGGCACGTTCCCAGTGTGCGGCGGAGGGGGCGGGCCTGAGGCATATTAAGGTTGCTGCTCTACAGTCCTGCTCACGACGGAGAGCACATTAAGTGCTCTCCTGTTCGTGCGGAACTCGCGACAACCTTAATATGCCTCAGGCCCGCCCCCTCCGCCGCACACTGGGAACGCCACGTTGATGTCTGCTAAACCTTGCTCGCTCAGGCTAATGACTTTGCTGGGGATCCACAATTTGCTGCAAGGTGAACTTGCATTGGAGTGTATCGTCCTCTTCTCGCGCATCGTCGAAATCGAAAATCATGATGGCGCAGTTGGGGAGTTTTGTTGGGAGCTCGAAGCCCTCTGGGGCTGCAGCCTTGATGAATTGGCGGCTGGCGCTGCCGTGGCTTACTGCTAGAAGGGTTTCGATGCCCTCGGCGCCTATGAGATTGGTGAGGGTGCCTACCATGCGCTCCTGCAGGGCATGGCTTCCTTCTCCGCCAAATGGGATCAGGTCCTCGCCGGGGTCCCAGACGTCGGTGGGCAGGGCGTCGTGCGGGCCCTCTTCGAAGGAGCCGTAGCTGCGCTCGATGATGCCTTCGCAGGGCTCGACTGCTGCGTCCGGGCCGAGGAGCTCGCATGCGACGAGCTGAGCCGTGTCCATGGCTCGGCCTAAGGGCGAAGAGACCACTTTGTCGGGGACGACGTCGTGGTCCTTGAGCCATGCGGCTGCCATTCCCGCTTGCTTGCGGCCCAGGTCGGTCAACGGAGAATCGCAGCGGCCCTGGACCAGCTTTTTGACGTTGAATTCTGTCTGACCGTGGCGGAGTAGATATAGACGCTTCATGCTCTCCCCTTCTGTATAACTTGCTTTGCTGGCACAGCCCTACTCGTGGGTATGGCCTACGTAGTCTTCGTCGATCGTGATCTTGGCGACCGACTTGGGATATTCCGATTCGACCCGTTTCGCCAGCGCGCGCTTCAGGTCCTCGGCGCTCATCGCCAAATCCGAGGGACGTACGCAGTCAAAGATCACGTTGGTATGCGTGGGGCCCGGAACACAGCGTAGGTCGTGGATCGAGAGGCGGCTATCGACCTCTTGAGCCATAGCGTTGATGCGCAGACGCATGCTCGCTACCTTTGGATCGTCGGTCACGATGGGGTCGTAATGGAGCGTGACGATCATGCCGTCTTCGTTCCTAAACGACTGCTCGATGTTATCGAGCGTGTCGTGACTTTCCAGCGGGCTGACCTCGGCCGCCATCTCGGCGTGCGCACTTGCAAACTTCCTGCCCGGACCGTAATCGTGAACCATAAGGTCGTGGACGCCCAAAACGCCGGGGTAGCTCATGATCTTGTCTCGGATATGTTTGACCAGCTTGGGATCGGGCGCCTGGCCCAAAAGCGGGCTCACCGTATCCTGGATGAGCTCAAAACCACTCCAGCCGATATAGGCGCCAACGGCAAGGCCGACCCAAGCATCAAGATTGATGCGCGTCACCTGGGAAACAATCGCGCACGCCAGCACGGCGCCCGTGGCTAGGACATCGTTTTTGGAATCCTGAGCGGTCGCATGCAACGTCTCGGACTCAATGCGGTCACCGAGCTTTTGGTTGAGGGCCGCCATCCACAGCTTTACGACCATCGAAAGCGCAAGGACTGCCACCAGGGCAAGCGAGAACTCGACAGGCTCCGGGTTGACGATACGCTCCACCGAGGACTTCACCAGTTCGATGCCAATAAGCAGCACGAGCGCCGCCACAACCAGACCCGAGAGATACTCGTAGCGGCCATGGCCGTAAGGATGCTCGGGGTCGGCCGGCTTGCCCGCCAGCTTAAAGCCCAGCACGCTCACGATATTCGAGCTGGCATCGGACAGGTTGTTCATGGCATCCGCCACAATAGAAACCGATCCCGAAACCACGCCGATAGCACCCTTTGCAGCACAAAGCGCCACATTGGCAACGATGCACACCATGCCCGTCAGCGTGCCCGCGCGAGCACGATCGCCCTGCGCGCGCTTAACAATCCATTCGACCATCTTTATCCGCCCCCACGGTACTACCTATATATCTATTGCTCAAACGGATTGTAGTGTAGTCACTTTGTCCCCCAGATACAAAAAGGCCGCAACCCACACGAGCCACGACCTTGGAATGTGCCATGCGGGACTGCCCCTTTGTCACATCGTGCGGTACCGACCGATTGCGCGGTACTTTTCGTAGCGGAGGTTTGTGAGGGTCGCGTCGTCGAGCTGCCCAAGCGTATCGAAGGCATCAAATGCCGAGGACATGACAGCACCGGCAATCTCCTCATGAGACAGGCCCCTATCGTCAACGATGCCGTCAATGATGCCGAGTGCCAACAGATCGGGGGCAGTGAGCTTAAGCGCCTCGGCAGCCTCATCCGCACGCTCCGTATCCTTCCACAGGATCGACGCGCACGCCTCGGGGCTCACGACCGAATATGCCGAGCTCGAGAGCATGAGGATGCGATCGGCCACGGACAGCGCCAGCGCGCCGCCGGAACCGCCCTCGCCCGTCACCACAGAAACGATCGGCGTCTTAAGGCCGCTCATCTCCATAAGGTTCTGGGCAATCGCCTCGCCCTGGCCGCGCTCCTCGGCGCCGATACCGCAAAACGCTCCCGAGGTATCGACCAGGCATAGGACCGGTCGCCCAAACTTCTCGGCTTGGCGCATCAGGCGACGTGCCTTGCGATAGCCCTCGGGATGCGCCATGCCAAAGTTGCGCCGCATACGCTCTTTGGTCGTGGTTCCGCGCTCGATGGCGATGACCGTTACAGGGCGTCCATCTTTCCAGCCAATGCCGCCCACCACGGCGGCGTCGTCGCCAAAGTACCGGTCACCGTGCAGCTCCACAAATCCATCCAGGCCCAGCGAGATCATCTCGCCCGCCGTGGCACGGTCTGCCGAGCGCGTCTGTTTGACAATCTCGAGTGCGGTTTTTGGCGCGGCCGAGCGCTTAAACAGGTGACCAAGCTTTTTGCCGCGGCGACCCGTACGCACGATCTCGTGTGGCGCGCCCAGGCCAGGCGCGTGTCCTTCGTGCAGTGCCAGCAGCTCGCCGACCGTAAGCGCAATCTCGCCACGCGGAACAACGGCATCGCAAAAGCCGTGCTCCAGCAAAAACTCGGAGCGCTGGAATCCCTTGGGCAGGCGCTTGTGCATGTTCTGCTCGATCACGCGCGGACCGGCAAACGCCGTCAGCGCATCCGGCTCTGCCAGGATAATGTCGCCCTCCATGGCAAAGCTCGCGGTCACGCCGCCGGTCGTGGGGTCGGTGAGCACCGTGATATACAGGTCGCCCGCCTCGCTGTGGCGCCTAACCGCCGCAGAGATCTTGGCCATCTGCATAAGCGAGGTCACGCCCTCCTGCATGCGGGCGCCACCCGAAACGGTAAAGCCGACAACCGGCAGCCCCAGATCGGTCGCGCGCTCAAACGTACGGCAGATCTTCTCGCCCACCACCGAGCCCATCGAGCCCATCATAAAGTTGGCGTCCATAAAGAAGAGCGCCGTATCGCAGCCGCAGATTTTGCCCCTGCCGCACACGACGGCATCGCGCTCGCCCGAACGCTCGCGCGTGCTCTTGAGTTTGTCGGCATAACCGGGAAACGAGAGGAAGTCCTCCGACGCCAGATTGGCATCCCATTCCTCAAACGTGCCCGCGTCGACCGTCATGCGCATGCGCGCGCGACCGCTCACACGAAAGTGTTTGCCGCAACGAGGACAGACCTCCAGGTTATCGTGCAGACGCGCCTCGTCGATCACGCGACGGCACTCCGGGCACTTGATAAACACGTGGCGCGCGGGAAACTCGGCGCACGACTCGGTCATCGGCCCCTCAAGGACATTGACCGTCTTCGCTTTTCTATTCATCAGCATAGAGATGCCCCATCAGATCGGTGTGGTACATGCCCGACAAGAACTCATCGTTTGCCAGCACGTCAAGCTGAAGCTCGCTGTTTTCGCTCACGCCCTCGATCACGAGCTCGCCCAAGGCCGAGCGCATCTTGCGAATGGCGCCGTCACGCGTGGGCGCACACACGATGAGCTTGCCGAGCATGGAGTCGTAGTACGGCGGAACGTTCGCACCGGTAAACATGGCGGAATCCCAGCGCACGTGCGGACCACCCGGCACACGCAACGCGGTGACCGTTCCGCATGACGGCAGAAAGTCCGGCGTTTCGGCATTGATGCGGCACTCCATGGCGTGGTTGCGGACCGGAACGTCCTCCTGCTCAAAGGGCAGAGGCTGACCGGCTGCCACGCGCAGCTGCCACTTGACCAAGTCGGTATCGGTCACAAACTCCGTAACCGGATGCTCCACCTGCAAGCGCGTGTTCATTTCCATAAAGTAGAAATTGCCGTCGTCCGAATACAGGAACTCGATGGTTCCGGCTCCTTCGTAGCCGACGGCACGAGCCAGGTCACGCGCTGCCTTGTGCATGCGAACACGAATGTCGTCGTGTCCGTCGAGGCACGGCGCGGGGCTCTCCTCGATCAGCTTTTGGTTGCGGCGCTGCACCGAGCACTCGCGCTCGCCGAGCGAAAACACATGGCCCTGCTTATCGGCCATAATCTGTACCTCAACGTGGTGCGCCGGCGAGACGAACTTCTCCATGTAGCACTCGCCATCGCCAAAAACGGCCTCGCCCTCGGCACGCGCCTCGATGAACGCCTTTGCCGCGTCTTCCACGCACTCGACCTTGCGAATGCCGCGACCGCCACCGCCTGCACGCGCCTTGATGAGCACGGGGCAGCCAATGCGCTCGGCCTCGGCCGTTGCCTCCTCGGGACTTTTGAGCAAATCACAGCCCGGCACGATGGGCACGCCCGCTGCGGCAGCCGTTCGACGCGCGGCGTCCTTGTCGCCCATGCTGTCGATCACCTCGGCCGAAGGACCGACAAACGCCAGGCCATACTTGTCGCAGTCGCGCACAAAGCTCGCCTTCTCGGAAAAGAAGCCATAACCGGGATGAATTGCCTTAGCTCCCGACTTTACGGCACAGGTGAGCACGGCATCGTCGTTGAGGTAGCTCTCGGCAAGACGCGGGCCGCCGATGCAATACGCCTCGTCGGCAAGCTGCACGTGCAGCGCGTCCGCATCGGCCGTGGAATAAACGGCGACGGTCTTGATGCCCATATCGCGGCACGCGCGGATAACACGGACCGCGACTTCGCCGCGGTTGGCGATGAGCACTTTGTCGAACATGAAGACTTCCCTACTTTTCGTGCATGAGTGCAAAAGACATATCAGCGCGGCAGCAAACCTCACCGTTGACGCTCGCAGTACCCGTCGCAAAGCGGAACGGCCCGCGCGCACGCGTGATGGAGCAAACCAGTTCCACCGTGTCGCCCGGGCGCACCGGACGCTTAAAGCGCACCTTGTCCAGACTCGTGTAGAACGGCGTCGCGCCGCGCGCCTCCTCATCGCCCATCAGCAGCACGCAGCAGTTCTGGGCGAGCATCTCGCATTGGATCACGCCGGGGACCACCGGGTTTCCCGGAAAATGCCCCTGCAAAAAGTACTCGTCGCCCGTAATCGTGATCTTGCCGTGGGCCTCGTCGCCCACCAGCTCGGCTTCGTCGAGCAAAAGCATCGGCTCGCGATGCGGCAACAGCTTCTTGAGCTCTTCTTTGTTCATGGATATCACCTATCCGATCCTCATGAGGCAGCTGCCAAACTCCACGAGGTCACCGTCGGCCACGCAGATCTCGAGCACCTCGCCGTCTATCTCTGCCGTCACCTCGTTGAGAACCTTCATAGCCTCGATGATGCAGAGGGTCTCGCCGGCCTTGACCTTGGAACCCACATGTACAAACGGCTCGTCGCCCGGCGCCGGGGCAGCATAGAAAACGCCGACCATGGGAGCGGTCACCTCGGTGCCCTTGGGCTCCGGTGCGGCGGCAGGCGCCTGCGCTGTGGGCTCCGGTGCAGCGGCAGGCATGGCGACAGAAGCCACCGCCGGAGCAGTTACGGCACCCGGCATAGGCATGGGCACGGCAACCGGCTGCGCGGCGCTCGCGCGCTCGAGTTCGACCGCGGTGCCATCGGGCTCCTCAACGCGCACGCGCGTGAGGCCGCGGTCCTCCATCACATCGGCTATCTCGGCAAGTCTTTTGGAATCCATGCTCTAGCTCCTCGTATATCTACGCAGCGCGATGGCGGCATTGTGTCCGCCAAAGCCCAGGTTGGTCGAAAGCGCCCAGGTAAGGTCGGCACGAACAGCGCGATTGGGCGTGTAGTCAAGATCGCAGGCGGGATCGGGCGTGTGGTAGTTAATGGTCGGCGGTACCACACCCTGCTCGAGCGCCATGGCGCAGGCCATGACCTCGATGGCACCCGTGGCGCCGATCATGTGGCCGGTCATCGACTTGGTCGACGAGACATGCGCGGCGCGCGCCGCGTCCTCGCCGAGTGCACGCTTAATGCCCGCCGTCTCGGACGAATCGTTGAGCTTGGTCGAGGTGCCGTGAGCGTTGATGTAGAGGCCCTCGGAAGGCTTAACGTCGCCCTCGGCCACCGCCAGCGATATCGCACGGGCGATACCTGCCGCATCCGGGTCGGGACTCGTAATGTGGTAAGCGTCATCGGTGTTGCCGTAGCCCACGACCTCGGCGTAAATGTGCGCACCGCGGGCCTGCGCGTGCTCCATACCCTCGAGCACGAGCACACAGGCGCCTTCGCCCATCACAAAGCCGTCACGGTCTGCATCGAACGGGCGACAAGCCGTCGCGGGATTGGAGTTGGTGGTCAATGCGCGGCAGGACGTAAAGCCCGCAACGGCATCGGGGATAATTGCGGCCTCGGCGCCGCCGGCCAGGATTGTATCGGCATAGCCGTGCTTGATGGCGCGGAACGCCTCACCCACCGCATGGGCCGAGGTTGCGCACGCGGTCACCACGGGCAGGGTCGGGCCTTTTGCCTTATGGCGGATCGCGATATTGCCCGAAGCCATGTTGGGGATCATCATCGCGATCATGTAGGGCGATGCGCGACGAGGCCCGCGATCGGCAATCGTGTGGACGTTGTCGACGAGCGTCTGCATGCCGCCCACGCCCGAGCCCACATAGACGCCCAGGCGCTCGCGATCGACCGCGCCTTCGACATCAAAGCCCGCATCGTGCATGGCCTCGTCCGACGCCGCCATCGCAAACTGAACGCAGGGATCCAGGTGCTTGGCGTCATGCTTGCCAAAGTACTCGTTGCCGTCAAAACCCTTGACCTCGGCCGCCACCTTGACGGCAAATGCATCGGTATCAAAGTGCGTGATTGGACCGATGCCACACGTTCCGGCGCACATGGCCGCCCAGGTGGCAAGCGCGGTGTTGCCGAGCGGCGACACGGCACCGATACCGGTGATTGCAACTCTCTGTTCCATCATGGTCTCCTCATCCAAGCCGCTTACCCGGCTTGCTTTCTACATCGCCATTCCGCCGTCGACGCGTATGACTTCGCCCGTAATGTAAGCGGCCGCATCGTTCGCTAAAAAGCGCACCACACCGGCCACCTCCTCGGGCTGCGCCATACGCTTAAGGGGAATCTGGTCCTCCGTGGCCGCACGCACCTTATCCGATAGCTTTGCCGTCATATCCGTCTCGACAAACCCGGGGGCGACCGCGTTCACTCGTACGCCGCGAGGCGCAAGCTCGCGCGCTACCGCCTTGGTCAGGCCGATCACGCCCGCCTTGGAGGCAGCGTAATTGGCCTGTCCGGCGTTACCCATCAGTCCCACAACCGAGCTCATGTTGACGATGCAGCCGCCCCGCTGACGCATAAAGGTCTTGGTGAGCGCGCGCGTCATATTGAATGTTCCCTTGAGATTGACATCGAGCACGCGATTGAAGGCCTCATCGCCCATGCGCATGAGCAGGCCATCGCGGGTGATGCCGGCGTTGTTGACGAGCGCCCAAATGGAGCCAAAGTCGTTGAGGACCGCTTCCACGCACGCGTTGACGGCAGCGGGGTCGGCCACGTCACATTGATATGCTCGTGCCGCGGCACCAGCCGTCTCGCAGGCTTCGCACGTCTCGCGCGCCGCATCGACGCTGCCGGCGTAGACGACGGCGATATCAAAGCCGTCCTCCGCCAAACCGGTCGCACAGGCGCGGCCAATGCCTCGCGAACCGCCCGTGACCAGTGCCACGCGACGTGAGTCGTTGCGCTCGAGCGCGCCATTGTTCAAGTTGCCCATGTCATTCCTTTCGGGTTACAGCCCTGTGGACTATACGAGCTCGTCGGCAATAGCTGCGACCTGCTCGGCCGTCTCGCACGAATACACGCGAACGTCGCTCAGCGTACGCTTGACCAGGCCCGACAGCGTTTTGCCTGGACCAACCTCGATAAACGTGTCGATACCCTGTGTCTGCAACGCATGCAGCGTGTCGACCCAGCGAACGGCATGACTCACCTGGTTGGCCATAACATCCGATGCTGCTCGCGGGTCCGCCGGATAGGGCGCTGCCGTCATGTTTGCCATGACCGGAATCAGCAGCGGAGACGGCGCGTGGCCGGCTTGGATATACGTCGCCAGCCCCTCAGTCGCCTCGGCCATATAGGGGCTATGAAATGCACCCGACACCGCGACTTTCATAGCGCGGCCGCCAGCCTCTTTTACTAGGACGTCGAGCTCCTGCAGCGCCTCGGGCGCTCCGGCAACAACCGTCTGCTGCGGGCTGTTGTAGTTGACCGGCCAGCAGTCCTCGCCGGCCTGCGCAGCCAGGTTCTCGACTTGCGCCGCATCGAGCTTGATGACGGCGCGCATGCCGCCCGGATGGCGCTCGGCAGCCGCGGCCATCAGCGCCGCGCGCTCGCACACGAGCTCAAAGCCTGTTCGCGTATCGAATGCCCCCGCAAAGGTGAGCGCAGCGACCTCACCCAGCGAGAATCCCGCACAGGCGGCAGGCACCACGCCGCGCTCGCGCAGGGCGACAGCCGCTGCCAGGTCGTGAACGAACACGCAAGGCTGCGTGTTCTCGGTCTGCGAGAGCTCCTCCTTGGAGGCGCTCCGGCACTGCTCGCTGGTCCCCGGGCGCACCTCGTCGGCAATGGCGAACACCTCGGCAGCCGCCGGCGATGCTTCGATGATGTCGACGCCCATCGCGGGATGCTGGGCACCCTGACCGGCGAACAGAAACGCTACGCTACCCATGCGCACGCACCCTTCAGAACATGCTCGGCGCCATCGACCAGGTCGTCAACGATTTCACGCGCGCTCTGGCGCTCGTTGACCATGCCGGCGATCTGTCCGCACAGATACGAACCCTCTTCGTAATTACCGTCCTTTGCGGCCTTGCGAAGAGCGCCCGTGCCCATGGTCCCAAGCTCCTCGGCACTTGCGCCCGCCGCCTCACTTTTGGCGTAGGCATTGGTGAAGGGGCTCTTGAGCGCACGCACCGGATGTCCCGTCGAACGCCCAGTCGCGCGCGTCGAGGTGTCTCCCGCCTTGAGCACTAGCTCTTTGTATTGCTCGGAGACGGTACACTCATCGGCAACGAGAAAACGCGTGCCCACCTGGACGCCAGCGGCGCCAAGCATAAATGCGGCCGCCATCCCGCGGCCATCCGCGATACCGCCAGCTGCCACAACGGGGATATCGACCGCGTCGACAACCTGCGGAACGAGCGCCATCGTCGACGTCTCGCCAATATGCCCACCCGATTCGGTACCTTCGGCAACCACGGCGGTGGCCCCGCGACGCGCCACGAGACGCGCCAGCGCCACCGAGGCGGCAACCGGGATGACCTTGATGCCGGCGTCGTTCCAAGCCTTCATGTACTTGGTGGGATTGCCGGCACCCGTCACGACGACCGGCACTTGCTCGTCGATCACAACCTGTGCGACCTCGTCGGCAAACGGGCTCATAAGCATGACGTTGACGCCAAAGGGCTTGTCCGTCTTGGCGCGCAACTCGTGAATCTGATCGCGCAGCCAGGTGGCGTCGGCATTCATGGCCGCGATGATTCCCAACCCGCCGGCCTCGGACACAGCCGATGCCAGCGAGGCATCGGCAATCCAGGCCATGCCGCCCTGGAACACGGGCTTATCGATGCCGAGCAGCTCGCAGAGAGGAGTCTTGAGCATCTCTACTTCTCCAATGCCGCCTCGACCGTATCGACGAACTCGCCGACCGTCTTAGGGTTCTCCTCGGTATCGAGCTGAATATCGAACTCGTCCTCGACGGCCACGAGAATC
>CAKUBM010000015.1 GCA_934643145.1 uncultured Collinsella sp. | reverse complement strand
TGGTGCGGCGTATAGGATTCGAACCTATGACGTTCTGATTCGTAGTCAGACCCTCTATCCAGCTGAGGTAACGCCGCAACGCACGGATTATTATGCACGTGACCCCTCGATGGGTCAAGCGACAATTTGGAAAAATTTTACGAAGTGATAATTCAGACGGCCGCGCCTCGACCGAGGTTCGAATCCATGCGGTGCTGCCATAAAAGAAAAGCCCCCGTTGCCGGAGGCTTCAAGTTCAATTGGTGCGGCGTATAGGATTCCGCGCATCCGCTTCGCGGATCCGCACCGGCTTCGCCCGCCTGCCGGCGCGCTCGCCCGCGGGCTAAAAACGCTCCGCGTTTTCTTGACGCCCGCGCCTCGACCGAGGTTCGAATCCATGCGGTGTTTACGTAAAAGAAAAGCCCCCGTTGCCGGAGGCTTTCAATTTCAATTGGTGCGGCGTATAGGATTCGAACCTATGACGTTCTGATTCGTAGTCAGACCCTCTATCCAGCTGAGGTAACGCCGCAGCGCAAGACATATAAAACCACTTTAGCTTATTGGAGTCAAGCACAATTTCAAACTTTTTTGTGGAACGCAGTCTTGTCATGCTGCTCCGCATATACCGCCATTCCCCGTACGATCGATTGGCTTTTCGATCACGTCAAACTTAGCATCAAGTTCCCTCAGGAGCGATCTCACCCGCTGGGCACAATCATAATCGGCAAACGAGATGCTCAACATGCGAGCAACCTGATTAGATGTCTGGACCCCATAGAAATGCTCTAGGGCCACAAGCCCCTCGTGCGCCACAAACGTCTCAACCACATGAGGCGACTCCTCGTAGCACCATTGCGTCAACGGCCCCTCGCTCGTCTGTCGAACCACCAGGCCACCCATGCCAGACGGCTCACACGTCACAAGCAGGTACTCCCCGCCCTCGTCGCTCTCAAACAAAACCACCCGATCATCAAACAGCTCCATCGCGTCCCCTTTCTCTCGCTCTTATTTAGCAAAAGCATAGCAGGTAGATGGCTGTATACAGAACAGTTGTTCGTGTGTTTTCTATTGAGCTGTCCGCACAGCATGGTATGGCCGCACACAAAAAGGGCACCCCAAAAAGGAGTGCCCTAGCAAATCGCTTATGCAGCCAATCTACGCGACCGGCTCGATCTTCTCGAGGCCACCCATGTAGGGACGCAGAACCTCGGGGATCGTGATGGTACCGTCGGCGTTCTGGTAGTTCTCCAGAATGGCGGCCATCGTGCGGCCAGCCGGCAGACCGGAGCCGTTGAGGGTATGCAGGTAGCGCGAACCCTTGAAGTTCTCGGGGTCGCGATACTTGATATTGGCGCGGCGAGCCTGGAAGTCGCCGCAGTTGGAGCAGGAGCTGATCTCCTTGTAGGCGTTGTAGCTCGGCAGCCAAACCTCGACGTCGTAGGTCTGACGGGCAGAGAAGCCCAGATCGCCGGTGCACAGGCTAATCACGCGATACGGAAGGCCCAGCTGCTGCAGCAGGTACTCGGCCTCGGCGGTCATGCTCTCGAGCTCCTCGTCGGACTCCTCCGGCTTGGCGAACTTGACCATCTCGACCTTGTCGAACTCGTGCTGGCGGATGATGCCGCGGGTGTCGCGACCAGCGGAACCGGCTTCCTCACGGAAGCAAGGAGTGAAGGCGGTGTAGCGGCGCGGCAGGGTGTCGGCGTCCAGAACCTCACCGGCATGCAGGTTGGTGAGCACGACCTCGGCGGTGGGGATCAGGAAGTTGTCGCCCGAGACGTGATAGGCGTCGTCCTCGAACTTGGGGAGCTGACCCGTGCCAAACATGGTCTGACGCTTGACGACGATGGGCGGCCACCACTCCTTAAAGCCACGGCTGGTGTGCGTGTCCAGGAAGAAGTTGATGAGAGCGCGCTCCAGGCGAGCGCCGGCGCCACCGAGAACGGTGAAGCGGCTGCCGGAGAGCTTGTTGCCGCGCTCGAAATCGAGGATGTCGAGGTCGGTACCCAGATCCCAGTGCGGCTTAAAGTCGAAGTCGAACTCGCGCGGGGTGCCCCAGCGGCGACGCTCGATGTTCTCGTCCTCGTCCTTGCCGTACGGGGTGGCCTCGCACGGAATGTTGGGCAGGTGAGCCATGAAGTCGTACTGCTCCTGCTCGAGGGCAGTGCGGCGCTCGGCCAGACCGTCGATCTTCTCGTTGACGGCGCGCACGGCCTCCTTGGCGGCCTCGGCCTCGTCCTTCTTGCCCTCCTTCATCAGGGCGCCGATCTTCTTGGACTCGGCGTTGCGCGTGGCCTGGAGCTCCTCGACCTCGGTGATGACGGCACGGCGCTCATCGTCGAGCTCAAAAAACTTCTCGCGGTCCCAAGACGTCTGGCGATTGGCCATAGCGGTATCGATGGCATCGGGGTTCTCGCGAACAAACTTGATATCAAGCATTAGATCCTCCGGCGATATACATTCCATTTAGGTTGCAACCTTGTACATGTATGGGCAAGTATATACTTATGAGCGTTTACGACCCAACTCAACTACGCAAGAAGGCACCCAATGGACGCAGTTTTTTCCTTTTTGTTTGGCACCCGCACCGGTTTTGCCATCCTTTTCGCCGGCGGCATCCTGCTGTTTGCGATTCTTGCCTTTGTAATGGAGAAGCGCACCCATAAGATGTACGTCGACCGCGGTCCCAAATCCGAGGACGAGGAAGACAGCTTCTGGGACTAACCTGCCAAAAAGGGACAGGTTTATTTTGGTCGGTTTTATCTGGGCAAATGTAAGCGCCCCGCAACTGGAATTGAGCCAGTTGCGGGGCGCTTTTCGCTCAAGGGACAAAACCGCAGGAAAAACCTGCCAAAACTAACCTGTCCCCTTTTGGTCGGTCTACTGGAGGGTGGCGTCGATGGCCTTGACCAGGGCGCTGCGCATGCCAGCGTCCTCGAGTGCGACGACGCCCTTGATGGTGGCGCCACCAGGCGAGCACACGGCGTCCTTCATTGCGGCGGGATGCTGACCGGTTGCCAGCTGCAGCTTTGCCGTGCCCAGCACCATCTGGCTCACGATGCGATAGGCATCGACGCGCGGAATACCGTGCTTAACGGCCGCATCGCCCAGGGCCTCGATTGCCATGGCGACAAATGCCGGGGCGCAACCGCCCACGGTGCCGCCCACAAAAAGCAGACACGTATCGAGCTCGACTACCGTGCCGAGCTTTCCAAGCAGACCGAGCACCGTGTCGCGCTGCTCGCCGCTAAGCGTGGACGCCTTCTCGCAGGCGATAACGCCCTCGCCCACCGATACCGGCGTGTTGGGTACCGTCGAGATGTGAGCGATGCCCGGCAGGACCTGCTCCCACTTGGCGCTATCCCAGGTCCAAGCGACCGAAAGGACGACCTTGTCGGCAAGCACGTCCTTCAGCGGAGCGAAAACCTTCTCGATCATGTACGGCTTGACAGCAGCAACCACGATATCGGATGCGGCGACAACCTCTTCCGCATCATGGCAGGCGGCCATACCGCGTGCCTCACAACGCTCGACGAGAGCGTCATAGCGGCCCGCGCAGGCGCACATGTCGCCCGCAGACACACCGGCGGCAATCCAGCCGTCGGCCATAGCGCTCGCCATATTGCCAAAACCGACAAATCCGATCTTCATATCACATAGTCCTCTCAGACACGTTCTTCAAAACGAAAGCTATTGTCCCACGCCATTGTTTCGTATTGCCGACCTATTTGTGATACGGCTCGCCACGGCTAATCTTGCAGGCGCGGTAGATCTGCTCCAGCAGCACCACACGCGCCAGGTTGTGCGGCAAGGTAATGCGTCCAAAGCTGAGCATCTCGTCGGCGCGTGCACGCACGGCATCGCTCACGCCATCCGAGCCGCCAATCACAAAGGCGATATCGCTATTTCCTCGCAGCATAAGGTCATCGAGGCGCGCCGAGAGCTCCTCGCTCGAGCGCTCCTTGCCCTCGATGGCAAGCAGAATCACATGTGCCCTCGGCGGCAAGGCGGCAAGAATCGCCGCCCCCTCCTTGTCGCGCGCGGCATCCACGCCACCCGCCTTAGCCGGATCGATATCGGCCACCTCGCGCATATCCACCTTGGCATAGGCGCCCAGGCGCTTGGTGTACTCGGCGCAGGCATCCTTCCAAAAGCGCTCCTTGAGCTTGCCGACGCAAACTACGGTGTACTTCACGCGTGCCTACTCCTTCGAATCGCCCTGGACCTTGCCTGCGGCCAGCATCTGCTCAAACATCGAGGCTGACTGCGAAAAGTCGCTCGGCAGCACGACCGTCGAGTTTTTACCCGTACGGGCGAACTCCGTCATCATCTCGGTCCACTGCGTAAACATGAACAGTTGGTTGGCCTCGTCGTTGCCAACGCCCGTCTCCTGGATAATCTCAAGCGAATCCTTGATGCCCAATGCGATGGCCTTGCGCTGGTTGGCGATTCCCTCGCCGGCCTTTTCCATAGCCTCGGCCTCGGCGGTCGCCTCGGTGACGCGTTTGATGCGGTCGGCCTCGGCAAGCTCTTGCGCCGCGGCGCGCTTGCGCTGGGCGGCGTTGATGTCGTTCATGGAGTTCTCGACCTCGGTCGGCAGCGCGATTTTGGTGATGAGTGTCGACACGAGGGTGAAGCCGTAGGCGGCCATCTGCTCGGAAACGGTAGCGTTGACGTCCTTGGCGATGTCGTCCTTCTTGGCAAAGACCTCGTCGAGCGTATAGACGGGAATCGAGGAGCGCAGGGCATCGGTGATGAAGTCGCGCATCTGATCGACGGGCTCCTGCAGCATGTAGTAGCTCTTGTAGATGCCCGAATCCGCCGGACCCGCACCCATGTCGTAGCTCACGTGATACTGCGCGGAGACCTCGAGGCCGATGGTCACGTTGTCCTGGGTCTTAACGTCGATGCCAAAACCGTTTTTCATGGTGCGCAGGCTCACCGTGGCGGCCTTGCGGTCGATCACGGGCACCTTCAGGTGGAAACCCGCGTTGACGATACGGTTGAACTTGCCCAGGCGCTCGATAATCACGGCATGTTGCTGCTCGACGACATAGCAGGCGTTAGGGAGAAGCAGCAACAGGATGATGATAGGGATCAAAAGACTGGTAAGGGCAGCGATGATACCGGAAAACAGCATGGTTTCTCCTCTGATAGGCGCACGTTGGCATTAGGATACCCGTCCGAGGCGACCGCGCATAACAAAAAAGCTCCCATTGCTGGGAGCTCTTTCATGTAATGGTGCGAGCGAAAGGACGTCCGCGTATCCGCTTCGCGGATCCGCACCGGCTTCGGCCGCCTGCCGGCGTCCTCGCCAGCTCGCTAAAAACGCTCCGCGTTTTCTTTACGCTCGCTCCTTCGCAGGTTCAAGTCCCCGCGATGGGCCCAAAACAAAAAAGCTCCCATTGCTGGGAGCTCTTTCATTTAATGGTGCGGGCGAAAGGACTTGAACCTTCATGGGGTTGCCCCCATACGGACCTGAACCGTACGCGTCTGCCAATTCCGCCACGCCCGCGTGCAGGAATTAGAATAACGGAGCGCCACCACGAACGCAAGAACTATTTTTGAAAAAGTTTGCAGGCATTCTCCCAGGCGGCTTGCGCGATCGTCTCGGCATCTTCGCCAGTTCGATCGACACGGTCATTGACCAGCGCGTTTGCCGTAATGGAGATCATTGCGGGCTCGCATTCAAGACCGCGGATGGGCTCCGGCGCCATATAGGGACAATCCGTCTCGAACAAAATGCGGTCGAGCGGGGTCGCCGCAAATGCCTCGCGCACGTCGTCGTTGCGCTTAAAGGTGGCCGCACCACCATAGGCGATATAGCAGCCCAGCTCCACAAAGCGCTCCATCGTGGCGCGGTCCTCGCCAAAGCAGTGCAGCACACAACCGGCCTGGGGCACGCCCACCTCACGAAGCACGTTGTAGGCGTCCACGTGCGAGGTACGCTCCTGGTCCATGTCCTCGTGACGCAGATGCAGCTCCACCGGCACATTGCGGCGCACGGCAACTTCGAGCTGGCGCGCCATGCAGTCAATCTGCACGCTGTGGGGCGCCGGCGCGATGTCGTCGTCGTAATCCATGTGGTAGTCCAGACCAATCTCGCCGATACCGGCGCACAAAGGGTCATCGAGCGCGGCAACGACCTGTGCGTGAACGTCGTCGGTATAGTCCGGCGCGCCATACGGATGCACGCCGGCAAGATACTTGATCTGCGGGATATCCTGCATCGGCAGAATCTCGCGCGTCAACCAGTCGCTATAGTCCGTCACGCTGCGCTTATCGGCAATGGGATCGAAGACCGTCACCAACAGGTCGATGCCCGCCGCCTTGGCACGCACGAGTGTCTCGGGCACATCCTTGCCCCAGAACGAAAGCAGATGCGCATGTGTGTCGGCAAGCGGTGCCAAGGGCACGGGACAAGCAACCGTCTTCTTTTTCTTGGTAAACGTCACGCGTTCGGCATTAAGCGTCATGGGAAAGCTCCCGAGCCAGGCACACAAAGGCGGCGACGTCGAGCGTCTCGGCGCGCGTAGTGGATGCGATACCGCAGGCCTCAAAGGCGGCATCGAGCACGTCCTTGGCAAAGCCGTTGGCGCTCATGGAGTTGCGAATCGTCTTGCGGCGCTGAGCAAACGCGGCGTCGATCACACGAGCCACAAACTCGCGGTCGAGGCCCTCGGGTACCACGCCGTCAACGCGATCGATGCGTACTACGGCAGAATCCACATGCGGCGCCGGCATAAAGCAGCGCGGCGGCACCTCAAAGCGCCCCGTCATCTGCGCATACAGGCCGAGCTTTGCCGTGTAGCCGCCATAGGTCTTGTTGCCCGGCACTGCGGCAATACGATCTGCAACTTCCTTTTGCACCATGACGACAGCGCGCTTAAGCGCGGGCATCGTCTGGAAGAACTGAAGGATGATCGTCGCCGCCACGTTATAGGGCAGATTCGCGACAAACACCGTGGGTTCACCACCGGCGGCCTGCTCAATCTGCTCCGGCGTCACCTTGAGCGCATCGCCCATGATAAAGCGGAAGTTGGCATAGTCGGCGGCGTGGGCATCGAGCACCGGCTCAAGCTCAGGATCGGCCTCAATCGACGTAACGCACGCCGCCTCCTGCAGCAGGGCCAACGTCAGCGTGCCGCAACCCGGGCCGACCTCGAGCACGCGCTCATCGCCCGCAAGCTCAGCGAGCTCACAGATACGTTCGATCACATGGTTGTCGATCAGGAAGTTTTGGCCCAGGCGATGCTTGGTCGCAAGGCCAAACTCCTCTAGCAGCTCCCTAGTTGCCGTGGGGTTTGCCAAAGGCGAAGTTGTCATGGTTGCCTCCTTAACATGGTGGCTGCATCGTAAAGTAAAAGGGCATGGACCGTTGCGGCCATGCCCTTACCGTTACACAGCAAATTGCCGATATGGCACTCGCGCGACGTCTTAGCCCAGACGCGGGAACAGCGGCTCGCCCTTCTCGACGGGCTGACCACCGGCAAGCAGACCCCAAGCGCAAATGCCCTTGAGGTCGTCGCTCGCGGCCTCGCCCTCACAGGACAGGCGGCGCAGGGCCTCGGCAGAGGTCTGGGGCATGAGCGGCATCAGCAGGTGAGCGGCGATGCGGATGGCCTCGAGCAGGTTGTAGATCACAAATGCCAGCTCGTCGGCCTTAGCCTCGTCCTTGGCAAGCGCCCAGGGCTCGGAGTCCTCGATGTAGTGGTTAGCAGCATGGATGAGTTCCATGACCTCATCCTTGGCTCCACCGTAATCGAGCACGTCCATCTTGGCCATGTAGCGCTCGACCAAACCGTCGGCAATCTTTGCCAGCGGGTTGTCGAACGCATCGAACGATGCAGGCTTGGCGGGCGCGCAACCGTCAAAGTACTTGCCGCTCATGTTGAGCGAGCGCGAGATAAGATTGCCCCAGCTGTTGGCCAGGTCGGCGTTGTAGACCTGCTCCATGCGCTCGAAGCTGATGGCGCCGTCGGTGCCGGGGACGACGTCGGTCATGAAGTAGTAGCGATAGCCCTCGACACCCAGCATGTCGATAACATCCTGCGGAGCGATGGCGTTGCCGCGGCTCTTGGACATCTTCTCGGCCTTACCGGTCTCGGCATTGCGCACGGTCAGGAAGCCGTGGGCAAAGACGTGCTCAGGCAGGGCCTCGCCGATGGCCATGAGCATGGCGGGCCAAATGACGCAGTGGAAGCGGATAATGTCCTTACCCACGATGTGGAACTGCGCGGGCCAGCGATAGGCCAGCTCGGCACGGGCCTCGTCGGTGTCGACACCGTAGCCGACGGCAGTCATATAGTTGAGCAGCGCATCGAACCACACGTAGGTCACGTGGCCCTCGTCAAACGGGACCTGAATGCCCCAGTCAAAGCTCGTACGGCTCACGGAAAGGTCGTTGAGGCCGCCCTCGACAAAGCTGCGCACCTCGTTCATACGGAACGCAGGCTCAACAAAGTCGGGGTGCTCGTCATAGAGCTTGAGCAGCTTGTCCTGGAAGGCGGAGAGCTTAAAGAAGTAGGACTCCTCCTGCACGCGCTCGAGCGGACGGTGGCAATCGGGGCACAGGTGCTGGCCGACGCTACCGTACTCCTCATCGCCCTTCTGGACCTGCGTATCGGTAAAGTAGGTCTCGTCGGGCACGCAGTACCAGCCGTCATAGCTGCCCTTATACAGGTAGCCGGACTCCTTCATGCGCTCCCACAGATACTGCACGGCGTGATGCTGGCGCGGCTCGGTGGTGCGAATGAAGTCGTCGTTGGAGATCTCGAGCTTGCTCCAAAGCTCCTTGAAGTGCGGAGCCTGGCTGTCGGTCCACTCCTGCGGCGTCATGTTGTGCTTGGCAGCGGCCTCGGCGACCTTCTCGCCGTGCTCGTCCATGCCAGTCAGGAACTTAACGTTATAGCCGGCGGAGCGGCGATAGCGAGCCTGAACGTCGGCGATGATGGTGGAATAAGCCGTGCCCAGGTGCGGATCGGCGTTGACGTAGTAGATGGGCGTCGTGATAAAGAACGAAGGCTTGCTTTGATCCATGGGGTTTGTCCTCCAGAAAAACGTTGCATACAGGGGATGATTCTAGCGCAAGGGCTGGATATCCTCCATCTATTGCATATCGAGCACCATGGCATAGACATCGCGCTTGCGGCGCGAATACTTCTGAGACAGGCGCTTGGCCACTGCAGAGGCGGGCTCCCCCTCCTCGAGCGCGGTGCGGATATCCTCGCGCAGGGCCTCGTCGGGATCCGCTACCGCAGCGCCAACCGGCGCGATGCCGGCCTCCTCATCCTCGCTCGGCGGCGCGATGACCAGCGCAATCTCGCCCTTTACCTCGCCGCGAGCACGCAGCTCCTCGGCAAGCTGGGCGGCGGACCCGCGCAGGACCTCCTCGTGCAGCTTGGTAAGCTCGCGGCAGACGGCAACCTCGCGCAGGGGAAATACCTCGGCCACGGCCTCGAGTGTCGCCACGATGCGATGTGGAGACTCGTAGAAGATGAGCGCACCGGGCACCACGGCAAGGCGCTGCAGGCGGCGCACACGATCGCCATGCTTGCGACCCAAAAAGCCCTCGAAGAAGAAATGCTCGCAGGGAATGCCGGACGACACGAGCGCCGTGACGCATGCGGAAGGCCCGGGGATGACTTCGACGGGGACATCGGCCTCGCGCGCCGCCTCGACCAGAGCCTGGCCGGGGTCGGACACACTCGGCATGCCAGCGTCCGAGGCAAAGGCAAGAGTCTCCCCCGCCAGCAAGCGGTCGACCAGACCGGCGGCGCGACTTGCGATCACGTTTTCGTCGCAACGGACGAGCGGCTTAGAAATGCCCAGGTGCGTCAGCAGCTTTGAGGTCACACGTGTGTCCTCGCAACAGATGGCATCGGCAGCGGCAAACGCCTCGCCGACGCGCGGGGACAGGTCGCCCAGGTTACCTATGGGCGTGCCGACCACGTAGAGTTTGCCCATACGGGCGCTGTTTTGCGTCATATCAACCTATTCAATCATGCCGCGCTCGAGCGTGCCGAGCGCCGCGCGGGCATCCCATGCTGCGATTCGCTTCTCGGTCTTCCACGTTTGGAAGAACCAGCCGGCCGCTGGCGCGAACGATGCCAGCTGGTTGGCGATGAACACACGCTCGTAGGCATTGCGGCCCTCAGGCGTAACCGACGAGTTAGCAAAAATCGCCGCGCCCGACCATTCGCCCACCAGCACGGGGAACCCTGTCGAAATCGCTTCTTTAAGCTCGCGCTTGTTACGCGAAATCGCCGTCGTCAGCCCGCGGGGGCTCGTGATGTCGAGCGCATACTCGTCGCGGTAATGGTACAGGTGAAGGTCCATGTAGACGTTCTTGTACTTGGCGCCGCGCATAAAATGCTTCCACTCGCTGGGATGCCCCGACGACGAGAAGACGACGATCTTATCCTCGGGCATATACGAACGGACGAGCTCGTAGGCATCGCGATAGAAATTGCGCAGGTAGTGAGCGGGAATGCCATCCGTCATGGTGAAGAGGCTCTTGCGAACGCTCATCTGCGGCGTGTCCAGCAGCTCAATGCCCAGCAGGCTCTCGGCCTCGCCATAGCGATCGGCCAAGCGCTCAAGCACGTCGAGTGCGACATGACGGCCGTTGGTGGACGAATGCCACTCGGCGACAGCCTCCGGCGTGGTGGGTGAATCGTTGGAATCGCCCTGGCCACCGGGCACAGTTGCCAGATCGAGCAGCACGCGGATGTCGTACTTGGCAGCCCACTCAATCGCGCGGTCGATGTAATCGACAACCGATATGTAGGAGGCATCGGACTCCTGTGAGCCAAAGGCATACCAGGGCACCGGCAGACGCACGGCATTGAGACCGATCTGCGCCATGCGACGAAAATCGTCCTCGCTCACAAACGTCTCGTAATGGCGGCGCATGCGCTCGTTATAGGCGGCGGTACCCATGGCCTCCTGTAGCTCGGCCGCGTTGGATGCACCGGTCGCCGCGTACAGCGACGGGGTCACCCAAGGCTCGGGAATAAACCAGCCAGAGAGATTAACGCCGAGTATCCTCTCCATCACTGCCCCCTTCGGATCATGCAGGTCGAACCCGCATCGTATTGCATAGGATAAGTATCGTTTTGAGTATACCCGCGTGTGCGGACAGGCGACCGAACGGTCTGCAAAGTGACGCGAAAGTGGGAGGAATGTCTGGGAGCAGACGGGATCGGAATGGTGCGACGAGGTGTGTACGCGCGCCGGAGGCAGGCACCGGAAAGCGCGTCCCGTTCTATCGCTCAATAATGGGGCGTATTTTCCGCAGAACCCTACATAAAAGAAAAGGACCCCTTTGCAGAGATCCTAGTCAATTCAAGGTGGCGGGGAAGGGAATCGCGTCCGCGCGCTGCGCGGACGGACCGCTGCGGCGCTTACGCGCCTTGCGAGCTGCGCTGGCAAACGCTTACGCGTTTACTCAGCTCCGCGCCCTCACGGGGTTCGATTCCATGTGGGGGCTGCATAAAAGAAAAGGACCCCTTTGCAGAGGTCCTAGTCAATTCAAGGTGGCGGGGAAGGGAATCGAACCCCTGACACGAGGATTTTCAGTCCTCTGCTCTACCAACTGAGCTACCCAGCCATTTGAGGTGTGCCTTGTTTCAAGGCTTGATTAGTATAACCAAGGACGCGTTCCGGTCAACCGAGAATTTCAAAAAAAGTTTTTGAGCACAGCCTCGGTTCTTTAAATCGGCACGTCAGAGGCATCAGCCGGCAGCAAGAAGTTTTTCGCTCAGAGCCGCACGGGCAAACTCACTTGGCGTCATCCCCTCGGCAGCCGCCCGTCGACGAATGGCCTCCTTCATTCCCAGAGGAATCTTGACCGACAGCGTTGCCGTCCCCTCACCTGAGAGTGGGGGCCGTCCATGCACGATCCCACCAACGGTGTGTTCGCCATCCGGAAACTCTCCGCGCTCGTACGACTCGCACCACGCGTCAATCATTTCATCCGTTACAACCTGACCATTAGCGGCCGTATACGTCTTGCCCATCATCGGCCCCTTCCGTCAGGTGCTTTTTAGCGTTGGGATGGATCTCAACATCCATGCATCTTCTCCTCCATCTTACCCAATTTCGTATGACGAAAGTCCGCTGTCGCCATTTCTTAAGCCGGTACTCGTTGGAAAGCAGGGGGCGATGCGAGCATTGAGGGGCGTTCTAGCACGGCCCAGGCGCATGGGTGGGAGCACATGCGCCAAGGGCGAACGTTTTCGTAGCATGCGAGGACGTTGCCGCTGCGATCGATGAAGGCAATATCGATGGGATAGGCCATAAAGCACGTGTGGACCGAGGAACATTGCGGGAACGCCATGACGAGCGGAAGGCCGCCAGCCGTGATCGGCGACCGCCCCAACATGCCGCGCAGTCGTGCGACAAACGACTCCGCCACCACAAACTCTGCCGGCGTCCAGACCAACCTGTTGAGCGCCCGCGCGTAGGCGATGTAGGACGAAACCGCGGTCACATAACCACCCCCGGACGCCAGGGGTCGATCGTTACCGTGCGCTCGTGCGACAACTGTGCCGGCGCACCCAAAGAAAGACCGGCGATGCTCAGCGAGCTCGGCCATGGCTCGTAGTGCATGGTGCAGGTATAGGTCCTAAACGTTCCGGATAGAGAGAGCAGGCCACCGTCCGATGCCGCCGCACCTTGTTCACTCGACACTTCGATCTGCAAGTCATAGCCTTCCATGGCATTCAGAATTTGAGTCTGGACCGTCGCCGAGGCATCGACAGAGCTTTCGTCGCCCTCCCCCTCCGACGCCACGGCGTGCGCCAACACGATGTCGGGCACCACGCGGTCGAAGCGCGCGACAGCGCTGGCAAAGATCATGACGTTGTACACGATGAGTGCCAGCACCAGCAAAACGGGCGTAACCACTGCCATCTCCACCGTCGCTTGGGCGTGCTCCTCGCGCAGACGCATGCGGATACTCATTACGACCCACCGCCCAGAGCGCCAACCAGCGTGGCGACATCGACGGTGAGCGGGATGGAGCCGCCGCCGGGCAGAGGGATCTCCGCAAGCGTGAATACCGTACCGCTGATGGTGCGTTCGACTTGATATTCCAACGCCTCGCAAAGCGCCTTGGGATCGGTCACGCCCAACGGAATACTTCGCAGCTTGTCTTGCGCCTGAGAGAGACCGGCAATGTCAGACCCCGGACTCTTAATGACGTTGGCGGAATCGGTCAGCACCGGCTTTCGCAGGCGCAAGTCGCACGGTTCCAAACCCAGCGCCGCCACGGACGCCGAAACGGTATCGCCGAGCCACGATGCAATGGAGCCCAACGCACCGTTGCCCCCTCCTAGGCCCTTAATCATCTCGTCCATAAGTTCGTCGGCCGAACCTTGGATGTCTCCGTATCCCACAAGCAGCCGTCCCCAAACATCCATGACGCCATCGAGTACGCCGGCAACGCCACCCGAGCGTTCCTTCAATGTCGAGAAAAATCGCGAAAGCACGTTGTTTTGCGCCGTCGCCTCATCGGGCGCCAGCACCGCGGCAGAGATGGCACCGCGACTGCCAAGCTCAACCGCCGTGTTAAACGAAGAGTTAAGTTGATCGGGGCTGGTAATATCACCCGAAACTGCAAAGGCGACTACGCCGTTGCGGCCAGGTGGGGCGATACGCGGACGCTCACCGGAAAGTTCTTTGATGGCGGTATCGAACGCATTGCCCGCACGGTCGGCCTCATCCTCGGTCTGACGCATGAGCTCAAGCTCTTTGTTCCGACATTTGACGTATTCCTCCAAGGCCTTTTTGAACTCGTCGAAGTGATATTCGAAGCCGTTTTCGATAGAGGTTGAGGGCGCCGCAACAGCACCAAGCGACGAGACGCCAAAATGGCATTTGCTGCATTTATCCTGTCCGTCGTAATCGGCAACCGAAGCAAATCCGTTCGGCGTTCCTTTTTTATAGTTAGGACAGCTCGTTCCGTAATGCAGATACGTCTTGCCATCGTTGATGCTGACTGGCCACGACGCATCGGTATAGAGTTCCGTCGCTCGCACCTCGTCAGAATTGCGAGGCAACAGCGGGATATAGGAAGAGACTTTGTCCCCATCTTCGGTTATATATGCGCGATTGACCTCTGTGCTCGCATAGGTGTAAAACGCCTTACGCGCTGCCGACTCCGCCCTCATCTCGACACTCGAACCCTGAGGCGCCTCGTTTGCAAGGCGGGAGCGATAATATGCCCTCGCGCGATCAAGGGCAACTTGGGGTTCCCATGTGACGCTCGAAGCATAATGCGGATTTTGAGTACCCGATAGGTCCGTCAGGCTTTTCGCGCGTTCCCACATGCACGAGCAGCTGCCGACCGAACCTTTATCCGGCCCGCCGCAGTCCGCCAACCAGGCGCGCTCTTTAGCCTTCGCCGTCTCCTCGGAGGCCTTCCGCAGCTCCTCGGCCGCGTACTCTAAATCTTCCGATGTGTCTTTAATCGCATCGGTCGAGATCTCGGAACCCTTGAGCGCAACGAAATCCGACTCGGATGTCCGAGGTACGGCAAGCGCCGTACCGGTATAGATCACACTATCGGTATCCTGCGCCGACACAGCCTGTGTGGCACGCGCGGCGATCAGATACGGCAGAGCCGTCTCGATTTTCTGTAAGCCTTCCGATGCGCTTTTGGCAAACTTGTTGCGCGTTTTAATGATCTCAATCCCGGTGTCGACCATATTGCCGGCAACCGGCTCGGCACCCGGGATGAGGATGGCGACCAGGCCCGTCCCGATCGTGGCAAACCCCGCCAGCCCCAGACTCAAGATGCTCGCATCAACCACCGTGGCAGCCGTGTGATAGGACGACACTACGTTGGCACCCGCCAGCGCGCCGCTATCAGCCGCCACCTGGGTATCCCCGGCACGCGACATGCTCCATATCGCCGCGGTCGACGAAAACAACAATGTGAGCACCACTAGGATGACCACGGCAGAAGAAAGCGTGGTATAGGCGCCGTCTTCGATAAACAGATCGACACCGGCTCGACCCATAAAGCCGCCTCGCTTGCGATGGCAGCTCGGACGGTGCGTCAAAACGCGTCTAGACCAGAAACACTTAATCCCATGCAGCAATCCACGAATCATAATCTCCCTCCAGCCATTCGGGACGCGATTGATACGAGACATCGACCTTGAGCTCAACGTAGCCGCCCTCGGCGGTACCACCCATAGCCTGCGCAAACGCACCGATCACAGGCAACGTCTTGACCTCGCCGGAAACGGACACGGACGAGACGCCACCCGCACCGGCCCGGCCAAGCTCGATATCCCACGACAACGGCCCGCCGGCATGAAAGATCGAAACGTTGGGCACTGCGGCAAGTCGGCGGCGGGTGAACTCCTTAAGATCGTCGTCCTCCGCCGTCGTTGTGGTCATGAGCCGCGCGGTCTCGGCGGCGGCAGACTCCATGACCGCGCGCGTATAGAGCAGGCACACCGGTTGCAGCGCGAGAAGGATGAGTGTCAGAAACGTCGGCAGCAAAAAAGCGGCCTCGACCGTAGACTGCGCCCGGTCCTCGCGCGCGGCATCAATACAACGCGATGTCCTTAGCGGCCGCAGCGGCGTCGATAACCGACGTCGAGGCGACGCCATGGGATGCCGCCCGCTCAACCAGCGCCGCCAAGCGCCCATCGGTGCCGGCACGCCAAAGTCCCGCGATCGCCAGCACGATCGATAACAGCGCCACCGTGACAATGGCGTATTCGACCGTCGCCTGGGCAGATTCCTCACGCAGGACATCATGCATTTCACGATCCCTCCTTTGAGTCCGTTGCCTGCGGGCTCAGGCGCACGGCGCGCAGACGACACGAAGCATCGCCAGCATCCGCGGCAATTGTCACCATATCGACCCAGCCGCGTCCGTCGCGCACGATGGCGCCCCACACGTTTCCTTTGATGTCGAGATAGCCGCTCAGAGCAAGTTGCGCCGTGGGTACCTCGCGATAGGCACGCAGCATATCCGCCGCCGCTTCGGTCATCGGTCGGTCCTCAGACCATGCAAGCCGGACCGCAATCGCATTGCCCTCAGGCGAATCCGTCGCAGTGCCAGACCGCTTGTCGAGCGTCCGCAGAAAGGTTTGCGCCGTGACAGCGACATCCGAATCGTCCGCATCTCGCATCTCATCTTTTTGAGACGCCACCGCCGAATCTGAGCCCAAATCGGAGGCGGTCCCAGGACGCTGCTGCCGCGCGGCGTTAAGCCCCCAAAGCACCGCCGCTATCGCCACGGTCAGGCAAGCAAACACCAGCAGCACCCCGATGGGGCGCTCGCCCTCTACAGGCTGTTGATGCCCTCGCTGATAGCGTTCCATAGATCTTGGACCTTGCCCTTAAATGCGACGATGGCGATAATCGCGATCACCACGAGCACGCCGACCAAGATGGCATACTCGGTGGTACCCTGTGCACTCTCCTCCTGCAATAGTTCCTTGGCGCGCTGACGAACATGTGCCGCCCGGCAAAACGCCCAGCCCTGGACCTTGCCAGCAGCGTCAGTCATCGTGTTCATGTATTCCTCCCTACATCATCCCGCCTGCTCCCAGCAGCGGGCCCAATATGGACAGAAGCAACGCCGGCAAGATGAGCGTGCCGGTGGGAATCAGCAGCTTGACGGGCGCACGCTCGATCTCGCGCTCGACCGCGGCGCGATGAGCCGCACGGATCTCGCGACTTTGAGCGGCCAGCGTCTCGGCAAGTGGGGCACCCAGGGCGAGCGCCTGCCCCACCGTGATGGCAAAGGTCTCGAGCGCTCGCACGTCCAGGTCGCGCGCGGCGGCCAACAACTCGTCCTCACGCGTGCCCACGCCCACCTGCCACGCCATGCAGGCGCGCTCAAGGCGAAGAGCCAGCACTGACCGGCGGTTGGCGCAGAAAATCTCGAGCGCCGCATCAAACGAAAGACCGGCCGAAAGACCCAAGCGCACAACATCGATCATCTCGGACACTTCGCCGAGCGACACTCGCGCCGGGCCGCCCGCTCCAACCGCGCCCTTCACTCGCGCGGTCAGAGCATCGACCACCGAGCGACCCGCGGCAGCGACCAGCACCGCCTCGCGCTTGCAGGCCCCTGCGATCTTGCATGCATCCGCCCGATCCAAACCCGTCGCGACAAATACACTCAGGGCGCACAGGCAAGCCGCAACTGCAACCGGGGCGCTCATAGCTCCACCCGCATAATGCGCCGGATAACCACCAGGGCAACGGCGTTGAGGGCAAGACCCAGCACCACAGCGCCCGCGCCGGCAGGCGTCGCAAGACCGCGACGAAAATCTGCCGAAAGCAGCGCCAACACCGCGCACATGCCCGCCGGCATCGCCGCGACCATATGCGCAGACATGCGAGCCTGCGACGTCTTAACATCCAGGCGGCGCTTGAGCTCAATGCGCTCCCCCACCATGCTCGACGCCTCGGACAGTAAGTCGGCAAGCGGAGCGCCGGTGCGCTGAGACACCTTAAGCGCCAAGGTCACAAGCGAAAGACCGGGGGCGTCGATACGCACGAGCAAGTCATCGAGCGCGTCGGTCGCCGAGATGCCGCAATCGATCGCCGCCGCCACCCGCAAAAACTCGGTATGCACTGGCTCTTGCGCATGAGCGCCCACAAAGCGCATGCCCTGGGCCAGCGAATGTCCCGAGGCAAGCGACATGGAAAGTGCGGTAAACGCCTCGGGCATTGCCTCTTCTGCATCGTGTTGCTCGCGCCGGCTCTCAAAGCCATCCCGAGCGGCACCAACGGCAAACGGAGCAACAAGTCCCAAGGCAAATCCGAGGGGCGATAACGACACCATCGTTAGTAAAACGCAGCAGACACCGCTCGATAGCAGCAGAAACGCCAAACGCCCCGAAGCATCTTCGATCACGAGGCCAAGGCGATGCGCCGGAGCCAGCGATGCCCACGAACGGGCGATCTTTTTCAGCAGATCGTTTTCCACCAGCTCACGCGGCAGCTTCTCTGCCACCGTCTCGAGCGCCTGACGTGCCAGCTCCGCCGGCGGTACCTGCGGCACACGAGGTTCCGCCCCGCACGCCGTCGCGACAGAAAGCCCTGCCAAGCCCCCTACGACGAGGGGCACAGTGATCTCCATTCGTCCACCTCCTCTTGTGTGAGCGTCCCCGACCGCAGGCCTTCTGCGATAAACGGCGGCTCGCGGTCAAGCGTCCAGGTGCGCTCGGCGGCATCGAACGTCACATAGCGCTCGAGCTCTACGCCACCCGATGCGGCGCGTCGCACCCCCGAATACGAGGAGACGAAACGCCTGCCATCGGCGTGGCGCTCGGACATCACGATGCCGTCGAGCGCCATGGCAATCTGCTCCTCGATGAGCTCGCTCGGCAGATCGATGCCATAACGTGCAAGCAACGTCAGACGCACCACGGTCTCCTGTTCTGAACCCGCATGAAGTGTGGTGAGCGACCCGTCGTGGCCCGTGTTCATGGCCTGCAACATGTCGCAGCACTCGGCACCGCGCACCTCGCCCACCACGATGCGGTCGGGGCGCATGCGGAGGGCATTGGTCACCAGGTCGCGGATCGTCACCGCGCCCTCACCCTCAATTGAAGCCTCGCGCGCCTCTAGGCGCACCACGTGCGGATGATGCGCAAACTTGAGCTCGGCAGAGTCCTCGATCGTCACGATACGCTCGCCGGTGGAAATCTCACATGACAACGCGTTGAGCAGGGTGGTCTTACCAGATCCCGTGCCTCCCGCAACCGCCAGGTCCTGTCGCAGCGACACCGCGCACGACAGCAGCTGCGCATACCAAAGCGGCAGCGACCCCAGCCCCACAAGCTCGTCCAGCGAGCAGATACGGTCCGAGAACTTTCGGATGGTGAGAATCGGTCCGTCAATCGCCACAGGCGGAATCACCGCGTTGACGCGATAACCCGTTTTGAGGCGGGCGTTGACGATGGGGCTGCGCTCGTCGATACGGCGGCCAAGCGGAGAGATGATGCGGTCGATAAGCACACGAATCTGCTCATCATCCTCAAACGCATGCTCGATGGGGTACAAGACGCCGCCGCGTTCAAAGAAAGCCGAGCGGCAGCCGTTGATCATGATCTCGGTAACGGTGTCGTCCTCGATGAGTGGCTGCAACGGCCCCAAGCCCACCACGTCATCCAAAATCTCGTCGATGATGGTCTCGCGCTCGGGCGTCGCGAGATCGGTCGGCTCCTCAACATTGAGCGCCGCCTCCACCGCAGGACGCAATTCCGAGCGGGCAAGTGCCGGGTCGATATAGGCGCTGATACGCGCCACTTCGTCGTAACCCATGCGGTCCATCACGGCGCGCTTGGTGCGTCGTTTCACGGCGCGGCGACGCCCCGCATCTACAGGCGCTGCCGCCGCCGCAGCGCCGGCAGCCTTAATCCTCGTTTGCAGGCTCATCGCTGATCACCCTCGCGCGACCAGGGAAGGCGGATACGCGGGCGTTCGGCGCGCGTTGCACGGTCGGCGACCATATCGCTCCAAGGGCCGACGGCGCACCCCAGTTCCACGAGCATCTCGCGCGTGGCCTCGCGCACGCTAGTCGCAAAAGCGCTGGTCTGCCCCACTGCCTCGTCAGCGCGCCCAAACGCCATGAGCGCGGCGAGATCCTGCCCGCCATCGGCGATACGAATCTTGGAGCTCAACGCACAGGCAATCTCAAAGCGCATGGCGACGTCCTCGTCTGCCCCGCGCGCACCGAACCGGTTGAACACGGCGCTCATGCGCGTGCGTGGCACACCTACTCGACCTGCCAGTTCAATGACGCGCGATGCCGATGCCGCGGACGACACCGCCGCATCGCCAACGACCAGGCAACGGTCGCTCGCCGCCACCGCAGCCGCCACGGCGTCGCCCCAAAAGACCGAGGTATCGATAAAGACCACGTCGGATTCTCGACGCAGAACATCAAGCAGTAGCTCCACCGGACGTGCCATGAGCTCGGCTTGCTCGGGCGCCGCGACGGGACCCCAGAGCGTAACGCCCGGCGCCACGCGCATCGAAGCGGCCACGATATCCGGCTCGGCAAGCGTGCCCGCCGCCGACGGCTCGATAAGTGCCGCCATATCGCGCGGAGCATCGACACCTAACAAGTCGTAAAGGTTTCCAAACATCAGGTCCAGGTCGAGCACGGCGGCACGCAAGCCCAACAGCGACGATGTGTGTGCCATAGTGGCAACGATCGTCGACTTGCCGCAACCGCCCGAACCCGAAATAGCGCAGATGACCGGAGCTCGATGCGGCGGAGCGGCAGCGTCTGCCGGCGGCATCGGAGGCGGCGGGGCGGGCGTCGGTGGCAGCGCCCCCGTCTCCCCCGCCGCAACCACATGCTGCGTCCAAGCCGGCATGGCAGCTTGTTCGGTCTGCGAGGCAGGCTCGTTCTGCGCAATCTGCTCATGCTGCATCAGCGACAACTCGCCGCACCCGGCAAAGTCCTCAACTTCATCGAGTTCATCCACCAGATTCACGCCGTGCACGTATCCCATATCTACAGCCGGGGAGTCGCCAGCATGCTGCGCCGGCCCCCCAGCGTCATCGTATACAAGGGGGTTCCGGGGGCGCCGACCATGCTCGGCTTCCGCTTTTCCATAATCATCAACACGCGGGCCTCTTGTAGCGCGAGGCGCCCCGGGTTCCCTATCAACAAAAGCATCGGGCTCAATCGTCATGCGCCGATCGGAATCAACCGCTCCCTCGCCCGCGCGCCCGTTGCCGCATATACTGTGCGCAGCGATGACCTCGGTCGCCCCCGCGCGAAACAGCCCCTCGATATCCGACGGATCGAGCGCTTCTATCAACACGACCACGCGACTCACGCGGCCTTCGGCCGTCAGGCGCGCAACAGTCTTGCGCACATCTTCGGTATCAAACAGAGACGCCGCGATGATGGCAGCCCCGCGGCGTGACGGAAACGCCCGCGCCATGGAAACCAGCCCGTCCAGGTCACCCACGCGAAGCATCTGTGCACCCACATCACGGCCCTCGACTTCCCGCTGCAACAGTCTGTAATCGCCGCACGCGCAGCACGCAAGCCAGATCGCCTTCATCACTCGTCGCCTCCGCTCTTTTTGCCGCGCGCCGTGGCGGGAATCGTCAAGCTGACCGTTCCCTTGCCCGAGGCTCCCAGCAGTTCCTTGACGTCTTCGGGGTCAGCCGCCAGCGTCACCCATTCGATCTTGCCCTCGCGCGTGGCACCGGAATCCTCACTGGTATCGATCACGTACGCGCCGCACAGCCGATCGGTTACGCCGTCTTTTTGCACATACACATCCACGTAGCTGCCCACGACCGCAGCACCGCCGACCGAGTGCTCGGCATCGACCGCCACCGAAACGGCGACCTTGCCCTTAGGCACCTCGAGCTTGCGGCTCTCGGCCTTGGTGTAGACATTGCAGATCACGGCGTTTTTGGGAATACGCGAAGTCGTCACGTCGCCGCGCACCTGGCGCAGCTCGGTCGCCGCGTCACGCGGCAGCAGGCTCGTCAGCCATTCCTGGGTTATGACATTGGTCTCATCAAGGGTCTCGCCCACATCGATATCGCGCGCCGCGACGCAAACCTCGACGCGATCGCCACCATACTTGGCCAAGGTCTCAGCCTGGACCTGTTCGGCTTGCGAGCGGATCGACGAGCCGTAAACCAAGCAGAGCAGAGCAGCGAGCACGCCCGCGACCAGACTGATGGCGATGCGCTTGCTCTTGTTCACGGCCGCTCCTCTCATGGCAGTGCCGGGCGAATGCCCGTACCACCATTGTCTGGGCGGTCAGAGTGCAAAGCGGCGCAATCGCGATCTTGGTTTTCGATGTCAAACCAATCGCTGACCAAAAGCTGACCAGCCCGTCAAGCTCGTGGCAAGGTTTTGGTCAGCACGTCAGCAAACTGCATGTTTCGAGGCTTTTCCGCAGCAAAAAAGCCGTCTCCCGAACAGTTGGGAGACGGCTGTCATAGGAAAAATCAATTACAGATGGACATCGGGATCGAGCATTTGAGCGCTCACGCGCATGGATGACGCCAGGTTTTGGAACGTTTCCAGACGCAGGCTATCGATCTGCCCGGCGTCCTCGGCCTCGCGAACGGCGCAACCCGGCTCATGGGTATGCGTGCAATCGCCAAACCGGCACGCGCGCGATGCCTCGACAATCTCGGGGAAGGCGCGGGCCAGACCCCGCTCGTGACCCACGAGCGGCAAACTGCGCAGACCCGGGGCATCGGCGATCACGCCGGCGTCGCCCGGCAGCGCCACCATCACGCGCGCGACGGTAGTGTGACGGCCCCGGTCGTCGCGTTCGCGCACACCGCCGGTCGCCAACGTATCGTGGCCCAGCAGTGCATTGAGCAGCGTCGACTTGCCGGCACCCGACTCGCCCAGAATCATGGCGCAGCTCCCGACAGGCACGCAGGCACGGACCTCGTCCAGGCCGCGGCCCTCGGCAGAGGACGTCACGATCACGCGCACGTCCGGACCCACCAGGCGGCGCACGCGGTCCAGATCGCGCTCGAGCTCCTCGGCATCGCAACGGTCAGCTTTGGTGAGTACCACCACCGGTTCGGCATCGCAGTCGAGCGCCAACACCAGCGAGCGCGCCACGCGGTCGAGCAGCACCTCGCCGGCACCGAGCGCCTGCACGATTAGCACGCTATCCACGTTGGAGCAGAGCACCTGGCGCTCTCCGCGGGCACGGCCGCGCCAACGCTCAAAGCTCGTACGGCGCGGCAGCACGCACTCAATCACGCCCATATCGTGCCCGGGAGCGCGGCGCACCGCCACACGATCGCCCACGGCAGGCAGCAGGACCTCGTCCTCACCGCGCGACTTGGCAAACCCCACGGCATGCTCGGCGCGGAAGGTATCGTCGGCAGTCGCCACCAGCGGAAACCCGCGATCCAAGCGCACCACGGCGCCAAGCTGCATCTGCTCGGACCCCTCGGCATGTGCGCAGAAATCATCAAAGGCAGTCTGCTGAGCTTCATCGACCGGCAGGTCATCAAACGCCGGAACGTCCTGCAGCGCGTCGAGTCCCGGCACGCTTGCCAGCAGCTCCTCAGCAGATGCGGGAGCCTCGGTCGCGAGTTTCCGACGACGATCGCGCTTAGCCCGCGCCCCCGTCGTCTTTTTCTTCGCTTTAGCCTTAGCCTTGCCCACAAGCGCCTCCCAGCACCATAAATCACAACTGAGCAGGTATTTTACCCACAAAAAAGAGCCGGTCGAGCAACTGCTCGACCGGCTCACATACTTTCCCTCAGCCAATGGTCCCGAGAGGTTATCCGAAGGCCCGACGCCGGGAGGGGTTTCCTAAGGGCACATCCCGCAGCGCGAAGCGCGAGGACGTGCCCGTGGAAACCCCGCAGGCGGTCGGGCCGGTGGGAAGGATGGCTTTTCGACCTACTCCTTCTCGACCGCGCGCATGATCGCCTTGTAGATCTCCATCAGCGGAATGATCAGGAAGGCCAGGCCCAGGGCAGCGACAACGCCCTTGAGCTCAAGCGTCACGGGGCCAAAGAACATCTCGGCAAGCGTCGGCTGCACGGTTACGATCACCGTCAGCACCAGTGCCAGCGCGGCGGAAGCCCACAGCCACTTGTTCTGCTTCTTCATGGTGAACAGCGACGCACGACGGCTGCGCATGTTGAAGCAGTGGAAGATCTCGACCATGTTGAGCGTGATGAAGGCCATCATCACGCCTTCCTCGTCGGCGTTGCCTGCAATCATATCGGAGATGTGGATGTAGCCCATGTCAAAGTACACGCCCACAAAGAAGCTCGCCAGCACCAGCACGGTAATAATCAGGCCCTGGACCACGCAGTCCAGGCCCATATGTCCGGCAAAGACGCCGTCCTTGGCGTTGCGCGGCTTGCGCTTCATGATGTCGCCCTCGGCGTCCTCCATGCCTAGCGCGAGCGCGGGGAAGCAGTCGGTGACAAGGTTCACCCACAGCAGCTGCACCGGCTGGAAGATAGTAAAGCCGATGAGCGTGGCGATGAACACCGAGAAGACCTCGGCAAGGTTGGCCGAAAGCAGGAACTGAATGACCTTGCGGATGTTGTCGTAGATGCGACGGCCCTCTTCGCAGGCACCGATGATGGTGGCGAAGTTGTCGTCGGCAAGCACCATGTCGGCGACGTTCTTGGTGACGTCGGTGCCGGTGATGCCCATGCCCACGCCGATGTCGGCGCGCTTGATGGACGGGGCGTCGTTGACGCCGTCGCCCGTCATGGCCACGATCTGGTCGCGCGACTTCCAGGCCTCGACGATGCGCGTCTTGTGCTCGGGCTGGACGCGGGCGTACACGCCGTAGTCCTCGATGTGTGCGTCAAGCTCCTCATCGCTCATGCGGTCGAGGTCGGCGCCGGTGATGGCCTGGCTGCGGTCGGTGACGATACCCAGCTGCTTGGCGATGGCCACGGCGGTGTCGATGTGGTCGCCCGTGATCATGACGGTGCGGATACCGGCATCGTGCGCCTCGCGGATGGCGTCGGCCACCTCGGGGCGGACCGGGTCGATCATGCCGGACAGGCCGCAGAAGACCAGGTCGTGCTCGAGCGCTGCGGGGCTGCAGTCGGCCGGGACCTCGGTGTAGGTGCGGCTTGCCAGCGCCAGCACGCGCAGGGCCTCGTCGGCCATGGCCTTGTTGGCGGCCACGAGCTCGGCACGACGCTCCTCGGTCAGCGGGACGACCTTATCGCCCTCGTAGATGTGGGTGCACAGGCCGATCACCACGTCGGGCGCGCCCTTGGTGTACTGCTCGTACTCGCCGTCCAGGGTCTCGACGACCACGGACATCATCTTGCGGCCCGAGTCGAACGGGGCCTCGCCCACGCGCGGGTGCTCGGCGGTCAGGCCGGTGAGGCCCGCCTTGCCGGCGTCGTTGACGAGTGCGCACTCGGTCGGCTCGCCCACGGCCTCGCCCAGCTCCTCGTCCCACTGGGCGTCGGAGCACAGCGCCATACCGGCCAGGAACTTCTCCTTGGGCGCGGCAAGCTCGTGCTTGACGACGGTCATCTTGTTCTGGGTAAGGGTGCCGGTCTTGTCGGAGCAGATGGTCTGCGTGCAGCCAAGGGTCTCGACGGCGGAAAGCTTGCGGATGATCGCCTGGCGCTTGGCCATCTTGGTCACGCCGAGCGAAAGCACGATGGTCACGACGGCGACCAGACCCTCGGGGATGGCGGCGACGGCAAGCGAAACGGCAACCATAAAGGTGTCGAGCAGGGCGGTCGGGTCGGAGAGGACATTGCCCACGCCGTGACGCAGGATGTCAACGCCAAAGATCACGACGCAGATGACGATCACCATGATGGTGAGGATACGGCTGAGCTCGGCGAGCTTAACCTGCAGCGGCGTGAGTTCTTCCTTGGCCTCGGCCAGGGCGCCGGCGATCTTGCCCATCTCGGTGTTCATGCCGGTGCCGACCACGACGGCGCGGCCGCGGCCGTACACCACGGTGGAGCCCATGTAGCACATGTTCTTGCGGTCGCCGAGCGGCACGTCGTCGGTGCCCGCGGCGAGCTCAATCACGTTGGCGTGCTTCTCTACAGGCACGGACTCGCCGGTCAGGGCGGCCTCTTCGATCTTCATCGTGGCGCTCTCGAGCACACGGCAGTCGGCCGGGACGGAGTCGCCCGCCTCGAGCATGATAACGTCGCCGGGCACGAGCTCAGCGCTCGGCAGGTGCACGAGCTTGCCGTCGCGCAACACCTTGGACTGCGCCGCGCTCATCTCCTGCAGGGCCTCGAGGGCCTCCTCGCTCTTGGCTTCCTGGACCACGCCCAGCACCGAGTTGACGATAACGACGAACATGATGATGAAGACATCGGCAAAGTCGGGCTCGCCCTTGACCATGCCCGTGAGTGCGCTGATGACGGCGGCAACGATCAGCATGATGACCATGGGGTCGGCCATCTGCTCAAAGAAGCGCTTCCACAACGGTGTCTTCTCTGCTTCCTCGAGCTTGTTAGGGCCTGTCTTGGCGAGGCGCGACGACGCCTCGCCGGTGCTCAGGCCGAGGTTCTCATCGACACCCTGGTCGCTGAGCACCTCCGCCGCGGCGGACAGGTATTCCTTTTGCATATAGAGTCCCCTCCTGGGATTCGGGCCACTCAGCAGATTGATGCCCGATCATAATTCCCAGGAGAAGGGCAAGGGCTCATCAAGGCTGCCGTGCTGAGCGGCAGTTGATAGTGGAGCTATGGTACCCCAAGGCGGCGCTTTTAGCCAAAATCATTCCATTTGGAAACAGGGTCCAGGTACAACGGTGCAGACGGTGTGATGCTCAATGTTGGTAAAACGTTTTTTCTTAGCCACATCGTCTAACTGAAATATCTCCCAGATAGCAGCGTTAAGAGCACCTGATAAAAGTTTTTCCTTTAGCCTTTTTGGAGTAAAAAATGAACTTCTTAATCGGCGTACGGTCGATTTTTAGGGGTATTCGGTCGGCAATTCGTTATAATCTTCTCGGTTTTATTTCTTATGGTTTATCTATCAGCGCAAGACGATGTCAGATGGAGGTCTGAATGTACAAGCGCACCAAGATTGTATGCACCATGGGTCCCGCCTGCGATAGCGACGAGACCATCCGCGAGATGATCAAGGCGGGCATGAACGTCGCCCGTTTTAACTTCTCGCACGGCTCCTACGACGAGCACCACGGTCGCATCGAGCGCGTCCGTCGTATTTCCAAGGAGCTCGGTATGCCCGTCGGCATCCTGCTCGACACCAAGGGTCCCGAGGTCCGCACCGGCCTTCTGGTCGACGGCAAGAAGGTTGCCGTCAAGACTGGCGACAAGATCGTTGTCACCGCTCAGCCCACGTCCGAGGATTTCCACGGCACTTCTGAGCACATCTCCCTCGACTACCTGGCTCTGCCCTCCGAGGTCGAGAAGGGCTCCCTCATCCTGATCGACGACGGTCTGGTTGCCCTCGAGGTCGAGTCCGTCGACGGCCAGGACATGACCTGCGTCGTCAAGAACGACGGCCTGATCGGCGAGCGCAAGGGCGTCAACATGCCCAACGTCAACATCTCGCTGCCCGCCATCACCGAGCGCGATCGTCAGGACATCCTCTTTGGCCTGACCGAGAACATCGACTACATCGCCGCTTCCTTCATCCGTGACGGCGAGTCCGTCCGCGGCATCCGCGAGCTTTGCCGCGAGAACGGTGGCGAGCACGTGACGATCTTCCCGAAGATCGAGTGCGCCCTGGGCGTCGAGAACTTCGACGAGATCCTCGAGGCTTCCGACGGCATCATGGTCGCACGTGGCGACCTGGGCATCGAGATCAAGCCCGAGCTCGTTCCGCACATCCAGAAGGAGATCATCGCCAAGTGCAACGCAGCCTACAAGCCCGTCATCACCGCTACGCAGATGCTCGACTCCATGCAGCAGAACCCGCGCCCGACGCGCGCCGAGGTTGCCGACGTTGCTAACGCCATTTACGACGGCACCGACGCCGTCATGCTGTCCGGCGAGTCCGCTGCCGGTAAGTACCCGGTCGAGGCCGTCAAGATGCAGGCCAGCATCGCCCTGGAGACCGAGAAGTACCTCCCGGCTCACGCCCCGCTCGAGGTTCCGGCCGACGCTCACGGCACCCGCGTCGTCAACAACGTTGTGGGTATGTCCGCTGTGAACATGGCCACCACCGTTGGCGCCAAGTGCATCACCGTGCCGACGACCACCGGCCGTACCGCTCGCCTGATCTCGCACTTCCGTCCCAACATGCCGATCTGCGCATTCTCCCGCCACGAGTGGGCTGTCCAGCAGATGATCATGTACTGGGGCGTTATCCCGCACCAGGCCGAGATCACCCAGGGCACCGTCAACGGCACGATCGTCAAGGCGATCGAGACCGCTAAGGAGCTCGGCTACGTCGAGACTGGCGATCTGACCGTCGCTACCGCCGGCGATCCCCGCATGAGCGTCCAGCTCGAGGACAAGGTCTCCTCGACCAACGTCGCTTACGTCGCTCAGGTGCGCTAAATCGCACTTGCAAGCAGACTTGCATTGCAAAGGGCCCGGAAGGCTTCGCCTTCCGGGCCCTTTTTCTGTATGTCGATGCCGGAACGCAGCGCGACTTGCGCCAACTTTTTTACCAAAGGACGCGAAAATCGCCCTTCAAGGCCCGAAACGAACCTCCCCAGCATCGATAGCGTCCGCCCGGTGGCGGACCCACACCCCAGCTGTGACTGCTAAAGCGTTTTAGCAAGCCCTATTCTGATCATATTTTCGGAAGTGCGGGGAAAAATCGCTCACCCCTGAGCATAAACCCTTTTATTTCAACAAAACCCCTGATAAAGTTGGCTCAAATACCGCTTGTGCTTGGCCTGTTTCTCTTTTTCCCCGCACTTCCGAAACCAGTAGCATTTTCTAGCCCAAACAACGCTCAAACGATCGGTTTGCTATGTCATTTCTTGCCTGCGGACCCACAGCTTTCCAGTACTATCGCATTCCACCTCAGATACTGGGGCTCTATCAGGCAATCCTGCCACCCGACCATGACCATCGCCTTGTGCATTACTCCCAGCAGCCAGTATTTGAAGATCTACTTGGCAAGCCAGTTTGGAGATTTGTAAGCGCCCGAGGCAATCGCTTTAACGGAAAACTATTCCACAGCCGCTTGTTGACCCAAGAGCCGCCTCCCGGGTCGTTTAGGCAGACTGAGCATGGGTTTGATGTCTCGTCACCAGAGTTCACGCTGCTCAACCTTGCTACGCAGGTCTCACGTAATCAATTACTCATGGCATGTTACGAGATGTGTGGCTCTTTTGCAGTGTTTAAGCCCTGCGAGCGAACGCAACAACAACTCGATGAAGCTATTTCGCTTAAGCTCATTCCGCCCGAATGTGGTTGGAAACTCGTTGTCGACACCAAGGGCAATGAAACCAATTTGTGGAAGCGCCCGCCGCTCCTCAGCGCGGCGAATATCGCCGCGTTCGCCAAGCAGGCCGCAGGCCTGCGCGGCGTTAAACAACTGCGCTGGGCGACCGAGCACATGACAGGGCAGACCGCCTCGCCCTTCGAAGTACAGACCTCCATGCTTGTCTCGCTCCCCCGCGACGAAGGCGGCTTGGGCATCAACATCGTAAACAACGTGCGCATCCCACTTAGCGACGCCGCGCGCTCACTGTATGACAAAACCTGTTGCTACGCCGATATCCTCATCGAGAGCAATACCGACAGCATGGGCGTCATCTTGGAATGCCAAGGCCGTTCCGCCCACGATGGCGAAGCCGCAAGCCTCTCCGATGCCGAGCGCACCACCGCCCTCACAAGCATGGGCTACGACGTTATCCAGATCACCTACGATCAAATCAAAGACACGAAGAGCTTTAACAACATCGCTGAGCTCATCCACAAAAAGGCAGGACTCCCCTACGCGCCGAAGACCAAACAGGAGCGCACCGTCGAAGATGCCCTGCGGCGGGAGCTATTGGTCGATTGGGATGAGCTGTTCGCCGTCAAGCCTGCCGGCTAGCAACTAGCGATCAGGGGGACTGCGGGAACGTCAGAAGCAGCAACGCGGGCCGCAAATCCCGCCTCGGTCAGCTCGATGACCTCGGTAAACGTTGCGTCGAAGAACTCCTCGGTTAGCAGGCGATACGGCGGATGATCGGGCTCGCCGGGGTTTTCGCGAACAATCTCGTGCATGACGCCGATGGTCTTGAGCACATACTCCTTATGGATGGGATACTGCCCAAAACGCGTCGCAGCGGTATACAGGCGATCGGTCGCACGCGGGATGGAAACAATGCCCAGCGTCTTGCCAAACCAGTCAAAGTCGCCTTGCTTTTTAATGCGGAACTCCTCACACGGCTTGCCGCCGTGCGCCTCCAGGTACTGATTCACTCGCGTATTCCATACCGTGTCGGCCACCAGATGCGACCAGACGCCCAGCGTTAAATCGAGCAGCGACTGCGCCACATCTTCGGACGCAAGCGAGAACTCACAGGCGCCGGGAGCGATAACCGGCTTGGCATCCTTGTAGCGCTGGGGATAGTGCACGCGGTTCAGTCGCTCGCGTTCCTCGATAATCGAGGTCGCCGCGGCCGGCGCACCGGTGGGCGAACTTTTAAGCAGCGGTGCCACATAGGTATCCCAGAACTCATGCTCACGAGGCTTAGGGATGGGCTCAGGCTTGGCAAAATGTGTGATGCGGTACGGGATGGGATCGGCAATACCGGGAACCATATAGCCCACAAAGATATCTGGAACCACGCAGCCAAACAAAAAGGCATTGCGGTCGCGCACGCTATCGGCAAGCGCACCGGTGCGCTCCAGCAAACGCTCCGTCTGAGCGATATGAATATTCCAGCTTGGCATAGCCACCCCCGTAAAACCCGGATAACTATACCATCACGGCAATGCCGCGCGGGCGGTTGCGCATGCTCTACGCAGCAACTATTCCGCGGCGCCGACCTCGGTTCCATACGACGTCGTGGGTGCCTCGACCACGTGGTGATATCGATCGATATAGATCGCACGGGCGCCCAGGCGTCGCACCAAATCCTGGTGATGTGTGCTCATCAAGACCGTCTTGCCCGCCGCAACGTATGCCAACAAAAAGTTGACCACAATGTCACACGAGTCCTCGTCAAGTCCGTTGGTAGGCTCGTCGAGCACCAGGATGTCGGGATTCATCGACACGACCGCCGCAAGCGCCACGCGCTTCTTTTGCCCGCCCGAAAGCTGATAGGGCGAGGCGTCGACAAGGTCGGCAACCTGGAACAGCCCCATGGCATCGCGCACGCGGCGCTCGAGCTCGTCTGCCGGCAGTCCCATCTGCGCGGGACCAAAAGCAACTTCCTCGCCCACTGTGGCGCAAAACAGCTGGGCATCGGCATTCTGGAACACAAAACCCACGCGCTGATGGAAACGCTGGGCGGCCGCAGAATCCTTCAGCAGCGCCGAATCGACCGCGCGCCCATCAAACAGGTACGTGCCGGCGTCTGCCAACTCAAGGCCGTTGATAAGGCGCATGATCGTCGTCTTGCCACAGCCGTTGGGACCGAGCAACGCAACCAACTCACCGCGATCTACCTGCAGCGACACGCCGTCGACAACCGTATGGCCCGCATAGGAAAACACTACGTCGCGAAACTCGATGAGCGGCGCAGTCTCGGCGCCGCCCGCACCGCTCGTGCCCGCCGTCCTATTCGTATCGTTAGCCAAAACGTCGCCCTTCCCTATTCACATCGACAGCCAGACCGACCGCGCTACAGCGCGGCACACAGCACCGCAAGCAACGCCACAGCGGCCGCATAAACCGCATCGCGCCAGCTCAGTCCGCCCCGCGCGGGTGCCGGATACGTACCGGCAAAGCCGCGGCAGAGCATGGCCTCGTCCATCGCGTGGCTGCATTCCATCGCCTTGATAAAGGTCATGCCCATGATACCCGCCAGCGAGTCGGTGCGCGAAAATCCCTCAGGCGCGCGACCCACACTGCGCAGCATGACCGATTCGGTCAGGTCGTGCGCCGTGCGGCCCAGCACCTCAATATGCTTGAGTGCCATATCAAAGGTAAAGATAACTTCGTCGGGTAGATGAAGCATCTTGAGCGCCGCCGACATGCGGCTCCACGTGAGCGTCCACGAAACGCCCAACACCACCGACACATTAATGAAGGTCTTGAGCGCAGTCTTGAGCATGGCGCCCGCGGCAGAAGCGCCCAGCAGCAAGGCGGGCAGCGCCAGAACCACGGCAAACCCCGCGGCAGCCAACGCCGGCACAAAAGTCGCGCGCAGCCCGCGTGCGGGGCGCATGGCAACGAACACCAGCGCAATAGCCGCCATCAGCATGAGGTACAGCGGGCTTTGCGTTAGGCACACGCACAGGACGCAAGCAAACATGCCGAGCAGGCGCACCGGGGCCGAAACGGAAGAAAGGGCGCGGTCGATAATCGACCCGCCCTCGTGTGCGCCGCCGCCCAGGCGAACCCGCTCAAGCAGGCTCGCCAGGTGCAGGACATTCTTTTGCATCACACGATGCCGAGCCCCCGCGGGCTCGTATCGCTCCTCGGCCGCAAGCCAGCTAGGCAGCTCGGCTATTGCCATGAGCACCGCTTTCCTTGACCGTCAGCGAGACCAGGCGGAATACGATGGTGAGCACCGCCACGCCAATCACGCCCGAAAGAATATACATCGCGGCCTGGCCGGCAAAGCCAAGGCCCTGCTCCTCGGAATAGGCCTGCAGATAATCGCCCGTGGGCAGGGCATCGGCAAAGGTCGGGGTATCGAGACCGACTGAAGCCTGCAGGCTGTCGTCGCCAGCCTCCTGAACGGCGGTCGCGGCGCCCTCGGCGTCCCACTCGCCCCAGGCGTCACCCGTGGCCAACAGGCCCAGCGGCGTGGCCACGACAAGCACGGCGACCAGGATGAGCGTGGGAACCAGCGAGGTCTTCTTAGCGGTTGCGCTCTCGGCGTCCAGCAGGCCGTCGGAAGCCTCGGGCCCGACGATAAAGCTCGGCGCCGTCTTCTTAATGAAACCGTAGATAGCGGCCGTCGCCACGCCCTCGACGACACCGGCGACCAGCATATGCGGGATCAACATGGCCGGAATGGAAACAGACAGCGGGAAGGGGCAGTACAGTGGAGCACCCGAGGCGTTGGTGAAGAGCATGGGCTGAATGCCAAACTCGATGGCAGCGCAAAGGGCAGCCACGCACAGACCGACCCAGCCGCCGACAATGGCAGAGACCGAGGTGCCCCAGCTCTTGTCGTGCAGGCGGCTGTTGAGCGCGCGGAATACCATGGTGGCAACAAACGGCAGCACGAAGGCCATGTTAAAGCAGTTGGCGCCAAAGGACAGGATGCCGCCGTCGCCAAACAGCAGCGCCTGCAGCGCGAGCGCGACCGAAACCGCGATGGCTGCGGCCTCGGGGCCCAGCAGCAGCGCGATGAGGGCGCCGCCGACGGCGTGACCCGTAGTACCGCCGGGCAGCGGCACGTTGAACATCATGAGCAGGAAGGAGAACGCAGCGCAAATGCCCAGGAAAGCCATGTGCTCACGGTCGAGCGTGGCGCGCACCTTCTTAATGCAGTGGACCCATACGGGAACCATCGCCACCGCCATCACGGCGTCCGTCTGCGGGGACAGGTAATTATCTGGAATGTGCATATACGCCTCCCGGTTGTCGGCGCGCAGGATCGCGGCGCCGTTTGAACCATATCGTCAGTGTTACGACTCGTCATGTTCGTAACACTCCGCGGGCTATGATAGCAAAACGACGTGCCGCCAACAAAGCAGCACGCCGTTTTGCAATACATACGTCATAGATGCGAGACATCAGCGGGCAGCAGCTCAGTCGTGCCGCCGCCCGTCGGTCCACGCCTCAGTCGCGAGCCCTAGCCGCGGACCTCGCCGTTCACGCCCTTGCACACCTTGGTGACGATCTTCTGGTGCGCCTTCTCGACCTCTTCGCTGGTGAGCGTGTGGTCGTCGGAGCGATACGTGAGCGCGAAGGCCATGGACTTCTTGCCCTTGCCGATACGGACCGGATCGCGATAGACGTCGAACAGACGCACGCCCTCGAGCAGCTTGCCGCCGGCACTGGTAATGCGGCGCTCAAGATCCTCGCAGGTCACGGCGTTGTCGACCACGATAGCAAGGTCGTGCTCAACGGCCGGGTACTGCGAGAACTCGCGATAGTTCTCCTGGTTGCGGGCGCCCTTGATCAGCTTGTCCAGATCGAGCTCAAAGGCCACGACGACCTCGTCGATGCCCATAGCCTCGCGCGCCTCGGGATGGATCTCGCCGACCCAGCCCAGCACGGTACCGCCCGAGAGCACCTCGGCGGCACGGCCCGGCTGCAGGAAGGCGTAGCCCTCGCCCTCGACGGGACGGAAGCGAACCTTCTCGATGCGCAGCTGGGCAAGCAGCTCCTCAACAATGCCCTTGCCAAAGAAGAAACGCAGCTTACGGTACTTCATGTTCCAAGACTGCTCGCTCCACTGGCCCGAGAGCACGCCCGCCACGGACTTGGTCTCCTTGGGCAGGCTGGCGTTCTCGCGACCGTGGAACAGGCTGCCGACCTCGTACAGGTGCACGTTGGGCGTACCGTGGGCCTCGTTGTAGGCCACGGACTGCAGCAGGCCCGGCAGCAACGAGCGGCGCATCTCGGTCTGCTCGGCCACCAGCGGGTTCATGAGTACCACGGGGCAGCCGCGGCCCTCGGTGGACATGCCAATCTTCTCCAGGTCGCCCGGGGCGGCAAAGCCAAAGGTCGTGGTCTCATTAAGACCGCAGGCGCGCAGAATCTCGCCGACCTTACGAGTGAGCTTCTGCTCGCGGGTCAGGCCGCCGATGTGATTCTTAGCAGCCGGGATGGTCGCCGTCACACGGCCCATGCCCCACAGGCGCAGGACCTCCTCGATCAGGTCGATCTCGCGCGGCAGGTCGGGACGGAAGCTCGGCGGGGTCACCATAAAGTCCTCGCCGTCGCGCTCGACGGTGCAGCCCAGGCGGGTGAGCGAGCGCTCGATAAAGTCGGGCTCGATATCGGCGCCGCAGATGGCGTGCACGCGGGCCAGGCGCAGCTCGATGCTGTCGATGGTCTTGGGCGCGGGGAACACGTCCACATAGCCGGGAGCGACCTCGCCGCCGGCGATCTCCTTGATGAGCGCGCACGTCACATTGGCGACGTCCACACAGCCGGTCTCGTCGACCTGGCGCTCAAAGCGGATGGAGGCGTCGGAGATCAGCGACAGGTCGCGGCTGGTGTGCGAGGTGCGGCCGGCGTTGAAGCAGGCGCTCTCGACCATCACGTCGACGGTGTCGTCCTCGATCTCGGAATCCATACCGCCCATAACGCCGGCCAGCGCCACGGGGCGCTCGCCGTCGGTGATAAGACCCATACCGGCGTCGAGCGTGCGCTCCTCGCCGTCGAGGGTCGTAAACTTCTCATCCTGCTCGGCAGCGCGAACCACCACACGACGCCTGCCCTCGCGCTCGGCAAAGGTGTCGAGGTCAAAGGCGTGCAGCGGCTGGCCGGTGAGCATCATCACGTAGTTGGTGATGTCGACGATGTTGTTGTGCGGGCGCACGCCCAGGGCGTTGAGGCGCTTGACCATCCAGTCGGGCGACGGGCCGACCTTCACGTTGCGCACGATGCGGGCGACATAGCGGTCGCACAGGCCCTCGTCGGCAATCTCGACGGAAAGCTCGTCGTCGGTCGCGCGGCCGGTCTCGGCCTTGATGGCGGGCAACTCAACGTGGAAATCGCGGTCGAAGATGGCGCCGGTCTCGCGGGCCATGCCGATCATGGACAGGCAGTCGGGGCGGTTAGGCGTGATCTCGCAGTCGAGCACGGTGTCGCTCGAACCCACATACTCGGCAAACGGCATGCCGCAGGGGGTGTCCTCGGGCAGGATCATGATGCCGGAGTGGTCGCCACCCAGGCCGAGCTCGCGCGCGGAGCAGTTCATGCCCATGGACACGACGCCGCGGAGCTTGCTCTTCTTGATCTTGACGTCGCCGGGCAGAACAGCGCCGATCATGGCCGTGACGATATGGTCGCCGGCCTCGAAGTTCTGCGCGCCGCAGACGATCTGCAGCGGTGCGGGATTGCCGTCGGCGTCGAGATTCTTGTCGCCCACGTCGACCGAGCACACATACATGTGGTCGCTATCGGGGTGCGGGGTCTTGGTGAGCACCTTGGCGGTCACTACGTGGTCGAAGGACTCGCCCACGGTGTCGATCGCCTCGACCTCGGTGCCGGTACGGATATATTCGTCCGAAAGGGTCTTGGGATCCTCCGGAATATCGATCATGGTCTTGAGCCAGTCGTAAGAAACACGCATATAGCTCTCCTAGTTCTTAATCTCCGCATAGGGAGGGGTATCAAATGAAGACGTTCGCCTTAGGGTTGTCCAGGTGCCCCAGGTTGGCGTGAAAGAGGAGCGACGCGTACTAAAGGTACGCGAGCGACGGTTTGAACGCCAAGATGGGGTGCCTGGGCAAGCCTAAAATTGGTTCAGGAAGCGCATATCGCCAGTCATGAGCGTTCTGAGGTCGGGCAAGTCGTAGCGCAGGGCCGCGACGCGCTCGGCGCCAATGCCAAAGGCGAAGCCGGTGTACTTCTCGGGGTCGATGCCGCAGTTGATAAGGACGTTGGGGTCAACCATGCCGCAGCCCAGGATCTCGATCCAGCCGCTGTGCTTGCAGAAGTTGCAGCCCTTGCCGCCGCACACGTGGCAGCTCACGTCCACCTCGCAGCTGGGCTCGGTGAAGGGGAAGAAGTGCGGGCGGTAACGCGTCTTGCGATCCTCGCCAAACATGCACTTGACGAAGTAGTCGAGCGTGCCCTTGAGGTCGCCGAAGGTGATGCCCTCGTCGACGACCAGGCCCTCGATCTGGTTGAACTGCGGCAGGTGGCAGGCATCGGCCGTGTCGGGACGGTAGACGGTGCCCGGGCAGATCATGTAGATGGGCGGCTTCTGCGCCTCCATGGTGTGAATCTGCACGCCCGAGGTCTGGGTGCGCAGCAGCACGTCGGACTCGCCATGGGCATGTGCCTCGGGGTGCGCGACGCTGCCGGGATTGTTGTCGACCACGTAGAACGTGTCGCGGGCCGAGCGGCTCGGGTGATCCATGGGCGCGTTGAGCGCGGTGAAGTTGTAGTAGGAGGTGTCGACCATGGGGCCGGATTCGACGGTGTAGCCGATGCCGCAGAAGATGTCCTCGGCCTCCTCGATGATCTGCTTGATCAGGTGCTGGTGACCGATCTGCGGACGGATGCCCGGCAGCGTGATGTCGACGGCCTCGTGCTCAAGCGCGTGCTTGAGGGCAGCGGCCTTCATCTCGGTCGTGCGCTCGTCGAGCATACCCTCGATCAGCTGGCGCATCTCGTTGGCGCGCTTGCCCATGACGGGGCGATCCTCGGGGGCGAGCTTGCCCATCATGCGCATCAGGCCGGTGATGCGACCCTTGCGGCCGAGCAGCTCAACGCGCGCAGCCTCGAGCTTGGCGGCGTCGTCGGCGCCTGCGACGAGCTCCTTGGCCTCTTCCTCGAGTTTGACCAGATCATCAATCAGACTCATGTCTTCCCTTTCATCTCTCGCGCTTCCCGCTCGCCGGGACGACTGCCGCCGCCCAGCGTTGCGAAAACGCGGCCCGGTTCGGTAACAAAAAACCGCCCTCGGGCATGTGCATTGCCCAAGGACGGTTGAATTCCGCGGTACCACCTTGTTTGACCCGGCGGATGTCTGGCCCGCCGTGCCCACTCTGTGCCCCTTATCGCGAGGCTCACGGCTTCCCTACTGGGGCTTCGCCGCCGCTGGCCGCGCGCCCGTTGAGGTTGCTGCTCGGGAGTGAACGCTTGGCCCTTGCCACCGCAGGAAGGCTTGCAGCCCATGACCTTCCCTCTCTTGCCGGCGACGCGGCGGGCAAAACCCTCTCCGTCAACGCATTGGGCTATAGGATAACACATTTCGCGAGCGTATCACCGCGTTCCGTTTTGTTCGCGCTGGGTACAAGGCAGGTAGCTGTGCAAACTGGCCGCACGTCCACCTTTGGCGCTCGGCCTGCGAGATCAAGGATATGGTATGGGAAAGAAGTTCGATAAGAAGGCCAAGGCCGCCGTGGCAAAAGCCGCCAAGGGCATCAAAGCCGAAAAGGCCATCAAGAAGTTCCGCAAGCTCGAGGGCAAGCTGTGGACCCGCGAGTATCTGCTCAAGATCGCCGAGTTCGATGGCGCGACCATCGCCCCCGCCAACGGCGCAGCAGCGCGTGCCGACGCCATGGGCACGCTTGCCGGCGAGCATCACAAGCTGCTGACCAGTGAGAAGTCCGTTGAGCTCGTACGCTCGTTAGCGCGCGAGACCGTCGCCGGCGGCAAAATCGACGACCCTCAGCTGCTCGACGAGATCCGTGTGCTCGGCCGCGATCAACGTGAGGCCAGTGCCATCCCCACCGAAGAAGCCGAGGCCTGGACCAGGCTCACCTGCGAGGCCGACGCCGTGTGGCACAAGGCCAAGGCGGCCAACGACTGGGCGAGCTTTGAGCCCTACGTGGACAGAATCGTCGGACAGCTTAAGCGCCAGGCCCAGCTTATGGACCCCAAGCGCGACCCGTACGACGTGTGGCTCGACCAGTACGAGCGCGGCCTTTCCACCAAGAGCTTCGACGCATTCTGCGACGAGGTCAAGGCTGCCGTCGTGCCGCTCGTGCATGCCATCGGCGAGCGCGGCCAGCAGCCCGCTGCCGACTTTTTGCACGCGCATGTGCCCGAGGCCGCCCAGCGCGCCATGAGCTTCGACCTGATGAAGCTTGTGGGCCTGGACCTGGACGACACCACGCTCGCCTTTACCGAGCATCCGTTTAGTGAGGGCTTTTCGGTGGGCGACGCGCGCATCGCCACGCACATCTATGAGGACGATTGCATCTCCAACGTCTACAGCATCATCCACGAGGCCGGCCACGCCATGTACGAGCTGGGCGTGAACCCCGCTTACGCGCGCACGTGCCTGGAGGGCGGCACCTCCATGGGCATCCACGAGAGCCAGAGCCGTTTCTTTGAGAACACCGTGGGCCGCAGCCGCGCCTTTATGGGCCCGCTGCTCGAGGTGCTGCGCCGTCACGCGCCCGAAGTCTACGGCAACGTAGACGAGGATATGCTCTACCACGCCGTGAACATTGCACAGCCGTCGCTGATCCGCACCGAGGCCGACGAGCTCACCTACCCGCTGCACGTTATGGTGCGCTACGAGATCGAGCGCATGCTGTTTGCCGGCGAGGCCACGGCTAAGGATATCCCCGCGCTCTGGAACCGCTTTATGGACGAGTACCTGGGCATTCCGGTTCCCGACGACACGCGCGGCTGTCTACAGGACACGCACTGGAGCGGCGGCTCGTTTGGCTACTTCCCCACCTATGCACTGGGCAGCGCCTACGACGCCATGTTCGTGCCAGCCATGTGCCGCGACGGCGTCGACCTTACCGGCGCCTGCGCGAGCGGCGACCTGGCACCCGTCCGCGCGTGGCTGGGCGAGCACATTTGGCAGTGGGGCCGCGCCAAGGACGCGCCGGAACTCATCAAGGGTGCCTGCGGCATGGATTTTGACGCCCGCTACTACTGCAGCTACCTGCAGGACAAGTTCACCACGCTGTACGAGCTGTAAGGATTGACCAGCACGCCATCGCCAACGCCAACCATGTTGACGCCAATGTCTTGGCAACGTCAGCGAAAACGACCCTAAGCGAGCAAGGTGACGTGAAATGAAAGGGCGCTGACCTTCTGGTCGCGCCCTTGAAATTGAACGTCAGATTGCCGCTTAGGGGCGTTTGCAGCGTCGAGTAGTTACGCGGTTTGGTAAAACCGCGTAACTACAGAGCCTCGAGCGCGCTGGCGATGCACTTCATGGCGGCATCGGCGGATGCTTGGTCGGGCGCTTCGGCCAGGACGCGGATGACTGACTCGGTTCCGCTCTTGCGCACGAGCACGCGGCCCTCGCCTGCCAGCGATGCCTCGGCCTCGGCGATGGCGTTCTGCACTCCCATGCTATCGAGGGCGGCGTCCTTGTCCGCCACGCGCACGGCCACCTGTGCCTGCGGCAGCAGCTTACACGGTGCCGTGAGCTGCGAGAGCGTCTCGCGCTCGGCACGGATCACTTCCATCACGCGCAGCGAAGTCATGATGCCGTCGCCCGTGCGCTCGATATCGCCAAAGATCGTATGGCCCGTCTGCTCGCCGCCCAGGCTGTAGCCGCCCTCGCGCATCTTGGCGTACACGTGACGGTCGCCCACGCTGCTGGTCACGGCGCTCAGGCCGGCAAGCTCCAGCGACTTGATCAGGCCAAAGTTGCTGGCGATGGTCGGCACCACGGTACCGCCCGAAAGACGGCCGTGCTTGTTCAAATACACGCCGCACACGTACAGAATCTGGTCGCCGTCGACCACGCGACCGCGCTCGTCCACGGCCAGGCAGCGGTCGGCATCGCCATCGTAGGCAAAGCCCACGTCCAGGCCCTGCTCCACCACGTGGCGCTGCAGGCGCTCCATATGCGTGGAGCCGCAGTCGACGTTAATGTTGAAGCCATCGGGCGCGGCGTTGATCACGCGCACATCGGCGCCCAGCGCGTCGAACACCGGCTTGGCGACCGAGGACGCCGAGCCGTTGGCGCAGTCCAGGCCAATCTTGACGCCCTGCAGCGAAAAGTTCGCGCTCGCGATGAGCGAGGCGATGTAGCGGTTGCGGCCCTGCATGTAGTCCACCGTGGCGCCAATGTGGTTGCCCGTGGCCAGCGGCACCTCGCTCTTGCCATCGATGTAGTCCTCGATGAGCTCCAGTACGTCCTCGTCCATCTTAAAGCCGTCGCTGTTGACGAGCTTAATGCCGTTATCGCAAAACGGGTTGTGGCTCGCGCTGATCATGATGCCACAATCGAAGCAGCCCTCCACGGTCTGGTGTGCCACGCCCGGCGTCGGAATCACGTGCAGCATGTAGGCGTCCGCACCGCTCGCGACCAAGCCACTCACCAGCGCCGCCTCGAACATATAGCTGGATCGACGCGTGTCCTTACCTACGATGACGCGTGCCTTGCGCTCGCGATTGGCGCCGTAATACCAGCCCACAAAACGACCGATCTTATAGGCGTGCTCTACCGTCAGCCCAACGTTGGCCTCGCCGCGAAAGCCGTCGGTGCCAAAGTACTTCATGCGCTCTCCTTATAAAAATGGGGCGAACAGATTATCTGTCCGCCCCAAAATGGTACTCGATTATCTGGTCTACCAGAAAAACCCTACGCCGAAGCGCTGTCGCGAGCCGCCTGGCACGTGGGGGTCTGGCGCAGCGTAAGCGGCTTGTCTCCCGCCTCGGTCGACGTGGTCAGCGTATAGGTGATCGTCGTCGTCTCACCCGCGTGCAAGTCAACGGTTCCCGAATAGAAGGGAATGCCATGCCACGTGGCAGCGCCAAGCCCAAACTGGGTGCCCTCGACGGTAAGGTCCGAAATGTTACCGCCCGTCGGGGCGAACAGCGAGACATTCAGGCGCTCGTCATCACGCGCGGCATCGGGTGCGCTCGCTGCAACGTAGTCGGGCAGCTTGCCGGCCTCTTCCTGCGTCATGATGTTCGTCAGGGTGACGGTGATGCGATAGGAGCACGTGCCGTCGCCATTCTTGACGCCCTGGCCAATCTGCGTATCGGCGTTGAGGTACCAATCGAGCTTGGAGAAGCTCAGGTTATTAAAGTAAACACCGGCAACGGGATCCTCGCTCGGGTCGTCCGGATCGGGCAGCGAGGCGTCGATGTTCATTTCCTTGATAGCGTTCTGCTCGTCGTCGTTTTTCATCCACGCGATCAAGCGGCCCTCTTCGGCGCCGCGCTCAACGGCGCTGACGAGCTTCGTAACATCGACATCGCCGATGCCGCCGAGAATCTTGTCGAAAGCAGCGCTGGCAACGGATGCGAAGATGCCGTCCGACTCCTCGACCGGATAGTTCCAGTACACATCGTGCATGAGGACCTTGGCCGCATTGGTGCCGTCGACGACCGTGCCATCGGGCAGCGAAACAATACCGACAAGGCCCAGCAGATACTGCAGGAACACGGGATCGATACCGATGACGCCATCAACGTCTTGGCCATACTCGGACTTCCACAAAGCGGCGACACGCTGCGAGTTGCGGGGCCAGTCGGGCGAATACGTGTTACCCGAGTTGTACAGGTTACTGTGGTTGCCGAACAGCGCCTCGTCCTCTTCGTCGACGCTCTCGACTGCCTCATCCTCGCTACGTGCAATGCAGGCGACAAAGTCGTTGATCGACATCTGGCCGTCGGTAACCGAGATCAGGCCCTGCGAGCCGCCAAAGCCGCCGCAGGCACGAATCTCGACATTATTCATGGCGTACACCAGGTAGTTGCGCGTCTGGCCGTTGGCACCGAGCATCTGGGGGAGAACGGGGGCGACCTTCTCCGCCGCGTCAACCGCGCCGCTGAGAGTGGCAAAGCCGTCCTTGGCCTTATCAACCAGCTCGGTCACCTGAGAAATATGCGTATCGCCAATACTCTGGATCTTCTCGTTGGCGCTCTTGAACACCTTCGAGCTGCTGGAAAGCGAATCGGCGACCGCCTGCAGCGCAGACACGTTAATCATGCCGTCCTGGAACAGCTTGCCGGGCGTGGCCTGCGAAAGGTTGTCGGCCATGGGAACCAGCGCATTGCTCGAAACATCGGACAGGGCGTCGATCATGGTACGGGCCGCGTTGATGTCGCTGCCGTACACCGGAATAAACGAAGCCGCCGTCCACAGCGGGCTCGAGGTCTCCGCCTTCATGCTATTGCAGAGCTCGTCGATCTTCTTCGCATCGTCGGGCAGCGTCGAAAAATCGCCCGACGTGACCTTGTCCTTAAGGCCGCTGACAATCTCGACAGCCTCCTTCGCTTCGCTCTTTACGGTCTTTGCCGAGTTGAGCAGCATAAAGCCACTCGCACCAAGCGCAACGAGAAGCACCGCGACAACGGCGGCGACAACGGCGCCAACATGGCGCTTCTTGCGCTCGCCCTTGCGATGACGATGACGGACCAGGCCGTCCGAGGTTGAACTCGACGAAGCGTCGTTGCCATAGTTCAGGCCAAAATCGTAATAATCTTCCTTGGAACCGGAGCCCTTAAACTCGGCACCGTTATCTTCCAAACGGGCGAATGTGCCGGTCTCAGAGGCACCCGTATAGATTGTACCAAGGTTACCCGTAAGCCCCGCGCCACCGGCAGAGGGAGTATTGTTGGCGGCATTGCCGGCATTAGTGTTGCCGGCGGCATTCGCGGCGTTGGCAGTGCCTGCGTTGTTCGCAGGTGTCGAAGGAGCCCCGCTCGGCTGCGACGTGGGGGTCGCACCGCCCGCAAAGACATTCCCTCTTGCTCGACCGGTCTTTTTGGCCTTCTGAGACTGCTCATACAGAGCGGTAAACATCGCCGTCTCGCCCGGGGACGTGCGCCTACCGGCACTGTTCTGACCAGCTCCGCTCGGCATGCCGGCTTTTCCAGTCCCGTTCGAACGCGGCGGAACCGCAGGACGGCCGCTGTCGCTGCCCTTAAAGTGATTACCAGCCATAAAGAAATCCTCGCAATTGAGTCGCAATGAAAAAGTCCATAACGTTACTAGTTTATGGCATATTGGGCATCGACAGCTAAACTCCAGACACGGACATCAATTTGCGAAAATGTGGCGCAACACCTTATCGGTCTTGGCGGCGCCAGCTACACCGTAAGGAACATCATCACGATGATCATGGCAAAGCCGATAAGGTCGGTCGGCAAAAATACCGTGCCCAGCATAACAGCGCTGGTGATGGTCGCCGAAACCGGCTCCACGGTTCCGATGAGGCTCGCACGCACCGAGCCGATGTCCTTAACGCCCTGCATATACAGCATGTAGGCAAAAAACGAACCGATGACCACGAACACCGCGAGCGCCTCGATACCGGCAGCGTCGAGCGCCGGCATATGCGCCCAGGGCTGTACGAAGATGCACGAGACCACACCCGCCGTGAGCATAGCCGAACCCGTGACGATGGGGCTGCCGTATTCGGGCAGAATCTTAGCGGGGATCACTGCCATGCAGGTGGCGCTGACCGCACACATAAGGCCCGCGATCAGGCCGAGCGGCGAGATGCTCAGGCTGGTGGGGTCCCCGCCGGTAGCGATCAAAAACGTACCGCCCAGAGCCAGGCCAATGCCGATAACCTCGCGCGGACGCGGCATACGGCGATCGATGACGCAGGTGTATCCCATGATGATGACCAGCTGCAGGCATTGGAGCACCGTCGCGGTTCCGGCGTTCGTCAGGCGCACGGCCGAAAGATAGCAAAACTGATTGAACAGCAAGCCAAAGGCGGTAAAGAGCAGCAGCTGCTTGCGGTCGGTAGGCATGGTCCACAGTTTGACCAGGCGCGCACGATCGCGCGCGACGACCACGACCATAAACAGCAGGCCGGCGAGAATCTGACGTACGCTCATGAGCCACAGGGTATCGACGTGGTAGGTATCGAACAGAAAGCTCGCGCTGGTACCCGAGAAGCCCCAAAACGAACCACCCACCAGCGTGGCCAGAACGCCCGTGATCATCTTGCGCGTCGAGGCGCTGTTAAGGCGGTCGCGCCACGCGCGACGGGTGTTGCGGCTGAGCTCGTCGGTGCCCTCGGGCACATCAATGTTCGATATATCGGTCATCGGCACCGAAGCCCCTGCGCCTTCGACCTGCTCGACACGCTCTTTGCTCATTCCATTCCCTCGAAGCAGCCTGGAAACAATTCGGCTTACCTTACCACGGCGAAGGCACCAGCCGAAGGCTTGTCCGCTTATCGGTAGGACAATTCCGCAGACGTCTTTCCATAGCTCGATACCGCAATGGCCTTGCATTATGCGACAGTCAAATCGCGGCAGCAGGCTCTTTTGAAATGGATATGACAAAGCCCCCGAATTCCACAATGTAAGCGATTTTTAAAAATGTTCTTGCCACCGAGTTCAGGCTCCGTTATATTATCCCTTGCGCGCTTGCGCACCCTTGATCGGGCGTTTAGCTCAGGGGGAGAGCGCTTCCCTGACACGGAAGAGGTCAGAAGTTCAAATCTTCTAACGCCCACCAAATGTTCGCAGCTCAGAGGCTATGTCCTCTGGGCTGTTTTGTTTTTTGTCGCTAAATCCGCTGGCAGTTCCAACCGTCATCGCAACGTAACAACAATTCACCTGACGAATGGCAGCCAAATATATTCAATACCCCAACATCAACAATAGCCAGGCACAAAACTGCGCCGCAAGCTGCTCCAACCGCCCAACTGGTCAAAAGCCGACCATCTACTTGCCGATCCATCCATCGGCATAACCAATCAGTCCGCACCACAACTTCTCGGCAAAACGCCGCGATGTCTGCGCCCTGCGGTATCCTTGAGCCACTTACACCTGCAGCACCAAGGAGCCGCCATGCGCACCGAGCTCGATGTCCCTTTTTCACACAAAGAAGAAGCCAAGGCGTTGGGCGCCAAATGGGACCGGACCAAGAAGATCTGGTACGTGCCCAGCGGCGTCAACCCCGAGCCCTTTGCCGAGTGGCTGCCCGGCGTTGGCCGATCCGACCCCTCTGGGCCGTATATATATCTAGTACTGGGCAAGCGCGAGTGCTGGAAATGCCGCAAAGAGACCTCGGTCGCGGCCTTCGGCATTCCCTATCGAGCCGATGACGGCGAGGACATCGCCATCGCGCACGCGCCCAACAAGGCCGGGCACATTGCCATCGACACGGCCAATGCCAACGCGCTCGCCATTGTTCCCGCTCTTGGCTGCGTGCCGGGCGAGATCCGCGACTATCTTTCTAAGCGCTGTGGCTACAAGCCCGTAGGCGCGCGAGCCTCCAAAGCCCCATCGCTCGGCAACACGTGCACCAGTTGCGACGCGCTGCAAGGCAGCCGCTATCTGTTCGAGGAGCCCTCGTCCCCGTTTGCCCTCACCGCCATCAACAAACTGCCGGCACTGGAGTTTGTGCGCGTCGAAGTTGCCGGCGTCTTCGGCGTCCCGGCCACACGCACCGACTTTGACCAGGCGCTCTTTACCTGGGCACGCGACCATCACGCCGAGTTCCACAAGCAGCTCGGTGAGGGGATTTATTTATAGGGACAGAGATGCCTTCACAGTCAGCTCCTCCGCATCACCTATCCCTCGTCGCCGGCGTCGTACACGATATCGAGGCCACAAACAGGGCATTTCTCCTGATACACCGGCATATGAACGCCCGTCCGTTTTCTCACTTCGTCGCTAAGTCTGTCGCGCGCATCGATGAACCAAATGTCGAGGCACGGTATTTGCGAGCCGCAGCAAGGACAGGAGACGACAAACGACCCGCAATCAACTTCTACGCTCGGAAACATTTTGTTGTCTATAAGGGCACACGGCAGTTTTCCGTACTTCCCCATCGCAATATCGCCTCGCCAGCTCACGCTCGCTCCCCTCTCGCTATACAAATCAGGAAGAGCATGCACCAGCAGGCGTGCGCGAGATTGCATCGCCGCGCGATCCGATCAAACAACACGATCGTAAAAGACCGCCAAAGCCAAATACGCTAATACGGCAGAGGCCCCGCCTTTTCACGCTTCTTTTCCGAGTGATCGAACTCAATGCGATGGGCCTCAAGAAACACCGTATTGGGTCCAAACCATCCGTTTTCGGGCTCGAACCGTTCAACAAACGCAAGGCCGAGCACCTTGTAGCCCACCTCGGTTGCAAATATGACTCCGACTGGAATGCCACATTCCGTGCAGTTGAGCATTTTACGGTTGTAATTCTGGTCTCGAAAACCAACGGTACCCGGCGCTTGAACCGAATACTTAATGACCCACGTACCATCGTCCAAATAGAGCGGAGGCACATTGTTGATGCTCTCGGTTTGCCGCTGGCGCACTTGTACCCCGCTACCCCACTCCCCTGTATACTGATGTAGCACGTGTTTCATCCGGGCTTGTTGGGCCGGATTGTTCATGGGAGGTTCTTGTGGCTGTTTCGAATCCGCCTAAGGGGAGCGTTTCTTCTTCGTCCATCAAGCCGGTTACGCGCAAGGCCGTGCGCTGCCAGCGCGAGGTCGCTTGGCTCGTCACGCAGGCGGCGGGCAGACTCGTGGCGAGCACGGAGGACGTCAATGCTCCCACACCGAGCTTTGTGCTGGCAGCGGCGCTGGATCGAGTACGCCAGCTGGAACTCGCCGCACAAGAAGACGGCAGCCATCTTGGCTACCAAGACGCTATGGCGCCCGACCTGTTGACCTTTTGTCGCATGACCAAGTTGCCCGCCGCACCCAATGCGCTTTCGGACGCAGGCTACATGTTTACGCTTTCGGGCGCGGACCTTATCCGCGACATCTATGCATACTGCAGCGAGCTCGCCGAGCGCCACGTCTTTGACGCGGCAGAAGTCAAACCGGGAAATGTCATCAAGCTGGTTCTTAGGCTGTTCCTGATGGACGGACACGAGGCTGCGCAGGAATAAGTCGTCCGGCAGAGCCATTACCGATCCGGCGATGACGCCTTGCCGTAGCCGTCACCGCACGAGCAAAGATTTTCGGACGGTCGGATATCGAGAGTGGATATTTGGACGATTTTTGGGGCTTTTGGGGGTGCGGACAGAAAGTTGGACCGCGAGACGGTCCGGACTGGAGGTTCGCATGTACAGCAGGGAGAAGGTCGAAC
>CAKUBM010000014.1 GCA_934643145.1 uncultured Collinsella sp. | reverse complement strand
CGGAGCTCAGTCGCGTCATCCTCTGTCTTCATTTGTTCGAGCTGACCCTTGAGCTCTGTCGCTTTGGCGGCGTGGGCATCACGGTCAATCTCGGCGGCCGCTGCAGTCTTTTGGGCCGTGGCAATCGCCTGGCGCTGGTCGGCGACGATCTGGTCGTAGCGGCCTGCGATATCCTGGCGCGTCTCGAGTTCCTCGGCCTGATTGGCAATGCGCTGCTCAAGTTCGGCCAAGTGGGCGCGGGCATCGGCAAGTGCCTTTTTCGCGGCGTTCATCTCGCGCATGGCCGAGGCGCCCTGGGCGATAAAGGTGCCCACGGCGTTCGCGGTGTTCGAGACAGCGGTCCCCAGATCGCGGTTCGCGGCAGGGGAGTGCGGGGCGGTCGGGCGAGCGGTGCCGGCAGCATCCGCATCGGCAGCCTGCGGCACGGCGATATTGCCGGTACCGCCCTCGATCACAGAAAAGCCTGCTGCGTGCGGGTCGACTGCATCGGCGCCAATCGTGGGGTGCTCGAGCTGCAGAAACGAGGGCATGGTGCTGCCCTGGTCGGCAACCGGAGTCTCGCCGGGTACGAAGGTCGAGGCTGCCTCGGCGGCCTCCTCTTCCTCGGCGTCAACGTCAGCGTCGGCCACGGCGTCTTTCATCGCTTTGACGGCATCCATCATGGAGTCCATGACGGCGTCGAGCTCTTCTTCCGAAGAAACCTCGATGGGGCCCGCAGCTTGCGGAGCGGCATCCTGTACGGGGTCGTCGTCCTGAGCGGGCGCATCGTCGTTTTGCTCGCCTGCATCTTCGGCGCCGGGGGTTTCCGCCGTAGCGCTTTCGTCTAAGATGGGGTCGTCGAGGTCAATATCATCGCAGGTCACAGCGTCGGCATCTGCAGTGACGTCTGCGGAATCATCAATATGCTGTTGAGTCTGGGGGTCCAGCTCGTCTGTCATAGGCATGTGCTCCTCATCGTTGTTTGTCACCCTATGATAAAGTCTCGCGCCGACATCCCGCGCGCTGCAGCAAAGTTTCAAAACGTGTTCGATGGCTCGCGTCGATAGCAAAAACTCGGCCACTTTATCCAGTTTGTACTTGACAATCCCTTCGCCGAAAGACGTTATGCCGTTCGCCTGCCGAGGCCTTTTCTTTTCACTTGAACCCGTTAAAGTTGCATTTCAGCTTTTGGCGCGTGAAGTTGGATGCGCGCAGTCGACGGGCAGGCCCGTCGCGATTTGAAAGGACTTTGTATGGGACTTTTCACTGGTAAGACCGTGATCGTTACCGGCGGCGGCAAGGCCACACTTAAGGACGGCTCCGCTGGTTCCATCGGCTACGGCATCGATATCGCTTTTGCCAAGGAGGGCGCAAACCTCGTCATCACCGGCCGCAACGTCGCCAAGCTCGAGGCCGCCAAGGAGTCTCTCGAGGCCGAGTACGGTGTCAAGGTTCTGCCTGTTCAGGCCGATGTTTCGGCTGGTCAGGACAACGAGGCCGTCGTCCAGAACGTCATCGACAAGGCTATTGAGGAGTTCGGCCGCATCGACGCCGTCGTCAACAACGCTCAGGCCAGCGCCTCGGGCGTGACCATTGCCGATCACACCATGGATCAGTTCAACCTCGCCATTTACTCTGGCCTGTATGCCACCTACCTGTACATGCAGAAGGCCTATCCGCACCTGAAGGAGACCAAGGGCTCCGTGGTCAACTTTGCTTCGGGCGCCGGCCTGTTTGGCAACTACGGCCAGTGCAGCTATGCCGCCGCCAAGGAAGGCATCCGTGGTCTGACTCGCGTTGCCGCCAACGAGTGGGGCAAGGACGGCATCAACGTCAATATCGTTTGCCCGCTTGCTTGGACCGCCGCGCTCGAGAACTTCCAGGATGCCTATCCCGAGGCGTTCAAGGCCAACGTCCACATGCCGCCGGCAGGCCACTACGGCGACGTCGAGAAGGAAATCGGCCGCGTTGTCGTTCAGCTCTGCGGTCCCGACTTTAAGTATATGAACGGCGAGACCGTTACCCTCGAGGGTGGCATGGGCCAGCGTCCTTAGGGGTTCCGCCGTTCTACCGAACGGCGGACCGGCCGACGCTGCGCGGGCCGCATTTGGACAATCTGCCGTTCAATTTCAAGGGCGCGACCAGAAGGTCAGCGCCCTTTCATTTCACGTCACCTTGTCTCAAATGCGGCCCGCTCGCTGACGTTGACAAAACATCGGCGTTTCCGTGGTTGGTAAATAGCTCCACTCATTGGGGACGTACTTAAATGAGTGCCACAAAATGAGCGTGGATAATCTCCCGTTTTTGGTCTGTGTTTTGGGCAAAAGTGGGAGATTATCCACGCTCATTCGGTAAGCGTCCAAAAATCCGCGCTCATTTGCCGTGTCCCTGCCGCGCCACCTCTTACGCCAGTTTCTGTCGAGTCGGTGCTTCTTGCGGGTTGCCCGTATAATGGTCTGCGTATGAACCGCAACCAAGGAGTTCCAGTTTATGGACCAGAACCTTTTTAAATTCGACCTGATCGCCGAGGACCCGACGACGCATGCGCGCGCCGGCGTGCTGCACACCCCGCACGGCGACATCGAGACGCCGATCTTTATGCCCGTGGGTACCAAGGCAAACGTCAAGGGTATTCCCACCGAGACCGTCAAGCAGCTCGGCGCGCAGATCGTGCTCGCCAATACCTATCATCTGTCCATGCGTCCCGGCGAGGACACCATCGCCGAGCTGGGCGGCCTGCACAAGTTTATGAACTGGCACGGCCCCATCCTCACCGACTCGGGCGGTTTCCAGGTCTTCAGCCACAACGATGCCGTCAAACTCACCGATGAGGGCGTGCGCTTTATCGTCAACGATTACGACGGCCGCCACGTGTTTTGGACGCCCGAGGACAACATGGAAATCGCCATGAAGCTCGGCTCCGATATCTGCATGCAGCTCGACCAGTGCCCGGGCTATCCCGCCACGCGCGCCTACGTTGAGCGCGCCGTTGAGCTGTCGAGCATGTGGGCCGAGCGCTGCTATAAGGCGCATACCCGCGATGACCAGGCACTCTTTGGCATCGTTCAGGGCGGCATGCACCTGGATCTGCGCCTGCGTTCGCTGCGCCATCTGGAGGAGTGCGGCGACTTCCCGGGATATGGTATCGGTGGCTATTCGGTGGGCGAGGATCACGAGACCATGTTCGAGACCCTGGCGCCGCTCGTGAGCGAGTACATGCCCAAGCATAAGCCGCGCTACCTGATGGGTGTCGGCAACCCCACCACGCTCGTGCGCGGCGTGGGCGTGGGCATCGACATGTTCGACTGCGTGCTGCCGACGCGCACCGGCCGCATGGGCACAGCGTTCTCGAGCGAGGGTCGCCTCAACTTCCGCAACGCGCGCTTTGCGCACGACGACGGCCCCATCGATCCCACCTGCACCTGCCCGGTGTGCACGGGCGGCTACAGCCGCGCGCTCATCCGTCACATGGTCACGCAGAAGGAGATGCTCGGCGGCATTCTGCTGTCGATGCACAACATCTACTACCTGCTCAACCTGATGCAGCGCGCCCGCCAGGCCATTATCGAGGGTCGTTACGGCGCGTTCGTGAGTGACTGGATGAACAGCCCTGCGGCGGTGGATTACTAAGAGCCGCGACCGCTGACCGATGCCTTGCAAGCGCTTGATGCATCGTGGGTACCATACCGAATAGTTGATGTTCGGGCGGGTGTTTGACGCATGGCGTCGACCCCGCCCGTTTCTATTTTCGATAGGAGTATCCCATGATTAAGAATGAGAACATCGAGGGCGAGCCGGCCTACGACGAGACGTACCGACGCGGCCCCGTGGTTATGCGCGGCCCCATGATTCCTAAGGACAATACGTACGCCAACCTGCTGGCGCCCGAGGATTCGACCGACTGGTTGCATGCCGATCCGTGGCGTGTGCTTCGCATCCAGGCAGAATTCGTCGATGGCTTTGGCGCACTTGCCGAACTCGGTCCCGCGGTGACCATCTTCGGCAGTGCCCGCACGCCCAAGACCGACCCGCTCTACAAGGCGGCACGCACCGTCGGCCGCAAGATCGCCCAGCGCGGCGTGGCGGTTATCACCGGCGGCGGCCCCGGCATTATGGAAGCGGCCAACAGGGGAGCGGCGAGCGTCAACGGCAAGTCGGTTGGCTTGGGTATCGAGCTGCCGCACGAGCAGGGGCTCAACAAATACGTGAACCTCGGCATGGACTTCCGCTACTTCTTTGTGCGCAAGACGATGTTCGTCAAATACAGCTCGGGCGCCATCGTGTTCCCCGGCGGCTTTGGCACGCTCGACGAGATGTTCGAGGTGCTCACGCTGGTGCAGACGCACAAAGTCAAGCGCATGCCGCTCGTGCTGGTGGGCGGCGAATACTGGCAGGGCCTGTTCGACTGGCTCAACGGCCCGGTGATGGACGCCGGTATGATCAGCCCGCTCGATCCGGATCTGGTACACATTACCGATGACCTCAACGAGGCCGTTGACATTGCCCTCAGCGGGCTGATGTAGAGTGATCGTGCCCGTCGTGACACGAATATGCATGGCAATCTGATGCTATCTAACATCAGATTGCCATTTTTATTGGGTATACTGATGCAAAAGACGAGGTCGAGGAGGTCGCGTATGTCTACTGCAACGGTTAAGCCCACGACGGTTCGCATCGAAGAGGGGCTCAAGGAGCAGGCGACTGAGTTTTTAGATTCGGTTGGCTTGAGCCTTAATTCCTATCTCAATCTGGCTGTTCGGCAGCTTGTAAATCAGCGGAAGATTCCGTTTGAGATTGTGGGTCGACCGGAGGCACCCAATGAGGCGACGAGGCGCGCCATGGTGATCGCCGAGGCTCATGAGCTGGGAATTTTGCCGGACGACAGCCCGTCATTCGATAACGTTGATGAGCTGATGTCGTTCCTCGATGAGGACTAGGCGATGTTTGAGATTAAGGTCGAGGCTCAGTTTAAGACCGACTATAAGCGAACGATGCAGAGCCACCCGCAGTTAAAAACCGAGTTTAAGGCAGCTGTCGCCGAGCTTGCGGCACATGGTTCGCTTCCGGCAGAGTATGGCGCCCACGAGCTCTCCAACCCGGGCGGCAACTACAACGGTCACATCGATTTCCATCTATCCGACGGCCTGGTCGACGTGGTTGTTCTCTACCTGCCGCACAAAACTAATCCAGTGATCCGACTGGTAAGAATGGGTTCGCATCAAGAACTGTTCCAAGGCCCACTGAGCTAGCCACTCGATTTTAAGGTGCGGTGGAATAGGGATTGATTTGCGGCTGATAAGCCAAAGACAGTCCCTATTTCACCGCAAGTGATGGGGGTGTCCCACCTGTTGCTGCAACATTCGGTTCTCCTCTTCACTGGATTTCGTCCAAAAGCTCGGCGGCAACTTCGCTGCTTTTGAAACGAATGCTGCAATCCTCTTTCTTGGGAAAAGCCAGTAATGGAATGGTTCCGTACCAGACGGTTTCCTCGTCAATCACTGCCGCGCACAAACGCCCTTCAGTTTTGACGGAATAGTCGATGCCCATTTCGGCAAAAATCGCTCTCACGTCATCGCGCGGAGTTGAGGCAACGATTATCTCAATGCTAATTCCTCGAGTCATGGGGCTGGTGAGTGAATCCTTGAGTTTCGTAAGGCATGCGGAAGATGCATAGGGTGCGGCGATGAAAACGTTCTTCGTGGCATTGACGATATCTTTGTTCAGGGTCTCAAGGAAATGCGAAGAGTCAATTAGGATGTTTGCCTCGGCTTGGCTGGCGTCTTTCGCTGCATAAACCTCGTACCCGAGCTTGGCGTAGGTCTTGAGTCTTTTCTGGTACATGCGGGCGAGCATGGGTATCGACAAATCAACATAGTCGAATATCTCAACCTGTCGCTTGCCCTCGTGGCTTCTGTGGAGCCTGCCCGCCTGCTGCGTGATGCTGCCGTCCCACGATATCGGCGTGGCAATGAGGAGAGTGTCAAGGTAGGACAGATCGAAGCCCTCGCCCAGAAGGCTTTCGGTGGCGACGATGATTCGATGTTCATGCTCGAAGCAGGGAAGACTGTTCAGTATCGCTCTTCTTTCTTTGGCGTCGATTTCCCCGGTCAGGAGAATGGGCTCGTGTCCTCGGTCTTTAAGCAGTCTGAACAGCTCCTCAGCATGCTTTTTCCTTTTAGATAGCACGAGCGGATGCCGACCGTTTGACGCAGCTTCAAGAGCGTCGCTGACAATCAATTCGTTTCTTGCTGCATGTGCACACAGCAGATCGAGAATCTGATTGAAGCTTGCTCCCGGCTCGTAGGCGGATAGTCGAATTCCGGTAAAACGAGGCCGTACGATGCGCTGGATGCCCTGCTGAATCGCTTGCGTTTTTGGGTCGATGACGCAGCGAAGCGGGCCGCAAAGCATGGAGAGCGCCCGCGTAAGGCCGTCGGAGCGCTCAGGCGTTGCGGAAAGCCCGTATACGTATTTGGCCGGGGCAGACTTGAGAACAAGCTCGAGCTGTGGCGCGGCGGCGTGGTGACATTCGTCGCAGATAATGAGACCGTAATTGCGAACAAGGTCCTTAACTATCGGCTCCTCGGTTTGGGGGTCTTTGCAAGACAGCGACTGGAACGAAGCGACGTCGACGAGGTCGCTTACGGCATTTTTGCCTCCTCCGATTTGTCCAATAAGGGGAGGCTGCCTTTTGCTGATTCGTCCTTTTGGGGTTCGGACGGGTTCTCTGTTGTCCGTAATGTCGATAAATCGCTCGAGCTGGGATTTCCATTGGGTTATGAGTGCGGTCTTGGGAACGATGACGAGCGCTGGAAGGCCAATGGAGGCAATAAGGTAAGCCCCGATGACGGTTTTGCCGAAGCCTGTCGGGGCGGACATGATTCCGTCTTCGTATATGAGCATCTGATCAGCGGCGATTTGCTGCTCAGGGCGAAGGGCGCCTTTAAATGTCATCACAATTTGATTGTCGGATTTGCGTTCGTCTGAATAGTGGGCAGTAACGCCGGTTTCTCGGAGCAGCTGCTCAAGCTGAGTTTTGCAGCCCCGGGGAATCGCAACATAACCATCTCTCAGTTCGCTAAGGTCTATGAGCCGCGGTTTGCCGAATACTGATTTATGCACGGACTGCGCTCGATAGAATTCTGGGTTGGCGAATGTCGCGAGCCCGCGGATTTCCATTTGAGCTGCAGGACTCAGAGACTTTTCGGGGATGTAGAGCATATCGGCTTGCGTGACGGGCAGCGATGAAGGAAAGTCCTGCGATGTGAGTGGTAGCCGCTTTCGTGGCTTTTGGACATATCGTTTGGCCTTGTTTGCCACCGTGGCTGTTGATAGCCCGTGTGGGTTGTTCCCAGTGGTCTCGATCAGATTTTGCACTGTCGAGCGCGGAATCAGCTGGACTTGCGACAGATAAAGCCATTGGTCGGGAAAGGGCTCGAATTGTTCGTCTACAAATACGCTGTTTCCTCCACGTTGTGCCTTGCCTTGAAAGGGAAGTGCGATGAGGTTTCCAAAACCTCCATCGGGAATAGTGTCCTGAGCGGGTAGCATTCGATCAAAGGCCTCGAACGTGATTGTCTTATTAAGCGCCGCAGCTTCGGTTATGAGGCAACTTCCAAACTCTCTGGCGGCCTTTGCGCTGATTGGCTCGAAAAAGAAAAACCAGATGTGTGCGCCGTTGCCGGACCTTGAGCGCTCGACGGCGGCGTAAATGTTCCGTCGTTTTGCAACAAGCCGTACGGCATTTGTTGCCTCTTTCCAGTCTGCTTTGTCAAAATCGATGACGAGAACTTTCGTGTTGCAGTCCCTGTCGAGAACATATTGCCCGAGGACATCGCGGAACCGGTCATCGTTGCCTTTAAAGTGAGCAATGATTGCGGCATCGCTTAATTCGGGGAAGACGCGATTGTGGCATTCTGCGCATTTGACTTTTTGATGGGCTACTTTGGGACAAATTCCCGGCTTCCACTCGTTTGCGCAAGCGGGCGTATAGCCGATACCTCCGTCTTTTCTGCGATATCCATGAGCGTAAACATCTTTACGCCCGGTAAAGAGGCTGCGAAAGAGCTCGAGTTTGTCACGTGCTGGGCTCGCGCTGGTGACGATGCCCTCGATTTGCGCTCGTTCATCGAACAAAGCGCCGGCTTCTTCCCACTCTTCAAGTGTGGCGTAGCGTACGTCTGAACCGTTGTTGCAAATGACGATTTGTCGGTGTTGGTCCGATATATGCGTGATTGTCTGATCGTATTTAAATTGCGTGGCCCCAAAGAGGGCGTATTGATGCATGGTGTTGCCCATTTGAATGCCATTCTTGTAGTGGAGTTGCTGAGAACGAGGGTACGGCATTGCGGCTTTTCGGGGCATGCAATTTCGATTCAAGTTCGCTAATGGTGAGGGATTGCTCCGCGAGCGGCTTTCGATCGATGCTAAGGTACGCGACGGCCCTTGATAATCAGGATTTGCGGTCATGTGGGCAGCCGGAGGCGTAAAGAGCGGGCTTCATCCGGACCCGGTGGGCAAAAAATGGCAAATATGAGTACTGTTGCCAGGATAGCATCATATCATTCGGAAAGTATTTAAGACCAATTGACTGTTTTCTAGTATATTCAACCCCCTAAACACGACGATTCGGGGCTTTATGGACCTCTGAAATCGGTAGAAGCGGACAATTTCAGCTAGATTTTGCTGTTACTAATTTGGTAACAGTACTCATATTTGCCATTTTTTGCCCGCTGGGTATCGTTGGGGGCTAGTCGAAGCTCCCTCAAACAGCTGAGAATGCGCCGATCGCCATTAATATCTAGTATATGGATGGCGCAACTAAAAAGTTGCGGTGGAATAGGGATTGATTTGCGGTTGATATGCCAAAAACAGTCCCTATTTCACCGCAAGTGGTAAAGGTGGCCCTAGTGGGCGGACTGGTAGCGGGGGCAGTAGCTGATGGCGATGGCGTCGACGCCTACATGGGTGGCGATGGTGCAGCCGATGGTGCCGGCGCCGGCGTCTACGTAGTCCTGGCCCGCGAGCGCCTCGTTGACAAGTTTCTGCTCCTCGGCGGCGCCGGTCGTGAGCACGCGCACGCTTGAGCCCGGGTGCTCGTCCAAAAACGCGAGGCAGTCTGCCATGGTGTTGGCGACGATGCGCTTGGCGCCGCGGCCCTTTTTGATGGCCTTGATCTCGCCCGACTGCCACTCCGGCGAAACGGCCAGGCGAATGTTGAGCATCTGCGTGAGCTGGCCGGCGAGCTTAGGCGCGCGGCCGTTCTTAACGAGGTTCTCGAGCGTGCGGGGAATTAGCAGCAGATGGGCGTCAGGCAGCGTCGCGCGGATCTGCGCTTCGGTCTCGTCCAGGCTGCGGCCGTCCTCGCGCATGGCCAGCGCGTACTCCACCAGTAGGCCTTCGGCGCCCGAGCCGGTGCGCGAATCGATGCAGCGCACGTCGAGCTCGTGGGTCTCGGCCACCAGGCTGGCGTTGGCATAGCAGGCGGACCACTCGCTGCACAGCGAGATAAAGATCGCGCTATCGTGGCCGTCGGCGAGCACGCGGTCAAAGAGTGCCTTGAACTCGCCGGCGCTCGGTTGCGAGGTGTGCGGCAGCTGCTCGGAGCCTGCCATGCGGGCGACGTATTCCTCGGCGGTAATCTGCACCTGGTCGAGCAGGTCCTCGCCTTCGATAATCACATGCAGCGGAATCACGTAAATGCCAAGCTCTTGAGCACGGGCGGGGGAGATGTCCGACGTGGAGTCGGTTATGATGGCAAAAGACATAATTGCACCTTTCGTTGGGGCGCGACGGCGCCGCCTTCTGAGAGCAAAGTGCGACAAGTATAGTGGAGTTGCTCTACATTGCTAGGTTCAATTGTTGAATAGTCAACAGTTTGAAGTGTCGGTGTGGAAATCATCAACTGGGGAAGAGGGATACCGATGGAGGCGCTGGAGATAGGCAAGCGGCCGGTCGTGCTGTTTGATTTCGATGGCACGGTGGCAGATACGGGTCGGGCGGTGATGACCTCGACACGCAAAACGTTGGCCGCGCGCGGGTTTTCGGAGGCGCAGATGGGTGACCTGCGTCGCATGATCGGGCCTCCGCTGTGGAAGAGCTTCCACGACTTTTACGGCTTTACGCGCGAGGAGTCGCTCGTGGTGGCCGACGAGTACCGTGCCTTTTTTGACGAGCTGGGTCCGGAGGAGTACCCCGTGTTCGACGGAATCCCCGAGCTGCTCGATGGCTTGGCGGCGCAGGGTCATCGCATGGCCGTGGCGACGTCTCGCATGGAGGCAAAGTGTATCGACATGGTGCATGAGCTGGGGCTTTCTCAGTTTGAGGCGGTGGTTGGCATGAATCCGCCGCAGGGACGCGAGACCAAGGCCGATTCGGTCCGCGACGCCCTGGCGGCGCTTGGCGCGACGGCCGACGAGGCCGTGATGATCGGCGACCGCTTTAACGACGTCGAGGGCGCGCACACAATGGGCGTGCCGTGCATTGGCATCTATTCGGGCGCGGCGGTGCCGGGCGAGCATGAGGCGGCGGGTGCCGATGCGGTGGTGCACTCGGCGGCCGAGCTTGCTAAACTTTTCGCTATCTAATGACGTAATGTGAGGGGCGGGTACGCTTGCCGCTCATTGGTAAGGAGGTCGTCCATGAATCAGGTGGAGCAGAGCGTTACCGAGTATGTCGACGAGGTCTGGGAGGATGTTGTCGCCGATATCGAGCAGTTGGTGGGCTACCCGTCCGTGGCAGTTTCTGCCGATGCGGAGCCTGGCGCGCCGTTTGGCCGCCCGGTCCGTGACGCGCTCGATTGCGCGCTCGGCATCGCGCAAAAGCTCGGCTACCAGACGAGCGACGACGAGGGCTATGTGGGAATCGCCGATATTCCGGGCCGCGGCGACAAGCAGCTCGCGACTATCTGCCACGTGGACGTGGTTCCCGCCGGCCCTGGCTGGAACACCGACCCGTTCGCCATGGAGCGCCGCGAGGGCTGGCTGCTCGGTCGCGGCGTGATTGACGACAAGGGCCCGGCGGTGTTGTCGCTCTACGCCGGCGCCTATCTGCTCAAGCACGGCATTGTTCCGCGCTACACCTTCCGCGCGCTGCTGGGCTGCGATGAGGAAGTGGGCATGTCCGACGTTCACCATTATCTGGAGAACCACGCAGACCCCGACTTTCTGTTTACGCCCGATGCCGAGTTCCCGGTCTGCAATGCCGAGAAGGGCCAGTTTGGGGCGACGTTCGTGAGCCCCAAGATCGACGGCGGGCGCATTGTGTCCTGGAGCGGCGCCGAGGCGAGCAATGCCATTCCGTCGCAGTCCATCTGCGAGCTCGCGATTGCCGCCGATGAGCTGCCGGCGCCCATCGAGAACGCCGACCGTCTGGAGATCACGGCGCTTGATAATGGCCATGCGCAGATTTTCGCCCACGGTATTGGCGGCCACGCTTCGATGCCTGAGGGCACCATCAATGCCGTCGGCCTGATCGTGACGTATCTGCGCGAGGCCGAGGACGCGTTTGGTGCACGCGACGAGCGCCTGCTAACGCCTGCCGAGCACGAGTTTGTCAAGTTTTTGGCCTTTGTGCATGCGGACGCCTATGGTCGCGGCCTGGGTATCGATGCGACGAGTCCGGCGTTTGGCCCGCTTACCTGCAACGCTGGCGTCATCCGCGTGGCGGATGGCCATATTGGGCAGGTCATCGACGTGCGCTTCCCCGACAGCACGAGCGCCGATACCATTTGCGAGCAGCTCGAGCCGCTCGTGGGCCGCTTTGGCGTGACGTACCGTGTGGGTCGTGCCAAGGTGCCGTTCTCAGTTTCGGCTGACGATCCGGCCGTGAAGGCGCTTATTGATACCTATAACGAGTTTACGGGCAAGCATGCTGAGCCCTTTGCCATGGGCGGCGGCACGTACGCGCGCAACTTTGCCCGCGCCGTGTCGTTTGGCCCCGAGGAGACCGGCCTGGAGCTGCCCGCGTGGGGCGGCCAGATGCACGGTCCCAACGAGTGCGCCAACGAGGAACAGCTCAAGCAAGCGCTCAAGATTTACATCGTGGCAATCTTAAAGCTCAACGAGTTGGAGCTGTAGGGCTTCCCCTATATCCTGCTTGGATACAAACTTGCATTACGAGCCCGGTGCTTTTGCCCGGGCTTTTTCTGTTGCGGTGGGGCAGTCCATGGGGACGTTCCTCTGGTGTAAACGGTGCGCCATGTTCGGCGCTGGATTGTTATCCGTTTGTAAAGGCTGGGCAGAGCTTGCGGTAAGGGTCTATCAATAGCCCGTAAGAAACCGCAGTTGGCGCGGGCGCTGACCGATCGAGACCGTATCTTTCCAAACAGCAAAGCGGGCAGGGTGCCCGCGAGTCGCATGTATGAAAGGAAGATCATGCTCGATCAGGCTTATTCTCGTCGTCAGTTCCTCGGCCTCGCTGGTGGTCTTGCCAGCATCGTCGGTCTCGGTCTCGTTGGTTGCGGTGGCGCCAACGCCGCCAACACCGCTGCTGAGGGCAGCGCCGCTGCTGCTGAGTCCGTCTCGGGCGAGGTAACCTACGACGGCGCCTCCTCGTTCCAGGCTCTCGTCGAGGCTGCTGCCGAGAAGTTTATGGATGCCAACCCCGACGTCTCCGTCTCCGGTTCGGGCAACGGTTCGGGCAAGGGCCTGACCGCTGTTGCCGCCGGCACCGTCACCATCGGTAACTCCGACGTCTTCGCCGAGACCAAGCTCGAGGCCGATCAGGTCAAGAACCTCGTCGATCACGAGGTCGCCGTCGTGGGCATGGGCCCCGTCGTTTCCAAGAACGTCACTGTCGACAACCTGTCCCTCGAGCAGCTCAAGGGCATCTTCTCCGGTCAGATCACCAACTGGAAGGAGGTCGGCGGCGACGACGCTACCATCGTCGTCCTCAACCGTAAGGCCGGCTCCGGTACCCGCGCCACCTTCGAGGCTGCCGTCTTTGGCGACGAGGTCGTCGACTTTAAGGGCGACGCCGAGCTCGACAAGTCCGGCGACGTCCAGACTCAGATGGGCAGCACCGACAACGCCATCTCTTACCTGGACTTCTCGCACTTCGATGACTCCAAGTTCAACGCCATCAAGGTCGAGGGCGTGGAGCCCAAGAGCAAGAATGTCACCGACGACTCCTTCAAGATCTGGGCTACCGAGCACATGTACTGCGCGAAGGACGCCGACGAGGCCACCAAGGCCTTCCTGGGGTTCATGCTTTCCGACGACGTCCAAGGCAAGCTCGTCGAGGAGCAGGGCTTTATCCCCGTCTCTGCCATGAAGGTCGTCAAGGACGCCAGCGGCAAGGTCTCCGCCAAATAAGTAATCGCCCCCGGAAAGGTTTGCAATGGCAAAACAGCTGCCAAAGCGCGACCTTGAGAACGTGGGCCTGGGCGTCACGGGCACGTGCGTAGCGCTCGTGACGCTTGTCGTTGCCGCGCTCATCTTTATGGTCGCCCAAAAGGGCCTCTCGGCATTTGTTAAGGACGGCGTTTCGGTCGTCGAGTTCTTCACCGGCACCAAGTGGGACCTGGCCAACACGGTCGAAAACGGCCTGCCCTATACCGGCGCCCTGCCCCTGATCATCACCTCGTTTGCGGTCATGGTGCTCTCCACGCTCATCGCGCTGCCCATCGCCATCGGCTCTGCCATCTTTGCGGTCGAGATCCAGCCTAAGTTTGGCTCCAAGGTCTTTCAGCCGCTTATTGAGCTTTTGACCGGCATTCCCTCGGTCGTCTTTGGCCTGATCGGTTTTCACGTGGTCGTCGGTTTTATGAAGAGCGTTTTCCACGTGAGCACAGGCTTGGGCATCTTGCCCGGCGCCATCGTGCTGGCCGTCATGATTCTGCCGACGATGACCACGCTTTCGGTCGATGGTCTGCGCGCCGTGCCCGACAGCTACCGCCAGGGCTCGCTCGCGCTGGGCCACACCCGCTGGCAGACCATCTGGCACGTGGTGCTCAAGTCCGCCATGCCGTCGCTCATGACCGCAGTCATCCTTGGCATGACGCGCGCCTTTGGCGAGACGCTCGCCGTGCGCATGGTTATCGGCGGTATCGAGGCCATGCCGACGTCGCTGCTGTCGCCGGCCTCCACCATCACCACCACGCTCACCACATCTATGGCGGTCTATGCCGAGGGGTCGGCCCAGGACGACGTCCTGTGGGCGCTCGGCCTGCTGCTGATGGGCATGAGCCTCATCTTTATCCTGATCATCCATCTCATTGGCCGCAAGGGGGCGAAGGCTCGTGGCTAGCACGCGCATCCACATCGACGAGGCGAGACTCGGGCGTGTCCAAAGGCAGGACCGCATCGCCACGGGCGTGCTGACGGCGATCGTCGCCATCGTCATGCTCATCGTCGTCTCCATGGTGGCCTACATCCTGTTCGAGGGCATCTCGACGCTGTTCCAGCCGGGCTTTCTCACGCAGCCCGCGCGCGCCAACGGAACCCAGGGCGGCGTGCTCTACCAGCTGTTCGATTCGTTCTATCTGCTGCTGATCACCTTAGGTATCTCGGTGCCTATCAGCCTGGGCGGCGCGGTCTTCCTGGTTGAGTACGCGCCGGACGGCCCCATCCGCGATGTCGCCTCCACCGCCATCGAGACGCTGTCCTCGCTGCCCTCCATCGTCGTCGGCATGTTCGGCTTTCTAGTGTTCTCGGTGCAGCTGGGCTGGAAGTACTCCATCATCTCCGGCGCCGTCGCGCTCACCATGTTCAACATCCCCATCCTGGTGCGCGTGATTCAGCAGGCGCTCGAGGACGTGCCGCAGGCCCAGCGCGATGCGTGCCTGGCCATGGGCCTCACTCGCTGGGAGGCCACGCTGCACATCCTGATCCCCGAGGCCATGCCCGCCATCGTGACCGGCATCGTGCTTTCGGCCGGCCGCGTGTTTGGCGAGGCTGCAGCGCTGCTCTTTACCTCGGGCATGAGCTCGCCGGTTCGCCTGAACTTCTTGAGCTTTAACCTGTCGAGTCCCACCTGCGCCTGGAACGTGTTCCGCCCCGGTGAGTCGCTCGCCGTGCACATCTACAAGATCTATGGCGAGGGCAGTCCCGAGGCCCAGCAGATCGTTTGGGGCACCGCGGCGCTGCTGATGATTTGCGTGCTGCTGTTTAACGTAGTCGCCCGTATCGTGGGCAAGCAACTTGCAAGGAAGATGACGGCCGAATGAGCGAGATAAATGCGACGCCCGCAACCGAAGCGGCCGCGTCCGAGACCCAGGACTTTCTGTCGAGCGTGGGGGAGAGCGAAAAGCGCGTGCGCGTGAGCGGCAAGGCCGTGAGCGACGAGGTTGTGCTCTCCACCAAGGACGTTAACGTGTACTATGGCGAGCACCATGCGCTGCACAATACGTCGCTCGATTTCCACAAGGGTGAGATCACGGCGCTCATCGGGCCTTCTGGCTGTGGCAAGTCGACCTTCTTGCGCAGCCTCAACCTGATGAATCGCGAGATTCGCGGCTGCCGCGTGGAGGGCGAGATCAACTACCGCGGGCGCAACGTGAACACCAGGACCGAGAACACGTACGAGCTGCGTCGCTCCATTGGCATGGTGTTTCAGCAGCCCAACCCGTTCCGCAAGTCCATTCGCGACAACATCACGTTTGCGCCCAAGCGCCACGGCATCACCGACCGCGACGAGCTCGATCGCATGGTCGAGGAAAGCCTGCGCGGCGCGGCGCTGTGGGACGAGGTCAAGGACAAGCTCGACAAGAGCGCCTATGCGCTTTCGGGCGGCCAGCAGCAGCGTTTGTGCATCGCGCGCACGCTCGCGCTCAACCCCGACGTGATCCTGTTTGACGAGCCCTGCTCGGCGCTCGACCCCATCTCGACGCTGGCGATCGAGGACCTCATGTCGTCGATTGTGGCCGAGCGCGCCATCGTCATCGTGACGCACAACATGGAGCAGGCGTCGCGTGTGTCCAACCGCACGGCGTTCTTCTACATGGGCGATATGGTCGAGTACGACGAAACTGACGAGATTTTCCAACGGCCCAAGGATAAGCGGCTGAATGATTACCTCACCGGCATGTTCTCCTAGTCCGGGACATGTTTGAGGCCCGCGGCGGCCACGGTTGTCGCGGGACTGATTGGAGAGGCGGGTCATCTCTTGCGGGAGATGGCCCGCCTTTTTGTGTCGTGTGCGGCCTGCCTTTTCGCTGCTATCATGGACAACGTTGAATTTCTACGAAGGAGCAGGGCATATGGCGATTCTTTTGGGATGCGATTCCGTCAGCCTAGAGTTTCCCACCAAGCATATTTTCGATAGCGTGACGCTCGGCGTGGGCGAGGGCGACCGTATTGGTATTGTCGGCAAAAACGGTGACGGCAAGTCGACGTTGCTGAGCGTGCTCGCGGGCACGTTGGAGCCCGACGACGGTCGCGTGACGCATCGCCGCGGTACCACGATCGGCCTGCTCGGCCAAAAGGACCAGCTTGTCGATACCGACACCGTGCATCATGCCGTCGTGGGCGACACGCCCGAGTACGAGTGGGCGTCGAGCCCCCGCACGCGCCAGATTCTTGCAGGCCTCATTAGCGATGTGCCCTGGGAGGGCACGGTGGGCGAGCTTTCGGGCGGCCAGCGCCGCCGCGTGGACCTCGCGCGCCTGCTGATCGGCGACTACGACGTGCTCATGCTCGATGAGCCCACCAACCACCTGGACATGCGCACCATCAACTGGCTTGCGCGTCACTTAAAGGCCCGCTGGCAGCGCGGTCAGGGCGCGATGCTCGTGGTCACACACGATCGCTGGTTCTTGGACGAGGTCTGCACCAGCATGTGGGAGGTTCACGACGGCCAGGTCGATCCCTTCGAGGGCGGCTACTCGGCATATATCCTGCAGCGCGTGGAGCGCGACCGCATGGCCGCCGTTACCGAGGAGCGCCGTCGCAATATGGCGCGCAAGGAGCTCGCGTGGCTGAGCCGCGGCGCCCAGGCGCGTTCCACCAAGCCCAAGTTTCGCGTTGAGGCTGCTCGCGAGCTGATCGCCGACGTGCCGCCCGTACGTGACGAGCTGGAGCTCAAGCGCCTGGCCGTGAGCCGCCTGGGCAAGCAGGTTATCGATGTAGTCGACGTGGACGCCGGCTATGCGGATGCCGATGGCGCGTCCAAACAGGTGCTCACCGATGTGACCTGGCTTATTGGTGCGGGCGACCGCTATGGTCTTTTGGGCGAGAACGGCGCCGGCAAGTCCACACTGCTCGACGTGATTCAGGGCAAGATTGCGCCCTTACGCGGTCGTGTAAAGATCGGCCAGACGGTGCGCTTTGGCGTGCTGTCGCAGCAGCTCGAGGAACTCGAGCCCTACATGGGCGACACGATTCGCGAGGTGCTCAGCAACTATAAGAAGTACTACGTCATCGACGGCAAGGAGACTTCGCCCGAGAAGCTTTGCGAGCGTCTGGGCTTTACGACGCAGCAGCTCTGGAGCCGCATCGGCGATCTTTCGGGCGGCCAGCGCCGCCGCCTGTCGCTGTTGCTGACGATCCTGGACGAACCCAACGTGCTCATCCTGGACGAGCCCGGCAACGACCTGGATACCGACATGCTCGCGATTGTCGAGGACCTGCTCGACGGCTGGCCGGGCACGCTGATTCTGGTGACGCACGACCGCTTTTTGATGGAGCGTGTGACCGACCAGCAGTGGGCGCTGCTCGACGGCCACCTGACGCACATGCCCGGCGGTGTCGACCAGTACCTGCGTCTGTGCAACGCCACCGCCGAGGGCGAGCCCGTGGGTGCGCCGAGCGCCAAGACCGGCACGTTTGATACCGGTGCCGCGGCGGCTGCGGCCGAAAAGCCCAAGTCGAGCGGCCAGCCTAATGGCCTTTCCAACGCCGAACGCCAGAAGCTTCGCCGCGAGGTGAGCTCGCTCGAGCGCAAAATGGAGACGCAGCGCGCCCGCGTGGAGGAGGCCGAGGCCGCGATGGCTCAGGTCGACCCCACCAACTACACGGCGCTGGGCGAGCAGCAGGCAAAGATCGACGAGGCCCACGCCGCCATGGATGAGTTGGAGATGGCGTGGCTCGAGGCGAGCGAGAAGCTCGAGGGCGAGGAGTAGGCGAGGATGATCAAGGCCGCATTTTTCGATATCGACGGCACGCTGCTGAGTTTTAAGACGCACCGGATTCCGGCGTCGGCGCAGCAGGTGCTCGACAGCTTTCACGAGCAGGGGATTGCGTGCGTGATCGCCACGGGTCGCCCGACCTACCAGATGCCCGATTGGCTGTTCGATCTTGGTTGGGATGCGTACATTACGCTTTCGGGCCAGCACTGTTTTGATGCCAAGGGCGTTTACCGTAGCTGCCCGATTGACCCGGACGACGTTGCGGTGATTGTGGACCAGGTGGCGCAGGGGCGCTATGACTCGCTGTGTATGCAGGGCGAGAACTCGTTTGTGAACCGCCTGTCCGAGCGCGTGGTGACGGCAGGCAGCAACGCGGGAATCGTCTACCACGAGGAGCCGTTTGAACACGCCTTCGATGCGCCGGTTTACCAGTTCTGCGCCTTTGTGGATCCGGCCGACGAGCATATCGTGACCGATGCCGTGTCGCATTCGCTCACTACGCGCTGGTGTGACCTGTTCTGCGACATTATTCCGGCCAACGGCGGCAAGGACCTGGGTGTCGCGGCGACGCTGGAGCGCCTGGGTGTCGACGCGAGCGAGGCGATCGCCTTTGGCGATGGCGAGAACGACCTGTCGATGTTTTCCGCCGTGGGCACGAGCGTGGCCATGGGCAACGCGCAGGACACGGTGAAGGCTGCGGCGACCTATGTGACGACTGCCGTGGACGACGACGGAATCTACAACGCCGCAAAGCACTTTGGTCTGCTGTAGCTGCGGATTCGGCGCTTGGGGACGTTCCTTTTCTGCCGGCAGCTGGGGACACCCCTTGCGGGGCGTGTCCCCGTTTTGTTTTCGTCTCGTGCGTTTTGTGAAACACGGTTAACTTTTTAAACAACGTAGTAAGACATGGGCAACTTTTGCGGTAAAGTAAATCAAATAAAAGTATCCAAAGGCTAACTAGAAGCCATCGCGAAAGGCGGCCCATGGCCCTACGTGAATCCGGAGAAGACTATCTCGAATCGATCTACGTTCTGTCGCAGCGCCAAGGCACGGTGCGCTCAATCGACGTCGCCGAATACTTGGGCGTAACCAAAGCAAGCGTCTCTAAAGCCATGGCAGCCTTGGAGAGCACCGGCTACGTGGAGATGGGCAAACGCGACGTGCATCTGACGGAACGCGGTCTTGAGGTTGCCCGTCAAATGTGGGAGCGCCACTGCTTTTTCGTGGGGCTGCTGGAGGATGCGGGTGTTTCGGCTGAGGTCGCGTCGCAAGAGGGCTGCCACATGGAGCATTGCCTGAGCGAGGAGAGCTTTGAGAAGCTGAGGGCGATGTTGGGACGGGGCGAGGCGACGGATTCAACCTCGGAATCCTAGCAGGTCCTCAGTAGCGCGGAGTTCGCGCAAAGCGCGAACCAGCGAAAAGGGGAGAGGGGTTCGGAGAATAACGAGTCCGACGCAGTCCAAAGTGCAGCTATCGGTGCGCGACGCCACCACAGCTGGGCTATCTCTGCGTTCCCAAAGAGGCGCGCCTCCCGCGCCGGAACGGCGCGGGACAGCGATCGGGACCAGTAGCCCCACCAACTAAGTCCAACTCAGACAAGGAACCCCGCCAGCAAGCGATGCCCAAGAACCGCCGGCCCCGGCCGGAGGGACCACAGGCGCTACAGGTTCTTGACACCCATCGCGCGCATGGCGTTCAGGATAGCGATGATCGCCACGCCCACGTCGCCAAAGACGGCAAGCCACATATTGGCGATGCCCAGCGCTGCCAGCACAAGGATCAGCAGCTTAATGCCCAGCGCAAAGATAATGTTCTGCCAAACAATCGTCATGGTCTTGCGCGCCACGCGGATCGCTCGGGAGATGTTGGACGGCTTGTCGTCCATCAGCACGACGTCCGCCGCCTCGATTGCGGCGTCGGAACCCATGGCGCCCATGGCAATGCCAACGTCTGCGCGGGTGAGCACGGGTGCGTCGTTGATACCGTCGCCGACAAAGGCGAGCTTTCCCTTGCCGCTTTCGGCCGCGAGCAGCGCTTCAACACGTTCGACCTTGTCGCCCGGCAGCAGCTGCGCGTGGAACTCGTCGAGACCGAGTTGCTTGGCCACAGACGCCGCAACCTCCTCGCGGTCGCCCGTGAGCATGACGGTGCGCTTGACGCCGGCGGCGTGCAGGTCGCGAATCGTTTGCTCCGCATCGACCTTGATGGTGTCGGCAATTACGATGTGGCCGGCATAGGTGCCGTCGACGAGCACGTGGAGGATCGTACCGACGACCTCGCAATTGGGAGCGTCGATACCGGCCGCAGCAAGCATCTTGGCGTTGCCGACGACGACATGCTTGCTGTCGATAGTCGCCGTCACGCCATGGCCCGCGTCGTTGGCGGAGTCGCTCACGCGCTTGGGGTCGACCTCGCCCTGGTAGGCGAAACGCACGGACTGCGCGATGGGGTGATCGGAGAACGACTCCGCAAGGGCCGCGACCTCGAGTAGCGACTGCTCGGTATAGCCTGCCTCGGGGTGCACCGCGACGACCGAGAACGTGCCGTTGGTGAGCGTGCCGGTTTTGTCGAAGACGACGGTATCCACGTCGGCGAGCGTCTCGAGGTAGTTGGAGCCCTTGATGAGAACGCCCAGCTTGGACGCGCCGCCGATGCCGCCAAAGAAGCTCAACGGTACGCTGATCACGAGGGCGCACGGGCAGCTGACGACCAGGAAGGTCAGACCGCGCAGAATCCAGTCGGACCAGGCACCGGTGATCAGACCGCCGCCAAGTGCGAGCACCGCGGCCGCGCCGGTGACGGCGGGCGTGTAGACGCGGGCAAAGCGCGTGATGAAGTTCTCGGTGCGCGCCTTCTTTTCGCTGGCATTCTCCACGAGTTCCAGGACGCGCGCGACGGTGGACTCGCCAAAGGGCTTGGTGGTGCGCACGTGGATGAGGCCCGTCATGTTGATGCAGCCGCTGATGATATCGTCGCCGGACTTGGCGGGGCGGGGGACTGACTCGCCCGTGAGCGCGGCGGTGTCGAGCTGGGTTTCGCCCTCGACGATGACGCCGTCGATAGGCACGCGCTCGCCGGGCTTGACGACGATGACGGTGCCGACGGCGATGTCATCGGGAAAGACCTGTTCGAGTGTGCCGTCGGCTTGCTCGACGTTAGCGTAGTCGGGCGCGATGTCCATCATGGCACTGATCGACTTGCGGCTCTTGCCCACGGCGTATGCCTGGAACAACTCGCCGACCTGGTAGAACAGCATGACGGCGGCGCCTTCGGCCATGTGTGGGTCGGTGTCGGGGAAGAGCACCATGGCGAACGCGCCGATGGTCGCGACGGCCATGAGGAAGCTCTCGTCGAAGGCCATGCCGCGGCGGATGTTATTGAATGCCTTTTGCAGTACGTCGTAGCCGGCAATCAAAAACGGCACGAGGAACAGCACAAAGCTGGCGTAGATGTCGCCCGGGGTGCCGAATGCGGCGGTGAGGGTGCCGAGCTCATCGAGGGCGTACACCACGGCAAAAATGCCCAGTGCTACCAGGATGCGGTTGCGCTTATGCTCAAGGGACTCTTTCTTCTTGCGCTTCTTCTTTTTCTCTTTGGGATCGGCGGCTGTCATGATTCAAACCTCTCATTTGAGTGTATGAACACTCGCTCATATAATTTCGCGAGCAAAGGCCGCGGCAAGCGCGGCCTTGCAGGTCAACGTATGCGCGGGTTAGAGAATGATCTCGCAGTCCGGCTCGGCGTCGGCGGTGAACTCAACGACGCGGTCCAGGACCTCGTCGAACTCGGCGTCGTCGGCCTCGAGCGTCAGCTTCTGGGTCATAAAGTTGACCGAAACGGACTTGACGCCATCGAGCTTAGCCAGCTCGTCCTGAAGTTCACGCGCGCAGTTGGCGCAATCGATCTCGTCGAGCTTAAACTGCTTTTTCATGGTGGGTTCCTTTCCCTGTGTTAGCGGTCTGGGTGCCGGCCGCGCTGATACCGTGGTTGATTGCTATTCGCAGATATGGCTCATGCCCTGGTTGAGCATGGTGTAGACGTGATCGTCGGCAAGCGAGTAGAGAATGTTGCGGCCGTCGCGGCGGAACTTGACCAGGTGCGACTGCTTAAGCGTGCGCAGCTGGTGCGACACCGCAGACTGCGAGGTTGCGGTCGCTTCGGCGATGTCAGCCACGCAGAGCTCGCGACCCATGAGGGCATAGAGAATCTTGATGCGTGTGGTGTCGCTGAAGACCTTGAACAGGTCGGCCAGGTCGTACAACAGCTCCTCGTCGGGAAGGTCCTCGGGCGAGCAGGTGGTGGGGACGATCGGCTCGGTGGCCTCGATGCCAGTCTTTGTTTCATCAGCGTAGCTGCTCATTGCAACATCCTTTCATATGAACATGCGCTCATATAACTTATTTCCGATTATATGAGCGCATGTTCATATGTCAATGACGTTCAGGTAATTCGTCGCACAAAATGATGGGGAATAGTGGACGAGATTCCGGACTGAGCGGTTTTGATAGCCGATGCCGGGGTGGGTGCCCCCGTGCCGTGCAAAAATTGGAGTATTCTGCAACTATAGGGGGTCCGTTAATCTATTCCAGGTCAAATAAAGCCGCTCAAGAGTTATCCAAGGGCGGTAAACAGACAAGGTCTTCCTCAAATGTTGCCTAACGTTCCCGTTCGATAGCGTTTTTGTTTCTCATTTGGATTAACTTGTGGATGCTGGAGGGCCGACCCTGCTGAATACTCGCAATTTTGCACATCGCTAGGGTACCCACCTTGTTAGCTGGTCTAGCTTCCGGCCCCGAAGATTCTGCCCTCGGGCGCGAGGCTGCTTATTTGGGCAAATGATGGGCTGTCGGATTCGACAGTCTGCATGTCATCGATTGCCGGAACTTCATTTATTGTCGGGTCATCCAGCGTGATGCCTTCGAGTGTTGCTTTTTCGAGGTTGATTCGTTGACGATCTTCGGAATCCTGGCGAAGCTGCTTCTGAATTCGCTTTTTCTCTTCTATAAACCTTCTGAGCACAAACTGCCTCAGGTCCTCTTGCATGATTTGAAAGTCTTTTGGCAGACGCGAGGGGCGTATGCCCTCTTTCCGTTGGATCGCCTCCATGACCCTAACGAAAGCGCTGGCATGCATAAAGGAATAACGACTGACGGTGATGATTCCGTATCCCATGGACGCAAGCGCATTCTTGCGCTCCTCATCGATGGCGCGGTCTTCTTCCGCGTCATGATAAAACCCGTTGTATTCAATGTCTGTGCGAGATTTCTTTAGATACGCATCCATAAAGAAATTATTGCGTCTCGTGAGATTCTTTGCGGCGGCGGTGACCTGCACCTCGTAATCGGTCTCAATTCCCTTAATACCAAGCCCTCCTTCGCTTTTAGGCAGCGTTAGCATCATGACAAAGGCCGTTTCCATAGGAGACCGGCATCCGTCGCGCACACATTGGATCGCCTTTCGGGCAAGGGCCAGACCGTCGCATCTGGTAATGGAATTAAAGAACTGTTTTAACCTTTCGGTCGAGGTGAGCGCGAAACGCTCGTTATACGAGGTGGAAGAGCCGGTTCCAAGGGAGTAAGCGCCGCACAATTCAAAGTAGTACTCCACCAGTTCGCGAAAAGGGAGATAGGTGGCGGCCTGAAGTGCGCAAAGCTCAACGCCAACAATGAAGATGCTATCTTTGAGCTCTATAAAGCGTGAGTTCGAGAATCGTTTTGACGAAACGTGGCATTGACAGTTCATTGCATAGCGCGCATTCCTGCGATCAAACACCATTACCTCGAGGCAATCATTTGCGTCAAGGGAAACATCGTGTTTGGTGAGCCATTCTGCGGCTGCGTCAAGGAGCGTTCCGGTGGGACATGATCCGTAAATCGCGGCAGGGTTACAGGGCTCGGTGTCTTTCGCAGACGCCGAATGCGCGGCCTGGTAGACCGCTTTTGCAGTGGTATGTGACAATACGATACTCATGGTATATATCGTGTCAGCTAATGCCGTGTTGATGGCGCTGAGTGGGAAAGTCGTTTTAGGGGCCTAACCAAATGCTGTCCAAAAGCTTGACGCAATTATGGGTTGGCACGCCTAAAATCAATGTTCTCGCAGCTTAGCTATGGCATATAAAAACTCAATTGCCGCACATTTGATATCGATGCATCATCATCCGACAACGAATTACGTGTCGGGAATTGGCCGAAATCGTTCAAAATGAGGGTTCAGAATTTGTGATGGCAGATCTATCTGTGGAACGTAGGGCGGCCCCGCTGCGGTGTTTCCCGCTGCGAGGCCGCTCGTGAGCAAGCAGTGTTTGTCGCAGGCGTTGCTATTTCGCGAACAGGTTCTTGAGGTTGAACTCGGCTTGGACGGTTCGGAGCATGAGGTCGGTGTCGTCCAGACCCAGATGCTGCTCGTTGGCGTCGGCGGCGAGGGTTCCGCGGCGGCGCGCCCAGTTCTCGAGTGCGGCGGGGGCGGACTCGCGGGGGAGCGAGCGGACGTCGGCATCCAGGCTGCGGCAGATCTGGCGCGAGTCGATGACGATGATCTTGCCGGCGCGGCGTGCCTCGGCGTAACCGTCCAGGTGAATCTTGAACCAGCTGTCCTCAAAGGCGGCGTTGTGCGCCATGTACGGGTACTTCTTCATAAGCTTGAGCAGCTGCTTTTGCAGCTCCTTGTTCTCGCGGAAGGGCGTTTTGTCGTCGATGTCGTCCCAGGTAATGTGGTGGATATTCGACAGTGGCACATCCTCGCCGCGGTAGATGTCGGGCAGGCCACAGTAGTGCGCCTCGGCGTCGTGCGGGACGGCGTCGCTGGTGAGTTCCATGATCTCCCAGCCGACGTTGATGATATAACCGCGTTCGGGTGCACGGCCGGTGGTCTCGATGTCGACACCGAGCACGGTGCCCTGGATGGGCTTGCGGGCGTAGGCCACGCCGAGCGCGTCGCGGTCACCGCGGATCTCGCGCATAACGGACGCGGCGGTGCGCTTTTGCATTTTGCCGATGGCGGCGCAGGTGTCGGCGTCGGACAGGCCGCGCGAGAGCGTCGCGGGCGTCACATTGCGCAGGCGTGCCTCGCCAATCTGGTCGCAAAGGTCGCGGTTGCGGTCGGCCAGGTCGCGCACGGTGGCAAAGTCGAAGCCCGGGTCGTCCTCGGCAGTAAAATACTCGGTCTCGAGCACCTTGAGGGCCTCTTCGCCCTTCTGGCGTTCGGACTCCATGGCGCCGTGGTCGCCATAGATAAACATGGGAATAAACGGCTGGCGCTCGTATTCAAGTGCTTGTGAAACGTTCATAGGCTGCTCCTTGGACGGGCCGCGTCGCGCGGCTCGGGGTTACTGAGTTATGGCGAGATGATAGTTTACCATGGGCAACTATTGGCACCACGCCTAGGTCAACTACAATACCCTAGTTGACCGCTAGGACTTTTACAATGCTGCCGAAAGACACGAAAGGTTCCATCCGTCATGGATTTGCTGATTGATATTTTGCTCGACGCCGGCAAGGACACGCTGTCGCTGGTGCCGTTTTTGTTGGTGACGTATCTGGCCCTCGAGACCCTGGAGCACGTCGCGGGTGACAGCGTTAACGGCGCCATCAAGCGCGCCGGTGCCGCGGGCCCCGTGGTTGGCTCGTTGCTGGGCATGGTGCCGCAGTGCGGCTTTTCGGCCATGGCGGCAACGCTGTACGCCGGTCGCGTCGTGACGCTGGGCACGCTGGTTGCGGTGTTCCTTTCGACCTCCGACGAGATGCTGCCGCTGTTGCTTGCCGAGCAGGTGCCCATGCAGACCATGGCGATGCTTTTGGCTTCGAAGGCACTGATCGCGCTAGTCACGGGCTTTATCGTGGACGCCGCCATTCGCGGCCTGCGTCGTAACTCTCGCGCGCATGCGACGATTCGCCGTACCGTGCTGGGAATCGCGGCCAACCCGGCCCACGTGAACTGCGCGCACGACGACCACACTGGCGGTGACATCATCGACGAGGTGGCCGAGGCGGGCGTGAGCGCCGACCACATCCATGAACTGTGCGAGCGCGACCATTGCGGTTGCGATGATGATGAAGATGAACATGAGCGCGACCACGGACACAGCCATGATCACGGTCACACGGGCGAGCATGAGCACCACCACGGACACAGCTACGACCACTCCCACGAGGGCGCGCCCGTTCTGTCGATTATCCGCAGTGCGATCTCGCACACCATACAGGTATCGGTATTCATTTTTCTGGTGACGCTGATTCTGGTCGCCGTGCTCGAGACGTTCGGCGAATCGGCGATTGAGCAGTTCCTGCGCGGTAACGAGACGCTTGCGGTCTTGGGCTCGGCGCTTGTCGGCCTGATTCCCAACTGCTCGGCCAGCGTCGTCATCACGCAGCTGTATCTGGAAGGTGCGCTGCAGCTGGCACCGATGCTCGCCGGCACGCTTATCTCCGCCGGCGTGGGCTACCTGGTACTGTTCCGTACCAACCGCAGCGCCCGCGAAAACGTCGTGTTCCTGATTATGATGTACGTTATCGGCGCGGGCTGGGGTCTCATCCTTTCCGCCTTTGGCCTCTAAGTAGATGTTTGGGATAGGCCGTAAAAACTGGGGTATATCGTAAAATCTACCGCCATGACTTGGGCGTTGGATGCGCGTCAATCGCCAAAACAAAAAGGTAGATTTTTAGGCATGTCCCAAAAATCTACCTTGGTTAGCGCAGTAGCTCGGTGAGGTTGCGTTTAAAGCGGATGCGGTCTTCGCTGGTAAATGCCGCCGGTCCGCGAGTGCGTCCGCCGGCGCGGCGCACCTTCTTTTCCTCGTGGCGAATAAACAGCTGCATGTCGATGGTCGCCTTGTCGTAGACGCGCCCGCGCACACCGATGGCGGCGGCATCGCGCCCGAGCACCATGCTCGCCAAGCCAATGTCCTGCGTCACGACCACGTCGCCCGCCTGCAGGCGTTCGACAATGGCAAAGTCGGCGCTGTCGGCGCCCACGCTCACGTCGAGCGTCGTGACCCAAAAGCCGCGTCGCGCGTGCTCGGCATCGCGCGGGTCGTCGCGGCGAATGTGCCGTTCCAGGTTTTGCGTGCTGTTGCCGGCGATAACAACGGCGACGCCCGCCCGCCGCGCGCAGTCAATCGACTCGCGCGTGACCGGGCAGGCGTCGGCATCAATAAAGAGCGTTCGCGGCATCTAGTGCACCAGTTTGCCAAATTGAATAGCGCGGACAATGAGCGTTACGCCAAACACCAGCAGCGCGGCGCCGCTAAAGATGACGAGCATCTTTGCCGACCACAGCGGATAGATAAACACGAACATGCCGGCGATGATGGAGAGCGCGCCGCTCAGGATGGCGAGGGCGCGGTTGGACGAAACCTCGGACTCCAGAATGGACATGACACCTTCGACAATCCAGCCAAAGCCGGCCACGATAACCACCATCGTGGTGAGCGTCGCGGTCGAGAAGGCCTGGTTGCGCAGGATTATGACGCCGCCCAAGATAATGAGCAGGTTGGAGATGATGCTCGTCACGCGCCAGCCGGTGGGCAGCAGCGGCTCAAAAATGGCAGTGAACAGCCTGATGGCTGCCGTAATCACAAAGTAGATGCCCAGGACGGTCGTCAAAAAGACGAGGGACTTGGCGGGTGCAAAAAGCAGCGCGATACCAGCAATGAGCGCCACGACGCCCGTGATGGCGTAGATCCAGCGCACGGCCTTGACGGCTTTGCCCGCCATACTTTTCTCGTCAAATCCAAACTGGCTCGATTTTTGGTCATCGTTCTTAAAGATGCCCATAACGTCTCCTTTCCGTGTGGTGCACGTCGCGTTCATTGCTCTCCGTGCGGCGTACGCCAAAAGTGCTGCAACAAGTATCGCCCAAGGGCGCCGATGCATGGGGCGGGAAGGACGAATTGCCGCCCCACATTCCCGAATTGTTACTTTTGTTCCCGCTTCAGTGAGGATTAATCAACAGCTGTAGAACATTACGCCGCTGTATGTAATTGCCTACGTTTTAGGTTAGATTTTCCTAAGGACAATTGGCTTGTATTGGGGGTCCCTATGAACGAAGCAGTTCCCGCGGCGCCGGTAAGCGCAGAATCGATGGCAAAGCAGGGCCGCGAAAAGCTCGGCTTGGACGCGTTTGATGCGTTGGTTCGTCGCGCCCGCACGTGCCGTCGCTTTGACGAGTCCATGCGCGTGCCGCGCGAGTTTTTGCTCGAGCTGGCGGAACTGGCGCACCTGGCTCCCTGCGGTGCCAATGCTCAGCGTCTGCGTTTTCATGTGGTGAGCGGTGCCGAGGATTGCGCGCGTGTATTTGATGAGCTCGCATGGGCTGGCGCGCTTAAGGATTGGCCGGGTCCTGCCGAGGGCGAGCGCCCGACCAGCTACATTGCGATTCTGGCCGAGCGCGCCGTTCCGGGCAAGCCCGCCGCGCCCATTACCGAGGTCGACACGGGCATTGCCGCGCAGACGATGATGCTCGCCGCCCGCAGCGCCACGCCCGAGGTGGCAGCCTGCATGTTCAAGGCCTTTACGCCCCACGCGATCGATGCCATGGGGCTCGATAACGACAAGTATGAGCTCAAGCTGATCATGGCGTTTGGCGTTCCGGCCGAGACACAGGTGATCGATACGATCGATTCCAACCCCGACGGCTCCATCAATTATTGGCGCGACGAGGCACAGGTACACCACGTACCCAAGCGTTCGCTCGCCGACGTGTTGGTATAGTTGAGCGTCGTTGCGGTTCAATCCGGCGGCAAAATCACCACAAAGGTGCTGTCTCCTTTGCGGTGGTGCGAGGGGAGGGCATGTGGCCGATCTGTATTTGGTGCGTCATGGGCAGACTGAGCTCAATGTGCAGAGCATTTTGCAGGGCTGGCACGATTCGCCGCTTACGGCGCGCGGGCGCGAGCAGGCGCTGACGGCGCGTACGGCGTTTGCGGCGCGTGGCGTGGCCTTTGATCATGTGTATTCCTCGCCGTTGGGCCGGGCGCGGCATACGGCTGAGCTTATCGTTGGCGAGGGCCGTTCCATTGAGCTGGTCGATGACCTGCGTGAGTGGCATTTTGGCTCGCTGGAGGGCACATCAAATCGCGAGATGCCGCCGCAGCCCTGGGGCGATTATCCGGTGGCCTTTGGCGGCGAGTCTGAAGGCGAGCTACGGTCGCGCATGGTCGCGGCGCTGTCCCGCATCATGGCCAGGTCGCAGCACGACTGCGTGCTGGCGGTTTCCCACGGCTCAGCCTGCCAGGAGTTTCTTGAGTATGTGACTGGCGGGGGAGAGCTACCCGACAACGGTGCCGTGCTTCATTTTGGCTATTGCGACGGGGCGTTTTCGCTCCTTGATTGGTAACGAACGAAAGGACCCCTATGAATAAAGACCTGTATCTGGTTCGTCATGGGCAGACAATATTCAACCTTAAGCGTATCATTCAGGGGTGGAGTGATTCGCCGCTTACGCAGTTGGGTTGCGACCAGGCGGCGCGCGCCGGCATGTTTTTACGTGCGCGCGGCATTGAGCCCGATCATGCCTACACCTCCACGCTTCATCGCACCGAGCAGACTATCGCCAACTTGTGGCCGGGCTTGGCGTACGAGCGCCTGGACGGCCTGCGTGAGTGGTTCTTTGGCGACTTTGAGGCCGAGCGCGTGATGCTCATGCCCGAGCGCCCGTGGCGCGATTTCTATCGTCAATTTGGCGGCGAGGGCCAGATCCAGGTGCGCGAGCGCATGGTGGCGACGCTGACCGAACTCATGCGACGCCCGGACCACGAGTGCGTCCTTGCGGTGAGCCACGGATCGGCCATCAAGGAGTTCATGGACCATACCAAGGGCGCGGCGGCCGATGAACGCGATCGCGTTCCGGGCAACTGCTCGGTGCTACACTTTGCGTTTGACGACGAATCCGACACGTTTGAGCTGGTCGAAGTCTTTACGCAGGAGGATTACGCGCGCGAGCTGGGACTTGAACCGCTCGTGGCTACTGCGGGTCCGCAGCGCGGATAACGCGAGCGCGACGGCACGGGTCGCCGGCATACTTCTCGACGCAAAAGGGGCGGAGATGCATGTACCTGCTGCATCTCCGCCCCCTGTTTGTTGAGCTGCCGATTTTTGTGCTGGGCAGTCTGGTCTTGCTAGAACCGCGCGACCTGGTGCGTGAGCAGACCTGTCGGAACTTGCGGCGCGACGCCGCTGACCTGCGCGGCGGGGAAGAGCACGGCAACGGTAAAGTTGAACGGCTCCTTGCCGGTGTACGTTCCGGCGGCACGGGCCTCATCGGCCAGAATCTGCGATGCCCCAGCCAGCGCGGCAGCGTAGGTGGGGTCGTCTGCCTGCGTCGGCTCCGGCGCCTGATCGAGCATGGCGCGGATGGCGGCAACGGCGTCCTCGCGCTTGACCTTCCACACGCGATGCGTAATGCCGGCGGGGTCGGTGACGGCATAGAGCGGCGCTCCTTCTTTGGCGGCGCCAAGGATGATATCCATGACGGGCGAGGCTTCGTAGGCGAGCGTTACAGGGCGGGGCTGCACCTTAAGCTCGGCGATCGCGCGCGCGGCGGCGAGTGCGTCGACGCTCTCGGTGGCAGCCTCGTCGCTACCCGTCAGTACGTTAACCGGGCAAATCGCCACGACACCCGTCGCGCGACCCGGCTCGCCCGAGCATTCGTACACGTAATACGCCGCGCCTGGATCCTTGAGCATTAGGCCGTCAGCAATGGCGCCGCGCAGGGCGTCGTTGCCGCTCAGGATACCGCCCATCGCAGGCAGCGCCTCGAGCACACGGTCCTGAGCCGGGCGGATGCAGGGAAACGGAAGTGCTTTCATGGGCGGTCCTAACGCGCGAGTCGGTTTGTTCGCGGCTTATTATGCCCCAACTTGTCCATTCGCGTCCCAGAGCACGTTATCGGCGAGCGCGATGAGCACGTTTTGGCAGCGAACGATATCGGCATGGGGCACATACTCGTCGGGCTTGTGTGCGAGCGCCAACGAGCCGGGGCCGTAGCTCATACAATTGCGGTTGCCTGTCTTGCCGGCAATGACGGCGGTATCGGTGTAGCCGGTAAAGAAGCCGACGGTCGTGTCCGCGTCCGTCACGCCATCGGCGGCACGCTTGAGCGCTGCTAGAAGGGGAGAGCTCGGGTCGCGCTCGATGGCGGGGCGGTCGCCCGTCACGGTGTAGCTGCCATGGCAACCGGGAACGGCGGCTTCGGCGACGGCGATGGCCTGCTCTACCATGCGCGTCGCGGCGGCCGTATCGGTCGGCGGGGTCAGACGCATGTCGACCCAGACTTTGGCGCGGTCGGGCACGACATAGGGGCGATATCCGCCCTCGATTTGGCCAAACGTGATGGTCGATGGTCCCAGCTCATCGTGCGCGGGCAGCGCCGCAAACGCGCGACGGAGCGAACACACGACCTCGGCCATGGCGGCGACGGCGTCTGCGCCCTTCCAAGGCTGGCTTGCATGAGCCGTGACGCCGGCCATTTCAATCTCGAACCACGTACGCCCCTTGTGCGCCACCTGGATCTGTCCGTCGGTGGGTTCGGTGTCCAGCACCCATTCGCGCGAGCCGACCCAGCCAGCATCGATCGCGGCTTCTGAGCCGCGCATGAAGTCTTCCTCGTCGACCGAGCAGATGAGCGAAAAGCCGCGGCGTGGCAGCGCGCCATCCGCCGCCACGCGCTCGAGTGTGTGGGCAAGCGCGGTAATGGCGCAAGCCAGGCCGCCCTTCATGTCGCAGGCACCGCGGCCATAGAGTTTGTCGTTGCGCACAACCGCCCCAAGCGGTGCGATGTCCGCGTCCCAGCCATTGCCCAAGGTAACGGTATCCATGTGGCAGATGTAGACGAGCCGTGGCTCGTCGCTCAAACCGGGCACGGTGATCATAAGGTTGCGGCGCCCGGGCAGTACCTCGAGTTCCTCAATCCGTATGGCATCGAGTGTCGGGTAGTTCAACCGTGCCAGCCGTTCCTCAACCAGCGCTTTGATATACCGCTCAATTTCATTCTCATACGCGCCCGGGTCTGAGCTGTCGATCCGCACAAGCTCCTGCGCAAGCCGCCAGGCAAAGTCCTCATCAACCATATGCAACCTCACAATCAGTCTGCTTTCCAAACCGATTGTAAGCCTCCTGAGAGATTCGCGACGCGCGCGCAGCAGCATTTACCGTTCGCAGGCCGAGCCATCGCACTCGCCGTCTGAGCGGGTTCACAAACGATGCAGTGGGTACGTACACTTCATGGACGACATACTGTGCGACATATCTGCCTTTCGGTATCACCGGATACCCCCACAGGTCTTGGCGATAATGCCGGACCTGCCCGATTCTGCGGACGACCAGCGCAGGGAGCGTCTTTGCGAGCACCCGCTCGTCAAGCATTTCCTGGGCACCCCGTTACACGTGTTGGCACAGGGCAGCTGCGGACGTAAGGGCGATCGCATTGTCAGGCATGTTTGGAACGGGGAGAGGCCGTTTGACTCCGTGCGGCAGACAGAGTTTGGCCTCGATGTCGCGTCACCGCTCTTTACCCTGCTGACCCTGGCTTCTTCGGTCTCAAACGAGCGCCTGATCATGTGCATGTATGAGATGTGCGGTACCTTTGCCGTGTGCAAGATCGCGCCTCAGGTAAAGACGGCACTTGAGCAGGCATACGGGGACCGGTGGGGCGACGCGCGGCTGGGCTGGGAAAACGTAAAGGATGCCTCGGGGAATTCAACGGACTTGTGGAAACGACCTCCCTTGATCGAGCTCTCTGACCTTTCAGAGTACGTCGATAAGATCCGGGGGCTTCGCGGTGCTAAATCGTTCACACGTGCCGCAAAATGCATTACGGGGGTCGCGGCATCGCCGCTCGAGGTCCAGGCTTCGATGCTGTTTAGCCTTTCGAGGTTGCGCGGCGGCGAAGGGCTGCGCCTTACCAATAACGTTGAGATTCGTATGACGTGCAGCGCCCGTCTGATTTCGGGGCTTGATAGGCGCTATGCCGATATTTTGCTGGCAAATAAGGACGGCAGCCGAGAGTGTCTGGTTGAATGCCAAGGTAAAGCCATTCATGGATCCATAGAATCCAAGATTTCGGACTCCGACCGAACGACGGCGCTGCAAGCGATGGGATATCCCGTCGTTTTGATGACCTATGGTCAGCTGGCCGACTCCGATGCCTTCCGCGTGGTGATGGAGCTCATCATGTCCTATCTCGATGTGCCGCTGAAAGACAAGACGCCGCGACAGCAGGAGCTCGAACGGCGGCTTCGTGAGGAGATTTTTATCGATTGGGCAGGAATGTAGCCGCGCGGGTGGAAAACGGTCGCGCGGACTAGAGTTTTGGTCGCAAAAAAGGCTTCGATTTTGCCTTGGAGGGGCCTTAAAAATGCTATCTAGAATAAGTTGTTTCGGAAAATCGACAGTCAACTTACATTCGGCACATAGAGATCGATTTGTACCTATTAAAGTCCCTGATAAAGCTGTTTATCAAAGCGGGTGTGCTTAGCGACTTGAGCCTCACTATCGATTATCTGAAAAAACTTGTTCTGGGTATCATTTTAAAGTCGTCCGGAGCAACAAAATCGGCCCCCGTTTCGTGAAAACGGGGGCCGAATGGGCTTCATGGCCTGCCTGGCAGGCTTGGCACCGGCGCTATTTGATCACACGCACGCGATACATCGACGGAATCTGCTTGAGAGCCTCGATGGTGCTGCTGTCCAGGTGCTCGTCGGTGTCGAACATGGTGTAGGCGTTCTCGCCAGCGGACTCGTTGGTCATACGCTGCACGTTGGCGTTGTCCTTGGCGAGAATGGCTGTGATCTGGCCGATCATGTTGGGCACGTTGGCGTGCAGGCAGGCGATGCGGCTCGCGGCGCGCGCCTTGCCCATGCTGCAGGCGGGGTAGTTGACGCTGTGTGCGATGTTGCCGTTTTCCAGGTAATCCTTGAGCTCGCTGATGGCCATGTCGGCGCAGTTGGCCTCGGCCTCGCCGGTGCCGGCGCCCGAGTGCGTGGTGATAAACGTGTTGGGCATCTTGACGGTCTTGGGCGTGGCAAAGTCACAGCTAAACCAGCTGAGCTTGCCCGCGCGCAGGGCGGCGTCGACGGCGTCCTCGTCGATGATGGTCTCGCGCGCGTAGTTGATGAGCACGGCGTCCGGGGCCAGCAGGTCGATCTGCTCGGTGCTGATCATGCCGATGGTATCGGCCTTGCTGGGCACGTGCACGGTGAGGTAGTCGCAGCCGCGGCACAGATCCTCGAGCGTGCCCACGCGCTGCACCTCGCGGCTCAGCACCCACGCGTGCTCGACGGAAATGAACGGATCGTAGCCGTAGACGTCCATGCCCAGGTCGACACAGGCGTTGGCGACCTTGGAGCCTACGTTGCCCAGGCCGATGACGCCGATGCGTTTGCCCTTGAGCTCGCGGCCCACAAAGGCCTTCTTGGCTTTTTCGGCATCGACCTGAATCTCGGGATCGTCGGCGTTGTCGCGCACCCAGTTCATCGACTGCACCACGCCGCGGCTCGAGAGCACCAGCATGCCCAGGACGAGCTCCTTGACGGCGTTGCTGTTGGCGCCGGGGGAGTTAAAGACGACGACGCCCTTCTTGGCGTATTCCTCGACGGGGATGTTGTTGACGCCGGCGCCGCAGCGGGCGATGGCGCGGATGCCCTCGGGCAGCTCGTAGCCGTGCAGGTCGGTGGAGCGCATCAGGATGGCGTCGGCCTCCTCGGCGGTGCCCACAAACTCGTAGCCCTCGCCAAACTCGACTTTGCCGTCTTTGGTGATGTCGTCGATGGTCTTAATCTTACGCATGGAAAAACTCCTTAGCAGGTTTTGATTTAAACAGGGTGGTTTGAAGTGGCTGGTCGGCCCGCGCGTTGCGGGCTAGTTAGATCGCGGACTCAAACTATGCTGCGCTTCGAAGTCCTTCATGTACGAGGCCAGTGCCTGCACGTCCTCCATGGTGACGGCGTTGTACACGCTGGCGCGCATGCCGCCGACGAGGCGATGGCCCTTGATGTTTTGGATCTGGTGCTCGGCCGCGCCTGCGACAAAGGCGGCGTCGAGCTCGGCGTCGCCGGTGCGGAAGGTGACGTTGGCGATGGAGCGACTGTCTGTCTGTGCGGTGCCGTGGAATAGTTTGCTGTTCTCGAGCAGGTCGTAGAGCAGGTTGGCCTTGGCCCAGTTGCGCTCGGCCATGGCGGCAAGTCCGCCGGTCTCCTCGACCCAATGGAACACCTTGCCACACACGTAGATGCCAAAGGTGTTGGGCGTGTTGAGCATGGAGCCTTTGGCGGCCTGGGTCTTAAGGTCCAGGTACTGCGGCGTCTGCGCAAAGGCGGGGCCATCTGCGATGAGGTCGTCGCGCACGATGACCACGGTCACGCCCGCGGCGCCGGCGTTTTTCTGCGCGCCGGCGTAAATGAGCCCGTAGCGCTCGACGTCGAGCGGCTGCGACAGAAAACAGCTCGAGACGTCGGCGACCAGCGGCACGTCGCCGCAATTTGGCAGCTCGTGGTACATGGTGCCAAAGATGGTGTTGTTTTGGCAGATGTAGACGTAGTCGAGGCCGTCGCCCGCGGCCTCGGCGGCAATGCGCGCGTTGATGTCGACCATGGTGGGAATGCGGTCGAAATTGGTGTCCTCGGAGCTCGCGAGCAGCACGGCCTCGCCGTACTTGGCAGCCTCCTTGTACGCCTTGTTGGCAAAGTTGCCGGTCACGACGTAGCCGGCGCGGCCGCGGCGCATGAGGTTCATGGGGATGCCCGCAAACTGCAGCGTGGCGCCGCCCTGCAAAAACAGGACGCGGTAGCTGTCGGGAATGCTCAGCAGGCGGCGCAGAGTTGCCTCGGCATCGTCGATGATCTGCTGGTACATGCTAGATCGATGGCTCATCTCGAGCACGGACATGCCGCAACCGCGGTAGTCCATCATCTCGTCGGCGATCTCGGCGAGCACGCTTGTGGGCAGTGCGGCCGGGCCAGCTGAGAAGTTGTGCACACGTGCCATCTTCTAGTTCCCCTCGTAGTCGTTTGAACGTTCGGGATACTTTAGCACAGTGGAGCGCCAGGCGCGACCGCATCACGGTAAAACTCGACTACGCCGCTATGATTTACAGGATGGTTACATGGGGGAGGGGTGCTTTACTCCTCAGGCAAATCCAAATCTGCGAGCGAAGGCATGAGGTTCTTTAGGCGCTTGAACTCTTCGTCACAAATTAGCTACCCCCTGCCCGCTACGACGCCAGTGTGGCGATGACGGCTTCGTCGCCGGCGTATATTAGGGTGTCGCCGTCGGGGATGATCGTTTGGCCTTCGCGCTTGAGCATCACGACGATAAAGGGGTGCTTGCCCTGCGGCACGTCGCGCAGGCGCTGACCGGCCAGGCGACCGTGGGGCGTCACGGTGACCTCGCGCAGCGTAACCTCGGCACGCTCTTCGAACGTTGGGGCTGCCATCACCAGCAGATCGCCTTCCTGGATCACGGTGTCGCCATTGGGCAGTACCGGATGCGCCCCGTCGCGCAGCACCAGGACCACGAGCATGTCCGTCGCGCTGCCAATATCGGCGAGCGAGCGCCCGGCAAACGGATGGCCAGCGCCCACCTTGAGCTTTACAAACGACATGCCGTCCTCGTCGCGGTAGTCGTTAAAGGTGCGGCGCACGTCGCCGGCCGCATCGATCATATCGAGTTTCTTCGCCACCGCCGGCAGTAGCGAACCCTGCACCACAATGCTCGATACGGCAATCACAAACACCAGGTCAAATAGGTCGTGTCCGCCGGGAACGCCAGCCACCACAGCAAAGAGGCTAAAGACGACCGAAGCCGCGCCGCGCAAGCCCGCCCAGCTTACGAGCGCAACCTGGCGAGGGCTCGTCTTAAAGGGCGCCAGCAGCAGACCGACGGCGATGGGGCGGCTCGCAAAGAGCATAAACGCCATGAGCGCCAGGCCCGGCAGCAGCATTTGCGGCAGGCGGGTGGGCGTCACGAGCAGGCCGAGCAAAAAGAAAATGGTCATCTCGGCCATCTCGGTGAGGGTGTCGAAGAAGTGCGCCATCTCGACCTTGCCGGTGATGTCGCTCGCGCCCAGCACAATGCCGGCCAGGTACACGGCCAAAAAGCCGTTGCCACCCAGGTAGCTCGGCAGCGCGTAGGCGATGATCGCCACGGCGAACAAAAAGATAGTCTGCGCGCCCTCGGCCGTTGCGTGTGCGCGTTCAATCAGGCGGCTGGATGTCCAACCGATGGCAAGGCCCAGCCCCACGCCTAGGATGATCTGCTTGGCCAGCAGCACGGGGATGTTAATGTCGCCGCCGGCCGCGAGTGTGGCGAGCACGGCGGTGAGCATGTAGGCGACGGGGTCGTTGGAGCCCGATTCGACCTCGAGCAGCGAGTCGGTGCCACCTCTCAGCGACAGGCTGTGCTCGCGCAGCACGCTAAAGACGCTGGCCGCGTCGGTGGATGCCACGACCGATCCCAGCAGCAGGCCACCAATCCAGTCAAAACCCAGCACGAAGTGCGCAAACGCACCCGTAATGCCGGCAGTGATGACGACGCCGAGCGTGCTCAGCAGTACCGCGGGCACGGCAACGGGTTTGGCACGGTCGATATTGGTGTTAAAGCCGCCGTAGAACATGATGAACAGCAGCGCCGTGCTGCAGACGGTTTCGGTGAGCGCGTAGTCGCTAAATTCGATGTGCGCCGGCCCGTTGACGCCCAACAGCATGCCGAGCGCGATAAAGATGAGCAGGGTGGGGAAGGGGAGTTTTTTGCCGACGGGCTTGATGGTCAGGCACAGAATAATAACGAGGCCGATAAAGAGAAGGATCTGGTTCATGGATGGTGTCCGCTCCTGGGTGGTTGGCGTGGCACGGTCAGTTGTCTGCGGTTATTTGTACCCAAAGATGGTGGGTTTATGGGGTTGGATTGCGGGCGTGCGCGATATCGCCATAGACGGCTGCCGTCTTTGCCTCTGCTCGGAAACCCTTTCCAGCTTTATTGCAACGGAGTACAATGGTTAACATTTAAGTTCAACTTGAAGTTTTAGTTGCGGCGCCGGGCTTCGGCCGCAATGCAAGGAGAGGCGTACCATGGCGATCTATGTGACATCTGATGCTCACGGGCATGTGCGTGCGCTTGACGAGGCCCTGTCTAAGATCTCGTTGACGTCCGACGACACGCTGTACGTGCTGGGCGACATGATCGATCGCGGGCCCGATCCGGTCGGCGTTATTAAGCTCGTGCGCTCGCTGCCCAACGCCCGCGTGCTCAAGGGCAATCACGAGCAGATCATGCTCGATGCCATCATTGGCCAGGATCCGCTCGATGCCGAGACCTGGGATATCAACGGTGGCTGGACGACGCGCGAGCAGCTCAACGACATGGAATTTGAGGCATACGAGGAGCTCGTGCGATGGATGGCCGCGCTGCCCCTCTACGCGGTGGCCGAGACCGAGGAGCGCCCGTATCTGCTGGTACATGCTGGAATCGAGATGAAGGCGGCGCGCGCGTTTTTGCTTGAGCATGGCGTCGATTGTGCCGATGGAGTCGGAGCGGTGGGTGCCGATCGCGAGCTGCTGCAGCAGATGCTCGCGGTGCAGTCGTCCGATGACCTGCTATGGATTCGTCACGGCTATTGGGATGTGCCGACCGGGCTGCTTTCTGCCGAGGGCAAGGGCCCGGTCGTGGTGAGCGGTCACACGCCCACGGTATCGCTTGGGCGCTATTGCGAGGTCGGTGGTCTGGCGGGGCTCGATGAGGAATCGGGACGCGGGCAGATCGTGCGCTTGGGCGGCGAGGACACTGCCGGCGTGCCCGATCGCATCGACATCGACTGCGCCGCCGCCACCGGCTCCGAGTTCGGTCGCGTGGGCATCCTGCGGCTCGATGATGGGGTGGAGTTCTACGCGAATATTCGCCCCGGGGAATAACCTTGTTCCGCCGTTCTACCGAACGGCGGTCACGTTGACGCTGCGCAGCCCCGAAGCACCCCATCTTGTCGCTCAAACCGTCGCTCGCGTACAGAAGTACGCGTCGCTCCTCTTTCGCGCCACCCTGGGGCACTTCGAGGCTGCTCGCTGTCGGTGCCAAAACATCGACGTTTCTTTTCTTCAAATTGATTCGAATTAGGCGCCGTACGGATTCCGGTCCCTCTCTATGCGTTGGCGGATGCGGCGGTACTCGATTATCAGCAGCACCAGCAGTAGGGCCATGATGGCTAGGTAACTCACGACGGCGCCCATCAGGCCGAGCAGATTGATCAAAATCACCGGCGGCACCACGCTCACGGCAAAGCAGATCAGGTAGATCTTGGTGACGTCGCCGGCGTGGCGCAGCACCGTGATGATGGCGTAGATAAAGTCGATGGCCGCGGTGACGCCGCCGGCGACGACCATCAACAGCGCCAGCGTACGGTAGCGCTCAAAGCTGAGGCCGTACATAAAGCTCATGAGGGGAATACCGGGACCTGCCATAAATGCGGCGCACACGCCGGTGATGGCCACGATCAGCGCCATAACGGCAATAATGATCAGGTCAAAGCGGCGACGCTTGCGCGGATTCGCCCAAATGCTCGACAGACGCAGGAGCTGCGGTTTATAGATAAATCCAATGCTCAACAAAATAGCCTGCGCCGGAAAGAACAGGGCATTAAAGTACAGCTGATACTTGTAGGCCAGCGTGCCCTCCATCACAAATTTTGGCATGCTCTCGATAAGGTTGAACAAAAAGAGCGCGCCAAAGAGCGGGGCGCACTGCGCAAAGAGGTGGCCGACTTCGCGCAGGTTCACGCGACGCGATTTTTCGGTCTCGAGCAGGGCGAGCGGGGCGGTGACCAGCACAAGCGAGGCAATCGCGGTAACACCCATGGCCATGGCCGCGATGGGCATGCTGCGCGTGAGGAGCAGGGCCACGCTAAAGACCGCGATGACGCCGGCGGAGCGCAGCGTTTGACTCATGCCGGCCAAATAGAGCTTGTCGGCCTGCTGCAGGCGGCCCTCGTACACGTCGGCGATGCCGTCGATCACCTTATAGAGGTAGACGCCCAGGCCGATCGTGGCCATCTGCGCATCGTAGCCGCGGGCGCTGCTGTATACCAGGCCGCATGCCAGCGCGAGCGCTCCGCAGATCCAGCGGTTGAGCTGGTAGGAGGCAAAGGATGTCTTTTCGTCGATGTCCGAGACCTGGAAATTGCGCACGCCGTAGTTGCACGCGATCATGATGAGCGTGCCGGTGACAAAGGCGATGGAGAACTTGCCGGCCTCCTCGGCGCCTACGAGCTGCGTCGACACGATGGTGAGCAGCGGAAACGCTATGCCCCATACGGCGGTGCCCAGGGTATTCCAAAGGTAGTCGCGACGGGTGGCGTGCTCCTCGTATTCCGCTTCCTGCATGGAGAAGCCGCCGCCGTAGACGGCGCCGAGCAGACGGTTCCACCAAGCGTTGACCATGCGGCGGACGGGGCCGGGCTCCCGATCGCGTTCGCGCCGGCGACGTGTGGCTTGGCTGCTATCGGGCCCGCCGGCGTTGCGCTGACTCAGCTCTTGGATGCGTGCGAGTTCCTCGGCAGTGTGCGAGGCAGGGAAGAGGCCGTTCTCGATGCGTCCGCCCTGCCCGTGCGCCCCGCCCGATACGGTGGGGTCGGTGACGCCGTTGCGGCGGGCGATGGCGCGGCGAATGCTATCGATGGGCGTGATGCTCAAGGCGATTCCTTTCTAATGCTGCGCTCTAGTATAGACGCGACGGTGTTCGCTCGTGTTTTTGAACAGGTTGTTCAATATTTTCGGCGGGTGGCAGTAAATTGTCGGTAAGCGTGCGGTATCCTGTTCAAGTTTTGTGACCCCCCGATGCCGCCCGCGCGGTACCAAGGAGTTCTTACCTATGGACGTCGCCGCATTTTTGCTGGCTCTTGTGCCGATCATTTGGCTTGTCGTGATGCTGCTGTGCTTTAAATGGCCAGCTTGGAAGGCCGCTATGGGCTCGTTCGCCCTTTCGTGTGTGCTCGCCTTCGCATGGTGGCATCTGCCGGTGGTGCAGATCGCGACTGCCTCGCTCGAGGGCTTTTTGATGGCCCTGTGGCCCATCGTGTTGGTGATTATCGCCGCGGTGTTCACGTATAACCTGTGCGTGCGTACGGGCGCCATGGACGTGATCGGCAGCATGATTACCTCCATCAGCAGCGACCGCCGGCTGCTGGCGCTGCTCGTGGCCTGGTGCTTCGGCGGCTTTATGGAGGGCATGGCCGGTTTTGGTACCGCTGTTGCCATTCCCGCCGGCATGCTCGCGGGCCTGGGTTTTGAGGCTGTGCCCGCCGTGTTGATCTGCCTGCTGGCCAACGGCGTGCCCACGCCCTACGGCTCCATCGGCATCCCCACGGTGTCCGTTGCCGATCTGGTGGGTCTGGATCCCCTGCACCTGGCGACCGTTCAGCTGGTGCAGCTCGCGCCGTTCTTTGTGGTGATGCCGCTGCTCATTGTGCTGGTTGCGGGTCGTGCGGCCGACGATCAGGGCAATGTTGCGAGCGTAAGCGAGCGTCTGCGCGGCGTTGCCGGCGTGGCACTGCTTTCCGGTGTGTCCTTTGTAGGTGCGGCCCTGGTCGTCGCCATGTTTGTGGGCCCCGAGCTTGCCGTGGTTGTGGGCTCCATCGTGTCGCTCGCGCTGACCGCCGCGCTTGCCATGCGCGCCGAGAAGTCGGGGCATTTGGACGCGCGCTTCCACATGAATATCGAGGCCGGCGAGCGGCTCACCGTTGAGTCAGCGCTTTCGGCCTGGTCGTGCTTCATCCTGATTTTTGCGTTGCTGCTGGGCACGTCAAATCTGGTGCCCGCTGTACATGCCGCGCTCGCGCCGTTTGCGAGTCACGTGCAGGTGTATTGCGGCGAGAACCCCGGTACACTTACGTTTTCGTGGATCAACACGCCGGGCGTCTGGATTTTCCTGGCGGCGTTTGTCGGCGGTGCCATTCAGGGCGCATCGCCGCGCTTGATGGGCGAGGTGCTGGTCACGACCGTCAAGCAGATGATGCCGACGGTCATTACCATGCTTTCGGTGCTGGGTTGCGCCAAGGTGATGGGCTATGCCGGCATGATTTCGTCGATCAGCTCGTTTTGCATTGCGGTCGCTGGCGGTCTGTACCCGATTCTGGCTCCGTGGATTGGTGCGGTCGGTGCGTTTGTGACCGGCTCGGGCACGTCCTCGGGCATGCTGTTTGGTCCCATCCAGAGCCAAGCCGCTGCGGCGCTGGGCGTGAGCGACTACTGGATGGTCGCGCTGAACGCCCTGGGTGTCGCTGCCGGAAAGATGATCTCGCCGCAGACGCTCGCGATCGGTCTGGCTGCCGTCCACGTGCGCGGCAAGGACGCCGAGCTCCTGGGTGCAGTGCTGCCCTACGCCGCTGGCATGCTGGTCCTCATGAGCGCCATCGCCATGCTCGGCCAAGGCCTGCCGCTATAACTAGTCATTGGGGACGTTCTTAAACGGCTAGTTACTGGGGACAGTCTTCGGATTGCTTGCCGCTGGAGGCTGTTTCGCGCCGCCGTGCAGGGTGTCTATAAAGAGTCGTGACCAAAAATCGTCAAATATGAGTACTGATACCTTTTCAGTAGCAGCAATTTTGGCCATTTTAAAGACTATCTGACGTATCTATCGAGTGGATATGCTGTTGTATCTCTCCAAATGTTCAATAAAAGAAGCCCTTGATGTGAATAAATTCCATCAAGGGCTTCTTTTATAAACAAAATAAATGTATCCGCAACGGTAACAGTACTCATATTTGCCATTTTTTGGCCACAGCCCTTCAGAGAATCTACGAAAACGGTCCTGTGCCGGCATCCGGGGACGGTCCTTGGTTGTTGCCTGTTCAAGAATGTCCCCAACGATTAGTCGTTTAAAAACGTCCTCAATGACTAGGCCGCTTGCCTGCGATTTTTGACCGTTGGGCGGGCGCTTCGCCGTTGCCGCAAAAACGTTTTTGCATATCGGGTACAACGGGCTTTACGTGAGTAAAGTGCGCGCCGCGTCCACGTGTCGCGCTTTTAAAGGAGGCCCCATGCCTGGTGTTACCCCTGCAGAAGTACTGTCCAACTTTGGTCTTACGTTGGTCGAAGATCCCGCCGAGAACCAGCCCCGCCTGCTGGTCGACCTGCCGGCGGCCGAGCTCGTCGAGTATGCCATCCGCCGCGAAGAGGGCTGCATGGCCTCCAACGGCGCGCTCGTGATCGAGACGGGGGAGCGCACCGGCCGTTCGCCCAACGACCGCTTTATCGTCGACACGCCCGACGTGCACGACAAGATCGCCTGGGGCGCCGTAAACCGACCGCTTTCGATCGAGAGCTACGAGACCATCAAGGCCGGTATCGTCAACTACCTCAACGAGCGCGATGTGTTCGTCACCCGCGGCATGGCCGGCGCCGACCGCAACCACACGCGTCGACTGCTCGTTGCCTGCGAGCGTGCCAGCCAGGCACTCTTTATTAAGCAGATGCTCGCCCGCCCGCTCGCCCGCGAAATCGCGCGCACCGGTGAGCCGGACTTTTGCGTGCTCGCCGCTCCCGGCTACCAGTGCGACCCTGCCATCAAGGGCCTCAACTCCAGCGCCGCCGTGGTCATCAACTTCCAGGAACGCGTGATTCTGGTCGCCGGCACTGGCTACTCCGGTGAGATCAAAAAGTCGATCTTCAGCGTCATGAACTACCTGCTGCCCGTCGAGGACGACGTGCTGCCCATGCACTGCTCGGCCAGCATGGATCCCGTCACGCACGAGACCGCCGTGTTCTTTGGCCTGTCCGGCACCGGCAAGACCACGCTTTCGGCCAACCCCACGCGCCTACTGATCGGCGACGACGAGCACGGTTGGTCCGACATGGGCATCTTCAACATCGAGGGTGGCTGCTACGCCAAATGCGAGGGCCTGGACGCGTTCCACGAGCCTGAGATCTTCAACGCTGTCCGCTTTGGCGCGATCTGCGAAAACGTGGTGCTCGACGAGAGCCGCAAGCCCAACTACGACGACATCTCGATCACGCACAACACGCGCGTGGCATACCCTGTGGAGCATATTCCCAACGCGTGGACCAAGGGCATGGGCACCACTCCAAGCGTCGTGCTCTTTCTGACTTGCGACGCCTTTGGCGTGCTGCCGCCCATCTCACGCCTGACGGCCGATGCCGCCATGTACCACTTTGTGACGGGCTTTACGGCCAAGATCCCCGGCACCGAGGTCGGCGTCACCGAGCCCACGCCCACGTTCTCTTCGCTGTTTGGCGAGCCGTTTATGCCGCTCGACCCCATGGTCTATGCCAAGATGCTCGGTGAGCGCATCGCCGACGGCCGCACGCGTGTGTACCTGGTCAACACCGGCTGGATTGGCGGCGGCTACGGCGTGGGCCATCGCATCGAGCTTGCCTACACGCGCGCCCTGGTGGCCCGCGCCCTCGACGGTACCATCGAGGACAGCGAATTCGTGCATGACGATATCTTTAACGTCGACATTCCCACCACGTGCCACGGCGTGCCCGACGGCATCCTGGTGCCGCGCCAGTACTGGCAGAGCACCGCGCGCTACGACGAGGCGGCGCACAACCTGGCCGTGATGTTCGAGGAGAACTTCGAGAAGAAGTACTCGCACCTGCCCGAGTCCGTGAAGGCCGCCGGTCCGCACGCTCAGGTGCACGCCGACGCCCGTCATCGCGGCCGCGGCTTGTTGGGACTCCGACGCTAGCGTTGCTTCAGACCCAAAACCACCACAAAGGGGACAGGCGCCTTTGTGGTGGTTTTACTCGCGCGGATGACTCGGGTTACAATACGCCTGACATATTGCCCCCTTCTCCGGATGGGGGCAGCGTAAGCGCTCTTGTGGCGGCACCGTAGGACTTTGAAGGTGGCCGTCGTAAGGGCGCTTTTTGTTTAGGCGCCCTCGCTCGGGCGCGCACGATGAAGGGAGAGCGCATGAAGAGCTTTATTGCCGAGGATTCGTTTTGGGAGCTATTTCCGCAGGCGGCTGTCGGTGTTGTGGTCGTAAAGGGCATGAAGCCCGCGGCTCAGATTCCTCAAGAGGACGTGGACGCGATTGTCGCGTTGCTCGACCGCGCCAATATCTATGCGGAGCGTCACCTGACGAGTGATACCATCAGCGAGAATGCGCCGGTCAAGGCATGGCGCGAGGCTTATCGGCTGTTCAAGACCAAAAAGGGCGCCCGCTGCTCGATCGAGAACTTGCTCAAGCGCGTGCTCAAGGGCAAACCGGTGGGCCACATTACGCCCGCGGTGGACATCTACAACACGGTGTCGCTGACCTACGCGCTGCCCGTTGGCGGCGAGGATCTACATGCTATCGAGGGCGATCTACGGTTGGCGGTGACCGACGGTGGCGATTCATTTCTGCCGCTTGGCGAGGAGACAGATGACCCGACGCGTCCCGGCGAGCTCGCCTACATCGATGATGCGGGCGCCGTATGCCGCTGCTGGAACTGGCGCGACGGCGTTCGAACGGCGTTGTCCGACGATTCGGCCGATGCGTTCCTGGCGATTGAGTGCGTGGAGCCCGAGCGGATGGGGGATTGCCAGGCCGCGATCGATCGCTTAGCCGAGCTGCTCGAGCGCTATCTGGGAGCGACGGTTGTCGTTAAGACGCTTGTGACCCGCGACAATCCTTGCGTGGAGCTGTAGCGACGCCTAGAACCTATTGATGCCCCAAACCACCACAAAGGTGCCTGTCCCCTTTGTGGTGGTTTTTATGTTGATGGGTTAACAAATGGGATATTTGGGTACGGGTGTCGGCTTATGCGACTAAGATGTTTACCCGTAAGCATTATGCAAGCGAAAGGCGGTCGTCTCCCATGCAGCAGAACGACGAGACACGTTTTGAGGACTTTGTCGGACTGATCAGCGGACTCTACAAGGAGATCCAGCGCATTAAGACATCCGAGGGCGCAAGGCTGGGCCTCAAGGGCTCCGACGTTATGTGCCTGTACTATCTTGAGCGCAGCAAGGACGGTCTGACTGGTGCTGACCTGGCTCGCATGGCAGGCGTGACCCGTGCCGCCGTCTCGCGCACGCTCGCGCATCTGGAGGAGGGCGGCTACGTCGAGGTCGATGATTCGGGCGATGCCGCCGTTAAGTATCGTGCTCCGGTGCGCCTGACCGCTCTAGGCGGCGAGAGCATGAGCGAGGCGGACCGCATCATTCGCGAGGTGCTCGATACCACCGGTAAGGCTATGGGCGTGGAGCAGCGCGAGCAGATGTATGCGTCGCTGCGCACGATTCTCAACACCCTGCGCGAGATCTAGAGCCGCGCTGGCGCTAGCTTTCAGCCAAGAACTGCATCGTCCCGTTTGAGCGCGTACGCCGTGCCGGGACATTGCTGTCAAAATTCCCTGCGCGAGACCTGCGCAAGAAAGGATTCACTATGTCCGTCCGCATTATTACCGATTCCGCGAGCGATATGTCGCCGGCGGAGCATCCTGCTTTGCATGTCCTGCCGCTGTCCGTCAGCTTTGGCACCGACGTGTATATGGATGGCGTCGACATCGATCACCAGCGCTTTTACGAGATGCTCGTGGAGCGCGACGAGCTGCCCAAGACCGGTCAGGTCAATCCGTACGCCTTTTCGCAGGCGATTGCCGAGGCGCGCGAGGCCGGCGATGAGGCGGTGATTATTACCGTGGGCGCCAAGCTTTCGGGCACCAACCAGAGTGCGCGCACGGCCCTTGCCGAGATGCCGGGTGGCGACGTGTTCGTCGTGGACAGCAACAATGTGACACTGGGCGAGCGCGTGCTGGTCGAGTATGCGCTGCGTCTGGTGGACGAGGGCCGCAGCGCCGCGCAGATCGCGGCTTCCGTCGAGGCCGTCCGTGACCGCGTGGTGGTTATTGGTCTGCTCGAGACGCTGGAGTACCTGGTGCGCGGCGGTCGCCTGTCTGCTGCTGCCGGCGCCGTGGGCACGCTGCTCAACGTAAAGCCCGTTGTGGCTGCCGAGGACGGTCTGATCGTGCAGATGGGCAAGGCGCGCGGTTCCAAGAACGGACGTAACCTGCTCAACCAGAAGGTCGAAAAGGCAGGCGGCATCGACTTTTCCATGCCGCTGGCGCTCGGCTATACGGGCCTTTCGGATGCGGTGCTCAAGAAGTATATCGAGGACAGCGCGGCACTGTGGGCTGGCCACACCGAGGGCGAACTGCCCGTTCACACCATCGGCGCCACCATCGGCACCCATGTAGGCCCCGGCGCCGTAGCCGTAGCCTTCTTCCAGCCCGTCAACTAGCTCACCTGCCAAAACCACCACAAAGGGGACGGGCGCCTTTGTGGTGGTTTATGCTATTCCGGATGGAAGGGAGCGAGCAATGGCGTCTGAGGGCTTTTTTGAACGGGTGTACGAGGTGGTCGAGCAGATTCCCGAGGGGATGGTCGCCACCTACGGTCAGGTGGCGCTGCTCGCCGGTCGTCCGCGGAGTGCGCGGTACGTGGGCTACGCGCTTCACGACAATCCGCGCCCTGGTCAGATTCCCTGTCATCGCGTGGTGTTTGCCGATGGCCGCATTTGCGAGGGCTTCGCCTTTGGTGGCCCCGATGCTCAACGCGAACTTCTGCTGGGGGAGGGCGTGACATTTGCCGATTCCATGCACGTCGACTTGGGCGCCTGTCGTTGGCCGGCCGGGCTTTAACGGCTTGCTCGCGCCAAAACTACCACAAAGGTGCCTGTCCCCTTTGTGGTAGTTTTAGTTTACCGGGGTTAACTTATGGAGAAGGTGTGACGGCGTATTTTGCCGTCAGAAAGTAAACCACGGTGAACTATATTGTATTCAGCAACGGAGCAGGCCATAGGCGATGAAAAAGCCTGCCCTGTTGAGTTTGATTCGCATTCCTCCCCTCTGTGCGATTCAACGGTGTACTTCGGGAA
>CAKUBM010000013.1 GCA_934643145.1 uncultured Collinsella sp. | reverse complement strand
TCGATTCCCGACTCACGGCAGGCGGTGATAAACAGTTCTGAACCTTGATCGATGAGCTCGAGCTTGCGTTTGGCAGCCTTCTCGCGCTCGCGTTGCTCCGCTCGGGCTCGATCGGGCGAAAGGATGTCCTGGAGCACGCCGGGCCGATCAGCCAGAGATGCCGCAAGTTGCCAGAGCGCACGCACCGCTTGGCTCGGTGTCATGCCGGCGCTGGAGAGCGCAGCATCGCCGGTTCGCTTGAGGTTGGCATCGAGACGCACGTTAATCTGAGCTGCCGCCGTAGTCATGGTTCCTCCTTATCATCCTAAACCAATCATAAAATACTATGGTCAATACGTAAAGCATGTATAGCAGCTATTGAAATATGTCATACCCTGTACAAACAAAGAGGGCGCCCCGAGAGGCGCCCTTTACATGCGAGCGTGTGCCGCCCTTAAACAGATCTACAGAGAAAGGCCTGCACCATTACGCTCGATAACATCCTTGTACCAGGCAAAAGAATCCTTGCGGTAACGTTTGCACTCGCGCGGGTCGTCATCGGTGCGATCGACATAAATAAAGCCATAACGCTTCTTGACGCCGTTGCTCGTCGACAGCAGGTCGAGCGCCGACCACGGGCAATAAGCAAGCATCTCTACGCCGTAATCCATGGCACGCTTCATGGCCGCGATATGCTTCTCCAGGTAGTCGATACGGTACGGGTCGTGCACGTGGCCATCCGCCGTGAGCTCGTCGAACGCCCCCAGTCCGTTCTCGCATACCATGAGCGGTTTGTTGTAACGCATGTAGATATCGCGCAACAGATACTCAAGACCGATCGGATCGATCGCCCAATCCCAATCATTCGTGTCGAGGTTGGGATTTTTGCACATCTCGTAGAACCCGGGATGGGTTTCGAACCCGTTAATATCACCTTTCTTACCGGTGAGGTTCACGCCGTTCCAGCGCATCTGCTTGGAACCGTCATCAGGGCACCATCGTGCACATTCGCTCGCATAGTAGTTGATACCGAGCATGTCAGACGTGCCACTCGCAATGAGTTCCATATCGCCCGGATCAATCTTGGGCGCCAGACCGTGACGCTCAAGATAGGCCATGGCAGAATCCGTATAGCGGCCCTTGAAGTAGATATCCAGGTAATAGCCGTTGCGCAGATCGTGCGCGTTCTGCGCGGCCATCACGTCCTCGGCATGGGAGGTCAGGGGGTAAATGGGCGAATAGCCGATTACAGATCCCACCATGCCGTCGGGCACGAGCCCGTGAACCAAGTTGCACGCTACGGCATGCGCTAGGTTCATGTGATGGTTGATTTGGTAGCGCAGCTGATTGTCGCCCCGCAGTTCCTCGGGGATATAGCACTTCTGCGTCCAGTACTGAACGATGATCGATTGCTCGTTAATGGTCGTCCAATACTTGACCTGGCCCTTGAATTCGTTGATCACAAAACGGGCGTAGGTCTCAAAGTCGTCGACCACCTGACGCGAAATCCAACCGCCGTAACGTTCCACAAGCGCCCAAGGCAGATCATAGTGGTAGAGTGTCACGATCGGCTCAATACCGTGCGCCAAAAGCTCGTCGATCAGGTCATGATAGAACTTGATACCCGCCGGGTTGACGGCACCCGTTCCGTCGGGGATTACGCGCGACCAAGCAATCGAGAAGCGGTACGCCTTGAGCCCCATCTCGGCCATGAGCGCCACATCCTCACGGAAGTGATGATAGTGGTCGCTCGCAATATCGGCGGTAGCAAACCCACGTTCCTCGTAGCTGTGCTGGTTGATGATGTCCTGCTGAGACGGCTTCTTGCCATCCTCATACGCAGCGCCCTCGACCTGATAGGCGCTCGTAGCGGCGCCCCAAAGGAACCCCTCCGGGAAAGCCGTGGTAGTGTATGCCATGGTTGTCTCCAATAATCGACGGAGCCCGAGCGGCGGACGCCAAGAAAAGGCGCCCGGCTCAGGCGATTTGACAGAAGCTAGCCCCGTTATTCCGCGGCCTGCTCCTTGACGGCGGCGCGCTTACCGAGCACAAACGTCGACACAAAGGCGCAGGCGAGAGACACGGCCATGACCGTGAGTGCAAGCGCAAGATTCGTGAGCGAACCGTCCGCACCGATATACGCCGGGAAAGCAATGAAGCTGCACGCCGTGATGACGTATTGCGTCATGCCGGTGATGCCGGCGATAATGCCGCCAATGCAGCCACCGATCATGGCGCCCACGAGCGGGAAGCGCTTGGTGAACAGCACGCCGTACACACCCGGTTCGGTGATGGAGCACATAGCCGTGACGCCGGCGCCCACCGCGACGGAACGCTCCTCCACCTTGGTCTCGACGGCTGCGGCGGCAAGGCACGCACCGGCGACGGCAAGGTTGGCGGCGGTCATGCCGGCACAGATGAGCGGGTCGGAACCGACCTCGGCCATAAGGATGAACTGCAGCGGGTAGAGCGCGTTATTCATACCAAAGAAGACGAGGAACGGGGTGAAGCAACCGACGAACGCGACAGCAGCAGCGGGGCAAGCGCGATAGACGTTGATGAGCACGTCGGCAAGTACAGTGCCCACGGTGTAGCCAATGGGACCCAGAACGAGCAACGTAACAGGCACGGTCACCAGCATGGTGAGCAGCGGAACAAAAACCGTGCGCAGAACCTCGGGCAGAACCCTCTGGAACCAGCGATAAGCCACACTCATGAGCAGCACGCCCAGGATGACGGGGAAGACCGTGGAGTTGTAGCTCACCGCGGGAACGGCAAGGCCAAAGAAATCATAGGCGGTATCGTTGCCCTGACCGATGGTGTAGAAGAGCAGCACCGCGCCCAGGAACGCACCGAGATAGCCGTTGGACTTGAGGCGCTGGGCGGCGGAAAAGCCGATGAAAACCGGCAGGAAATAGAACGTCGCCTGATTGATGCAGGAAAAGAACTGATACGTGCCCGAATCGCTCGAAACGCCGCAGAAGTTGACGAGGAGCGTGAGCACGGCACCCGTCAGACCGCCGGCGACGATAACCGGAATGACCGGGGAAAACGTTCCGCCAAGGAATGAGAGGATAGCGTTGACGACGCTTCCGTGATCCTTGTGGTCGACCATTGCCGCCTGCGGATCGTCAACCGAGCCGCCCACCGCAATGCCCTCGATCTTGAGAAACTCCTCGTAAAGACTCGGTACGTCCTGTCCGATCACAAACTGATATTCACCGTTCTGGACGACAAGCCCGATCACGCCGGAAACCGCCTTTGCCGCATTCTCGTCAAACACGCCGGCATTTTTGAGCTGAAGTCGCAAGCGGGTCATACAGTGCGCGACGTTAGCGATATTTTGCTCGCCGCCGCATGCGGACACGATGGCCGAACACATCGCCGCATAGTCTTTCTTGGCTGCCATGGGGCCTATCCCTTCGCCGTTGATGTAGTGCATCTCAGCGCGCGCTTGCTGATGGCTGCATCATATAACGGCCCCCTCTCGGCGCGGGGTTCGGGATTTGGACCCTAGGCGAACCGAGCGAGCTCGGAACCGCCATAGAGAACAAAGTATCGGTTGTAGAGAAGATCAAGGAGATAGGTAATCCCGTACTGCGCGAACACGGTGCGTCCCTCCGTCGCCGACGCCGGAGAGAGGCGAACGGCATGTGCAAAGTTCGCCATGGTCTCACCATCGGCATCAACGGTGACGAGCACGCTCACGACCGGTGAATCCACGAGGGTTGCACGAACAGCCCGTGCGTAATTTCCATGCTCCGAGATAACGACAAGGGCGTCGTCACCGGTCAACGCTTCGAGTTGAGTGATATCTCCCGTCGAATCGGTGACGATGTCGATTACCCTGTGCAGGTAGAGCATCGACTGTTGGAACTGCCTCACGGCGCCACTCGAAAAGTCAGAGGTGAGGATCACGATGCGCCTGGACCGATACAGCAGCCGCGCCAGACGATCGAGCGTCTCCTCGGGAACGGCTTCGTTGATTGTACGGTCCATCTCGGCAAGCGCCGCAACGAGATAGTCCCGGTAGTTCTCATGATCGGTATAGCGCGAGAACAGTCGGCGGTGACGCGACCATTCCCACGCATAAGATTTAAGGTCCGAGAAGTTATCCAAGCCAATCGATTGGCAGAAACGCCGAATCCCCGAACGCGATGTATAGCACTCCTCGGCTACGTCATAGACGTTAAGGTCGGCGAGTCGGTCGAACCGCTCCAGAAAATAGCGGGCGAGTGTACTGTCCATAGAGTCGTGAGGGCTTCGATTAACCACCGCGAGCAGTGAATTCATAAGACTGAAATGCCTGATGGACGGGCGGCTGTCCTCCGGCGCACGAACCGATTCGTCGACCTCAGCGCCCATGGCTAGAGCTCCACGCTTTCGGCGCCGTTGATGGTTAGGTTGCGCTCGTAGAAGGCGGTGAGGGCGCGGATGGCGTACATGACGTCGCGTACACCGCCGGTCTCGTAGCTTGAGTGCATGGCCAGCTGCGGCAGGCCCACGTCCACGGCATGCATGCTCGCCTGCATATTGGAGAGGTTGCCGAGCGTGGAGCCGCCGGCCATGTCGCTCTTGTTGGCAAAGGCCTGCGTGGGCACGTCGGCGTCGTCGCAAATAGCCTGGAACACCGCGCGGCTAAAAGCATCGGTGCAGTAGTGCTGGTTGGCGGCTTCCTTGATGACGATACCGCCGTTGAGCACCACCTGGTTGCGAGCATCACACTTCTCGGCGTGGTTAGGATGCACGGCATGCGCGTTGTCGCAGCTCACGAGCATCGAAGCAGCAAGTGCGCGATGGTACGACTCGTCATCGAAGCCGAGCGACCCGTTAATGCGGTGCAGCGCGTCGGCCAAGAACGTCGACATGGCGCCCTGCTTGGTCTCGGAGCCAACCTCCTCGTTATCGAAGCAGCAGAAAACCGAGACATCGCGCGCGTTCTCGGCACCCAAAAACGCCTGCAGCGAGGTGTAGGCGCAGGCCAGGTCGTCGAGCTTGGGCGTCGAGATAAACTCGTCGGCCCAGCCCCAAATGCGTGCATCCTGACGATTGACCAGGAACAGGTCACGGCCCAAGATCTGCTCGGGTTCCACATCGAGCTCATCGGCGATCAGGGCATCAAAGTCGCCCTGCTTGAGCTCGCCGGCGCTGATGAGCGGGCACAGGTCGACGGCGCGGTTGGGCGCAAAGCCCTCGTTGACGCCGCGGTTCATGTGGATGGCAAGGCTCGGAATGATAGCAACTTCGCGCTCGGTGGCAAGCAGGCGGCTCTCAATACGGTCGCCTTCGCGCACCAGCACGCGACCGGCCAGCGCTAGCGGGCGGTCGAACCAGGTGTAGTCAATCATGCCGCCGTAGGCCTCGGTGTTCAGGCGCAGCGTCTCGCCTGCACCGTCGAGCTCGGGCACGGCCTTGACCTTAAACGTCGGCGAATCGCTATGCGATGCCGTGAGCTGGAAATGATAGTCGCCGGCAACGCCGTCCTCGCCCCACGTTGCGGCCAGATCCTCGCCCACCTTAAAGGCGATTACACTCGATGTATTGCGCTGAGTGTAGTAGCGACCGCCCGGCTCGATATCCCACGCCGCGTTCTCGGGCAGGTAGGTAAAGCCCGCCTCATCGAGTTCGGCCATAATGGTCGCCGCTGTATGGAACATGCTGGGGCATGCCTCGATAAAGTCGATAAGGTCGTTGGCGGCCTCGATATCGTCGGCTGTCACGTGCACGCGCTCGGGCGCTTCCTGATCCGTCATGCTCTCCCCTTTCGCTGGGCTGCTGGTCCCCTCCAGCATACCCCGCCGCGCCAGTGCCGCGCCTTTCAATCCATGTTTAATCCCGCGCCGCTCACCAAGTTGAGCCATCATGCCCGTGCACCTTTTGCGACAATTACGTTAACAGGACGAGAGGAGCCGTCATGAAGCCACGTAACATTGCCATCGCCTGCGGTGTCGCAGGAGTCGCCGTCGGCCTTGCCGCTGCCACCGGTATCGTTTACCACAAGCAAATCAAGTCCGCCGCGTCGCTCAAACGCTTGACCGACTATGCGGATGGATACGACCTGTACGCGATCGACATCGCTTACGATTACGACCTCGACCGCATCATCGCCGCCGATGTGCGCGACGACCAGGCCTACATCGATGCCGTGGTGGCTCAGGTACTGCCTGGTGTGCCGGCGCATGTTCAGGCGCCCCAGTTTGCTTGCAGCGCCTTTGCCGCTGTCGATGCCGAAGGGCGCGTGCGCACCGGTCGCAATTACGACTTTAAGGACGACACCTCGGCGCTGCTGGTGCGCAACCACCCGCGCGATGGCTATGCCTCCATTGGGTTTGCCGCTCTCAACAACCTGGGCAACAACGCCCCGCTTGACTCCATTGCCGGCCGCGCTGCCGCGCTTATGGGTCCCTTCGCCCAGCTCGACGGCGTCAACGAATGCGGCGTGTCCATTGCCGTGCTCACCCTGGATTCCAAGCCCTGTGACCAGGACACGCAACGCCCCGTCATCAATACCTCGCTCGCCATCCGCCTGGTGCTCGACCGCGCGGCCACCACGCAGGAGGCCGTCGATCTGCTTTCCGCCTACGACATGCACGCCATGGCCGGGCGCGATTACCACTTCTTTATCAACGATGCCGCCGGTGACGCACGCGTGGTGGAGTGGGATCCGCGCGATCCGGACCGCGCTTTCAAGGCAACGCCCGTGCGGCAAGTCACAAACTTCTACGCCTGCTACGGCGACGAGGTGCTTCCCAATCAAAAGAATGGTGAGCTGGGTCACGGCAAGGAGCGCGCGCTCGCCATCGCCGATGTCCTCGACGCCCATACCGGCGCTCAGGACGAAGCAGTTGCCTGGAATGCTCTACGCGCCGCGGCGCAAGAGCCCAATCCGGAAGACATTACAAGCAACACGCAGTGGTCGGTCGTCTTCGACAACACCGAGCCCGCCGCGGCCATTACGCTGCGCCGTCACTGGGGAGACGTCGACGCCTTCGCGCTGTAAGGAGGCACGTCCGTCGGCCTTACGTTCGCCTGACGTTGCTTACATTTCTATACATTTGAGCTAACACGTTTTACCCCCGTATCAGTAGTGTGCGGGGGTAAACTTATGCGCATGTTATAACTTGCCCGGAAGGATTCATCATGCTTAGGATCGGTCTTCTTACCAGTGGCGGCGACTGCCAAGCGCTCAACGCCACCATGCGCGGCATCGTCAAAACGCTCATGACCAATAGTGCAGAGCCTATCGAGATCTACGGTTTCGAGGACGGCTACCAGGGCCTTATCTACAGCAGGTTCCGCGTCATGACGCCTGCCGATTTTAGCGGTATCCTCACCCGCGGCGGCACCATTCTGGGCACGAGCCGCACCCCCTTCAAGCGCCTGGATGTTCCCGAGGCTGACGGCGTCGAAAAGGTGCCGGCGATGGTCCACACCTATCATAAGCTGCAGCTCGACTGCCTATTTATGCTGGGCGGCAACGGCTCCACCAAGACCGCCAACCGTCTGCGCGAAGAGGGCCTCAACGTTATCGCCCTGCCCAAGACCATCGATAACGACACCTGGGGCACCGAGCTGACGTTTGGCTTTACGAGCGCCATCGACGTCGCCACCAAGTGCATTGACGACATTCACACCACCGCCTCGAGCCATGGCCGCGTGTTCGTCATCGAGATCATGGGTCACAAGGTTGGCTGGATTCCGCTGTACGCTGGCGTTGCGGGCGGCGCGGACGTCATCCTGATTCCCGAGATCCCTTACGACATGGACAACGTCATCAAGACCATCGAGCATCGCATGGAAACCGGCAGCCGCTTTACCATCGTGGCCGTCGCCGAGGGCGCCATCTCCAAGGAGGATGCGGCGCTGCCCAAGAAGGAGTACAAGAAGAAGCTCGCCGAGCGCACGAGCCCGTCGATCGTCTACGACATTGCCAAGGAGATCGAGGCCAAGACCGGTCGCGAGACCCGCGTCGCCATCCCCGGTCACACGCAGCGCGGCGGCCAGCCCGACGCCCAGGACCGCATCTTTGCGACCCAGTGCGGCGTCGAGGCGGCACTCGGCTGCTTGCGCGGTGAGTTTGGCTACATGATCGCCCTGCGCGACGGCAAGATGTGCCACATGCCGCTCGAAGAGGTCGCCGGCAAGCTCAAGTATGTCGACCCCCAGAGCGATTTGGTGCGCGAGGCCAAATCGTTGGGCATCAGCTTCGGCGACGAATAGCCTCGGCTGGAACTGCTCCCATCGGGCCCTCCGGCCTCCGCCTGACGTATTTCGATTTGGCTCCTCCCTTGACTCCGTCAAAGGTCGCCAATCGAAATCGTCAGGCGGAGGCCGGAGGGCCCTGCGTTTACATACTCGTCGAGGCTAGTCGTCTTCTTGCTGCGGGTGCCTGGTCTGATATTTGGAATGATGGGGGCTCTTGGCTGTTATATGCACTGACATTTGTCATGAAATGGCTGGTCGTTGGGGGTTGCTACTGGTAGTTGCGGTAGGGTTGAGGCAGATTCTAACTAGAAATGGTGGTCGCTACCGGCTGTTCTCGGCATACTCGGCTCATTCGATTACGGTCACCTCAAGAAAGGAACCACCATGGATCTTGCGATGGCGCAACGCCTCGTCGATCGCCGCAAGGCTGCCGGGCTTTCTCAGGAGGCGCTTGCCGCCCAACTGGGCGTGAGTCGCCAGGCAGTCAGCAAATGGGAGCGCAGCGAATCCTCGCCCGATACCGATAACCTCATTGCGCTCGCTGCACTGTATGGCGTGTCGCTGGATGAGCTGTTGTATGAGGAGGCAGTAGATGACACTGACTGCTCTGAGGACGGCGATGCCGGAGCCGAAGCACCAAATGAAGGCGAAGAGACAGAGGGCTCCGCTGATGACGACAGCCATGGTGACAAGCCACTCGTCGACATTTCCCTTGCGCACGGTATCCACGTTATTGATCCCGATAAAGGTGAAGAGGTTCACGTTGGCTGGAATGGCATCCACGTAACCAACGACCGCAAGGGCGAAGAGGTCCATGTAGGGCCGGGCGGCGTGCATGTCGATACGCTTGAGGACAACGGGCATAGCGTGCACACCAATGCCGACGGCACCGTTACTATCGATGGCGAGACGTTTTCCAGCTGGAAAGAGGCGCACGACAAGCTCGACCATCATGGCAAGCACTTCCACACCAAGCTCGGACGTGCGTGGAACAAGTTTCCCTTCCCCGCGCTTGTCGCCCTCGCCTATCTGGCGCTCGGCATTGTCTACGGCACATGGGGCATGGGGCTCTTCCTCGTCTTTTTGATTCCCATCTACTACGCCATTGGCGACTTTATCGACCGACGTCGCCTGTCTAAGCTCGTCGGCAGTGTCTATCCGGCGGCTGCTATTGCCTGGTTCCTCTACATGTGGCTCTGCCTGGGAGAGCCCCATCCTGCGTGGGTAATCCTCGTCACCATTCCCATCGTAGGAGCACTCATGCACTGGTGCCACAAACAATGGAAGCACCGCAAGCAGGCCTAGTCCGCCCCGCCCCGCCGGCAAGCTCCAGCCGACGCCCCTCCCCTAAGTTGCGGTGATATAGTTCCTGTTTTCGCCTTTGATGAAGCTATTCAGGAACTATTCCACCGCAACTCACGAAAGACAGGGGCAGTCGCGACACGGAAATTGGCCTTGAATCAATGGCCCGCCAAGAAAAGGGCCTATTTACTACGTTTAACTCGAAGGGGTCAACCATGACCGCATTTTTCGAAAATCGACAAGCTTTCTACCTGCGGTTTTATTTTTCGTTTTCCCGGCATGGTCAAGGGTGTTCAACTAAACGTAGTAGATAGGCCCTTTTTGTGGCACACGACCCATTCAAGGTCAGTCTCGAAGGCTGAAGAGAGCCCTTCATCCACGCGCGCAAGCGAAAACCAAATAAAATGAAAGGCAAATGGAAAAGTCCGTTTGACGAGCGGAGGAAATATGCGCGACGTAGCCGAAAGCGACTGGAAGCTATTTAAGAAAATGCTTCCTCAATGGCAGGAACGCTATATGGAAAAGCTCATCAATCAGTACATCGAGATACTGAACGGCGACGGCGAAGCCTCTGATAGGTTTTGGGCGCTCGAGGAGCATGTCAATAGGGACAGGCGGTGCGGCGGCGTAATGATGGAAGATATCCGCCGCAGCACGATGCGTCGCCAGATAGCCAGCCTGCTTGCTGACGACGTAATTTCTCTCAGCGATCTTGACGGGTTTACCGAAGACATCAAGAGCTATGCACAACACTGGATTGGTCAGTAAGAGCACTGAGCAACAGACATTCCCAGCAAAACGGGGCAAACGCCGGGCAGCCCGTGGGGCCGCTCGGCGTTTGCGCAGATAAAACCTGCCAAAATTAACATCCCTTTTTGGTAGGTTACTCGGCGCTTTTGAGGGCGCCGACCATGTCGATCTTGTTGAGCGTTCGGTTGGTGGCGAGGTTGACGATAATCGTGAATCCAAAAGCCAGCACCACAGACAGCACGTAGCTCAACGGCTCGACCTCAACGTCAAAGTACAGCGACGGCATCTGCAGGATGTACGTAAAGCTCTCGGCTAGCAAGCCGCCCAGCGGCACGCCCAGAGCGGCACCAATCGCCGTCAAAATCAGCGTCTCCTTGTTGACGTAATGGTGCACCTCGCCGCGACGGAAGCCCAGCACCTTGATGGTCGCCAGCTCGCGCTCGCGCTCCGAGATATTCGTATTGGACAGCGTAAACACCACCACAAACGACAGACACGCCGCCATAAAGGTCACGAGCACCACGACCGAGTTGATGATGGTAAAGTTGGCCTCATAGTTCTCCCAATGCTCGGCAGTACTCGAAATCGTGAGCCAGCCGTCGTTTTTGAGTTGCTTGCTAAACGCAATCTGATCGGCAGATGAGCCCTTGAGCAGCGCAAAGATGCCGTTGAGACGGGTGCTTCGGCCAAACGCACGCTCATAGGTGCTCTGCGTCATATAGAGCGTGTTGCCCAGGTAGTTGAGCGAAATATCACTCACCTCAACATCGGCGACATTGAGCGATGAATCCTGAACCTGCGCCGTATCGCCCGGATGAATTCCCAGCACCAGCTGAGAGCTCTTGCTCAGATATACATCACCATCGCGCAGGGGCAACGGTTTCTTGGCTTCATCCTCCAGGCACACGTAGTCGCCCAAGTCGTCCGTGCGGTCATCGGGCACCACGACCAGCTGCACGGTCTCGCTCTTGCCACCATACGTAAAGGTGACGTTGTCGGTCATGATCGGCAGCGTCGAGGTCACGGTCACGTTGGAGTCCTTGGCCGCGCTGCGCTCGTCCAGCGCCGCGCACGTCTGCGTAAAGTCATCGGGGTTGGCGACCGCCAGCAGGTCATAGCGCGTAATGTGCCCGTACTGCTTGGGCGAAAGCGCCACCGACGTGTCGCGAATACCCATACCGCAGATTACGAGCGCCGTGCAGCCCGCGATGCCAAAGATGGTCATAAAGGCACGCTTTTTATAGCGGAACAGATTGCGCGCGGCCACCTTGTTCAAAAAGCCCATGCGGCGCCAAATAAAGCCGATGCGCTCGAGGAAAATGCGCGAGCCGGCGCGCGGGGCCTTGGGACGCATGAGCGAAGCCGGGGTCTCGGCCATCTCGTGACGGCAGGCGATAATCGTGGCGCCCACCACGCCCACGGCAAACAGCGCCACCGAGACGATCGAGGACACGATGTCGTATGAAAGCAGCATCTGGGGCAGCGAGTACATGTCGTCGAACACCGTAAACAGGAACAACGGCAGGCCCACAAAACCGATGATGTTGCCGAGCACGCCACCGATCAGACAGGCCCACAGCGAGTAGTCCACGTATTTGGACAGAATGCGCCCGCGCGAATAGCCAAGCGCCTTGTACAGGCCAATGAGCGTGCGCTCCTCCTCGACCATGCGCGTGGCGGTGGTAAGGCTGATGAGCACGGCGACGATAAAGAAGATGAACGGGAACACCGTGGCGATGGCCTCGATTGAGGAGCTATCGCTCTCGACGCTCGAGTAGCTTGCGATGTTATTGCGATCCTGGATATACCAGGTGCATTCGCCCAGGTCAGTAAGCTCGGCGCGGGCATCGGCGAACTGCTGGTCGGCAGCGGCGCGACGCTGGTCCAGGTCAGCTTGTGCCTGCGCACGCTCCTCGCTGCCCTCGGCCATGCGATTGATGTTGTCCTGCTCGATCCCAAAGACCATATTCGCCTGGCGCTCAGCTGCATCCAAGTTCGCTGGCACGTCGACCGTCAGCTCCTTGGCGCGTACCTTCTCGCGCTCGTCGCGAATCTTATCGATATTGGCTTTGACCTCGTCAATCTTTGCCGTATAGGCATCGGAATAGGAGTTGAGGCCCTTGGCTCCTTCGACAACCACGTGGATCGCGGAATAGGACGACGACGTCGCGGCATCCTCACTCACGTAGAACTTGTAGTCCGCGGCCGAGGCAGCACGGAAGGCGTTAACCGTCGAGTCGGAGCTCACGTCGGTGGGGTCGAGAACCTCAGCCGTAATGGTGTAATCGCCCGCGGCAAACTGATCCTTGGCGCTCTGATTCGACGAGTTCGCATCGTTGGCGGCAAAGCTCACCGTATCGCCGATCTTTTTGCCCGATGCCTTCAAAAAGCGCGAAGTCACCGCCACCTCACCCGAAGTCTCGGGCAAGTCGCCGCGCACCAACACCGGCTGGTCAATATTCTCTTTAGAGAGGCTCTGCACGACCACGCGCTCGCGCGCCGTGCCCACGGCGGTGTAGGCGGTCTCGGTATAGATGCCCTCGGCCGTCTCGACGCCATCGACCTCTTGGATCGCAGCAAGGTCATCATCGGTCAGGCCATAGGTCGACTGCACGTTGATGTCGTAGATATTCTGCTGGTCAAAGTAGGCATCGACCGAATCGCACAGGTCCTCGCAGCCCGCTTGGAGGCCGCACATCACACTCACGCCGAGCGCCGTGATGACCACGATGGACAGGAAGCGCTTGAGGCTGCCGCGAATCGTGCGGTAGATGCCACGGCGAAACACCGTCGGCACCATATCGTTTGAGCTTTGGGCGGTGCGGTAGGTCGTAAAATCCTGCTTGCGCTCCGTGTTCTGCGCGTCGCGGCGCTGGCTGTTTTGGCGGTCCTGGTCCATGGGCGCTACCACTCGATCGTCTCGATAGGCACGGGATTTTGCTGGACCGTCTCGCTCTCCACGCGGCCGCTCTTAAAGCGAATCAGGCGATCGGCCATGGGCGCGAGGGCGGAGTTATGCGTGATGATGATGACCGTAATGCCCTGCTTGCGGCAGGTATCCTGCAGCAGCTGCAAAATCTGCTTGCCGGTTTTGTAGTCGAGCGCGCCCGTGGGCTCGTCGCACAGGAGCAGCTTGGGGTTCTTGGCCAACGCGCGGGCTATGGACACGCGCTGTTGCTCGCCGCCCGAAAGCTGCGCCGGAAAGTTGCCCAGACGCTCGCCCAGGCCAACCTGGCGAAGCGTTTGCTCGGCATCGAGCGAATCGGGGCAGATCTGCGCCGCGAGCTCCACGTTTTCGAGAGCCGTCAGGTTGGGAACCAGATTGTAGAACTGAAAGACAAAGCCCACGTCGGCGCGGCGATATTCCACAAGCTGCGCCTCGTTGGCAGCGCTCACGTCGCGCCCATCTACCGTCACGGTGCCGGAGGTCGCCGTATCCATGCCGCCCAAGATGTTGAGCGCCGTGGTTTTACCGGCGCCCGAAGCGCCCAGGATAATGGCAAGCTCGCCACGCTCAACGGTAAAGCTCGCGCCGTCGAGCGCGTGAATACGGGCATCGCCCTCGCCGTATGCTTTGATGACGTCTTTGAATTCGATATAGGCCATCGATTGGTTCCCATCTGGTCGGATAACTCTTTAGTATTACCCATTTCGCACCTGCCAAAAAGGGACAGGTTTATTTTGGCAGGTTTTATATGGGGGAATGGCGGGTGTTGGTAGAGCGACGAGGCGACAGAGGGGCCATCCACGGAGTCAGGGCGCCTGTCAAACGCAAAAGATTTATCTCGACCGTCAGCCATATTAGTCGAACGAGTGTTCGTTTCTATGATATGATAGCAGTTACACGGGTCCCTACACAGAAAGGCGGCCGCCATGGCATTCGACTTTAAAAAGGAATGCAAGGAGCTCTACAAGCCTGCCAGTAAACCGAGCATCGTAACCGTCCCACCCATGAGCTATGTCGCCGTGCGCGGAAAGGGCGACCCAAACACCGCAGACGGCGAGTATCAAAGCGCCCTTCCGCTGCTTTACGGCATCGCTTACACCATCAAGATGTCGAAGAAAGGTTCGAGAAACATCGAGGGCTATTTCGACTTTGTGGTACCGCCGCTCGAGGGCTTCTGGTGGCAAGACTCCCCCAGCAGCGACATCGATTATGTACGCAAGGACGACTTCAACTTCATCTCTTGCATCCGCTTGCCCGATTTCGTCACCCAGGCAGACTTTGACTGGGCCGTCGCGGAAGCTACTGCCAAAAAGAAGCTGGACTTTTCTGCAGTCGAGCTGCTTAAGGTTGACGAGGGCTTGTGCGTGCAGTGCATGCATACCGGACCCTATGACAGCGAGCCGGCAACCGTGGACGCCATGCATGAATTTGCGGCAGAACAAGGCTACGTCCTCGACTTCTCCGATACCCGCCTTCATCACGAGATTTACCTCTCCGATCCACGCAAATGTGCACCGGAGAAGCTCAAGACCGTGGTTCGTCATCCCATCAAACGCGCTGAGTAGCGTGGGGCGCCGTGCTGCATATCAGGTTTAAGGCTAGCTGACCAGCAGCTGACCAGCAGTTTTCAAGACCATCCGGCAGTTTTCTTGACATGAGTCGTTGCATCTTATAAGCTGGTTCTGCTAAAGCTGGAAAGCCTCTCAACGATGCGCAACTCCAGCTCTTTTTATATCAAGAGGACAAAATGAAATATCAGAAGTCGTGGAAATCCATCAGCGAACAGGTAACGCTACTGATAGAAAACAAGGGCCTTGAGTGCGCCAACCAAAGCGAGCTCGAGCGCGCTTTGGTCGAAATCGGCTACTACAGACTGTCCGCCTACTGGTTTCCCTACAAAATCAAAAGCAAGTCCGGGAACACCATCTTTCGTGAGGGCACAACATTCGAAACCATCATCCGCGCGTATGAATTTGACCGAGGCCTCCGACAGTTAATGTTTGACGCGGTCGGTAGAATTGAGATTTATCTCAGAAGCAGGATTGCCTATCTTGCATCTGAGGAATCCGGACCTTTCTGTTACCCTGACGCAGCCGTAGCGAGGCTCAAACGGGAGTTCTCCACAGCAAAGAAAAACGAGCAGTACATTAAGCACTTCGTGGCTAAATACGGTGACGAACAGGAGCTGCCGCCCTACTGGATGATGGTGGAATGCATCACAATGGGAACGATTGAGCTGCTTTATTCTGAAATGTCACCACAAACGAAAGCGACAATTGCAAACGAGTTTGGCGTGAAAGTTCCCATCCTCAAGAATTGGATTTCCGTACTCCGCGTCTCCAGAAATGCTTGTTGTCATCACTCTAGGGTATGGAATAGGACATGGGGCGTAAAACCCATGATCCCCAAAGCTTGGAAAGAATTTCACGGCTCTAACGACAAGACCTTTGCCGTCTTATCCGTTCTTTACTACATGCTAGAGGGCATTGATGAATCGGCGCGATGGCGGTACAGCCTTGAAGAGTTAATCGCAAAGTTCAATGACATTCCACTAGACAAGATCGGCTTTTGCGAAAACTGGCGCGAGACGGATCCGTGGATGTAGCTCTTCGGGCAATTTCGGCTTGATAGTTCATCCGGAAGGCGCGCCCCTTGTTCAACTTCAGAGTGAGATGCAGCTCCAGCAGGTGGCATCATCCGGAAGCCAATAAAAAGGCCGAATAAATCGTTTCCGTTTGCCTAACAAAATGACCGCTCGGCCAACACACCCGACCCATGTCCTCACGCGATGATACTGTTCTCTAGAGTTCTTATTAGAGAGGGGTGCTCCATGGAGATCACCATCAACCGCGAAATTGGGAAGCTCGGACTTCCCAGGCATCTTGTGCTTGGTATGGATCCAGGTATTGCAAGCTGCGGATTCGCACTTATCGACACAGCCAATCATGAAATCCTGGATTTGGGCGTCAGATTGTTTGACTCACCAACTCATCCTAAAACGGGCCAAAGTCTTGCGGTTATTCGCAGGGGCTTCCGCTCTACCCGTCGAAACATCGACCGTACCCAGGCCCGCTTGAAGCACTGTCTCCAAGTACTCAAGGCTTATGGCCTCATCCCCCAAGACGCCACCAAAGAGTATTTCCACACCACAAAAGGCGACAAGCAGCCGCTCAAGCTTCGCGTTGATGGTCTTGAGCGCCTGCTCAACGATCGCGAGTGGGCGTTGGTCCTTTACTCCCTCTGCAAACGTCGTGGATACATCCCCCACGGAGAAGGCAATCAGGATAAATCGAGCGAGGGTGGCAAGGTTCTTTCCGCCTTGGCAGCTAACAAAGAGGCAATTGCGGGGACATCGTGCCGCACCGTTGGCGAATGGCTCGCTCAGCAGCCTCAAAGTCGCAATCGCGGCGGCAATTATGACAAGTGCGTAACGCATGCCCAGCTTATCGAAGAAACTCATATCCTATTTACTGCTCAACGCTCCTTTGGCTCCAAATACGCTTCGCCGGAATTTGAGGCCGCATATATCGAGGTTTGCGATTGGGAGCGTTCGCGCAAAGACTTCGACCGTCGCACGTACGACCTCGTTGGCCACTGCTCATACTTCCCAACAGAAAAACGAGCCGCACGCTGCACGCTCACGAGCGAACTCGTTGCAGCCTATGGCGCACTCGGCAACATCACCATCATCCACGAAGACGGGACCTCTCGCGCCTTGAGCGCAACGGAGCGCGATGAGTGCATTGCAATCCTGTTCTCGTGCGAACCCATTCGAGGCAACAAAGATTGTGCCGTTAAGTTCGGCGCCCTCCGAAAAGCACTCGACCTTAGCTCCGGTGATTACTTTAAGGGAGTTCCGGCAGCTGACGAAAAGACGCGCGAGGTATACAAGCCCAAGGGATGGCGCACGCTCCGCAACACCCTCGATACAGCCAACCCCATTCTCTTGCAGCGTTTGCGCGACGACCGCGATCTCGCCGACGCTGTCATGGAAGCGGTAGCATATTCCTCAGCTCTCCCCGTACTGCAAGAGCGACTTCAGGAGTTGCCGCTCTCAGAAGCGGAGATCGAAGCGCTTTGCAAGCTTCCCTATTCATCCAAAGCTCTTAACGGCTATGGCAACCGTTCCAAAAAGGCACTCGACATGCTCCTCGACTGCCTCGAGGAGCCCGAGGTCCTTAACCTTACGCAGGCCGAAAATGACTGCGGTCTGCTGGGGCTGCGCATCGCTGGCGCCCAGCTCGAGCGTTCCAATCGTCTGATGCCCTATGAGCTCTGGGTTGAACGTACCGGCCGGACCAACAACAATCCCGTCGTCATTCGCTCCATGTCGCAAATGCGAAAAGTGGTCAATGCCATCTGCCGCAAGTGGGGCGTGCCAAACGAAATCCACGTTGAGCTTGATCGAGAGCTTAGGTTGCCTCAGCGTGCGAAAGATGAGATTGCCAAGGCCAATAAGAAAAACGAGAAGAATCGCGAACGCATCGCCGGACAAATCGCTGAGCTGCGCGGCTGCACAACAGAAGAGGTCACGGGCAAACAGATAGAGAAGTACCGCCTGTGGGAGGAGCAGGAGTGCTTCGACCTTTATACGGGCGCTAAAATCGAAGTTGATCGCCTCATTAGCGACGACACTTACACGCAGATTGACCATATCCTGCCGTTCTCTCGCACGGGAGAAAACTCGCGCAACAACAAGGTCCTGGTCCTCGCAAAAAGCAATCAGGACAAGCGCGAGCAGACGCCTTACGAATGGATGTCCCACGACGGCGCGCCTTCATGGGATGCTTTTGAGCGTCGCGTTCAGGAAAACCAGAAACTCAGCCGTCGCAAAAAGAACTTCCTGCTGGAAAAAGATCTTGATGCTAAAGAAGGCGAGTTCTTAGCCCGCAGCTTCACCGACACCGCTTATATGTCACGAGAAGTATGCGCCTACCTCGCCGACTGCCTGCTGTTCCCCGATGACGGCGCAAAGGCGCATGTTGTTCCTACCACCGGCAGAGCAACCGCATGGCTGCGTCGCAGGTGGGGGCTTAACTTTGGTTCGAATGGCGAGAAAGACCGCACGGACGATCGCCACCATGCCACCGATGCCTGCGTGATTGCAGCATGCAGCCGAAGCCTTGTGATTAAAACCGCTCGAATCAACCAGGAAACGCACTGGAGCATCACCAGGGGCGTGAACGAAACCCAGCGCCGCGATGCCATTATGAAGGCGCTCGAAAGCGTTATGCCCTGGGAGACCTTTGCGAACGAAGTGCGTGCAGCGCACGATTTTGTCGTACCCACCCGCTTTGTTCCGCGTAAGGGAAAGGGCGAGCTGTTCGAGCAGACGGTTTATCGCTATGCCGGCGTTAATGCACAGGGTAAAGACCTCGCTCGCAAAGTGGGCTCCGATAAGGACATCGTCATGGGCAACGCCGTTGTGTCGGAGGACGAGAAATCGGTCATCAAGGTGAGCGAGATGCTGTGCCTGAGGCTCTGGCATGATCCGGAGGCCAAGAAGGGGCAGGGTGCTTGGTACGCAGACCCGGTCTACAAGGCAGATATTCCCGCGCTTAAGGATGGGACGTATGTGCCGAAGATTGCGAAGCAAAAATATGGACGCAAAGCATGGAAAGCCGTCCCCGATAGCCTCCTAACTCAAGAGCCACTCGAGATATATCTGGGTGAACTTATCAAAGTCGGAGATAGGCTCGGTCGCTACAATGGCTACAACATTGCAACGGCTAATTGGACCTTCGTTGATGCTCTAACGAAAAAGGAGATTGCATTCCCTTCGGTTGGAATGCTCTCAAATGAATTGAGGCCGATCATTATTCGCGAAAGCATTCTCGATAATTAAAGCCAACGGGGGCGGTTTTGCTTTTAGCGACCGCCCCTTATCTACAACCGCTCCTCTGTTCCAAAATTCTCTTTGCAGCAATAGCCTTAAAGGAGTTTTCAAACTGAATCAGGCCGCCTTGAGCATGCATCCTTCCGGAGACAATACAATCAACTAGGCGTAGCGCCCTCTGGCCACTGGACCTTTCACACGTGCACCTCCCCAAGGTAATACGCTTGGTATAGGCGATACCGTAAAGCAATGGCAGTCTTGAGCACGCGCCCTTCCCCAAGGTGATACGCTGTATCTGGGAGAGGTTACTGGCACCGGCGGGTCTTGAGCGCGCGCCCTTCCCCAAGGTGATACGCTTGAACACGTCGAGCGGCAGGCCACCAACTCGTCTTGAGCGCGCCCTTCCCCAAGGTGATACGCTACCGTTCAGCTCCATCACGTGGTGGACGGCGTCTTGAGCGCGCGCCCTTCCCCAAGGTGATACGCTTGCAGACTGGGCAACTAGCGAAAGCGGCAAGTCTTGAGCGCGCGCCCTTCCCCAAGGTGATACGCTGTCGGTCGAGCTTCTTAGCTCCAGCGACATGTCTTGAGCGCGCGCCCTTCCCCAAGGTGATACGCTTGTTTACATCATTCTTTGTACCTTCTTCACGTCTTGAGCGCGCGCCCTTCCCCAAGGTGATACGCTGGCACCTCGCAGGAATTGATAGACTGCATTGTCTTGAGCGCGCGCCCTTCCCCAAGGTGATACGCTTAGCTGGTGTTGCAAAGCAAACTCTCTACAGTCTTGAGCGCGCGCCCTTCCCCAAGGTGATACGCTCACAGGCCGTTCGTCTCACTGTTATTATGTGTCTTGAGCGCGCGCCCTTCCCCAAGGTGATACGCTACGGCTTGCAATGTGGCTCTGACAGCCGCTGTCTTGAGCGCGCGCCCTTCCCCAAGGTGATACGCTGTCGCTGGTATGCTCCAGCTGCGATAGCGCGTCTTGAGCGCGCGCCCTTCCCCAAGGTGATACGCTGTGCGTTGCCTGAGTGTATGCAATGCTGCAGTCTTGAGCGCGCGCCCTTCCCCAAGGTGATACGCTGGGCTAGCGCTAATGCGCCCAGGTAGATAAGTCTTGAGCGCGCGCCCTTCCCCAAGGTGATACGCTAAATGGGGTCCACGTCTGCATCAACGGCATGTCTTGAGCGCGCGCCCTTCCCCAAGGTGATACGCTGACCATGAGCCTGGACCACCTGCTGGCCGTGTCTTGAGCGCGCGCCCTTCCCCAAGGTGATACGCTATTCAACGTCAAAGTTGCCATATCAGATAGGTCTTGAGCGCGCGCCCTTCCCCAAGGTGATACGCTGAGCGGGCGCAGGGAGGTGCAGGCGCTTCTGTCTTGAGCGCGCGCCCTTCCCCAAGGTGATACGCTTAAGTTTAGGGAAGTTATTCTTACAAAATTGTCTTGAGCGCGCGCCCTTCCCCAAGGTGATACGCTGTTGCCGAGGCGATCAAGATGCCCGTGATGGTCTTGAGCGCGCGCCCTTCCCCAAGGTGATACGCTCCCTATGGCACGTGCTAAACGTACATCTGAGTCTTGAGCGCGCGCCCTTCCCCAAGGTGATACGCTCGACGGATACGCCGGGCCGCTCGACCTCGAGTCTTGAGCGCGCGCCCTTCCCCAAGGTGATACGCTTGAAGCCGACTTTGAGACAACGGTGCTCAAGTCTTGAGCGCGCGCCCTTCCCCAAGGTGATACGCTCCCGGGAAGAGGAAATATATACGCTGAACAGTCTTGAGCGCGCGCCCTTCCCCAAGGTGATACGCTCTTCGTCTCGTGCCTGCGTCTCGTTGTGCCGGTCTTGAGCGCGCGCCCTTCCCCAAGGTGATACGCTTTACTAACATTGTTCTTCCTGCTATTGCTACGTCTTGAGCGCGCGCCCTTCCCCAAGGTGATACGCTCCGATGTGAGCCGGTGTGACTGTGTCTTGTGTCTTGAGCGCGCGCCCTTCCCCAAGGTGATACGCTCCCAACCCGCTCCCTCAGCTGACCCCAGAGGTCTTGAGCGCGCGCCCTTCCCCAAGGTGATACGCTACTTTATGACAAACTTATCGTTGTTTCCTATGTCTTGAGCGCGCGCCCTTCCCCAAGGTGATACGCTTCCTGATTTACTACATTGTTTCCTGTTTAAGTCTTGAGCGCGCGCCCTTCCCCAAGGTGATACGCTATCGGTTGCCTTGATGCTGGAGTAGCTTGCGTCTTGAGCGCGCGCCCTTCCCCAAGGTGATACGCTCAACGTGCACACAGTTCTTAATCTTTGATTGTCTTGAGCGCGCGCCCTTCCCCAAGGTGATACGCTCGACGATGTCGAGATTCACGCGAGCCTCGTGTCTTGAGCGCGCGCCCTTCCCCAAGGTGATACGCTAAGGACACGATGAAAGATTTTGTCAACGATAGTCTTGAGCGCGCGCCCTTCCCCAAGGTGATACGCTCCGCGCAAAGGACAACCTGACCGGATTTACGTCTTGAGCGCGCGCCCTTCCCCAAGGTGATACGCTGCGGTCGCGTCGTAAGAAGATGTGTACAGCGTCTTGAGCGCGCGCCCTTCCCCAAGGTGATACGCTGGCTCCACGGTCTACAACACGGTCGCGGAGGTCTTGAGCGCGCGCCCTTCCCCAAGGTGATACGCTTGTCGAAAACTTGGCCAAGCATTTCCTCAGGTCTTGAGCGCGCGCCCTTCCCCAAGGTGATACGCTATGTGCGCACAGAAAAGCCCCCTCAACAGGGGCTTTTCTGTTTTCAAACATCAAAAAAGAAGGCTGATTCGGCCTCGGATCGGCATCTGCGATTCATTTTTTCGAAACAAAGTACATCGGCACATCGCGCTTCATGCAAGAAAAGAGCCGTATTCGGCACGGCGATTTATGAACTTTTCTCCACAATCGAATTAAATCCAGGGCATCAGGCCACTCAAAAGGACCCGCCTAAATGCTATTCATAACTACCGTTTACGGAATACTGGTCAACGTTCGCCCAAAAAAGTTCGCCCCGCCCAATCCGAAGATTGAACGGGGGTAACTTTACGGGTAAGCCACTTAAGTGGCTCCCCTTGTCTGGAGCCGCGCCCTTCCCCAAGGTGAGCTGCTTTCGACTTAGCTGTATTGTAGCGCTAATGCGGGGAAGGTCGCCGACAAAATGGCCCAACGGACAATACTTATCCAGAGCAAGGCCCATCTCTGCATCAAGAACGGCCTATTGATGATCACCGTGGACGACCGCAGCTCCACCATTCCCCTCGAGGACATTTGGGTCGTCATTGTCGAATCCCATCAAACCACGATGACGGTCGCCTGCATGTCGCAGCTTAACGACGCGGGAATAGGCGTCATGATTTGCGGGCGCGATCATATGCCCAATGGTCTCATGCTCCCCATGGGCGCCCATTCGCGCCATGCGCGCATCGTCGAGGATCAGCTTGCGATGAGCCTTCCGTTTAAAAAACAGCTTTGGAAACGGATCGTTCAGGCAAAAATTCTCAATCAAGCAGCGGTTCTCACGGAGATGGGCCTGCCCACAGACCCTCTCCCCTCTTATGCTAAGACCGTTCTTTCGGGCGATACGGACAACCGTGAAGGCGCAGCCGCCTCCGCATACTTTAAAGCCCTCATTACCGAAGGGACCAGACGTGACAGCATGCAAAGCTCCGCTCTCGATTATGGCTACAGCGTCCTACGCGCGGGCATCGGAAGAGCGGCCGTTGGCGGTGGATGGCTCGTGTCCCAAGGACTCCACCATCATAGTGTTTACAACGCATTCAACCTTGTCGACGACCTTATCGAACCCTTCCGTCCTCTCGTCGATCTGATTGTCATGAGCTACGGCGTTGCGGAACCTTTAGGACAGCGCGACAAAGCATTGTTGGCCCGCGTATTTGAGCACGTCATGACCATCGACGGAAAACGCTGCGGCTGCCAGCAGTGTATAGAGATGACGCTCTCTTCGCTCAGAACCGCAGTTCTCGAAAAGGACCCAAAGAGGCTGTTGTTACCCGAGCTAAAAGGGCTCGAGATGGTAACTGTTGAATAGGGAGGAGCCATGAGGGTTATGAGGCTATTGGTGCTGTTCGATCTTCCGACGGGAAGCAAAGCCGAGCGTCGGCAGTATAGCGACTTTCGAAAGTTCCTAATCAACGACGGTTACCACATGGAACAGTTCTCGGTGTATTCGCGCCTGTTAGTGACCCGTGAATCCGCTGCAGCGCATATCGCTCGCCTCAAGCTGAATCTTCCGAGCGCCGGAGAGGTCACTGTTATCGAGATGACCGAGAAGCAGTACGAAGATCGAATGGTGCTTCTGAGTGAGCGAAAGGAGCAACCCGTTGAGCAAGGTGCACAGTTGACGCTTGTGTTTTGACGATACCACCCCAAGCGCAGACGTCCTCATCCGCCTCAAAAGACCAGTTGACCTTGGTTGCCGTTGCCGCTATGATGCCGCTGCGGAATGAATGTCTCCGCTGGGTGTGCCAGTCAAGTTGCTGCGTCACCCTAAACCGCCTTGTTGCTGATGACTTCTGCTGTTTCATGGTGCCCCCTTGGGCATCATGCCGCGGCAGGAGTCTTTTTTGTTTTGGAGGAGAAGTGTCGAAAAACGCTGCGTCGACCAGGATGAAACGCCTGCTCAATACCTACGGCGGCCTCGTGCTTATGGGTGCCGTCGGAATCCCCGTCGGCATCATCGTCGGTGCCATCTGTGCGCTCTTCGGGCGCATGCTGCTGGCAATCGGCGCCTTCCGCGACGAGCACATCACGCTGTTCCTCCCCTTCCTCGCCCTGATGGGCCTTGCCATCGTGTTTGCCTACCATACCTGGGGCAAAGGCACCGACCGCGGTATGAGCTTGATGTTCGAAGTGGGCCACGGGCGCGAGGACGCTATCTCCCCGCGCTTGGTACCGCTCATTATGCTGAGCACGTGGGGGACGCACCTCTTTGGCGGCAGCGCGGGACGCGAGGGCGTAGCCGTGCAGATCGGCGCGACCGTATCTCATTGGATCGGCCGGCGCTTGCCCTTCCGCGACCCCGGCAACACGTTTTTGCTCATTGGCATGGCCGCCGGCTTTGCCGGACTTTTCCGAACGCCTCTGGCCGCCACGGTCTTTGCCATTGAGGTGCTCGTCGCCGGACGCATGGAATACCGCGCGCTGTTCCCTGCGCTTACCGCCTCGCTCGCTGCGAGCATGACCTCTGGCGCCTTGGGCCTCGAGAAATTCGAGGTCGCCGTTGTCGCCTCGTGCGCCCTTGATCTTCCCGGCCTTGGACGGCTTGCGGTGCTGGGCATTGTGTTTGGCATGGTAGGAGGTGCCTTTGCCTGGTGTCTCGCCCATGCCAAGACTCTAGCGGCGCGTCTTCTCCCCAACCCTTATATGCGCATTGCCGTTATGGGCCTTGCGCTGTCGGCGATTCTGTTCGCGCTATGGCAGGGGCGATACTGCGGACTTGGCACCAATCTGATTTCGGCAGCGTTGAGCGAAGACGGCGCGGTAGCCATCATGCCTTGGGATTGGGCACTCAAGTTTGCGCTCACCATTGTCACGCTCGCCGCCGGATATCAGGGTGGCGAGGTGACGCCGCTGTTCTCCATCGGCGCCAGCCTGGGTGTCGCGCTCGCCGGGATGCTCGGCATGCCCGTCGAACTCTGCGCCGCACTGGGCTACGCCGCCGTCTTTGGCAGCGCCACCAACACGCTGCTTGCGCCGATTCTTATCGGCTGCGAGGTCTTTGGGTTTGGCAACTTGCCGATGTTCTTTATCGTCTGCGTTGTCGCCTACCTGTTCAATATGGATAAGTCGATCTACGCGTTGCAAGGGCGAGCGTAGAGAGCCAGGCCTACCGATGTCTCGACGCCCGGCCTTGATTGCGCGGAAAGCCCATCCCACAATTCGCCGCTAAACCGAGACGCGCTTTCCGCAAGAAGCCTCAACCGGAAACGGCATCCCGTTCTGAGATGAAATTGTGGGATGCAATTTCCGCTGAGGGCTTCATCCGGAAACCGCATCCCATTCCGAGGCAGTATACCGGGACGCAGTTTCCGCTTGAGCCTTCAAAGGGAAAGCGCATCCCGTTCTGAGACGTCAAACTGGGATGCGCTTTCCCGATGGTCCACTAGAGGAAAATCCGTCCCGTTCTGAGGCGGAATTCTGGGACGCAGTTTCCCAAACAGGCCCCTTGGGAAAGTGTGTCCCGTTCTGGAGCGCCAAACTGGGATGCAGTTTCCGAAACGAGCCCCTAGGGAAAGCACATCCCATTTCACATCGTCAAAATGGGACACAGTTTCCGCTTGACCGTTCAAAAGGAAAGCACGTCCCATTTTGAGGCCTCAAAACGGGACGCAGTTTCCAATTGACCGTTCAAAGGGAAAGCTTGTCCCATTCTGGCGCTTCAAACCGGGACGCAGTTTCCGCTCGGCGCCCAAAGGGAAAGTCCATCCCATTCCACAGCTCAACACCGGGACGCGCCATCCGCCTGCACCCCACTTCATCGGCATTTTCCCAGATAAAACCTGCCAAAACAAACCTGTTCCTTTTTGGCAGGTTTTAGAGGCGGACGGTGAAGGTGATCTGATGGTCGTGGCCGAATACGGCAGCGGTCCCGCCGTGGGCCTCGGCGATGGCCCGCACGACGGATAGGCCCACGCCCGAGCCGCCCGTCTTGGAGCTGCGCGAAACATCTGCGCGGTAGAAGCGGTCGAACAGTCGGTCCAAATCGCCCTCGGGCAGCCCATCCACGGCATTTGTAACGACAAGCTCAGCAGCACCCTTGCCCGCACCGCGCGAAACGGCGCGCAGGCTCAGCTCAATCACGCTGCCCTCGCTCGCGTAGCGCGTGGCGTTATCCAGCAGCAGCTCAACCACCTGTGCCACCGCCGCAGCATCGGCATGAACCCGCACGCCGCTCGCGATCGACATCGACAGGCGCTTGCCGCGCGAAACCGCCACTGACTCAAACGGCGCCGCGGCCTTGTCCACGGCCTCCGAAAGATCGATTGCCGCCATGGTAAAGCCGGCCGAGCCCTCGTCCATACGCGCCAAAAACACCAGGCGCTCCGTCAGCGCCGTCAGCCGAGCGACCTGCTCATGAATGCTCTGCGTCCATTCACTCTCGCCGCTCTCAATCTCCTGCACCTCGTTGGCGGCATCAATTACAGCCAGTGGCGTCTTGATCTCATGGCTCGCATCGGTAATGAAGCGCTTTTGCTTGCTGTAGCTCTCGACCATCGGTCGTATCACCACGCCCGAGGCCACCGCCACAATCGCGAGCACCGCCAGCCAACCAATACAGCTGATGGCCACACTCGCGCCCAAAAACGAATGGAAGCTTGCAAGCTCGCGCGAGCAATCGACGAACACGTAGGTGGTCTCGTCGCCCTGAACCGTGGCGGTGTACCGGTAGTTGCCAGAAAAACCCGAGGTCCAGCCTTTGGAATACAGCTCCGAGGCAATACGCGAAGCGCGCTTGGTGCCCACCGCGGCAATGCGGGCGATGTTGACATCGGCAACCTGCCCACCGGAAATCGTCACCGTAAAGTAGCGCGTATCGAAGGGCGACTCTGCCGTCATGCCTTCGAAATGCCTAATGGGAACATGTTCCAGGTTAATGCCGGCGCCGTCGTCACCATTTTCGCCAGCTGCCGCACCCCCGCTGCCAGCTACATCCTTGCCGTCGCCCGGATCGGTCTTGGGCTCATCCGTCCAATCAATGCCGTCCTTTCCCGCCAAGATATAGTCCAGTCGAGCGTCGGCCGTTTTGCAAACATGCGAGTAGTTGACGATGTTGATGCCAGCGATGATGAGCGCGAGCACCGCCGAGACGGCACCCATGGCCACCAGGATAAACTTGCGGCGCAGACGACGCCCCATTGCACTGGCGGCATCGGCACGCGCCGGGTCGTTCGCGTCCGCGCCAAAGCCGCATTTCGACTTCACACGCCCCCACCACGTGCTCACGCCTATTCGCCCTCCTCGACAACCTCGAGCGAATAACCCTGGTTTCGCGATGCGCGAATGGCCACGTTGGCACCAAGCGCCGTCAGCTTTTTGCGCAGGTACGAAATGTAGACCCACACCACGTTGGCGCCCTCAGGCGCGTCCTCGCCCCAGACTTCGAGCATCAGGCGCTCCGTGGGCATGCGCGTACCGACGTTGCGCATAAAGAGTTCCATAAGCTGAAACTCGCGATTGGCCAGGTGCTCCTCGCCCTCGGGACCCACCAGTGTGCAGGCGGCCGTATCGAGGCGCACGTTGCCCACGCTGAGCGTCGTGGCGTCAATCGCCGTGGCGGCGCGCGTTATGGCACGAATGCGCGCGAGCAGCTCCTTGGCGGCAAACGGCTTGGTCAGATAGTCGTTGGCACCGGCGTCCAAGCCCTCAACCTTATCAGACACCTCGCTTTTGGCGGTGAGCATGATGATTGGCAGGCGCTTACCGGCGGCACGTGTGCGCCTGAGCACCTCGATGCCGTCCATGCCAGGCATCATGATGTCCAAGATCGCGGCGTCGTAGTCGTTGGAGAGCAGATACTCGAGCGCCGTCAGGCCGTCGAGCGCGGTGTCGACCTCGTAGTCGCTATGTTGAAGAATCGCGGTCAGGGCGCGGGAGAGGCCGGGTTCGTCCTCGGCAAGCATCAGCTTCATGGTTGCTCCTTTGGCGCATGGAGATACAGGTTTCGATACTGCCGATAATAGCGCACCGAAAGCTGCCTTAGCGCAGCCTTAGCAGCTCAACCTGCACGTTTCTAAAAACGCTGGATAGGGCTTAGCCAAACTTAAGGCTCTTATGCCGAGCGCTTGCCGGCGCGCCGGCCGCGGTAGAACAGCATCGTCACGAGGACAGCCATACCACCTCGCGACGGCATGACGAGACCATGCCATCCCCTTCGATGCGAGAGCCGCCAACACGGGCGGCTCCGCACCCACCCGATTGGAGTACACCATGGACAGTCTGTTCAACCGCAATACCAATGACGTCGCCAGCAACGAGAGCGGCACGACCGGAGCGACGTCTCAGCATGCAGCGAGCGACGTGTCCTCCGCGGTCGTCAATCCGCTCTACGCGGGAGAGCCCGCTGGAGAGAGCGCCGCATCCGCCGGCTCACCGGCACCCACCTCCGACGCCTGCGCATATGTCGCCGAGCCCGCCCCGCGGCAGGCGACTCCCACTAAGGAGTGCGACGGTAAGCAGCCCGGCCGCGCCGCCAACCTGCTGTTGGTCGCGACACTCGCCGCTGTTTGCGGTCTGGCAGGAGGCCTTGCAGGCGGCGCCATCATGAGCGCCGCGACTGGCGGATCGACCCAGGCGGTGCAAGGCGGCATGGGCGGCGGACAGGGCGGCATGCAGGGTGGCGGGGCACAGGACGGTGGCGCCCCGAGCGCGGACGGTACCACCAACAGCAGCGAAGGCACCGCAGGCGGCGGTGTCCCGAGCGGACAGGCGCCCACGGGTGCGCCCGATGCCAGCGGTTCGAACGACGCTTCGGCCGATGGCTCGACCGACGACTCAAACGGCGCCCCAAGCGATGCGCCTGCAGGCACGGGCGATGGCTCTGCCACCGCGCAGACTTCCCTTTCCGCCTAGCCACCCACGCGTTCACATAGAAAGGCACGATCATGACTAAGCCTGACACCATCGAGCAGGGCGTCCCCACCGCGCCCGCTGCCACGCAAGACCGTCCCGCGTCCGAAGCCGCCCGAGAGCAAGCCTCACCGGCAACGGCGCAGGCAATCCAGGGCGAGCCCTCCCCTTCGTCCATCCTCACCTGCGGCGAGCCGCGCGAGGTCGACTGCGACTTTGTCATCCCCGTCTTTAACGAGCAGGCCGAGCTCGGCTCCTCGGTCATGCTGCTCATGGACCAGCTGCGCGAGGTCTCGCTCCATGCCAAGTCGTTTACCTGGCAGATCGTCATCGCCGACAACGCCAGCAGCGACAAGACTTGGGAACTTGCCCGCATCCTTGCCTGCAAGTTTCCCTTTACGCTTCGCGCCATCCGCATTCCCCAAAAGGGGCGCGGCCGTGCCCTAAAAATCGCATGGAGCACGTCTAAGGCCCGCGTGCGCACCTATATGGATGTCGACCTCTCCACCGATATTCGACAGATTCCCGAGCTTGTCGGCCCCATTCTGGACGGGCGTGCCGACGTTTGTTTTGGCTCGCGTCTGCTGCCGGCATCGCGCGTGGAGCGCTGCGCCAAACGCGAGTTTATCTCGCGTTCGTACAACCGCATGCTGCAGAGCTATCTGGGCGTGCATTTTCACGACGCGCAGTGCGGATTTAAGGCGATATCCGCCGAGGCGGCCGACATGCTGCTGCCGCTCATCCAGGACAATGAATGGTTCTTCGATACCGAGCTTTTGGTCCTCGCCGAGCGCATGGGCATCGCATCTTGCGAATTTGCCGTGCGGTGGAAGGAAGACCCCGGCACCACGGTGCATATCGTCGACACGGTGCGTAAGGACCTTGCCGGCATGAAGCGGCTCAAGGCGAGCGAGGGACAGGCGGGCTCCTCGCGGCCCGATACATATCGCTATCCCCTCAAGCAGGCAGCTGATGCCCGATGAGTCTTGACACTCGCCGCCGGTCGGCACATGCCTCGCAGGGAGCGCGTTCGCTTCGCCACGAGCTGCGCGCATCCTCGGCCCCATCGCTCGCCCCCGCCCGCGGGCCGCTCGATTGGGTCGCCGTCGCGCTCCTCATGGTTGCCGCCGCGTTCGTCTTCTTTTGGAACCTGACCGCCTCGGGCTACGCCAACGAGTTTTACAGCGCCGCCGCGCAGGCGGGCTCCAAGAGCTGGGAGGCTTTTTTGTGGGGCAGCCTGGACGCCGGCAACGCCATCACCGTCGACAAGCCGCCCGCATCCATTTGGCTCATGGCGCTTTCGGTGCGCTTACTCGGCCTGAGCTCGTTTGCAATCCTGTTGCCACAGGCGCTCATGGGCGTCGTATGCACGTACTTGCTGTACGCCACCGTGCGCCGCGCGTGGGGCAACGCCGCCGGCATCGCGGCCGGCATCGTGTTTATCACCACGCCCGTCGCGGCGCTCATGTTCCGCTTTAACAACCCCGATGCCCTGCTTATCTTGCTTATGCTGGGCGCCGCCGCCTGCGTGCTGCGTGGGCTCGAACTGCCCGCGGACCGTCATGGTAGCCGCGTGCGCACCCGTTGGTACGCCGTAGCCGGCCTGTTGATCGGCCTGGGTTTTTTGACCAAACAGTTCCAGGTGCTTTTGGTGCTCCCCGGCTTTGGTCTGGCCATGTTGCTGCTTTCGCCCACACCGTGGCCGCGCCGCCTGCTCGACGCCGTCGTGGCGCTCGGCGCCATGGTTATCGGCGCCGGCTGGTGGGTACTGTTCGCCGTGCTGGTGCCGAGCGGCTCACGCCCCTACTTTGGCGGTTCGCAGACCGACTCGTTCATCGAGCTCACCTTTAGCTACAACGGCTTGGGGCGCCTAACCGGCAACGAGACCGGTTCGGTCATCCCCGGCGCGAGCGAAGCGCTCACCGGCGGCAGCCAGAGTGGTATGTGGGGCGAAACCGGCCTGTTCCGCCTATGGACGAGCGACTTTGGCGACCAGATCACCTGGCTCGCCCCCATCGCCTTCGCCGGCATCGTCCTCGGCCTTATCGCCGCCACACCTGCCAAAAAGGGACAGGTTTATTTAGGTAGGTTTTATCAGGGCAAACGCGAACATAAAGTCGACCCGGACACCGTCGCACGCATTCGCCGCGCACAGATTGTCATCTTTGGCGCCTGGCTTGTCGTAACCTGGCTCGTCTTTAGCTTTATGGCCGGCATCTTCCACGCCTACTACACCGTGGCACTCTCGCCCGCCATCGCGGTGCTGGTCGCCATATGCGGGGCCAGCCTGCTTGAGCTGCGCGACCGCCTCTGGATGCCGGGCGTCGCGGGATTCCTGATTGCCATGACGAGCGCTTGGGATATGGCGCTGATTCTACGCTCCGGCAGTTTTGCCTGGCTGGGCGTCTGCATCGGCGTGACTGGCGTGGTGGCAGGACTAGTGCTCTGCATCATCGGCTTTTGGATGCAAGACCGCTTGCCTACGACATGGCCTTTGGCGTTGAAGCACGGAGCCCGCGGCGTTGCAGCGATTGGCATTATCGCTCTTATGACGGGGCCGATTGTTTGGACCGCCTGCACGATCTCGACTGGACACACTGGATCGATCGTCACGGCAGGACCGAGCGGCAGCATGGGCGGCGGCCCCGGCAGTGGTGGCCCCGGCGGCAACGGGGCACCGAACGGCGCCGACGGAAGCGTGGCCGACGGTTCGTCCGACGGAAGTGGCTCGGACGACACCGACGCGGGTACGCCTGACGGCGGGTCCGGCCTGCTCGGCGGCACGTCCGCCAACGACAGCCTAGTCGAGCTGCTCACACAAAATGCCAGCGGCTATCGTTGGGCGGCAGCGACCACGGGTTCGCAAAACGCCGCGAGCTACCAACTGGCAAGCGAGCTCCCCGTCATGGCCATTGGCGGCTTTAATGGATCGGACCCCGCGCCCACGCTCGACGAATTCAAGGCTTACGTTGCCCAGGGCCTCATCCGCTACTACATCGCAAGCGGTGGCATGGGTGGCGGTATGGGCGGCACGCAGATGGGCGGCTCGAGCGCCGCAAGCGAGATCGCCGAATGGGTTGCCCAAAACTACACGGCCCAGACCATCGGCAACACAACCGTCTACGACCTGCAGGAGTAATTGAGGCTTCTTACCGTCAAACAAAAGGTGCCGCGAAAGGACAGCAACTCGTCCTTTCGCGGCACCTTATTCATGCAGAGCGTTCGAGCGTTATTCCTCGTACGCGCCCTCAAGCCGAAGCAGCCACTCTTTGCGATCAAGCCCACCGGCATATCCGTTGAGCGAGCCGTCGGCAGCGACCACGCGATGGCACGGCACGATGATCGAAATAGGATTGCGCGCAACCGCAGCCCCCACAGCACGGGGAGATACAACGGGGGCCTCATTACCCGGCACGCGATGTCGCGCCGCGACACGCTGGGCGATCTCGCCATACGTAGCGACCTCACCACGCGGAATTGAAAGCAACTCGAACCAAACCTCGCGCTGAAACGCCGTACCAATCATATGCAACGGCGGCGTAAACCGAGGCTCCTGACCAGCAAAATAAGCATTCAGCCAAGCCCAAGAACGCTCAAGCACCGATGAGGCTGCGCCATTCGCGGGATTTGCCGAAGACATTCCCCCAGCACCAGAAACCGCATCGGCACCTTCGACGTGCTCCGCATCCTCTTTGAGCAGCGTGGAGCCAAAGTGCTCCTGCCCCTCAAACCAAAGCCCCGTCAAGCCGCGGCCATCAGCGGCAAGCAGGATTTCGCCCAAAGGCGAAGCAAACGTCGTCGTGACCACCAGCGGCTCCTTTCAAAACTCCGCAACATAATACCGCGAATTGTGCAGACAACCCCCGCAGATACGTCCGAGCGTTGCTTAAGCGATGCCACTTTCCCCAACCAAGCGAAGAAGGCGCAGGGTTTCGACGCCAGAGCGGTACCCCTACCAGTTGATCTCTAATACTTTTCCTGAGAAGTGAACGAGCGAAATCGAAGCCCCGGAGCATCCACACCTTTAGACCGCAAAATCGCAGGATTCATGCGATAAAACCGCAGGAAATAATGGTCAAAATATGCCAATGCTTCGAGGGTTCAAATAAGGTCGTTCACTTCTCGTGAAAAGTATTAGACCTCACTTCGCCCCAAGCCCAAAGTCCCCGCAGGCAGCAGGCACGAAGCGCCACAGCTGCCGTACGATCCCAAAGTCACCCCAGGCAGCAGGCGCAACGCGCCGCAGCTGCCGGCCGCGCCCCACAGTCCCCCAAGGCGGCAGGCGCGAAGCGCCGAGGCCGCCGCCGGGACCAGGGCCCGCAACAGCCACGTGCCCCCACATCAGCTCAGCGGCCCCAACCAACAACGGCCCCATCGCAGGCCGTTCGCAACAACGTCACCACAGGCGGGGGCCGGACAGCTCCGCCGCTACTCGCAGAGCAGCTTAGCGATCTGGACGGCGTTGGTTGCCGCGCCCTTACGGATTTGGTCGCCGCAGCACCAGAAGGTGATGCCGCGCGCGGCCTCGGGGTTCGAGATGTCGCGGCGCACGCGACCGACCCAAATCAGATCCTGGTCGGACGTATCCATCGGCATGGGGAAGCGATCGTGCGCATCCTCGGCAGCCATATCGTCGACCAGTTTGACGCCGGGAGCGGCAGCCAGCGCAGCGCGGGCCTCCTCAACCGTAATGTCGCGCTCAAACTCGAGCGTAATGCTCTCGGAGTGCGAACGCAGCACGGGCACGCGCACGCAAGTGCAGTTCACGCGCAGCTCGGGCAGGTGCATGATCTTGCGGCCCTCGTTCTGCAGCTTCATCTCCTCGGAGGTAAAGCCCTCCTCCTTGACGCCGCCAATCTGTGGAATCAGGTTGCTCGCCAGCTGGGCGGCAAAGGCGCGCGGCTCGGGAATCTCCTCGCCACGGCCCAGAGCGGCCAGCTGGGCCTCGAGTTCGGCCATGCCGGGAGCGCCTGCGCCCGAAGCCGCCTGATACGTCGAGACGATCATGCGCTTGACGCCTGCAAGCTGATGCAGCGGCCAGGTGGGGACCAGGCCAATGATGGTCGCGCAGTTGGGGTTGGCAATGAGACCGTGATGCCACTTGATGTCATCGGCGTTGATCTCGGGCACGACCAGCGGCACCTCGGGATCCAGGCGGAAGGCATGGCTGTTGTCGACCACGACAGCACCGCGCTTGACGGCCTCGGGCAGCAGCTCCTTGGCGATATCGTCACCAGCGGCGCCGAGCACGATGTCGCAGCCCTCAAAGGCCTCGGGGCAAGCCTCCTCAATCACAACCTGCTCGCCGCGGAACTCGACGGTCTTGCCCGCCGAGCGTGCGCTCGCCAGCAGCTTGAGCTTACCGACCGGAAACTCCTGCTCGTTCAGGCACTCGAGCATCTGGGTGCCCACGGCTCCCGTCGCGCCCAAAATAGCAACCGTGTACTGTTTCATGCTTCCCCCTTTAAAGGTTCTGGCTTTTGCCCGCACGACAAGCAGGCCGAATATTCTTGCCCAGTTTATACAAGAACGGGGCGGACACAAAACCCGCCCCACCGAAACGAAACCGAAACGAAACGCCCCGCAGTAGATTTTTAGGCATGTCCCAAAAATCTACCGGGGTGGCCGCTACTTTTTGAGAGCAGCCAGCGCAGGCTCGAGCGGCGCGGAAGGCTCCAGATCGGAGACCTTGACGATGCCGTTCTCGTCCGAGAAGGCGCGGTAGATGGTCTGGATCGCCAGATCGAAGTCCTTCTCCTCCACGCCGATGATGATGTTGATCTCGTCGCAGCTCTGTGAAATCATACGCACGCTCACGCCGGCCTGGCCAAGCATGCCAAACAGGTGGCCGGAGATGCCGGCACGACCGCGCAGGTTACGGCCGACCGTCGCGATGAGCGCCAGACCCTCGACGACCTCAATCTCGAGCGGCTCGACTTCCTTCTGGATGTCACCCACGAGCGAGTACAGCGAATCGTGCACATCCTCTTCCTGCACCACGGCGCCAAAGCGGTCGACACCGGTGGGCATGTGCTCGACGGAGACGTCATAGCGCTCGAACACCGAAAGCGCGCGGCGCATAAAGCCGACGCGCGGCTTGGTACGGTCGCGGGCAACGTTGATGGCGACAAAACCGCGCTTGCCGGTCACGCCGGTAATGATGGGCTCCGCCTCGCCCTCGTCAGCCGTCTCGCTAATGATGGTGCCGGGGTCCTGCGGGGCGTTGGTGTTCTTGATGACCAGCGGAATACCGGCCTCGCGCACGGGGAACACGGCCTCCTCGTGCAGGACGCTCGCACCCATGTACGAAAGCTCGCGCAGCTCCTCGTAGGTAACGCGGGCAATGGGCTGGGCCTCGGGCACAATGCGAGGGTCGGCGGAATAGAAGCCCGAAACGTCGGTCCAGTTCTCATACAGATCGGCACCCAGGCACTTGGCCAGAATGGCACCGGAAATGTCGCCGCCGCCACGGTCGAGCAGCTTAATCTGGCCCTCGCGGGTCGCGCCGTAGAAGCCGGGCATGACAAAGCCGCCCTGCTGGCCGTATTCCTGCACCAGCTCGGAGGTGCGGTTCATGCTGAGCGTACCGTCATGATGGAACGCAACGACTGTCGCGGCATCCAGGAACGGCAGGCCCAGGTACTCGGCCATGAGGCGGGCGGTGAAGTACTCGCCGCGGCTCACGAGCTCCTCGGTGGAGTAGCCGCCCGAGCGGGCACGCTCGGCAAAGGCCGCGAACTCCTCGCGGATGGGATAGGTGAGCTCCAGCTCGTCAGCAATATCAAAGTAGCGCTGGCCGATGTCCTCGAGCAGCTCCTCGCACGACACGTGGTACTTGACGTGCGCGTTGACCAAGTAGAGCAGGTCGGTCACCTTGGTATCGCCCTTAAAGCGGCGACCGCAGGCAGAAACCACCACAAAACGGCGGGCAGGGTCGGCGTCGACAATGGCCTTGATCTTCTTGAAGTGTTCGGCGTCGGCGACCGACGAGCCGCCAAACTTGGCAATCTTAATCATGGGCTTGAGGTTACCTTTCTAAAAAGCCTCTGCAAACCTACTTTGTGCGCTCTGATACCATGGTTTCACCGATTGGGACCAAGGCATCCGAGGAGCAGTGTTATATGGGAACTTATCATAGTACACGAGGACGCACTTTATCGTGCTCAAGTAAGGTGGCAATCCGTACCGGCATCGCTCCCGACGGGGGTTTGTTTGTCTCGGACGAGCTGGGCACCCAGCAGCTCGATATCAGCTCGCTTGCAGATAAATCGTACTTTGAAATCGCTCAAGATGTGTTGGGAATGTTACTGAATGATTACACGGCCGAAGAAATTTCGGCGTGTGTCGACGAGGCATACCGCGGCACGTTTGCGAGCGAAGAGGTCACGCCGCTCGTCAAACTTGACGCTGCGCCGGGCGCCAATGCCCCGCAGACCTATGTGATGGAGCTCTTTGGCGGCCCCACGAGCGCCTTTAAGGATGTCGCCCTGCAGATGCTCCCCCGCCTGATGGCGCGCACCTCCGCCAAGGACGGCGGCGCCGAGCGCATCATGATCGTCACCGCTACGTCGGGCGACACCGGTAAGGCCGCTCTCGCCGGTTTTGCCGACGCTCCGGGCACGGGCATCACCGTCTTTTATCCCGAGGGCAAGGTCAGCCGCGTCCAGAACCTGCAGATGTCCACGCAGGAGGGCGACAACGTCGCCGTCTGCGGCATCCGCGGCAACTTCGATGACGCCCAGAGCGCCGTCAAGCGCATCTTTGCCGATAAGGAGCTTGCCGAGCGCCTTGAGGCCGCCGGCACCGTGCTCTCGAGCGCCAACTCCATCAATGTCGGCCGTCTGGTACCGCAGGTCGTCTACTACTTTGCCGCCTATGCGCAACTGCTGCGCGCCGGCGCCATTGTGGCCGGCGACGCCGTTGAGTTCTGCGTGCCGACTGGCAACTTTGGCGATATCCTGGCCGGCTACTACGCCAAGCGCATGGGTCTGCCCGTCGCCAAGCTCATCGTCGCGAGCGACAAGAACAACGTGCTCGCTGACTTCTTGACCACCGGCGTCTACGACCGCAACCGTCCGTTCTTCACGACTATCTCGCCGTCGATGGACATTCTGATTAGCTCCAACCTGGAGCGCATGCTGTACTTCCTGTCCGATGGCGACTGTGAGCTCGTTGCCGGCCTTATGGAGCAGCTTGCCCAGACCGGCCGCTACGAGGTGCCCGCCGAGCTGCTGGCCAAGATCCAGAGCGTGTTTGGCTGCGGCTGGGCCAGCGAGGACGAGGTCCGCACTGCCATCAAGAGCTGCTGGGATGCGAACAGCTACGTGATCGATCCGCATACCGCCTGCGGCTATCACGTCTTTGAGCAGGTCGCCCCCGCCGAGGGCGCCAAGGCCCGCGTGCTGCTTTCGACCGCCAGCCCCTACAAGTTCCCGCGCGCCTGCTGCGACGCTCTGGGGCTCGACGTTCCCGAGGACGACTTTGAGGCCATGCGCGTACTCGAGCAGGCCACCAACACGGTCGCCCCGACCCAGCTCGCCGAACTCGAGTCCAAGCCCGTCCGCTTCGAAGACGTCTGCAACGTCGACGAAATGGCCAACTACGTAGAGTCCGCCGCCAAAAAGATGGCCACCAACTAAACCCCACATTAAGCGCCGGCGAAAGCCGGCGCACCTTCTTTCATCAGATAACCCCCGGGATGATGACGAACATGCGAGCGGGTCTGGCCGTTTAGTTCGTCGCGAGTTCCGCACGAGCCGGAAAGCACTTAATGTGCTTTCCGAGCGAGCCAGGACTGCCCGAGCAGCGAACTAAACGGCCAGACCCGCCCAGGAGATTCCCATGATCAAGATCACCGTCCCAGCAACAAGCGCCAACTTGGGCATCGGCTACGATACCCTCGGCATGGCCGTCAGCCTTTACTCGCACTTCACCTTCGAGCGCGCCGACAAGCTCACCATCACGGGCTGCCCCGAGGAATTCCAAAACGAGAACAACCTAGTCTACGTGAGCTTTGTGGATGCGCTGGCCGCATGGGGCGAGCCGGCCTTCCCCGTCGCCATCGACATTCAGACTGACGTTCCCGTCGCTCGTGGCCTGGGTTCCAGCTCCACCTGCGTTGTCGCCGGCATTATGGCCGCCGCCGCGCTGACGGGCCACACCGTCGACCGCGCCGAGCTCGTCCGCATTGCCACCGAGGTCGAGGGCCATCCCGATAACGTCGCCCCCGCTATCCTGGGCGGCGCCGTCTGCTCCTTTACGCCGACCGATTCGCTCCCCCAGTGCCTGCGCTACGAGGTGAGCGATCGCCTGCGTTTTATTACCGTCATTCCACCCTACGAGGTGCACACGAGTGAGGCGCGCAAGGTCGTGCCGCAGGAGATTCCGCTTTCCACCGCCGTATGGCAGATGGGCCGCATCGCCGGCATGACGCGCGGTCTCGAGACCGGCGATCTGGACCTGATTGCCGCCGCCAACGACGATCGCATTCAGGAGCCCTATCGTCGTCGCCTCATCCCCGACTACAACGCCGTGCGCGACACCTGCCTCAACGGCGGCGCCAAGACCATCTGGATCAGCGGCTCCGGCTCGACCCTCATGGCGGTGACCGACGATACCATCGTGGCAAAGTTCCTGCAGGTCAAGCTGCGTGAGCAGTTCCCCAAGTGTGACACGCACATTCTGACGTGCGACACCGAGGGCGCCCAGATCGAATACCTGTAGACATCCTCCCCATATACCTGTCCGGGACGGTCGGGGTGTTCCCTCAAAATCGTCCTCGCGCATGAAGGCCCCTTGTCCTGCTCCTGCGGAGCAGCGGACAAGGGGCCTTCGCGCTGCGGAATGATTTTGAGGGAACACCCCGACCGTCCCTGCGTCATCTTTGCCGAGGATGTCTACAGGGACCTACGCTCTGGAAAGTCACCGGGCTGATAGTTTGGCTTTTTGTTGGTAGGGGCTTTTGCTGGGGTTGGGCACTTGTTAGAGATGGGCTTTGGTGATTTGTTTGGTTTAGGCGGCGTTGGGTTCTTTGTATTCGAAGGCTGGCTCTAGGAGGTCTTCGATGTTGCAGTGTAGGGCTTTTGCCATATCCCTTACGGTTGTTACCGAGGCTTCGTTGATGTTTCGCTGGCGTTGCTCGTACATTTGGATTGAGCGAAGCGACACGCCCGATTCGTATGCCAGGTCTTGTTGGGTTTTCTTGAGCCTCTTTCTTGCTCGTGCCAGCTTAGTTTGGCGGGGTGTTTTCTTCGCTATATCGCAGACGAGGCGCGCCACGCGTTCCTCTGAGGCCTCGTGCCAGGGGTAGTACATGCCACAAAGCACATCAAACGGAACGACGTGCAGCAGATCTTCGAAAGACTCTCCTAAACGCCACTGAAGGAATGCCAATATCCAGCCTGTCCAGTATTCCGGCGTCTTCTCAAACCGATAGGTACGGTCCGGCATGGACCTGGTTTGATAGCCCGACCTTTCGGAAATAAGTGCAAACAGTTCAACGCCCGATTTTCCAGAAACAACCCATGCGTTGCCGTGCTCAAACTCGTGAGCTACGCCGCTCAGGCAAAAGAGCTCGGCAACTTCGGACCCTTCCGCGCCATAATCGTTCACGGCATAGTCGAAGTAGTCACCGAGGTTGTTCATAGCGTCCTCAAGATAGTAGACGGGGTACGTCCTACTCGGCCCACAATCCGTTAACTCTTGGATCATTTAGATCAACCCTCCCCGACATTAAATCCCTAATATCGATGCCTTCGGAATCGAACCCATTGACCGTGTCCAAATACTTACGTCGTGCATTCTGTTCTCGCTCAAAACGTTTGGGATAAAACTCAGATCCCGAAGCTTGCTTCCACTCGCAAAAATGAATTGCCGAGAATGCGCGTTCGCTCATAAGAGCGTACTGAATACCCAAATCACCTAAGCGCATAATGCGCTGAAGCTGTCGAAGCGAGATCATGCCATTAACAAACTGCCTCGCAAACGAAAAATAGGAGTCATCGGCACGATAGCCTCGAATAATGTCGTATGGCGCGATATCAATCAAGCAGTTATCGAGCAGAAACCGAAGCCCTTCACGCGCCAACGGCGTCGAAACGTTGAACTCCCTGTTGTCCGCCAATATTGCAAGCCAATTGAGAATTGAAAACTCCCCGGACTCTAAATCGAGAACCGTGAGCCCATCCATATCAAGCTCATATCGATTCGCGACGCCATCAGACTCGGTCCGACACGCCCACTCCATCGCCATTTGCTCATGCGGCGTGCAATAAAACCCGCGCCCATAGTCATTGAATTGTCTGCATTTATCCAACGACGGATGCTCGACAACACCCTCCGACCCGTGCCAAAGCTCCATTGCGACCTCCAGAAGCAAATATCACCCCAGTGATAGTGTACCAATAACTATCACTGGGGTGATACCTAATAGTTATATACGCAAGAGGCCATGAAGAGCCTGCTGCGCTACCGCCCCAAGCGTTCGCAGAACTTGGCCATCGTGCCCGGGATGTCGATCTGCTGGGGGCAAACCGCTGCACAGGCGCCACAGCCGATGCAGGCGCTCGGACGCTTGTCCTCGGGAAGGGTGTCCACGTACATGTTTGAGATGAAGTCGCGCTCGCCCGTCACCACATTTTGGTTGTACATCTCGAGCAGCTTGGGGATATCGAGGCCCATCGGGCAGTATTCAGTGCAGTAACGACACGCCGTGCACGGCACCGTACCGCGGCCGAGCATGTCGTCGGCAACGCCCTGCAGGATCTCGCGCTCACGCGGCGTCAACGGCTTATCCTCGCTAAACGTCTCGATGTTCTCCTTGACCTGCTCAAAGTTGGACATGCCGCTGAGGCACACTTTGACCTCAGCGATGCTTTGAATGAATCGGAAGCACCACTGGACCGTCGTCTCGTCGGGACGTGCTGCCTTGAGCTTCGCCTCGTCCTCCGTGGGAATCTGTGCGAGCTTGCCACCGCGCACCGGCTCCATGACCCACACAGGCAGGCTCCACTTATTGAGCAGCTCAACCTTGCCGTGCGCATCCTGGAACGTCCAATCCAAGTAGTTGAGCTGGATCTGGCAGAACTCCATGTCCTTGCCGTACGCCTCGAGAAAGCGCGTCATGCATGCGATATCGCCATGTGCGGAGAAGCCCAGATGGCGAATACGACCGGCCTCCTTCTGCTTAAGAAGATAGTCCATGATGCCAAACTTGGGGTCGAGGTACTCGTCGATATTCTTCTCGCACACGTTGTGGATGAGGTAGAAGTCAAAGAACTCCATCCCCGTCTTCTCGAGCTGCTTCTCGAAGATCTCCTCGACCTTGTCCATATTGTTGACGTCGTAACCGGGGAACTTGGTCGCGATCATGAACTCATCGCGAGCGTGGCGGTTAAGCGCGATACCCATGGCAATCTCGGACTGGCCATCGTGGTAACCCCATGCGGTGTCGAAATAGTTCACGCCACGATCGAGCGCGTAGTCAACCATCTCGTTGACGGCATCCTGGTCGATCTTGGCATTGTCGTCATCGACCACCGGCAAGCGCATGGCCCCAAACCCGAGCGAGGAGAGCTGCTCGCCCTCAAAGTCCTTATACAGCATAGAAAAGCCTCCCAAAGTACGTACTTCAGGAGGCATCGTAAACCTTTGAGCGTGCTTCAAGTCAAGGGCGGTCGTGCGTCCTTACGACTGATGTGTCCAGGTGCGCGAGATTACCCCGAAAGACAAGGGCATAGGCCTTGAGGCCATGCCCGCAGGCTTGAGGGGCAAGGTCGCGTGCCTGGGCACATCAGAGGCAGGCCTCGGCGATGCGTTTTTTAAGCTCGTCGATGCCGGTGCCCGTCTGGGAACTTGTAATGATCACGTTCTCGGACGGGACGTTGAGCTGCTTTTTGATGGCTGCTGCCTGGCGAGCCTGCTGGGTGCGGCTGAGCTTGTCGGCTTTGGTGAGGCAGACGATAAAGTTGAATTCGTTGCCCTGTAGGTAGTCGATCATGTCGTGGTCGAGCTTGCTGGGGTCGTGACGAATGTCCACCAGCGACACAACCAGGTTAAAGCTGCGCTCGGAGTCGAAGAAGTCACCGATGAGCTCGGCCCAACGGTCGCGCTCGGCCTTGGAGCGACGGGCGAAACCGTAACCCGGCAGGTCCACGAAATGCACGTCGTCGGCCTCAAAGAAGTTGATGTTGCTCGTCTTGCCCGGCGTACTGGAAACCTTGACCAGGTTCTTGCGGCCAAAGAGCTTGTTCATAATCGACGACTTGCCCACGTTAGAGCGACCGACAAAGCTCACCTCGGGGCAGGTGGACTCGGGAATCTGCGAAACCTTGCCGTAGCTTGCGACAAACTTGGCAAGCTGATAGTTAATGGAATCGGCCATGGACACTCCTTGGTCGTAGGTGCTTACAACAAAACTGCGCTACTGCGCAGCGGCAATGCGGCGGACAATATCGAGCGTGATGCCGCTCGCGGTGCGGGCATACTCAAACAGATCGAACTCGTGGTCGCAAAACGCATCGTATGCCTCGTCACAATTATCGCTGATAGCACGGAGCACCAGGCAATTAACACCATTCTTCGTTGCGACGTGGGCAATTGCCGCGCCCTCCATACCAACGCAATCGGCATGAGTCGCTTCAATCGCGGCATCGCGCATGGCACCGTCCGCCACAAAGCGGTTGCCCGTGGCAATGGTGCCGATCAGGAACTGCTTGGAGCCTTCGTTCGAGGTGGCCACATTTGTCGAAGCATCGACAAACCCATGCTCAGCCAACACATCGGCGGCAATGTCGACCAACGCAGGCGTCGAGGCGAACTCCTCGAGCCCCGGTGCCGACTCGGCGATAAGCGCCATATCGGTATCCAGATAGCGCAGGCATTTGCCAATGACCACGTCGTCGATATGGAGCTTGGGATTTAGGCCGCCCGCAATGCCCGAGAACACTACAGCTCGTGGTGCATACTTGCTAATGAGGTGCTGCGTTGCGGCAGCAGCGTTCACCGTGCCCATGCCCGCCGTCGTGGCAACCATCGATATGCCGTCCAACTCGCCACTCACAACGTTCAAACCAGCCTCTTTCGCCACGTGAACGTCGCTCAGCTCTTCCTTAATCTGCATGACCTCTTTTTCGAGCGCGCCGATAATCGCGATGGTAGCCATACCATCCCCCAAACCTATACGAAATTCTTAACCACGGTATGGTACCAGCATTTTGTTTGACCTCGCCAAACGAACACGCTGAGCCAGTGCAGCTCTCGTATCAAACAGAGCCTCCGCTATGGCTGTAGCTCGTTAGCCGATGGCGTTTTTGAGTTCGGCGCGGCGCTTTTTCATGCCGGCCATGACGGCGTTGCGCAGCTCGGGCATGCGCGCGGTATCCATCTGGGGCACGCCCTCGAGCTTATAGGGGATCCCCAGCTGCTCATATTTGACGACACCCATGGTGTGATACGGCAGCATTTCCAGACCCACCACGTTGTGCCACGGGGCAATCAAGCGGCCGAGCGCCTCACACTCCTCCACCGTGTCGGTAATGCCCGGCACCACCACGTGACGGATAACGACCTTGATCTTTCGACGAGCAAGCTCATCGCCAAACGCCAGAATGCGCGCAGGATCGCATCCGGTCAACTTTTTGTGCTCAACCGGATTGGCATGCTTAATGTCGAGCAGCACCATATCGGTCTCGTTGAGCACAGCGTCGAACTTCTCGGGGTGGTTGGGGTCAAACGCATATCCGCAGCTGTCTAGGCAGGTATGCACGCGGCCATCGGGGTTGTTGTGCATTGCACGGAACAGGTCGGCCAAAAACTCGGGCTGCAGGAGCGGTTCGCCGCCCGAAACGGTAATGCCGCCGCTACGGTAGAACTCATGGTTACTCTGGAACTCGTCCATGAGATGCTCGACGGTCACCATCGTGCCGCCGTTAACAGACCAGGTATCGGGATTGTGGCAATACGCGCAGCGCATAGGACAGCCCTGAACAAACACCACAAAGCGGATGCCGGGCCCGTCGACCGTTCCCATCGTCTCGATCGAATGCACGCGACCCAGGGCATACGCAGAGTCCTCGGGATGAGCATCCACACCCTCAAGCGTCATCTCAGCCATTCCCGCAACCTTGCCTCTCTTTGGTTTTTGTCAATTAAAATGCCAGAGCCATTCTAGCCCATACGCCTGATGGCGAAACGGTTTAGCGGTCAATTAGATCGTCCTATTTGACTCCACGCAAAAGCGGCGGGAAGGTTATCGCAACCCGCCCGCCGCCGTGGCAATAGAAATCGATAGTCGCCAGGCCTTACGCCTTAAGCGTAAGCACCGCGCCAAAGGCGGTCGGGCCGCAGTGGCTCGAGATGACGCCGCCGACCTGAGTCCATGTAATGTCCTTAAAGCCCAGGTCATGCGCATAGACTTCCATGTCGTCGCGCAGCTCCTCGGAAAGGCCCACTGAATACGCCAAACCAATGTGCGAGTAATCAATATCGCCCTTCGCAACCATGTGGTCAATAAAGGCACGGGCGCATTTGAGCATAGAGCCGCGGAACTTCTTGGTCGCCACGAATTTGCCACCCGTTACCTCAATGCAGGGCTTAATCTTGAGCAGATGGGCACCGAGGAATGCCACGTTGGACAAACGACCGCCTGCCTTAAGGAAGGCGAGATCGGTGGGGACAAAGCCCAACAGCACGCGGTCCATAACGGAATTGGTAAAGGCGAAAATCTCGTCGACGGTGGCATCCGGATGGGCTTCGATATACTTGGCGGTCTCAACGGCGACAAGCGACTGGCCCACCGACACAAAGCGCGTATCCATGGAGAAGACGTAATCGCGGCCCTTTGCCGCAATCTTCGACGACTGATGCGAGCAGGTCGTAACCTCGGAATACGCAAGATGCAAAATGGTCGCATCGGGCCGCTCGGCGTGGATGCGGTCGTACACATGCGCAAAATCCGCCGGCGAGCAACCGCTGGTCTTGGGCATCACACCAAACTCGTTGCAGCGCGAGTAAATCTCAAGCGGGTCGATCGATCCGTCTTCGACGGTCTCGTCGCCAATCGTGACATGCATGGGCACGCGCACGATGCCATAGCGCTCGCAGAGCTCCGGCGTCACATCCGACCCAGACTCAACCACGATTACGTACTTGCCCATTATCATCACTACCTATCTAGCCGTTGGCATTTTCATTACTCAACGCACTGCCGCCACGCCGTTGCGCACCGGCATACAAGCGCCAGAGAGACGCCGCCCTTCGCCTATAACAAAGGACGACGTCTCCCTGAAAAACTCCGTGCTTGGTAAAAGATTTTACACGCTTCAGAAAAATCTGTTGCTTATACCGCAAACGGTAGCTATATGCGATAAACGGTAACCGTCGATTATTTATCCCACTGCACGCAGGCTACTTGGCAAGACGGTAAAACTTCATCGATGCCGTGCCCTCGACGAGCAGCCTTATCGTGGATGCCGCAGGCGAATACGTACGGCTTGTGAGCGCAGTCTCTCCGCCGTTGGCGAAAATCTCTACCAAGGTCGTATCCGACAGAACGCGCAGATCGTGAAGTTCACCGATCTCAACCGACCTTACCTCACGCCCATAGCCCTCAACGCCCATATCGAGCGTGAGCTTGCCGTCTGCAAAGCGCACGGTAACGCCCTCGCGGATCTCGAGCTCGACAGTCTTTGCCCCTTCGCAGGAAATAACGGCATCAAACAGGCGGCCCGGTTCCGCGACGGTCTCGCCAGCATGAACATGCGCGCAATCACCGCGCAGCTTTTCGAGCTCACGGGCAGGCCACTGGCAGAGCTTGCCGTCGTGCATACTCAGCTGGCGCGGCACCGTCAGTGCGCACTGCCAGCCGCGCTCAACCGTCGGATTCTCCACTGTTGCATCGGGACAACCAACCCAGCCGATCATCAGGCGACGGCCCTCATTGTCCTCAAAGGACTGGGGCGCGTAGAAATCAAATCCCGCGTCGACCATCGGCGGCATGCCCTGGTCGACGACCTTAAAGCTCGGAGCCTCCCAATCGGCCTCAATGCAGAACCATACGCACTGGTGCGGGTTGTGGTAACGCCAGCCCTCGGCGGGCACACCCTGTGGACAGCAGACGAGCACGAGTTCGCCATCCAACTCAAACAGGTCGGGGCACTCCCACATAAAGCCAAACTTCTCGTCCAACTCAATGCGCGTCGCATATTTCCAAGATTCCAAATCGCACGACGTGAACACGAGCACGCATCCGCGGTCATCTTTCGTGCGCGCGCCCAGCACCATGTAATAGACGCCATCGTGCTCAAGAATCTTGGGATCGCGCACGTGGGTACCGATGTCGTCGGGATAATCGAGCGGACCGACCGCCAGACGCTTTTCGCCCAGCTCGTCGGGGTTATCGGTAACCATATGAATCTGGTTTTGATCGCGCCCCGTCAACACGTAGTCGTAGTCATCGCGGTCAAAATGCTTGACGTTGCCGGTATAGAAGTAGTGGACCTTGCCGTCGTGCATAAACGCCGACCCAGAGTACGCACCGCTCGAATCTATGTCGGAATCGGGGAAGAGCGCCGGGCCCCGATTCTCGTACGTCACAAAATCCTTTGTCGTCAGATGGTTCCAAAGGACCGGTCCGCCGTGCGCGGCATCAAACGGATCGTACTGGTGATAGATGTGGTAGGTATCGCCAACCTGCACCAGTCCGTTGGGGTCGTTGAGCCAGCCGAGCTCGGGCTCAATGTGAAACACAAGCCTCTCCGAATCGGCGGCAATGCGAGCCGCCGCCTTATCCTGACCAGCGCGCCACTGCTCGTAGCCTGAGCGCGTCACCTTGCTCTTTTGATTGAACATGTCATTTGTCCTTCTCATTGAGAGGAAAGGACGCCCGGCCAAGCAAGCCGAACGCCCTCCCCTAACGGGCCAGCCCGTTGATTACATTGTCGACTTCAATCTAGAAGCTGACATCGAAACCAGCGCCAGCGCCCTCGGCGTCGGTGGTCGGAACACCCTTTGCCTTGTTGTAGGCAAAAATGAGGATGATCGGCACAAAGAAGGCAATGAGGTTGCCGACCACGTACCACACGAGCGTCTCGGGAGTGACGATGAGCAAGCCGAGCACGCCGGTCAGGCCCTGGCCGATAGCGCGAACCTCAAAGAGCTTGACGAAGGCGCCGCCGCAGCCTGCACCGATGCAAGCGCAGATGAACGGGATGATCGAGTAGCGCATATTCGCAGCAAAGATTGCGGGCTCCGAGATGCCGACCAGCGTCGGGATAAAGGAGGACATGCAGATGCTGCGCTCCTTGGAGTGCTTCTTGTGGATGAGGTACATGCCGATGGCGCCGCCGCCCTGGGCAATGATGGAGACGGACCAGATGGCCTGAATGTAGTTGAAGCCAGTCGTGGCAACGAGGTTAGCCTCGATGCCCTGGATAAACTGGTGCGTACCGGTAACAACGAGCGGCTGCAGGAATGCGGCAAACACGAAGGCGCCAAAGACACCCATCCTGTTGTACAGGACATCGATCACGCCGGCGAGCACATCGCCGATCAGGTTGCCGAGCGGGCCGAACACGGTGAACAGAGCAACGTTGGCAAGAATCAGGGTAACGGTCGGAACAAAGACGAACGAGACGACCTCGGGGATGTACTTCTGGGCGATCTTCTCGACCTTAGCCATAAACCAAGCAGTCAGGATTGCGGGGAATACGCCACCCTGGAAGGCAACCATGGGGATGGAGAGCGGGCCAAAGTTCCAATACTCAGCGCCCGTCGGATCCATAACGAACGTGTTGCGGTTCATAAGGCTCGGGTGAACCATGACGATACCGACGAGGATGCCCAGGATCGGGTTGCCGCCAAAACGCTTAACCGCGCTGTACATCACCAGGACAGGCAGGTAATCGAAGGTGGTGGCGATGATGCCAAAGAAGCTCGCGACGTTCTTGAGGAACTCGCTTTGGTCGGCCAGGCTACCTTCCATGCCAAAGAGGCCGTTGGCCACGATCAGCGACTTAAGACCGATGATGATGGCAGCGCCGACGAAGGCGGGGATGATGGGGATGAAGATGTCGGAGAACACCTTGAGGACGGAGAAGATCTTACCCTTCTTGTCCGCCTCGGCACCCTTGACCTCGGAGGCGCTGATCTCCTTGACGCCGGTCAGAGCCATAAAGGCGTCATAGACCTTGTTGACGGTGCCGGTGCCAAAGATGATCATGAGCTGGCCGCTGTTGTACAGCACGCCCTTGACGCCATCGATGTTCTCGAGTTCGGCCTTGTTGTAGTTGCTCGCATCCTTGAGCACCAGGCGCAGGCGCGTGACGCAGTGCGTAGCGCCCTCGATGTTGTCCAGGCCACCGACGTTATCGACGACTTGCTGAGATATCTCTTTGTAATCCATGTCCCATTCCAATCCTGATTACTACACGACTAGATTAACGCCCCGTTAGAGGCTTGCAATCGTTGCCGACGAGCACTTGAGCGTACCGTCGGTGACGGTGAGTGCCACACCCTGGCCCTGCTTGTTGCAGAAGCGAGCGTTAAGCGCGACATCGTCGACAAAAATCGTCGCGATGTCGTCGTCAACGACCAGGCGCACATGGTGGGTGCCCTCGCCCTTAAAGAACAGCGGACGCTCCAGGCCCATGTTGTTGACCTGGAACCACGGATACTGCGGCGCGGGCGTAAACTCGAGCTTGCCCTCACGCAGGTTAGCGCGGAACTCATAGGCAAGGCCGGTCTCGGCATCCTCGGCAAACTTCACCGAGAAGCCCGCCGCGTCGCCGCCGAGCTCGATGTCGGCATCGAGCAGATACGTGGAACCGGCATCTGCGGACAGGACCTGCTCAACCTTACCGCTCTCGCAGGAAAGTTCGAAGGCCTCGACAGCCTTGCCCTCGCCAAACGCGGCGATCATGCTGTCGGGAAGCTTCGTACCCAGCGTACCGTCCTCGCGCTGGACAACCTCGAGCGGCATAAAGGTGCCGCCCCACAGATACGAGCTGGGGTCGCCGCCCTCATCGCGCGTGGGGACCCAGCCAAAGAGCACGCGGCGCTCGCCGTCGAATGCGGTGCGGGCCGCGTAGTATGCACGGCCATCGAAGGAGTCGTCGGCGGGAGTGATCCACGGGCCGTTGATGGAGCGAGACATGCGGTAGCGGGTCTTGTTGCCATCGCTGTACTCGGAGAACACCAGGTACCACCAGTCGCCCATCTTAAACAGGTCGGGCATCTCGAACATGGTGTACAGGCCCGGGTTCCACCAGTCGCCCTGGAACTCCCAGTTCTCGAGGTCCTTGGAGGTGAACTTGACCAGACGGCCAGTCATCAGACGCTTGTCCTCGCCCACGCGCGTGCCGAGGATGAGCATGTACTCCTCGTTCTCCTCGTCCCACAGAACAAAGGGATCGCGCCAGTTGCGGTCATCGTAGCCCTCTTGCGGAGGAAGCAGCGTCTCGGCGATGTTTTTCTCCCACTTAACGGCGTCATCACTCGTGGCGTGGAGCAGGACCTGCTTCATCAGGCGTGCCTTGACCTTGTCGCGGTTGCAGCCCGTATACAGCGCGTGATACTTCTCGCCAACCTTAAAGACGGTGCCAGCGTAGATGTACTGGTCGACTTCCTCGTCGCCGCCACGCTCCAGGCTCTCACCAAAGTCCTTGTAATCGACAAAGTCTTTGGTCGTAGCGAGCGCCCAACCAAACGGCTCGCCAAAAGGACCAGGATTGCGCGTATCGCGCTGATGATAGAGATAGAACGTGCCATCCTCGCCGTAGGGCATGATGTCGCCCACCCAAATTCCCTCAGGCTGGTAATAGACCTTATGCATCAGAGGCTTCCTTCCCACACGATGCCGACTCGAAACAATTGAAAGATATGTCAATCGTTTTCATGTGTCAAACGTTTTCATACTGATACGTCTTTTTGCAGCTCCAGTCGTCGGCAAACGGTTGACATATGCCGGTGAACGGTCATAGATGACGTTTAGGGGCTCTTTTGCTGTGAAATTGAATTACGCGGTCTTACCCTCGATAAGCTCAACGGGAAGCTTGATATTCGACTCGGGCTGCTCTCCGTTAACAAGTGCAATGATGGATTGTGCCGCCAGCTCGCCAATGCGATCGATATCCTGGCGCACAGTCGTCAAGTCGGGCATAAACGTCATGGTGCGACGAGCGCCGTCTGCACCGACCACCTTGATGTCCTCCGGCGCACGCAAACCGCGCTGCCTCATAACGTTGAGGCAGATGGCGGCCATCGTGTCATCGCCGGCAAAGATACCATCGATATCGGGGTTCTCTTTGAGAATCTGTGTGACCGCTGCACCCTTTTCGTCATCGGGCTTAACAAACTCAATCTCGCGGACGAGTGCAGGCATGCCCGCCTCGGCGACAACGTCGCAATATGCTTCGGAGCGCTTATTACCTGGCATCCTCATGCGACTATTATTGCGAAGGCACAGAATGCGCGTGCAGCCGTCATCAATCAGGCGGCGCGTAGCGAGCTCTCCGATGCTATAGCTGTCGCTTGCAATCTGAACAGAACCCTCGCCAAGATCACAATCGATGCCAACCAAGCTCAAACCCATCTCGGCATACGCCTCGGCACCAATGTTGAGCGAATTAACGATAACGCCATCGACCATGTTGCGGCGGAGCATCTCGATATAGGAACGCTCGCGATCTGGTCGATTGGCACTATTGCACAGCAACATCTTGAAGCCGTTTTTTGCAAGCGTGCGCTCGACTGCCTGCACAACCTGAGCATGAAACGGACTACTCACGAAGGGGACGATCATGCCAATCAGATTAAGGCGGCCATTGAGCATGGCGCGGGCGATATCGTTAGGCGCGTAGTTAACGCGCTCCATGGCAGCGTGAACCTTATCGCGAGTCTCCTGGCTAATGTAACCACGGTTATTGAGAACGCGAGACACCGTAGTAGGCGAAACCCCCGCCACCGCAGCAACTTCCTTAATACCAGGCTTGCCAGCATCCTTAGAACGACCACCCTCGCGACCCATAAACCGCTCTCCCCCATCAGCAACACATGTCATTCGTTTTCACAGACCCCAGCATACCCCAACAACAGCCGGGAAACGGCATCCGCCCAACCAAGTAAACAGCACATTCAAAAAATAGTAGGTGAGTTCCGCCTAAAGGGTGACTCCGAAGGACCCCGCCTGGCCGGATTTGGGTTATTTTCCAAAACATCCCGCAGGACGCGAGAAGCCCCCGCCGCACGTAGTGCGCAGCGGGGGCTTCTCGCATATCCGAGGACGTTTTGGAAAATAACCCAAATCCGGCCCCAGCAATCCTGCAGGAGTTGAGTCCCTTTAGAACTTGTTGTGGAAGGTACGCGAAATGACCTCGTCCTGCTGCTCCTTGGTGAGCGTGTGGAAGTTCACGGCGTAGCCGGAAACGCGAATGGTCAGCTGCGGGTACTTCTCGGGGTGAGCCTGAGCGTCGAGCAGCGTCTCACGGTTGAAGACGTTGATGTTCAGGTGGTGGCCACCCTTCTCGGCGTAAGCGTCGAGCATGTGGACCAGGTTATCGGCCTGAGTCTCGGAAACTTCAGAAACCTTCATAATGTGTCTCCTTCGATTGATAGGCGCCGGCCGAAACCGGCGCGCTAATCAGTAATCGTTATTGTTAGTATAGCACTAACAATAGTTACTCGCCCAGCTGATCAAGGTCGATATCGCCAAAGAACACCTGGTCCTCCTTGCCGAGCGCACCCGGGATGATGGAGAAGGTGTTGGAGATGCCGTCCTGAGCATCGCGGAACGGGAGCTTGGAAACCGAAGACAGCGAAGCGATGGCGCCGTGGCTATCGCGCTTGTGCATGGGGTTAGCACCCGGGGCGAACGGCTGGCCAGCCTTGCGGCCGTCGGGCGTAGAGCCGGTCTTCTTGCCGTACACGACGTTAGAGGTGATGGTCAGAACCGAGGTCGTGGGCACGGAGTTGCGGTAGGTGTCGTTCATGCGGATGTACTCCATGAACTGGTGCACAACGTCGTGAGCGATCTGGTCGACGCGGTCGTCGTCGTTACCGTACTTGGGGAACTCGCCCTCGGTCTCAAAGTCGACAATGATGCCGTTCTCGTCACGGACGGGGTGGACCTTGGCGTACTTGATGGCGGACAGGGAGTCAGCCACAACGGAAAGGCCAGCAATGCCCGTAGCGAACCAACGATGCACGTGCTTGTCGTGCAGAGCCATCTGGATGCGCTCGTAGCAGTACTTGTCGTGCATGTAGTGAATGATGTTGAGGGAGTTGACGTACACGCCAGCGAGCCACTTCATCATGTCGTTGTACTTGGCCACAACGTCGTCGTAATCGAGCGTATCGCCCTCGACGGCACGGTACTTGGGGCCGACCTGCTTCTTGGAGACCTCGTCAACACCGCCGTTGAGTGCGTAGAGCAGGCACTTGGCCAGGTTGGCGCGGGCGCCGAAGAACTGCATCTCCTTGCCGATGCGCATGGAGGACACGCAGCAGGCGATACCGTAGTCGTCGCCGTGGTAGACGCGCATGAGGTCGTCGTTCTCGTACTGGATCGAGGAGCTGGCGACAGATGCCTTGGCGCAGAACTTCTTGAAGTTCTGCGGCAGACGGGTCGACCACAGAACGGTCATGTTGGGCTCGGGGCTGGTGCCCATGTTCTCGAGCGTGTGCAGGTAGCGGTAGCTCATCTTGGTAACGAGCGTACGGCCGTCGACACCCATGCCGCCGATGGACTCGGTGACCCACTGCGGGTCGCCGGTGAACAGGGCCTGGTACTCAGGGGTACGGGCAAACTTGACCATACGAAGCTTCATGATGAAGTGATCCACGAACTCCTGGATTTGCTCCTCGGTGAAGGTGCCGTTGGCAAGGTCGCGCTCAGCGTAGATGTCGATGAACGTGGAGGTACGGCCGATGGACATAGCGGCGCCGTTCTGCTCCTTGACGGAAGCGAGGTAGGCGAAGTACATCCACTGGATGGCCTCCTGCGTGTTGGTAGCAGGGTTGGAGATGTCGAAACCATAGGTCTCGGCCATCATCTTGAGCTCGCCGAGGGCGCGGATCTGCTCCTGCAGCTCCTCGCGATCGCGGATGTTGTCGGCGGTCATGACCGTCGGGGTGGAAGCCTTCTGGGCCTCCTTGTCCTTGATCAGGTAGTCGACACCGTACAGGGCGACACGACGGTAGTCGCCGATGATTCGGCCGCGGCCATAGCCATCGGGCAGACCGGTGATGATGTGAGCCGAGCGGCAAGCACGCATCTCGGGGGTGTAGACATCGAAGACGCCGGCGTTGTGGGTCTTGCGCTCGAAGGTGTAGCGCTCGACAACGTTCTCGTCGATCTTGTAGCCATGCTGGCTGGCAGCCTGGCAAGCGATACGGATACCGCCGTTGACGTGCAGGGCACGCTTGAGCGGCTTGTCGGTCTGGAGGCCGACGATGGTCTCCTTCTCGCGATGGGCGTTATCGATGTAGCCAGCGGGATGGCTCACGATACCCGTGACGGTCTTGGTGTCCATATCGAGGACGCCGCCCTGCTCACGCTCCTTGAGCAGCAGGTCGAGAACCTCGCCCCACAGCTCCTTGGTACGCTCGGTCGGGCCGGCGAGGAACGACTCGTCGCCCTCGTAGGGGGTGTAGTTCTTCTGGATGAAGTCTCGGACGTCAACCTCTCCCGTCCAGATGCCTTCCTTGAAGCCTTCCCATGCCTCCTGCATTGTGTAACCACGCTCCTAGTTACGTGTAATGCGGCGCTCTCTCACACCGCTGCTTATTGAATTCTTGAATGTTCGACTTGCACGACCGGCTTCTTCCGTTCTTCACCGCACGTTGGTGCAGGGAAAAACGTTTGTCCACCTTGGCGCTGCAACCCAAAACCCAAGATTTCACCCGTCTGAGAAGGATAACATAGCCACCCTCTCCATCTGGGCTGTTATATGTTTCTTTTTTTATAACATAAGAGCGTTTTTGACAAATCCGCAGGAAATGCGAGCGCGGGCAGATACCGTTCACCGAATTGTCTGATATTTCCCCTTGCCTTTATACGCCTGTCGCTCTAGCTGTTATGCCAGCTTTAGCAGGGTAAAGTGACTCAGAGACTCTGGCGACAGCAGGGCGGCCACGAAGGAATATCCCCCGTGACCGCCCTGAAGCGTTGGCTTGTTGCGAGCGTTGAGTTGTCGCGCGTGGCGTTACGCGGCAGCGGCAGCCTTGTCGGTCGCGGCTTTTTTGCTGCTCTACTTGCCCTCAAAATGCTTGTAGCACCAGCTGGTTACCAGCGGGGTGAGGATGGCCGTCACGATAGCGCAGGCAGCAACCTGTGCCGTCGCCGTCGCGAGCACCGCGCCGCCGTACATAGCCTCGTTGACGCTTGCCATGGCGGCAGGCGTGGCAACATTGGCGCCGGCGCAGCTCGAGATTGCCGCACCTGCGACACCCGTGCCGCCGGTAAGCTTATCGACCGCAATAGTGGGGATAGCAAAGACCACCGAGCAGATCACACCAAGCAAAATGCCGGGAAGACCGCCGTTGATGAGCTGGCCAAAAGTCATGGTCGAACCCATGGCAAAGAAGACGAGCACGATGATGGCGGACAGCGCCGGGGCCATCATCTTTTTAAAGCTGGGGAACAGGTTGCCCAGGATAATGCCAACGACGATCGGCAGGATGGCGCCCACAAGCGACCAGCCGATGGGAGCCTGGCCGGCAGCGCCGAGCACGATCATCGTGACCGGAGGACCGACGACCAGCGTGGTAATGGCAACGGCGCCGCGCTCGGCCTCGTTGCCCATGGTGCCCATCAGGCCAGCGTACATGGCGTTGTTGGCACCCGTGCAGGCAGCCAGCATCACCATAGCCGAGATGCCAAACAGGTTGTCGTTGAACACATAGAGAATGAGCAGCGACACGGCGATGACCACGATCTGTTTAATGGCGATGATGATGGCACCGCGGGCAGCAGCGGCGGGGGCGCTCTTAAACGAAATCGTCGTGCCGACGATGAGCAAGAAGGCACCCACGAGCGGGCTTGCACCCTGCTGCGTCATGCCGAGCGTAAAACTACCGAGCGTCTTGAACAGGTCGGGGAATAGCGTGTTGAGCAGGCAGCCCAACAAAAGCGGCACCAGAATATTGGCACCCGGGATGGAGGACATCTTAAAGAACGGCTCCTTGGCCGCCGGCGCCTCCACCGCGGTTGATTCACTCATATATATCTCCTTTTGATGCGTGCGGGTTGTTGTCGCACGCGGCTACATCAGAAAGAAGGCGACGGTCCCGAGTCGCAGGGGCCGTCGCCGAACTATTGCCGCGGGGTATTACCCGTCCAGGACGATACCGCCATCGCAGTCGCCGATCTCGCCGTTCACGAAGCTGGCGAGGTCGGAAGCGAAGAACAGCACCATCTGCGCCGGCTCGCTTGCCTGGGCGGCGCGGCCCAGAGGGATACCGTTGATGATGCGCTGGGAGTTCTCGTCAGAAAGAATCGAGGTCATATCGGTGAGCGTGAGCGACGGGCACACGGCGTTGCAGCGGATGCCGAACTTGCCGCCCTCCTTGGCAACTGCCTTGGTCAGGCCGTTGACGCCGGCCTTGGAGCTGGCGTAGGCCGCGGTGCCGAGCAGCCCGCCGCCGATCTTGCCGGCCACGGAGCTCACGTTGACGATGGTGCCGGCATGGGCCGCCTTAAAGTGCGGGTACACGGCGTTCATCATGGTAAAGGTACCGTTGAGATTGATGTCGATGGTGCGGCGCCACTCGGTGTCGTCGATCTCGTCGAACTTCTTGGTGCTGATGACGCCGGCGCAGTTGATCAGAATGTTGGTCTGAGGCAGATCGGCGAAAATCTGCTCGACAGTCTCGCGCGCCTTGGGTGCATCGGCGACATCGAGCTGATAGAACTTGTTGCCCTCGCCGAGTTCGGCCACTGCGGCCTCGCCCTTAGCGGCGTTCCTTGCGATGAGCGCGACGTGTCCGCCGCCCTCCACGATACCCTTGGCGATCTCGAGGCCAATGCCCTGAGTGCCGCCGGTAACGATCGCGGTTTTACCCGTGAAGTCAAATGCCATGACTCCAACCCCCTTTATTTTGGTGTCTCCTTGCGGGAAGTTGGAGCATCGCACGTGGCGATAAATGAGTCCCAGTCGTCATGGTGGTGACAACCCCTCGCCTAACCGCGTGCATCATAGTTCTTTGGAACGTTTCAGTAATTGAAAAATTTGAATTGTTTATACGACCTTTATATCGCACAGCCTCCGGTAGATTTTTGGGACATGCCTAGAAATCTATCGATTATGGCGCACGTATAGGGGTATCATCTTTCACCAAAAATGGTTTCTAGTGTTAGGGGTTTTCAGTGGAAGGTACCGATTTCCACGAGCTTGGACGCCAGCTCTTTCTCGAGTTTGGCAGCCTGCACCAGCGCGTTTCGCGCTTTACGGACCAGGCTTTGAGCGGCGAGATGGCCGTTATGCGCGCCCTTTTGCTCGCCGGCGGCTCGCTCACGCCGAGCGAACTTGCCGACAAGGCATGGGTCTCGAGCGCCCGCATCGCCAATATCCTGCGCGCCCTCGAGGCCAAGGGTTGGGTCGAACGCGAGCACTCAAAGACCGACCGCCGTCGCGTACATGTGACCGTGACCGACAAGGGTCGTCAAGACCTTGAAATCAAGCGTCGGGAGTTTGAGGACCGCGCTGCGGCATTCCTCGAGCAGCTCGGCGAAGCAGATACCAACGAGTTGGTGCGCCTGCTTCGACGCACCAATCAGATCATTGACCACAACCAAGAAAGGAGAGATGCCGAGTGAGGATTCTCAAGCTCTTTAAGAGGCATGTGCTGGCACTGCTTGCGGCTATCGTGCTCATCGTGATCAGCTGTAACGCCGACCTGGCGCTACCCACGTATATGAGCGACATCGTCGACGTGGGTGTGCAGCAGGGAGGCATCGCTTCGCCCGTGCCCGACACCATCCGCGCCGACGCGCTCGACGACCTTGAGCTCTTTATGAGCGCCAAGGACGCCAAAACGGTGGAGGCCGCGTTTGGCAAGGCCGACCAGAATGGCATTCGCACGTACCAGGGCACCGAGGACGAGCGCGCTGACGGCAGCAAGCTTGCCAACATCATGAGCCTGCCCGAGACCGTCGTTCTGTCCCTCAACCAGGGTATCGACCCCGATTCCATGGACGACATGACCGGCACGAGCGACACCGGCGACGGCGCCCAGCAGTCCATGCCCACCCCCGAGCAGATGGCGGCCATGACGCCCGAGCAGCTCGCCGAGATGCAGCAGAAGGCCGCAGCCGCACAGGAAATGCAGGCGCAGATTGACGCCGACGGTGGCAAGATCACCATGGCAAGCTTGCGTCTGGGCGTCGAGGGCGGCCTGATCGACCAGAGCAAGCTTGTCGACGGCGCCAACGAGATGGCCGACAAAATGGGCTCCATGTCGGGCTCCATCGTCACCCAGCGCGCCGTGACCTACGTGCAGGACGAGTACAAGGCGCAGGGCATCGACCCCGCCGACGTGCAAAATGCCTACCTGAGCCACATGGCGACCACGATGTTCGGCCTGTGCCTGGTGTCGCTCGTCGCCACCATCCTGACCGGCGCCGTGGCATCGCGCACCGCCTGCTCCATCGCCCGCGACCTGCGCCGCGAGACCTTCAACAAGGTCATGCACTTCTCGCCTGCCGAGGTGGGCAAGTTTAGTCAGGCCTCGCTCATCACCCGCTGCACCAACGATATTCAGCAGATCCAGATGGCCGCGACCCTGTTTATCCGCATGTGCCTTATGGCCCCTGTAATGGGCGTCGTCGCCGTTATGCGCGTCCTGGCCAACCACACCGGCCTGGAGTGGACCATCGCCGTGGCCATCATCGCGGTGTCGGCCGTCGTCGGCGTGCTCATGGGTCTTACCATGCCCAAGTTCAAAAAGATGCAGAGCTTTGTGGACCGCGTGAACCTTACCGCCCGCGAGCTGCTCGACGGCCTTATGCCCATCCGCTCGTTCAACCGCGAGGAGCATGAACTCGAGCGTTTTGATGCGGCATCGCTCGACCTGATGACCACGCAGCTCTACACCAACCGAGCCATGAGCTTTATGATGCCGCTCATGATGCTCGTCATGAACTGCGTCACCGTGCTCATTGTCTGGTTTGGCGCGCAAGGCGTGTCCGACGGCGTGATGCAGGTTGGCAACATGATGGCGTTTATCTCCTACACCATGCAGATCGTCATGGCGTTTATGATCCTCACCATGGTATCGGTCATTCTGCCCCGCGCCGAGGTTGCCGCCGAGCGCGTGGAGGAAGTCATCACCTGCCCCACCAGCATCAACGACCCCGTCTCGCCCAAGCTGCCCGCAGCCAGCGCGCCGCGCGGCGAGCTGTGCTTCCGCGACGTGAGCTTCCAGTACCCCGATGCCCGCGCCGATGTGATCAGCGGCGTGAACTTCACCACGCACGCCGGTCAGATGCTCGGCATCATCGGCTCCACGGGCTCCGGCAAGTCCACGCTCGTGCAGCTGATCCCGCGCCTGTACGACGTCACGGGCGGCAGCATTTCGCTCGACGGCGTCGACGTGCGCGACATGACCCTCTCCGAGCTGCGTCGCCGCATTGGCTATATTCCGCAGCAGGGCCGCCTGTTCTCGGGCACCGTCGAGAGCAACCTCAAGTTTGCCGGCGACATAGTGAGCGACAAGGATATGCACGAGGCCGCGCGCATCGCCCAGGCCGAGGACTTTATCGCCGAGCGCGAGGGCGGCTACGACTCCCCCATCAGCCAGGGCGGCTCCAATGTTTCGGGCGGCCAGCGCCAGCGCTTGGCCATCGCCCGCGCTTTGGCCAAAAAGCCCGAGGTCGTGGTATTCGACGATTCGTTTAGCGCGCTCGACTACAAGACCGACGCGCGCCTGCGCGAGGAGCTCGCCAAAAACGTCACCGACGCCGCACTCGTGGTCGTGGCCCAGCGCATCGCGACCATCATGCACGCCGACCAGATCATCGTGCTCGACGACGGCCACGTGGTGGGCACCGGCACGCACGAGGAGCTGCTGCATGGTTGCCCGGCGTATCTGGAGATCGCGCAGTCGCAGCTTTCTGCCGAGGAGCTGGGGCTTACCCAAGAAGAGATTGCAGCCGTTATGGAAGGAGGCGAGCGCTAATGGCAGACGAGACCAAGACTCAGATTCCCAAACCCACCCGTCAGCGTGGGCCCATGGGCCGCATGGGCGGCATGGGCCGCGGCGAGAAGGCCAAGGACTTTAAGGGCACCATAAAGCAGCTGCTCGGCTATATCGGGCAGCACAAGATTGCCGTGTTCGCCGCCGTCGCCTTCGCCGTGTGCTCGGTCATCTTTAACATTGTGGGACCCAAGGTGCTCGGCCAGGTTACGACCAAGCTGTTCGAGGGCCTGGTCGCCAAGGTCAACGGCACCGGCGATGTCGACTTTGATTGGATCGCCAAGACGCTCGGCTTTTTGCTCTGCCTGTATCTGGCGAGCTCTGCCTGCAGCCTGATCCAGGGCTGGCTCATGACCGGCGTCACGCAAAAGATCTGCTACCGCATGCGCAAGGAGATCGCCGCCAAGATCGCTGTCGTGCCGATGAGTTATTTCAACGGTCACAGCAAGGGCGACGTGCTCAGCCGCATCACCAACGACGTCGACACGCTCGGCCAGTCGCTCAACCAGAGCGTGACGCAGCTCATTACGTCCGTCACGCAGATTATCGGCGTGCTCGTCATGATGCTGTCGATCAGCCTGCCGCTCACCGGCGTCACCGTGCTCACGCTGCCGGCCGCCGCGATTATCCTGGCCGTAATGATTCACTTCTCGCAGCCGTACTTCCGCGAGCAGCAGCAGGTCCTGGGTACCGTCAACGGCATTATCGAGGAGGATTTTGCCGGTCAGAACGTCATCCAGGTGTTCGACCGCGCCGAGGCCTCGATCGAGGAGTTCGACCGCCAAAACGACCGCCTGTTTATTAGCGGTTGGCGCTCGCAGTTCCTGTCGGGCCTGATGATGCCGCTCATGAGCCTGGTGGGCAACATGGGCTATGTGGGCGTTGTCGTGGTGGGCGCGCAGCTCGCGCTGACCGGTAACGCCACGCCCGGCGATATTCAGAGCTTCATCCAGTACGTGCGCAACTTTACGCAGCCGGTGCAGCAGCTGGGCAACGTGAGCAACACGATGCAGTCGATGGCCGCCGCCACCGAGCGCGTGTTTGAGTTCTTGGCTGCCCCCGAGGAGGAGCAGAAGGCCGACGCGCAGATTCCCGAGGCGCGCCCTGGTCACGTGGAGTTCGACCACGTCAAGTTCGGCTACACGCCCGACAAGACCATCATCCACGACTTTAGCTGCGAGGCGCAGCCCGGCCAGACCATTGCCATCGTCGGTCCCACCGGTGCCGGCAAGACCACGCTCATCAAGCTGCTGCAGCGCTTCTACGATGTGGACGGCGGCTCACTGCGCGTCGAGGGCATCGATGTGCGCGACTGGGACCGCGCGGCGCTGCGCGGCGAGTTCGCCATGGTGCTGCAGGATACCTGGCTGTTCAACGGCACGATCCGCGAGAACATCCGCTACGGACGCCCCGATGCGACCGACGCCGAAGTCGAGGCCGCTGCACGCGCCGCCCGCTGCGACCACTTCATTCATACGCTTGCCGGTGGGTATGACTTCATGATCAACGAGGAGGGCACCAACCTTTCGCAGGGCCAGCGCCAGCTCGTGACCATCGCCCGCGCCATTTTGGCCGACCGTCCGGCGCTGATTCTGGACGAGGCGACCTCCAACGTGGATACCCGCACCGAGGAGCTTATCCAGCGCGCCATGGATGCGCTGATGCAGGGCCGCACGAGCTTTGTCATCGCGCACCGCCTGTCCACGATCCGCAACGCCGACGTGATCCTGGTGATTCGCGACGGCGATATCGTCGAGAAGGGCACGCACGACGAGTTGCTCGCCCAGGGCGGCTTCTACGCCGACCTGTACAACTCGCAGTTCGACGAGGCGGCGTAAAAACCAGCGGCAAACAACCGCAACGCCCAGAAAACGGGGGCGCAGGATAACCTGCGCCCCCGTTTTACATCCGTAGCACTCAAATCCCCTCCCCTGGAGGCCCGATTGACAGCCCCTCCTGAACCCTGTGGTCAAAAAAAGGTCAAATATGAGTACTGTCACCTTTTTAGTAGCAGCCAAAACCGCCTCAAATGACCACGTTGTGGCCTCTATACGGGTCGCGCGCGCAGACGTGGTGTAAGAGCGTCCTGAGGTCCGTCGCTGCAAATCCCGATGTTACTCCTTCTTTAGGCCGTGCTTCTCGACTATCTCGTCCACGATCTCCCTGGCGCGCCGCCCGAGCGCGCGGCGCCTTCCCTCCGTCGGCGCCGGCCTGTCCGCGGGCTCGGCGAAGCCCTCGGCGGCCGAGGCCTCGGAGAACACGCGCTGCTGGCTCCACTGCCCCTCGGTCTCCATGAGGCTCGCGCACGTCAGGCGCAGCATCGACTCCCTCGAGGGGAAGGACTGCACGA
>CAKUBM010000012.1 GCA_934643145.1 uncultured Collinsella sp. | reverse complement strand
GGCGTTGAGAAGCGTGAGCGTCTTGACGTTGTCGGCGGGGGTCACGACGGGCTCGACCTCGCGGCGGACGACCTTCACAAAGTGCTTGAGCTGCATCTTGTGCGGCAGCGCCGGGTCGACGGCCGGGATCTCCATCTGCAGCGGCTTGTGCCAGTTGGAGGCGCCGTCGTAGGAGAACTGGTGCAGGCGGGGCAGCGACAGGGCGCCCTTGGTGCCGCCGATAAAGTAGGCGTCGGCGTCGAAGGGACGGTACTGCGGGTCCTCGCGAGCGGTGGCCTCCCAGTTCCAGGGGCTGGCGGTGGCGTCGGAGATGGTCATGCTCGCAAGCGCGCCATCGGCAAAGCGGACGTTGACCACGGCGGAGTCCTCGGTCTCAAAACCGCGGGCGGCGCTGGACTGCATGCCCTGGACGGCGACGGGCTCGCCCAGCAGGTAACGGAGCAGGTCGACGTCGTGCACCAGGTTGACCAGGATCGGGCCGGCACCCTTCTTGCGACGCCACTCAACATCGAAGTACTCGTCGTTCTTATAGATCATGTAGTGGAAGCTCGACACGGTGAGCTTGCCCAGCTCGCCGGACTCGATGATCTCCTTGGCCTTGTTGACGAAGGGGTTGTGGCGACGGTGCTGACCCACGAGCACGGGCACGCCGGCGGTCTCGGCCTCGGCGGCGAAGGCCTGGGCGTCCTCGAGGTCGTTGGAGATCGGCTTTTCGACCAGCGGCACGATGTTGCGCTTGACGGCCTCGCGGGCAACGACCAGGTGCAGGTCGTTGGGCGTGGCGATGATGACGGCCTCGGGCTTGACCTCGTCCATCATCTGGGCGGGATCGGTAAAGAACGGCACGCCGGCGGCCTCGGCCGTGGCGCGGGCGCCCTCAAAGGCGTCGGCGATGGCGACGAGCTCGGCCTCGGGCTCCTCGGTGACAAAGCGGATGTGGTTGCGGCCCATGGCGCCGGCGCCGATGACGGCAATGCGGACGGGGTTGAGCTCAGACATTTCGACTCCTTAATGCTGATGGTGGCGGAATGTGACAAAGGGACAGTCCCTTTGTCACATCGGCAATTACTAAGCGGACTTCTTCTTGCTGTCGGAGACCATCATGTAGACGGTGAGCACGACGGCGATGGCGGCGATCACGATGGCGCCGTAGAAGGACTGCTGGTAGGCGGCGCTGCCGGCCTCGGCGTGATACAGCACGGCGGTGATGGGCTGGCTGATCCAAGTGGAAGCGGCGTAGCCCAGGAACATGATGCCGTAGTTGACGCCGATGTTGCTGGTACCGAAGGCGCCACCGGTGAGCGGCGGGTAGATGACGAGCAGGGCGCCAAAGCTAAAGCCGAGCAGGGCGAGCGCCACAAAGAACATGCTCTGCGTAAAGCTCATCGACATGATGGCGAGCGCGACGATGGTGACGACAAGGCTGATGAGCAGCGACTTGTAGGCACCGAGCTTGTCGATGATCTGGCCAAAGGACAGACGGCCGACCAGGTTAGCGCAGGTGTTGACGGAGACGACCACGCCGCCGAGGGCGACGGCCGCGGCGCTCGTGGGGTCGGCGAAGAGCTGGACGGCTGCGATGGAGGCAACCTTGCCGACGAGCAGGGTGCCGGCGGTGGCGGCGAAGGCGAAGGTGATGATGAGGACCCAGAAGCGCGGGGTCTTGACCATCTCGCCCGGGGTGAGGTCGCCGAAAGTGCCGGCGTGCGCGCCGCCCTTGGGGGCCTCGAAGCCCTCGGGCAGCCAACCGGCCTCGGGGGCCTTCAGGAACAGGGCGGAAGCGGCGATCATCACAAAGAAGATGACGCCGAGGGCCTTCAACGCGCCAAAGATGCCAAGGCTCGGGATGAGCAGCGAGGCGAGCACCGGGGACAGCACGGCGGGGCCGGCGGTCGAGGCGGCAAGGGTAATGCCGGAAGCGAGGCCCTTCTTGTCGATGAACCACTTCTGGCCCGTGGTGAGTGCCGGGTTGTAGCCCAGGCCGTTGCCGACGGCGGCGACGAGTGAGAACCACAGGTAGAACTGCCACGGCTCGGTGACGGTGCCGGACATGAACCAGCCCACGCCGTAGCACACGGCGGCGGCGATCACGACGTTGCGGGGGCCGATTTTATCGGAGATGCGGCCGGCGAAGATGCCCGTCACGGCCATGATGGTCTGGAAGACCGGGAAAGCCCAGGTAAGGGCGCTGGACCACTCGGGGTAGACGGCGAGCAGGTTCTTGCTCACGACGGAATACAGCGCGATGGAGCTGATGAAGAACATGGTAACGCACGCGGCGGAAAGCACGACGGCGCGACCCTTGTTGGAGTTGGTGGAAGCCATTGGACTCTTTCTAATCGATGCGGGGAGGGGAGGGGTTTGCCCCATGCCCCTCTCTACCGGGCTGGTTTACTGGTCGGTCGGCTTGGCGACGCCGGACTCGTCGGACCAGAGCTCGACACCCTTGTTCTTAAGGTAGTTGTCGGCATACGCGCGACGGCCGCCGGGCTTGGCGGTGAGGTCGCCCATCATGTTGGAGAAGCCGCCGTCGACCTTGATGGCGTCGCCGGTGGTAAAGTCCGAGCGCTTGGACGCCAAGAACATGACGGCGTTGGCGATATCGCTGACCTCGCCGATGCGGCGCGTGGCGATCAGGCGGCTGCGGCTTTTCTCGACCTCGGGATCGGCGTAGAAGTTGGCCGACATGGGGGTCTTGACGAAGCAGGGCTCGACGCAGTTGGAACGCACGCCATACGGGCCCCACTCGGCGGCAAGCATCTTGGACATCATGTTGACACCGGCCTTGGTGGAGCTGTACACGCCCGAGAACGTCTCGGGGGAGTGGCTGGCGACGGTCGAGATATGCACCAGGCGACCCTGGCCGGCCTTGATCATCTCGCGACCAAAGCGCTGCGAGGTGATGAAATAGCCGGTGAGGTTGACGTTGAGCACCTGCTCCCAGTCGCTCAGCGGCAGGTCCTCCATAGCGGCGAAGCGCAGGATGCCGGCGGTGTTGACGAGGACGTCGACGCGGCCGAAGTTGGCGATGGTGGCGTCGACGGCGGCCTGAACCTCGGCCTCGTCGGTTGCGTTCATCTTGTAGCCCTCGGCGTGGATGCCAAACTTGGCAGCGAGGTCGGCGGCAGCGGCCTTGACCTTCTCCTCATCCAGGTCGAGCATGACGACGTTGGCGCCATTGCGGGCGAACTCGCGGCAGATCTCGGCGCCCATGCCGCCGAGCGCGCCAGTCACGGCGCAGACGTCGCCCTCGAGCTTAAGCCAATTGCTCATAGGAAGTTCCCTTCTTGTGCCTCCCGGTGGGTCGCTCCCATTAACCGACCCACGTGGTTTTCGCTGGTTATCGTATGTTTTGCGTTTGCGCAGGTGAATTGCATATTTGTTAGAATGGCGTTAACCACAGGTTTATACCGATTTGGGCAGTTTGTTCACGTTGAGCCTGTGGCCTGCGAAAAGAACCCCCCTAAGATGCGTGGGGTTGCACGTGTGAAAACGGGGGATTGAAGTGTACGATCGACGACTTGAAGCCATATCGGCCGCTGCGGAGCTGGGAAGCTTCTCGCGCGCCGCGGCAAAATTGCGCGTGTCGACGCCGGCACTCGTCAAACAGGTGTCGGGGTTCGAGGCTGAGTTTGGCATCACGCTGTTCGAGCGCTCACATTCGGGCGTCAAAGTGACGCCGGCGGGGGCATTGCTGGTTGACGACGCGCGCTCGATCATGCGCCAGTCCGAGGACGCGCTGCGCCGCGCCCGACGCGCGGCGGGTGATGGCGGTGCAGTGCGCTTAGGCGTATCGATGATGTGCCCGGGGCGTCAGACGCTTTCAATGTGGACGGGCGTGCACGAGCTGGAGCCGTCGCTGCGTTTTGAGATCGTGCCGGTGAGCGACCTCTACGACGAGCGCGAGACCGTCATGCGCAGCTTGGGCCGCGAGGTCGATGTGGTGCAGTCGAGCTTTTCGACCCCGCGCTGGGGCGATGCGTGCCAAAAGCTCCGCATCGTCAACGTGCCGTTTTATATCGATGTGCCGCGCACGAGCCCGCTTGCGCGCAAGAGCCGCATCACGGTTGCCGACTTGGAAGGCATGCGTCTGCGCGTGCTGCGTCACGGCAACGACGCCATGGACAGTCTGCGCATCGACCTTTTGGCCGACGGCGGCGTGGACGTTATCGACGTCGATAGCTTCGACTTCGCGCTCTTTAACGAGGCCGAGGAAAAGGGCGACGCGGTGCTCACCTGCGGCGCGTGGTCGGGCGTGCACCCGGCCTTTGTAGGCGTGCCGTTCCTATGCGGCCGCGAGGTGCCGGTTTATCTGCACTACCCGCTCGAGCCCACCCTCCAAGTGCAAAAATTCGTCAACGCCATGGCCCAGCTCCTCAACTAGCTGCCCTGGGGTCTGGTTTGGCTTCGTCCCAGAAAGGCTGTATCCAGTTTGAGGACTTTTGCCCATATGGTAGAGTTGACCTCACGTGAATTTCAGCACACAGCGTGCCGCCTGCGCTTTTTCCATTTGTGGGAGTGAACTTGTGAATACTTCTGTCGCTAAGAAAGCCAGCCGGGTGGTCCGCTTGCTCATGATGGTGCTCACAGCTGTCCTGATCTTCTTCTTCTTTAACGTTATGTCGCTCGTTTCCGATATCCAGGGCACGGCGCGCGTGGTCAACTACGCGGGTCTGGTGCGCGGTACCACGCAACGCATCGTTAAGCTCGAGGATGCGGGCCAGCCGCAAGACGACCTGCTCAAGGCCGTGGATTCATACATTAAGGGCTTGCGCTACGGAAGTGATGACCTCAACCTCGTCCGTCTCGACGACGATGAGTATCAGGCAAAGATGACCGAGCTCGCGAGCTATTTCGATAGGCTTCGTGCCGAGATCGTCCGCGTGCGCGAAGTTGGCTACGAGAATACCGACATCATCGCCATGAGCGAGGAGTTCTTTGGCATTTGCGACGATGCAACACGGCTCGCGGAAGACTACTCCCAACAGAAGGCAACGGCGCTCAATCATCTTGAGGGCTTGGTGATTGTCGATATCGTGGGCTTGGTGGTGATCTTTGCAATCGAACTTGCGCGCACGGTGCGCTTCGCTGCGCTCAACCGCGAGCTGCAGAGCAAGGTTTACCTCGATGGGGCAACGGGGCTGCCCAACAAGAATAAGTGCGAGGAAATCTTGGGGCGAGAACAGCCCGTTTCCGCGAAAGCGCCGGTTGCGGTATGCGTTTTCGATCTCAACAATCTGCATACGGTCAACAACAACTTCGGCCACGAGAAGGGCGATGAGTACATCCGCTCCTTTGCCCAGCAGCTGGGGCGCGTGGCATCCGAGACATGCTTTGTGGGTCGCGACGGCGGTGATGAATTTATTGCCGTGCTATGGAATGCCGATCGGGCCGCCGTGGAGTCCTGCCTTGCTCGGATTCGTACGAACGTGAATGAGTATTCCGTAGCTCACCCCGACATGCCTATCAGCTATGCGGTGGGTTACGCACTCTCCAGTGATTTCGATGAGCCGCCTACGATGCGCGAGCTCTTTTCCCAGGCCGACAAGAACATGTACATCGACAAGAACCGTGCAAAGGCTGACGGAGCCGCCGAGCTGCGATGCGAGGACCGTTAAGCCTGTAGCAGGGGGGTAGCTCATTTGGACACGTAAAAGCCCTTGCTGTTCAAATTACTCCTAGGGTTATTCGTGGCGTCTGCGATATTCGGCCGGTTTGCAGCCGCAGCGTCGTTCGAAGATTCGATAGAAAAAGGTGACATTCTCGTAGCCCACCTGCCGCGCGATCTCGGTAACCGTTAGGTCGGTGGTGGCAAGCAGCCGCTCGGCAACGTCGAGGCGCAGGTGCTGTACGATTTCTCGGTATGAAAGACCGATCTTGTCTTTTAGTAGATTGGAAAGATAGGTCGGGTTGAGATGAAAGACGCGTGCCGTTTCATCGAGTGTGCAGGACGCGTAGTGCTCCTCGAGGTAGCTCAGGATAGGTAGCGCCGCGCCGACGGGAGAGCCTCCTTTAAAGACGTCTTCTTGGCGGTATTCAAGCACAAGTTCCGAAATAAGCAGGACGAGCAGGCTTTCGGTTATGTCTCGAGCCATGGGTGTCGGTGACTCCCATTCGTCGAGCATGTATTCCATATAGGTTCGTAGCTTTCTGTTGTTCTGCGAAGTAAACAACAGAAAGTCATCGACGGTCAGCGAGGTCTTAAGCGATTCGACGAACAGCTGATTGACGATGGTGTTGCAGTGCAGCCGCCCGAGAACCTGGGAGATGAGAAACTCTGGATTGATATTAATGTTGAACAGAATGTCCCTCTCTCCAAGCGGCAGAATCGTGTGAACGGTATTGCTGCTCAAAAGAAGCGTCTGGCCCTCTCGAAGTTCGATATCGCGACCATTGACGATTTGATGGCAGCTACCGGCATAGAGGTAATTGAGCTCGATGCCGTCATGGCAGTGCTCGGGGAATTTCTGAAATCTTGAATGACGCTTAATCGAGAAAACCGGCGTGGTTCCGGAATGAAAAACAAAGGTGCCCTTCAGCGGAATAAACGGAACGGAACGGTCGCCTATTTTGCGATACCTAAAGGGAAGGTCTTCAAAGTTTTCGGGATCGGTGAGGTAGCCGCGCTCGCGGGAAGTGATCTCAAAGAGACGCTCGCCGGTATGTTCCGCTTGATCCATGCTGTACCTCGAAATCCTGTGGTTTGGTCAATAGAGTGGTGAAGATGGGTTATAGGATGAAATAATTCGATTATCTATTATATGCATCACCGCAGGTAAATCCCATTAAGCAATCCAGAAGGGGGATGCTATGGCAAAGGATTTCAACAAGATATCGAAAGATATCGTCGAGAAGGTCGGTGGTGCCGACAATATCGAGAAGGTCATGCACTGCATGACGCGTCTTCGCCTCGTTCTTCGAGACGAGGGTAAGGCGAATCTCGATGGGCTCAAGCAGGTCGAGGGCGTTATCAATGTCACGGTGGCAGCCGGCCAGTACCAAGTGGTCTACGGAACCTCGGTCCCCAAGCTGTATGACGCGGTCGTCAAGAACTATGGCCTCGAGTCCCGTGCCGGCGGCACGGTGGGCGAGGACCAAGCCGAAGCGGGCGGCACGAAGAAGAAGGTAAATCTCTTCAACATGCTCATCGACACCATTGCCGGTGTATTTCTTCCCATTATCCCGGCGCTCGGAGCCGTTGGCATCCTCAAGGGTATCCTTGTCGCGTGCACCACGCTCGGTGTTCTTAGTGACCAGAGCGACACCTATCGCGTCCTCTATGCGCTTGCTCAGGGCTTCTTCTATTATCTGCCGCTCGCATTGAGTATTTCGGCAGCGGAGAAGTTCAAGGGCAACAAATTCGTGGTCCTCTCCGTCGTCATGGCCATGATCTATCCCGATATGATTCCCGCGATGTTTGAGCATCCGGTTCTTAAGCTCTTCGGCTTTGTGCCTCTGACCATGATCGATTACACCTCGACCGTTATCCCGGCAATCGTCGTTGCGTGGTTTACGTCGCGCCTCGAGTCTCTGATTCACAAATGGATGCCCGATGTCGTCGATATGATTCTCACTCCGCTCGTCACCATTTTTGTCGCCCTGCCTGTTTCGATGATGATTATCGGACCGGCCACCTACTATCTGGGCGTGTGGATGGCAAATGTGTACCAGTACGTCTTTGGCCTGGCTCCCGTCGTCGCCGGCGGTGTTCTTGGCGCGCTTTGGCCCATCGCCATCGTTTTCGGTCTGCACTGGGGCTTTATCCCCATCGCCATTCAGCAGATCTCCACGCTTGGGGGCGACTCTTTCTCTCCTATCACCGTTGCTTGCAACTTCGCGACGATGGGTGCCTGCGTTGCGGTATTTCTTAAGACCAAGAATGTCAAGGTCAAAGAAGTCGCTGGCAGCGCTGCGTTTTCGGCGATTCTCGGTGGCATTACCGAGCCGGGCGTGTACGGCGTGACGCTTAAGTACAAAAAGCCGTTCGTTGCCTGCTGCATCTTTACGGGCATTGCCGGCGTGATCATGTCCTTTAGCGCTACCGCGTGGCCTGGAATCATGACGGTGAGCTTCCTCACCCTTCCGGCGCTTTCGCTTCTTCCTGGCGGTATGTTTACCCTGGTGGCCGCGTTGCTCGGCTTCTTTGGAACCGCAATCGCCACATATCTCTTCGGTTTCGACGATTCGATGGTCGAAGAGTCCTAGGTTACATTCGTCCCTCCCTTTGCGGGGCCGCGTTGAGCGGCCCCGTTCCGTCTATCCTGAAAGGTTCACATGGAATTCAGTAATCCATTGCTGCGCGGACTCTACCCCGATCCGTCAATCTGCAAGGTGGGAGATACTTACTACCTGGTGTGTTCGACATTTGAGTACTGGCCGGCCGTGCCGATTTTCGCCAGCAAGAACTTGGTCGATTGGGAGCAGATCGGAAATGTGCTCGATCGTCCAGGCCAGATCAGCCTCTTGGATGCCGAGGCGTCACAGGGTATTTTTGCGCCAACCATCAGGTTTCATAATGGACTGTTCTATATGGTTACCACGGTGACAGGGCCGTCTTCGGGGGAGGCTCCCATCAGCCTCACGAACTTCTTCGTCACCGCTACCGACCCCGCGGGCCCTTGGTCCGATCCCGTGGTCGTGGATGTCGACGGTATCGATCCGTCGCTGTTTTGGGAAGACGGCAATGCGTATATGCAGTACGCAGGCCGCGGCAAGATCATGCAGGTGCGTATCGACGATGTGACGGGCGAAGTGCTCGAAGGTCCCCGACTGCTTACGACCGGCTGCGGCGGCAGAGACGTCGAGGGCCCACATATGTGGGTTCGCGACGGCTGGTATTACCTGTTGATGGCCGAAGGCGGTACGCGCGAAGGACATCATGTGACGATGATGCGCGGAAAGGACGTGTGGGGTCCTTTTGAGCTGTCCCCGCACGGCCCGGTGGCCATCAATCGCGATCTGCGCGTTCCCGTTCAGCGCGTGGGGCATGCCGATTGGGTTGTGGGCCCCGACGGCGATGACTATCTGGTGCTGCTTGGCGTGCGCGAGGTATCCCATCGTTCGCTTTTGGGCCGAGAGACCATGCTGTGCCATGCGTCGTGGACGCAAGACGGATGGCTTATTGCCGACGGTCAGCATGTCGCGGCGTCCTGGGATTGCGCCTTAAAGGGAGCTGCGGAGGATGATTGGTCCTTTGAGCTCGATATGGAACAACACGAGATGCCATCCCGCATCGTATCGCCGCGCACACCTAACCGCTCTTTCTATCAAATGGGCGCCGGAGTGCTCTATATGACGGGCAATGGCCACGGGCTGCGATCGGGTGATTCGTGTTGTTGGGGTGTTCGACAGCCGGAGTTCGATGTCCGCATGCGAACGGTCGTTGACATGTCGCTGCTTGGATCCGAGGAAGACGAAATTGGCCTTGCGATTCTGTCGACCAATAAGAGCCACCTTTCGATTTTCCTGACTCTCCGGGAAGACAAGACGGTCGTCGCGGTGCGTCGCTCGGTTCTTGATATCGAAGACGTGAAGGTCTTTACGTTGGATGGACTTGAGAAGGACGTTGAGCTTGCCATCGATGGCAGCCGCTCTGCCTATCGGTTCTCGGTCAATGGCATCGAGCTCATGGAAACGCCGACGGCTCATGTGACCGTCGAAAACGCGGGAACGCAAAATACCGGCGTCATTGACTGCCTGTTTGTATCTGGTGAGGCAAGGGCACAGCTGAGCGCCTTTGAGGTTGCAGTGAAAGAGGGATCAAAATGATCAAGCACACGACGATTTTTTCGATGAATCCTGCCGAAGTCGACGCTTCGGAGCGCATGTGGGCGGCGCTTGAGCGCGCGGCAAAGGCGAGCCCTCTCGTGGTTGAGGCCGAGGGCGGCATCATGCTCTCCTCCGAAAAGACGGCCGACTCCGATTCGGCCGAGGCCCATGAGGGTCCGGTATGGGGCGATGTCATCCAAATCCTTTCCTTTGCCTCCCGTGAGGATGCCGATGCCTACCCTCGCTCTCGCGAGCACGATCTTTTGCTTGCGGAGACCGAGGGCCTGGTAGCGGGCGCCACGGCTATCGACTTTGAGGTGGAGTAGATGCCGATTTCCAAGATCGCGGTCGTCGGTGCTGCCGGTAATTTGGGGCATCGGGTTGTCACGCATGCCCTTGACCATGGCCTGGACGTAAGGGCTATGGTGAGAAACCCGGAGCAGGCCGATGCCATTGACGCGCGCGCCGAGATCGTCTGCGGTGACCTGTTTAAGATGACAGCCGAGGACCTCGAAGGGGTCGATGTCCTGGTGAGCGCATTTGGCAGCGGCCTGTCATCCGACCCGTCTCTGAATGAGAAGGCGTGCGCTGCCTATATTGAGCTCGCTCGCACGGCGGGAGTCTCCATCGTGGCGATCATGGGGTCGGGTTCCCTGTTTGCAGACGATACGCGCACGACGCGAGTCTATGAGCTCTCCGGCGCCTCCCAGCGTTTGCGACCTATTTCCGAGGCGACGGCCCGCGGTCTGGCCTTGCTCGATGATGCTGAGGATGTCGACTGGTGCGCCGTGACCCCGGGTCTAACGTTTGATCCGAACGGATCGTTTCATGACGTCTGCGACGTAAAGCTCGATCTGTCGCGCGTGGTTCAGGCGCAAGAGGTCAGCTATAGCACCTACGAGGACGTTGCCGAGACCATGGTGCGTATGGCAAGTGACGGCAATCACGTTCACGAGCTTGTCTGTGTTCTCTCGCCGCGCGCTTAGCGGCAGCAATTTCTAGATTAAGGATCAGAATATGCCCTTTCCAACAACGTTTCTTTGGGGCGGTGCTACTGCCGCCAATCAGGTCGAAGGCGCTTGGGACGAGGACGGTCGTGGCGCCACGATGATGGATATGACCACCGCGGGTTCACGTACGAAGCCGCGCATGGTCACCTTCCGCATGCCGGACGGTAGCGAGGGCGAGGTGCCCGCGATGCCGGGTAAGCTGCCTGCCGGCGCCGAGCCCGCCGTCTTGCCCGGGCGCTTTTATCCCAACCACGAGGCTATCGATTTTTACCATCACTATCGGGACGATATCGAGCTAATGGCGCAGATGGGCTTTAAGCAGTTTCGCATGTCGATCAGCTGGAGCCGTATCTTTCCCCGGGGCATAGAGGACGAGCCCAACCAGGCAGGTCTCGATTATTACCGCCGTGTCTTTGAGGAACTTCGGTCGCATGATATCGAGCCCCTGGTGACTATGTGGCATTTTGATACGCCGCTCTATCTCGATCAGAAACTTGGCGGATGGAAGAACCGCGAGACCGTTGCATATTTCGACAAGTATGCCCGCGCGATTCTTACCGAATATCGCGGCCTGGTGCGCAACTGGCTCACGTTCAACGAGATTAACAACACGATTCAATTTTTGGGAGCCATGGCGCCCGCAACCGATGAAGACTATCAGGATGCCTGCCAGAGCCTGCACCATCAGTTTTTGGCAAGTGCTCATGCCGTCAAGATGGCGCACGAGATCGATCCCGATTATCGAGTTGGCTGCATGATCTGCGGAATACCGCACTATCCGCTCACGAGTGATCCCAGCGATATTCTGCTGGCGATGCGAACGATGGAGCGAGGTACTTTTTATTGCGCGGACGTCCAGTGCAAGGGGGCCTATCCTCGTTTCGCTCGGCGTCTGTGGGCCGAGCATGACGTTGAGCTGCTTACGAAGCCGGGCGATGCGGCAGAATTGGCCGAGGGCGTGGTGGATTTCTTTACCTGCTCGTACTACAACAGCAACTCGGTGACTACTCATACGGGCGGGGAATTTGCCGGGGGCAATATGGTGCTGGGCGCTAAGAACGACTATCTGGAGTATTCCGATTGGGGATGGGCGCTCGATCCAAAGGGCCTGCGTTACTACCTCGAGGTTGTCGATGACCGCTACGGCCTGCCGATTATGGTGGTCGAGAACGGCTTGGGCGCCGCAGACGAGGTGGCCCAGGACGGTGGCATACACGATGGCTACCGCATCGATTATCTCCGTGCGCATATCCGCGAGATGGAGCATGCGATCGACGAGGGCGTCAACCTTATCGGCTATACCACCTGGGGGTGCATCGACCTGGTGTCTGCGGGCACGGGGGAGATGCGCAAGCGTTATGGGTTTGTCTATGTCGATCGCGATGATGAGGGCAAGGGCACGCTCAAGCGCATCAAGAAGGACAGTTTTGATTGGTATCGAAAAGTGATTGAGAGCAATGGCCGTGATTGCTCCTAGGGCCGGCTTTCGAACCCAGCTGTTTATGGAAGGAGCTTCGTATGCCTAAGTACTACGTTGGAATCGATCTGGGCACCTCGGCTGTCAAGATCCTGCTTGTCTCCCGGACGGGCGAAATCGCCGCGACGGTGTCGAAGTCGTATGCCGTAGATTATCCCCATCCGGGTTGGAGTGAACAGAACCCGCAGGTATGGTGGGATGCTGTCGTCGATGGTGTCCGCGAGCTTGTGGAAGGCGTCGATCCCGCCGAGATCAAGGGCATCGCTTGCGGGGGTCAGATGCACGGGTTGGTGGTGCTTGACTCTGCCGGTGATGTGATTCGACCCTGCATACTGTGGAATGACGGACGCACGCAAGAACAAGCGGACTATCTCAACGCAAAGATCGGTCGCGACCGACTGGTCGAATTGACCGGGAACATCGCGTTTGCCGGGTTTACGGCGCCCAAGCTGCTTTGGATGCGCGAGCACGAGCCCGAGCTGTTCGCCCGTATCGCCCATATCATGCTCCCAAAGGATTATCTGGTGTATCGGATGACGGGCGAGTTTGTTACCGACTATACCGATGCATCGGGAACGCTGCTGCTAGATGTTCAACATCGCGGGTGGAGCAGCGAGATGGTCGATATATGCGGTGTCGAGCGCACGTGGCTGCCGACGCTTCTGGACAGTGCCGAAAAAGCCGGCGCGCTTCAATCCGAGGCCGCGGCGGAGCTCGGTATCATGGCCGGCACCACGGTGGCGGCGGGTGCCGGTGACAACGCCGCGGCCGCTATAGGCTGCGGAGCGGTCAACGCCGGTGCCTGCAACATCAGTCTGGGAACATCGGGCACCGTCTTTATCCCCAGCTCGTCGCATGCGGTCGATCCGAGCGCGACGCTGCATGCGTTCGACTATATCGAGGGGCGCTTTAACCTTATGGGGTGCGTCCTTTCCGCCGCGAGCTGTACGGGGTGGTTTGTGGGCGACGTGCTTCGGTCGGATGACATCGATGCCGAGGAGGCGGGGATAGACCCCTCCCTTGCAGACGGAGACTTGCCGTACTTCCTGCCATATCTTATGGGGGAGCGCAGCCCGCATAACGATGCGAACGCGCGCGCTTCGTTTGTGGGCATGCGTGCGGATTCAAAGCGCTCCGATTTGGTGCGGGCTGTGCGCGAGGGCGTGGCATTTGCCATGCGTGACTGCATCGAGGCATCGCGCGCCCTGGGTACCGATGTTCGGCGTGCCACGCTTTGCGGCGGCGGCGCGAGAAGCGCGCTTATGCGCCAGATGCTCGCCAATGTGCTCGGCGTGCAGCTCGATCTGCCGACAACCGAGCAGGGGCCCGGCTACGGCGCGGCAATGCTCGCCATGGTGGCAAATGGCGACGCGCCGGATATCGACGAATGCTCGCGGGGCATCGTGAGCATCCGCGAGACCGTCTCGCCCGATGCCAATGCCGTTGCGGCATATGAGCGGCGCTATCGAACATGGCGCCGGCTCTATCCGGCGCTCAAGCCTGTTTTCGATCAGATGGCGGGGTAGGGCATGCTGCAACTCGGAATCAAAAGCGTTACGGACGATTCGTTTGCCGCATACGGTCGGGTTTGGCATGATGCGGGGCCGCGCTTCATGAGCGTGACCGAAGCGCTCGAGCGCCGGTGCCCATTGCCCGATGGAACCGACTATGTTGCGTCGGAACCTGAACTCGAGAACGCCGAGGGCGCCGATGCGCTCAAGCGGTTTTTATTTGGTGGCTCGAGGGCTCAGCTTGGCTGGTGTAACGGTCACAATACGAGGCTCAACTGTCTCGAGTATCACCGTTCGAGTGAGTTTAATCTCGGCAGCCGTGACTTCATCTTGCTGCTTGCCCGCTTGCAGGACCTTGATGGCGGCGCACTCGATTCGAGCGATGTGGTCGCGTATCGGGTTCCGGCGGGCCTACTCGTCGAGATTTATTCAACGACCCTGCACTATGCTCCGTGCCAAGTTGACGAGCGGGGCTTTAAGGTCATGATCGCGTTACCGGAAGGCACCAATGCCCCGCGCGCCGAAGACGGTGCGAGCACGGAAATATGCGGAGACGCCGCACTGCTGTGGGCCACGGATAAATGGCTCATCGCGCATTCCGCAAGCGACGAGGCTGCTGCCGGTGCGTACGTGGGTATCACCGGGCCAAATATCGACATTGCGAATTGCTTAGATACCCGTCATTAGGCGTATGGATACAAAGGAGAGAAATGCTTCAGTCAAGTAATATTCCTCAGGTCAAAATTGGATTGGTCGCTGTGAGCCGCGACTGCTTCCCCGTGGAGCTTTCGAAGCGACGCGGGGCAGCAGTGGCGCAGGCGTGTGAGTCCCTCGGCATCGAGGTGATTCAGGCCAAAACGATCGTTCAATGCGAGGACGACGCTATCGGGGCGGTTGACGAAGTCAGTGCCGCCGGCGCAAACGCCCTTGTGGTCTTCTTGGGCAACTTTGGCCCCGAGCAGCCTGAGACCCTCATTGCCCAGCACTTTGACGGTCCGTGTATGTACATGGCCGCCGCGGAGGGGGACGGTGACCTTGTCAACGGGCGTGGAGATGCTTACTGCGGCATGCTCAACTGCAGCTACAACCTGGGACTTCGCAAGGTTAAAGCGTACATTCCGGCATATCCCGTTGGCACGGCCGATGATGTCGCGGGCATGATTCGTGACTTTATGCCGGTCGCCCGGGCTGTGATCGGCGTCTCGAACCTCAAGATCATCACGTTTGGTCCGCGCCCGCAGGACTTCTTTGCCTGCAATGCGCCCATCAAGGGGCTTTATGAGATTGGCGTCGAGATCGAGGAGAACTCCGAGCTCGACTTGCTGATATCGTACCGCGCCCACGAAGGTGATCCGCGTATCGCCGATGTCTGCGCCGATATGGCAGCAGAGATGGGCATGGGAAATTACTATCCCGACCTATTGGAGCGCATGGCGCAGTACGAGCTTACGCTGCTGGATTGGGCCGAGCAGCACAAGGGCGCGCGCAGCTACGTTGCATTCGCCGACAAATGCTGGCCGGCGTTTCCCAAGGAGTTCGGATTCGAACCGTGCTATGTCAACAGCCGCCTTGTCTCGCGGGGGATTCCCGTTGCATGCGAGGTCGATGTCTACGGAGCGTTATCGGAATACATCGGCATGTGCGTGAGCGACGATACGGTGACGCTGCTCGATATCAATAACACGGTTCCGCATGAGATGTGGAAGCGGCAGATTGAGGGAAAGTTCGACTACGATTATCGCCTGACCGATACGTTTATGGGCTTCCACTGTGGAAATACGCCCAGTTGCAAGATGTGTGCCGACCGCGCGGTGAAGTATCAGCTCATTCAGCATCGCCTGCTCGAGCCCGAGGGCAGCGAACCGGACTTTACGCGTGGCACGCTCGAGGGCGATATCGCACCGAGCGACATCACTTTCTTCCGCCTGCAGTGTGACAGCGAGGGCGTGCTCAGGAGCTATATCGCTCAGGGCGAGATCCTGCCGGTCGCCACGGGTTCCTTTGGCGGTATCGGCGTATTCGGTATTCCCGAGATGGGACGCTTCTATCGACATGTGCTGCTCCAGAAGCGCTATCCCCATCATGGCGCCGTGGCCTTTAACCACTGTGGCCGCGCGCTGTTCGATACGTTTGCCTATCTGGGTATCGAGGACATTGCGTTCAACCGCCCCGCCTCCTTGCCGTATCCCACCGAGAATCCTTTCGCTTAGGCAGCCGGTGAGACTACCGCCGCCAGGCGCGATATCGATAGACGATTGATGCAAAAACCCGCCCGGATAATTCCGGGCGGGTTTTTGTGTTTGAATGCGAGGTTGCTATTTTGATACGTTGCCGGACCCTATTGATTCTTGCGCACGCAAAAGACGATGAGAGCGCAGCCAAAGGCGATGGCAGCGAACACAGCAGTGAGCATAAAGGCGTTGGTTGTTCCTGTGGTAGTGGCGGCTATGAGATGTTTTGGGTCCGATAGCTGCTGCGATGCGACGACAGTCGAGACGAGTGTGGTCCCGATGGCCCCCGATAGCTGTTGGAGCGTGTTGATGATGGCGTTGCCGTCGGCTTTTTGCTCGGGATTGAGATGTGCCAGACCGTTGGACATATTCGTCCCCATGCAGTTGCCCTGACCAAAGGCAAAGATCATGTACAAGGCGGTTGCCAGGGTGGGGGTCAGGCTGGGGCAATATAGCGCGAACAGCACGGTGGCGAGCAAGACACATGCGCTGCCCCCAATGATGGGCGGCATGGCGCCAACTCGGTCGAGAACGGCGCCGCTTGCCAACGAAAGCACGGCGCCGAGCAGGCAGCCGGGCACAAAAAGCAGGCCGGCGGCAAACGCGTCCATGCCCATGACGATTTGTGCGTGGTTGGGCAGCAAAAAGCCGATTCCCAAACAAGCAAGCTGGATGAGCACGATGCTCAGGGTCGAGAGCGCAAAGATCGGGTTTGCAAGAACTGCGACGCGCAGCGGAGGCTCCGATGCCCTGAGCGAATGACGACAAAATAACGTGAGGGCGACAGCGCTCAGACAAAACAGTCCTATTGTCGAGGGTGCAAGCCATCCCTGGTGAGAGGCGCCAGAGCCAGCGAAGATGAACGCGCTGAAGGCAAGCGAGATAAGGGCGATCCCAAGGGGGTCAAATTGTGGCCGTTCGAGTTCTGAGGACTGGCGTATCGTGGCAGCACCCAAGAGGAGCGCAACGGTGACGAGGGGAACGAGGCACCAAAAGACCGCACGCCAACCGACTGTCGAGATGAGGTAGCCGCCAAAGGAGGGGCCGATCGCGGGCGCGATGGCGGTGATGAGGTTGCCAACGCCCATCATCGTACCCAGCAGGCTTTGGGGCGCTTGGTCCAGAATGATGTTGAACATAAGCGGAAGCGCGATGCCCGTGCCCACGCCCTGGATAAGTCTTCCTCCCAATAGGACGGCGAAAGACGGGGCAAGCGCCGACAAGAGCGTTCCCGCCAAAAAGGTGCACGCAGAGAAAATAAAGAGGCTCTTGAGCTTAAACGTTCGCTTAAAGAAGGACGACAGAGGGATCATAAGCGAAAGAACAAGCAGATAACCGGTGGTAATCCATTGAACGGTCGATGTCCCTACGGAAAACTCTGCCATAAGAGTGGGAAAGGTGACGTTCATGGACGTTTCCACCACGACGCCCGAAAATGACATGATGCCGCAGGCTACAACCGAGGTGACGAGACGCGCGTCGAAGGTGCGATTGAATTCCAATGTGACCCTCCTAGGCGATGTGCATGCCGCCGTCGACCGATATGCGCTGACCGGTCGTGTGGCCGCTCAGGTCCGAGCACAGCCAGACGACAGCGCGGGAGATGTCCTGCGGTTGGGCTAGCTTGTGGAGCGGGATGACGTGTTCCTCGAGTGCCTTATCTTGGCCGGGGTCGGTTGCCAGGGTGTTTGCCATGAGCGTGGTGTTGTCGCAGGGACCGGGTGCCACGACGTTGACGCGAATGCCGCTGCTTGCTGACTCGAGGGCTGCGAGCTCGGTGAGCGCGATGACACCGGCCTTGCTGGGGCCATAGGCTCCGAAATTGGGGGCCATGCGAACGCCACCGATCGATGCCGCGTTGACGATGGAGCCGCCGCCTTGACGCTTCATTTGAATCAGTTCGTGTTTGAGGCAAAGGAAGGTGCCCGTGAGATTTACATCGCAGATTTTTCTCCACGTGGAGCTATCGGTTTCGGTGAGTGCTCCATAGGGAATGCGTACGCCGTCGGGTCCGATGCCCGCATTGTTAAATGCGCAGTCGAGCGAGCCGAAGCGCTTGACAATGCTTGCAATGGTATTGGCTACCTGGGTCTCGTCGGAGATATCACATGCGAAGGCCTCGGACATACCTCCGTTAGCGTTGATTTCAAGGGACGTGGCGCGTGCCGCATCGATATTCATGTCGACGACCGCGACGTTGGCTCCCAGAGAGCCAAAATCTTTTGCGGTGACGGCTCCTATGCCTGCCCCCGCTCCGGTTACCATCACGGTTTTACCGGTAAAGCTGATATTCATGACGCTCCTCTCTTTGGAATGGTGCCCGTTTGGGCCTTACCGATACCGTATCGGCTAGAGGGGCGGGTGAGTCATGCGCTTTATTGCCTAATCTATATCCGAACGGTTATAGATTTTGTTGATGATTTCGGTATCAGACCGAAGAAGCGTCGCGCGTGCGTATTCCACAAAAGTTGACGCTGCGTTGCTAAGGGGACGTTTTGAGGAGTAGGCAAATCCAAGATGAGCCTTCGGTATGGTTGCCTCTGGCCCGGCAAGTGGCAGGCAAGCGATTTGGCCTGCAAATCGAGAGTCTTGGATTCTTTGGGCTTGGGGGAGTGGCATGAGTGCGACGGAGTCTGTCGATACCATAAGGGCGCAGATGCTTGCAAAATCCTCAACAAGGCCTGTGATGCGGGGCGTAAACCCGGCGATGGCACAGCAGCGCTCAAGCTCATTTCGGCTCATGCGGCTTGTATCGCAAATAAAAGAGGCTTCGGCGAGTTGGGAAAGTTCGAGATGTTCATAGCGAGCCCAGCGACTTGCCGCGCTGCAGTACAGGGCATACGGCGCTCCGTCTACCGAGACGCACATGACATCCCGTGCATTGATGATGTCGGCAGAGATAAGAATGTCGATCGAACCGCTTTGGATAAGTTCGATTGCGGAGCCTTCATTGACGGTTCGCTGGTCAATGGCCACGTCGGGACGAGCGTGGATGAAGCCGGGGAGCAATTCGGTCAACAGCCCTTCGACGGTGCAGCCCAGGATAAGCGCATTTTCGGGGCGTTCGAGCAGCGATGACAGTCCCCGGTCGAGTTCGCAAAGAGCCCGGCGCGCATGGGGTAAGAAGGCCGCACCTGCCTCGGTGAGCTCGCACCCTTTGCGTCCTCGCTCAAAAAGCGAGACGCCGAGCTCGCGCTCAAGGCGGGCAATTGACCTCGAAAGGCTTGGCTGTGAGACGAATAGGGATGAGGCGGCGGCCGAGATGGTGTGCGAGTCGGCTACCTTGACAAAGGCCCGCAGCTGTTCGACGTTCATGGTCTCCTCGATGGTTCGTCGGTCTGGTGGCATATTTGGGGAAGACGGCCTTGCATTATTGTTTGGGGCGCTGGAAATGCAGAAGGGCCTCGCGGTCCTATGGGACGCGAGGCCCTTCTGCATCCTCGGGGCCTACTCTAGCTCAAACGCTCCGGTATAGAGCTGGTAGTAGTAGCCGCGCTTGGCGATGAGCTCATCGTGGTTGCCGCGCTCGATGATGCGGCCGTGATCCAGGCAGATGATCGCGTCGGAGTTGCGCACGGTGGACAGGCGGTGCGCGATGACAAACGTCGTGCGGCCTTCCATGAGCTTGTCCATGCCCTCCTGCACGATGGCCTCGGTGCGGGTGTCGATGGAGCTCGTGGCCTCGTCCAGAATCATCGCCGGCGGATCGGCGACGGCGGCGCGGGCGATCGAGATCAGCTGGCGCTGGCCTTGCGACAGCTGCGCGCCGTTGCCGGTGAGCATGGTGTCGTAGCCGTCGGGCAGGCGGGTGATAAAGTCATCCGCGCCCGCGAGCTTGGCCGCCGCGATGCACTCCTCGTCGGTGGCGTCCAGGTTGCCGTAGCGGATGTTGTCCATCACGGTACCGGTGAACAGGTTCACGTCCTGCAGCACCACGCCCAGCGAACGGCGCAGGTCGGACTTGCGAATCTTGTTGACGTTAATGCCGTCGTAGCGGATCTTGCCGTCGGCGATGTCGTAGAAGCGGTTGATGAGGTTGGTGATGGTCGTCTTACCGGCACCGGTGGCACCGACAAATGCGACCTTCTGGCCCGGCTTGGCGTATACGGACACGCCGTGCAGCACCTCGTGGTCGGGCGTGTAGCCAAAGTCCACGTTGTCCATGACCAGGTCGCCGCGTAGCGGCACGTACTCAATCTCGCCGGTCGCGCGATGCGGATGCTTCCACGCCCACATGCCGGTGTGGTGGTCGGCCTCCTCGAGCTCCCAGGTATCGGGGTTTACCTGCGCGTTGACGAGCGTCACGTAGCCCTCGTCTGCCTCGGGCTCTTCGTCGAGCAGCTCAAAGATACGCTCGGTGCCGGCAAGGCCCATGACCACGGCGTTGATCTGCATCGAGATTTGGCCGATCTGGCCGCAGAACTGCTTGGTCATGTTGAGGAACGGTACCACCACGGCGATCGAGAGCGGCAGGCCCGAGATGCTCAGGTTGGGCACGCCCAGCGCCAGGAAGATGCCGCCGGTCAGCGCGACCAGCACGTAGAGCAAGTCGCCCAGGTTCCCGAGGATCGGCATGAGGATGTTGGCGTACATGTTGGCCTTCTGCGAGACCTCGAAGAGCTTCTCGTTGCGCTCGTCAAAGTCGGCCTCGGCAGCGGACTCGTGACAGAACGCCTTGACGACTTTCTGGCCGTTCATGACTTCCTCGATATGGCCCTCGACCACGCCGAGCTCGGCCTGCTGCGCGATAAAGAAGCGCGCGGAGTTGGAGCCGAGCAGCTTAGTCATAAAGGTCATAAAGGCGACGCCGGCAATGATGACCAGGCACATCCACGCGCTGTAGTACAGCATGATGAAGAACACGGTGACGATGACGATGACCGTCATGAGCAGGTTGGGCAGCGACTGGCTGATCATCTGGCGCAGCGTGTCGATGTCGTTGGTGTAGTGGCTCATGATGTCGCCGCGCTGGTGCGTGTCGAAGTAGCGGATCGGCAGGTCCTGCATGCGGTTGAACATCTTCTCGCGCAGCTTCTCGAGCGAGCCCTGCGTGATGACGGCCATGGCGCGGTTCCAGAAGAGCGACGAGGCGACGCCCACGGCATAGATGCAGCCGAGGGTGGTCACAAGCTTCAAGATCTTGGGCTGCGCGGCCGTCCAGTCGCCCGACTGCCACGATTCGCTAATGACCTGCAGCGCGCTCTGGAGAAACGTCGCGCCGATGGAATTGATGATGGCGCAGAGCACCACGCCGGCGACGACGAGGGGCAAAAGCACTGGGTAGAAGCCAAAGAGCATCTTGATGAGGCGCGTCATGGTGCCGCCCTTGCGGTTGCGTGCGCGCTCGGCGGTAGCGGCCTTACTCATGTGCCTCGCCTCCTTCCTGGGTCTGGGCTTGCGATGCAGATGCCTCGGTGCCGGCTGCAGCGGTCTCGCCCGCATCCTCGCCCTCGGCAGACATCTTGTTTTGCGAGGTAAAGGTCTCGCGGTAGATCTCGCTCGTCTTGAGCAGCTCGTCATGGTTGCCGATCTGCGCGATACGGCCGCCCTCCATGACGATGATGCGGTCTGCGTCCTGCACGGAGCTGATGCGCTGGGCGATGATGAGCTTGGTCGTGTTGGGCAGATAGCTTGCCAGCCCCGCGCGGATCTTGGCGTCGGTCTTGGTGTCGACGGCGCTCGTGGAGTCGTCCAGGATCAAGATCTTGGGGCGACGCAGCAGGGCACGCGCGATGCACAGGCGCTGCTTCTGGCCGCCGGAGACGTTGGAGCCGCCCTGCTCGATCCAAGTGTCGTAGCCCTTGGGGAAGCCGTCGACAAACTCGTCGGCGCAGGCCAGATGTGCGGCCTCGCGGACTTCTTCGTCGGTGGCGTTCGGGTCGCCCCAGCGCAGGTTCTCGGCGATGGTGCCGCTAAACAGCACGTTTTTCTGCAGCACCATGGCTACCTGGTGGCGCAGCGCGTCCAGGTCGTAGTCGCGCACGTCCACGCCGCCGACGCGCACGGTGCCCTCCGTGACATCGTACAGGCGGGCGATCAGGTTCACGAGCGTCGACTTGGCCGAGCCGGTGCCACCGATAATGCCGATGGTCTCGCCGCTCTTAATATGCAGGTCGATATCGTCGAGCGCCTGGCGGCGGGCATGCTCGGAATACTTAAAGCTCACGTGATCGAAGTCGATGGAGCCGTCGGCAACCTCGTGCACGGGCTCGGTCGGGTTGGCGATCGTGGGCTCGGCGGCTAGCACCTCGGTAATGCGGTGCGCCGACTCGTCTGCCATGGTTACCATGACAAAGATCATCGACAGCTGCATTAGGCTCATGAGGATCTGGAAGCCGTAGGTAAAGATGGAGGAGAGCTGGCCCACGTCGAACAGGGTGCCCTGGCTCGTGATGATGAGCTTGGAACCCAGGTAGATGATGACGACGAACGCGCCGTTGACGCAGATGTTCATCATGGGGTTGTTGAAGGCGAGCAGCTTCTCGGCGCGGGTGAAGTCCATCTGGACGTCGCGCGCGGCGGTCGCGAACTTCTCCTTCTCAAAGTCTTCGCGCACATAGCTCTTGACCACGCGCATGCCGGTGACGTTTTCCTCGACGGACTCGTTAAGGGCGTCGTACTTGTGGAACACGCGCGAGAAGATGGGGCGCACCTTAAAGATGATAAAGAACAGCCCAAAGCCCAGCAGCGGAATGATGACCAGGTAGACCATGGCGACGCTGCCGCCCATGGCGTATGCCATGGTAAAGGCAAAGACCAGCACCAGCGGCGAGCGCACGGCGATGCGGATGAGCATCATAAAGGCCTGCTGCACGTTGTTGATGTCGGTGGTGAGGCGGGTGACGAGCGAGGAGCTCGAGAACTCGTCGATGTTGGCGAAGCTGAACGTCTGGATCTTGTAGAACAGGTCGTGACGCAGGTTCTTGGCAAAGCCGCAGCTGGCATGGCTGCAGGTGACGCCGGCAGCGGCGCCAAAAGCAAGCGATGTTAGCGCGATGAGTACCAAAAAGCCGGCGGTGGGCAGCATCTCGGTAACGGCGGTGCCGTCCTTGATGGCGTCGATCATGTCGGCGGTGATAAACGGGATCATCATCTGGCAGATTACCTCGCCAAGCACCAGCAGCGGTGTGGCGATCGTGACCTTCATGTAATCGCGGATGCTGCCCATAAGGGTTTTAATCATCCAGTTCCTCCCAGGTTACGCGGATTTTATCGAGCATTTCGGCGAGGTCCTCGCGCTCGTCGTGGGTGAGCGCGCTAAAGGCCTGTTCCCTAAAGCGCAGGCGGGCAGCCTGCTCTACGTGGGCCTTTTCCCATCCCGCTTCGGTCAGGCGAATGGTGAGCTGCCGCCGGTCTTTGGGATTGCGGCTGCGCTCGATAAGGCCGGCGCATTCGATCTTGGAGAGAATTTCGGAAAGCGAACCGGGCTTAAGATCAAAGTGCAGGCCCAGTTCCTGCTGTGACATCTCGCCGTTTGGCTGCTTGGCGAGCAGGCAGACGATGGGCGCCTTTCCCGAGGCGCCGCCGCCGTGAAAGTGCAGAAAGTGGCCGCAGAAGCCCAGTCCGTTCAGGATGTGCTTGGCAAGCGCGTCTGATTGGGACTGTGCCGCGGGCGCATCTGCGGGGTCATGGGGGTCGCCGCCCGGCGTGTGGGGGCAGATGTCGATGTGGTCATCGCACATGGTGTCGCTCCTTTCTTTAGTTAGGTAGTGAAATTGTTTTGTGCCTAACTAATTTAGGAGTGCAAGAAATAAATGTCAAGGTACCAAACTTATTAAGTTACGGCGTTTTACCAAACGCCGTAACCGCTCGACGCTGCAAACGCTCCTAAGCGGCAATCTGATCCCTTGGGGACGAAGGAAAAGGTATCGTTTTGGGCTGCGATGATGCCTTTCGAAGCGGCCTTGCCAAAAACTATGCCTAATTACTACGATGAATCCAGCATCGCTGGCCACAACAGCTGTTTCTGAAAAAACGCAAGCTATCTACCTGCGGTTTTGTTGGAGAGAAATTCGTTGTGGTTGGAGGCGGGCGGTTAAACGTAGTAAATAGGCATAGTTTTGAAATGGCGCTATATGAGTAGCATCAACTAGGCCGCTATGGAGCAAACAGCCCCCATTTCCGAAACCTTTCCGCAACAATTTGCCCTTCGTACCGCTCGCCTCCGCCCACAACGCCTCCTGCGCTACACTTAGTCGCACTATGGCGCCGCCGCGCCGCACCCGACCCAAGGGGGACTCTCATGAAGAACACTCAGCTGCTGCTGATTAACGATATGTGCGGCTACGGAAAGGTCGCGCTTTCCGCCATGCTGCCGGTGCTGTCGCACATGGGCTACCGTATCCATAACCTGCCGACGGCGCTCGTTTCCGATACGCTCAACTATCCCAAGTTCTACATCCACGACACCACGGAGTACGTGCGTCAGAGTCTTGCCGTCTGGGAAGAACTCGGCTTTGAGTTCGACGCCATCTCGACCGGCTTTATCGTGACCGAGGAAGAGACGCGCATCATCTCGGACTTTTGCCACCGCCGTGCGCAAAAGGGCACCAAGGTGTTCGTCGACCCCATCATGGGCGACAACGGCAAGCTCTATGCCGGTGTGCCCGAGTCCACGATTGGCCTCATGAGGCATCTGCTCGAGTGCGCCGACTATGCGGTGCCCAACTACACCGAGGCCTGCCTGCTCACCGACACGCCCATCGCCGATCACGTCACGCCCGACGAGGCCCGCGTCCTTGTGGACGCCATGCGCGCACTGGGTGCCAAGTCGGTGGTCATTACGAGCGCTGTGGTCGACGGCACGAACGCCGTCATCGGTTACGACCACGTGGCGGGGGAGTACTTCACGATTCCCTTCGACCTGATCCCGGTCTACTTCCCGGGTACGGGTGACACGTTCTCGGCGGTGCTCGTCGGCCGCGTTATGGCCGGCTGGAGTCTGCAGCGCGCAACGGCCGATGCCATGCGCGTGGTGGCGGAGCTTATCGAGCGCAACGCCGATCAGGAGGACAAGTCCGCCGGTCTGCCTATCGAGGCTTGCTTGGACGTGATCGACCATGAGTAGCGCCGGCGAGAGCGGCGCCGAGCCCGCGGGCGAAGGTAAGCCGCTCGGCGCGCCACGCGGCAAGCGCCCGCGTATTCGCATTAGCTGCGTAGACCAGCTGGGCACATGCCGCTGCCACCATGGCCACAAGCCCGGCGACGTCTTCGACTTCGACCGGGATCGCGGCAAGATGTGCTCCATGGCCTGCCATGTGGGCTTTCCCTATATCGATATCCTGCGCTATGGCGGAACCGTGCCCGGCAACGAGCCCGGTACGGCAAAGTTCTGCTGCCCCGAGGTCGACACCCTCAACGTCTGGCTCGCCGAGATCGTCGACGAGTAGTTGAACGTGGATTTTCTCCCACCGAGAAAATGAGCGTGGATTTTCTCCCGTTTAGAGCGCACTTGAACGCTCAAAGTGGGAGAAAATCCACGCTCAATTTGTATGCGGGAGATAATCCACGCTCGTTTTATGCCAATGGCGCACCTCGCGCGCCCGCGAACCTACAGCTGCTCGAGCATAGCGGTGCAGCCGGCGAGCACATCGCGGTAGGTGGCGTCGAAGTTGCCGGTGTACCAGGGATCGGCCACGTCGCCGGGGCGCTCGGTCCAATCGAGCAAGCGCGTAATCTTGCCGTCGGGGTCGTCGCCAAAGATGCGACGCAGGCCACGCGCGTTCTCAGCATCCATATAGACAATGTGATCCCAGTCGCCATACTCCGCGCGACGCACCTGGCGCGCACGGTGGGCAACGACAGGAATCCCGACTTCACGCAGCTTGGCAACGGTACCGTGGTGCGGCGGGTTGCCGATCTCCTCAGTTGAGGTCGCTGCAGAATCGATGACAAACTCGCCCGCGCGCCCAGCGCGGCGCACCAGCTCGGTAAACACCGACTCAACCATCGTCGAGCGACAGATATTTCCATAGCAGATAAACAGTACACGTTGCATATGCGGTTTCCTTTCGATCGCCATCATCGAGCTCGAGTATCGCATCTGCGCTTACGCCCTCGCCCGCTTGCGCTCCCAGCGAGCCAACTTAATAGTCACCAGCGTGAGCGCCCAGGCTACAAGCGAGAACGCGGCGCCCACGGCGCCCACGTACGCAATGCCAATGCTGCTTATCACGGCGCCGCCCACCGCGGTGCCAAACGAAATGCCGACATTAAACGCCATGGGTTCAACCGAGCTCGCGAGCACCATCGACTTGGGATGGCGGCTGCGTGCCACGTCCATAAAGTGTGTGATGCACGAGACCGAGAACAGGTACATGAGCATTGCCAGACTAAAGACAAAGACAAGTGCGAGCGGCATGGCAGCGCCCACGGCAAACAGCCCAAACAATGCCGCCGCCTGCAGCGCGAACGTAACCAGCAGTGCCTTCATGCCAAAACGCGCGTCGATCCATCCGCCCAAGATGTTCGAGATTAGGCAGAACACGCCGTAGGCCATAAGCGTGGTGCTCGCCTGAACAGTGCCCATGCCCAGCACCTGCTCAAGATAAGGCGTCACGTAGCCGTAGAACACATAGACCGATCCCACGCCAAACAAAAAGATGAGCATGCCGGTGATGATGCTCGGTTCGCGTAGAAGCCCCGCCTGCTCGCGAAAGGTGGCAGGCTCGTCGGTTTGCCCAGCGCGCGGCATAAACGCCACGAGCGCTCCGCAGATCAAAACGGCAAAGGTCAGCGTGCCGTACATGGCCACGTGCCAATCGAGCGTGTCGGCCACGAACTTGCCGATCGAAGTGACAAAGACCATTGCCACGGAAAACGCACCATATACCACCGAGATGGCAAGCGAAGTTTGCTGCGGGGACAGCAGCTCGGGGATGTACGTCACGCCCACGGCGAGCAGTGCGCCCGAGACGGATCCCAGGACAATGCGCGAGATAAACAGTACCTGGAAGTTGGGCGCCAACGCCATGACCAGATTGCCGAGCACAAAGATAATGCTGTAGCACACGAGCAGCTGGTAACGACGGAAGCGTCCCGTGCTGAGCGCAAGCACCGGCGTCGCGATGGCGTAGACCAGCGCGAACACGCTGATGAGCTGGCCCGCAGTGGCAAGCGGTATGCCGAGTTCCGTCGCCAAGTCGCTTTCGATGCCGATGACCACGAACTCGGAGCAGCCGAGCGAGAATCCCAACAGCACGAGCAGCGCCAGGCAGAGCTTGGTGCGCGCGGGGGAGAGCGCGGCGGCGGTTGATTTACTTTTAGACGTGGTTGCGGCGGTCAAGGTTGTCACTCCAATGTCGCATGAATAAGCGGGATTCAATCCCTGCAACTCTAACAGAATGTGTCAGGTGCCTGCCCCCCCTTTGTCGCAGGCTGCGCTTGCCTGTATAGTCGCAATACAGGCGAAGATGGTCTCAGGTACATTGCGGGCGACAGGAGATCCCATGGGTATGCACACGACAAAGGTTGCAGTGGGCGAGGGCAAGTTTGTGCTCGAGGCCCAGTTGACGGTGACGCCGCGAGGCATGGCGGTGTACGCCTGCTCGCCTGAGTTCGCGCACCTGGGCGCCACGGCGCAGGCCATTCCGCGCCCCGAGCCCGGCCGTACGGCGACGGTGAGCATCCTGGCCGTTCCGTGTCATCGAGACGAGATCCCGGCGCACGATATCGCGGCGGCGCTGGCCACGCGCTTTGGCGTGCCGGTAGTCGTAAGCACGGGTTTTCATGTGGAGAACGCGACCGCGGACGACTTGCAGCGCGTGCTCGACACCACCAAGGAGCTCATCGCCGCGCTCGAGGAAGCCGCCGCGCGCATCCTGCGCGCCGGCTGGGATGAGGGCGGCGCGGGCGCCGAGGTCGTGGCGGTCGATGCCGCGACCGGCGAGGCGCTTGGCCCCGTCGATCGCATCGAGGCCCATACCGGCGAGGGCATTCTGCATCAGGCATTTCTGACGCTTCTGGTCGAGGGCCAGGGCGAAGACGCGCGCCTGCTGCTCTGTCGCCGCAGTCCGCTCAAACGACTGTGGGGCGGGGTGCTGGCCGATAGCTGTGCCGGCCATCCGCTCCCCGGGGAGGACGTTACCGCCGCGACGGCGCGCCGCATCAACGAAGAGCTCGGCATCACGCGCACACCCGACCAGCTCAAACACCTCGGTCACGTGACCTACCGCGAGGACCACGGCGACGGCCGCTGCGAGTGCGAATGGTGCGAGGTCTACCTTGCCCATGTTGAGCCGGGCGAGCTGCATATCAACCAAGAGGAGATCTCGGAAGTGCGCCGCGTGGCCCCGTCCGAGCTTAAAGGCTACCTGCAGGGTCACCCCGAGCAGCTGGCCCCCTGGCTTCGCGAGGCTCTCAGCGATCCATCCATCCGTACGGCCCTCGCTATGTGAAAAAGACAGTCCCTTTGCCACATCCAAACCGTCACAACATTCGATGAAAATCTCGAAAACGAAGAAAACCGTCGAATGTTGTGACGCTTTTTGTCCAGAGGATCGCTTCCCATCCAAAAATCCCGCTTGACTGTATTGCCGCAACACAGCGCAACGTAAGGGGTGTCCGATAACGGGTGCCCCTTTTTAAGCGGCCAGCGTGGCCGCGAGTCCGGAGCGCCCCCAACAAGAAAGGTGGGGAGATGGAAGCGGAAAAGAAGGCGTTTAAGATCACCAAGCGCGAAATTGGCTTTGTGCTGGGTATCGTTGTCTTTTTGCTGGTGAAGTTTCTTCCTTTGGCGGAGCTGAGCTCGACGGTCGAGCTCACGGTCGGCGGTCAGACCTGTCTGGCACTGACGCTCGCCACGGTGGTGTTCTGGGCATGCGGTGTGGCACAGCCGGGCTTTGTGGGCCTGCTCTATTGCGCGCTGCTCGTTCTGTTCAAGGTGTGCGTGGACGACACAGGCGCCGCGAGCATCTCGGCGACGGTCGCCTCCACGTTTAGCTCGTGGACCAAAGCCACCATGTGGCTCGTCATCGGCGCCTACCTCATCGCCAGCGCGGTCAAGGAGTCGGGCCTGGGCGAGCGCATCGCCTATGCGTTTATGCTCAAGTTCGTGCGCGACGCCAAGTCGCTCATCATCTCGATCTTCGCGCTCACCTTTGTGCTGTCGCTGCTGATCCCTCATCCGTTCCCCCGTGCCTTCCTCATCCTCGCCGTCGTCTCGGTTATCGCCGAGTCCGCCGGCTACGGTGACGATGACCGCGGCAAGCTCGGCTTCCTCGTGTTTGCCGCTGCCGCCCCGGGCTCCATGTTCTTCCTGACGGGCGACTCCACGCTCAACCCGCTCGTTGCGCAGTACAGCGCCGAGGCCGGCGGCATGAGCCCGTCCTTCGTCGACTGGTTCCTGTACATGAGCGTGCCCATGCTGGTTGCGCTGCTGTGCACCCTGTTCCTGGGCCTCTTCCTCTTTAAGCCCAGCAAGGAGCTCGTCTACGATCGCGAGCAGATCGTGGCCAAGCAGGCCGCGCTCGGCAAGCTCTCCGTTAAGGAGATCCGCACCATCGTGTGGCTTGTCATCGCCATCGCGCTGTGGCTCACCGTCTCGGGCGATTACATCGGCTGGGTTACCCTGGCTATCGGCGTTTCTCTCGCCATGCCCATCATCGGCGAGGTCCTCACCCCCGCCAGCTGGAGCGCTGTCGACATCAAGTCCCTCATGTTCCTGACGGCTGCCATGGCCGTGGGCTCCGTGGGCGGTGCCACCGGCATGAACGCCTGGATCGCCGATGTCGTGCTTCCCAGCTCCGTGCCCGAGAACATCTTCCTGTTCGCCCTGCTTGTCGCCGCGCTCTCCATGGTCATCCACATGTTCATGGGCTCGGTCATGGCCGTGCTCGGTGTGTGCGTGCCGGCGTTCATCAGCTTCGCGGCCGGCTCCAGCGTGAGCCCGCTCGCCGTGGCGCTCATCGTCTTCACGTCCATCAACATCCACTACATCCTGCCGTTCCATAACCTGCCGATCCTTATCGGCGAGGGCAAGGACGCCGGCGGCTACACCTCCAAAGAGGCCATGCGCATGGGTATTCCCCTCACCGCGGTCGTCTTTATCGTCGTGCTGGTCGAGGCCGCCTGGTTCCATCTCTTTGGCCTGATGTAAGCGGTCGAGCGCTGGGCTGTAAGCAGCCGAGTGCTTGAACTGCGAGTGGCCGAGCGTCCCATCTATGAGCGCCGCGGCCCCACTACGTTACCCAGCCCGGCGGCATCCTCGCCGCCGGGCACTCTCCCGAAAGGAGCATGCTATGTCCACTACCGATGCTTCCCAGATCCACGACCTGCGCTCCGCGCTCGACTTTTTGCGCGAGATGCCGGGCCAGCTGCTCGAGACCGACACCCAGGTCGATCCCGATGCCGAGGTCTCGGGCGTCTATCGACACATCGGTGCCGGCGGCACCGTTATGCGCCCGACCAAAGAGGGCCCGGCGATGGTCTTCAACAACGTCAAGGGCTTTGACGATGCCAAGGTCTGCATCGGCATGCTTGCCAGCCGCAAGCGCGTTGCCGCCCTGCTCAACCTGGACGAGGAGCACCTGGGCCTCGAAATCGGCAAGCGCTTCGAGAACCTGATCGCGCCTGAGCAGATCGCCGAGGGCACGCACGTCGACTGCCAGGAGGTCGTGTACAAGGCGACCGACGAGGGCTTTGACCTGCGCAAGATCGTCCCCGCTCCCACCAACACGCCCGTCGACGGCGGCCCCTACATCACCATGGGCCTCGCCTATGGCACGAGCCCCGACGGCTCCCAGTCCGACGTGACCATCCACCGCTTCTCCTGCGTCGACAAGGATAAGCTTGCCATGTGGATTACCCCCGGCAGCCGTCACCTGGGCGCGTTCTTTGACGAGTACTGCCAGCGCGGCGAGGACATGCCTATCTCCATCTCCATCGGCCTGGATCCCGCCGTGTACATGTGCTGCGGCTTCGAGGCTCCCACCACGCCGCTCGGCTTTAACGAGCTGCAGATCGCCGGCGCCCTGCGCGGCCACGCTGTCGAGCTTGCCGACTGCGTCACCGTTCCGCAGAAGTGCATCGCCAATGCCGAGTACGTGCTCGAGGGCTACCTCATGCACGACGAGACCATCAACGAGGACGTCAACGGCCACGGCTACGCCATGCCCGAGTTCCCCGGCTACACCGGCGGCGCCAAGGTCTGCCCGGTGATCAAGATCACCGCCGTCACCACGCGTGTCAACCCCATTATGGAGAGCTGCATCGGCCCTTCGCACGAGCACGTGTCCATGGCCGGTATCCCCACCGAGGCTTCCATCTACAAGATGGTCGAGACCGCTATCCCGGGCCGCCTGCTCAACGTCCACGCTGCTCCCTGCGGCGGCGGCAAGTTCGTTGCCATCATGCAGTTCAAGAAGTCGAGCAAAAATGACGAGGGCCGTCAGCGCAACGCCGCCATGCTCGCCTTCTCGGCATTCTCCGAGCTCAAGCATGTGATCCTGGTTGACGAAGACGTCGACATCTTCGACATGAGCGACGTGATGTGGGCCATGACCACGCGCTTCCAGGCCGACGTGGGCCTCATCACCATCCCCGGCTGCCACTGCCACGTGCTCGACCCGTCCAACGACCCCGCGTTCGATCCTTCGATCCGCGAGCACGGCATCGCCTGCAAGGCCATCTTCGACTGCACGGTCCCGTTTGACCTTAAGAAGAACTTCATCCGCTCGCAGTTCATGGAGATCGACAAGGACAAGTGGGCAGCAGAGCTTTCTTTCTAGTACGTAGCCCTACCAAGTAGTCAAGGAGTTGTCATGCCTGAGTCTTCTGTCCGTCCCCGTCGCATTGTCGTTGGCGTGTCTGGCGCTAGCGGTGCCACGCTGGGCCTTGAGTGCCTCAAATGCCTGCGTCAGGCCGGTGCCGAGTCGGCGCTTGTCGTCACGCGCGGGGGAGAGATCACCATCGAGCAGGAGCTCGGCATGACGCTCGACGAGTATGCCACGCATGCCGATGTGGTCTACGACAACAAGAATATCGGCGCCGCCATCGCAAGCGGCACCTATCCGGTCGACGGTATGATCGTGGCTCCCTGCTCCATGAAGACGCTCGCCGGCATCGCGAGCGGCTACAGCGACAATCTGTTGCTGCGTGCGGCCGACGTGCAGATGAAAGAGCAGCGCCGCCTGGTGCTCATGGTGCGCGAGACGCCCTTCAGCGCCATTCACGTCGACAACATGGCGCGCCTGGCGCGCGTACCGGGCGTCATGCTCATGCCGCCCATGCTCACGTTTTACAACGGCCCCGTCACGCTCGACGACGCGGTGCATCACATCGCCGCCAAGGCACTCGAGGCCGTCGGCGTGTCATGCGCAAACTATAAGCGCTGGTCATAGGCGTCTTTAGGGTAGGATACGAGTAGTGTTTGAGCCCGCTGCCCCTGTGGGCGGCGGGCTTTGGTGTGTCGGGAGGATCTATGCAGACGGGCATGTATGCGATTAGCGAGATGGCGAGCTTGTTTAACGTTTCGCGCCAAACGCTCATCTATTACGACAAGATCGGTCTGTTTAAGCCCGCCGTGGTTAACGAAAAGGGCTACCGTTTCTATTCGCCCACGCAGATCCCGCTCATGCGTCTGATCTGCATGCTGCGCGACCTGGGGCTCGAACTCGACGAGATCGACCGTCTGACCTCGACGTTCGACATTGGCGAGATGACCGATCACCTGCGCTCACGGGTGCAGGCGCTCGATGAGCAGATCGCCGAGCTCAAAGCCGAGCGCGCGAGCGTGCAGGAGCGCCTGAGCTTTTACGACGAGGCGGTTTACTGGCGCGAGCGCGAGGGCAGGCCGGAGCTCAAGCAGTTTGAGCGCCGCTACGTGGTCTTTGAGGAGTTTCCAGGCGATATCGAGCGTGGCCGCTCGATGCTTCACCCCACGCTCATGCGGGCGATTCTGCGCATGCGTACGTTGACGGGCACGCGCCCCATGCGCGGCTGGGGCGCCATGCTACGTCGCGAGGCACTGCATTCCGACGACCCCATCGCTGGCGCCGGCTCCTTTGCCGTGCTGCCGCGCGGTGCCGAGGGGCTACTGCCGAGCGATCCCGCCGAGCTGGCAGAGATCGGCATCGAAGTGCTGCCCGAGGGCACGTATCTGTGCATGAGCCGCTGGGGCATGCCGTACGAACCCGAGGGCATCCGCGCCATCGTGGCCTGCATGGACGAGCATGCACTCCAGCCCATCGGCAACGCCTTCGACTTTTGCTACCTCGATACTACGAGCTACGACGAGTCCCACCAAGAAGACTTCTGCTGCATCCAAGTCCCCGTTGTCCTCAAATAACTTGCGGTGAAATAGTTCCTAAATAGCCTGAGTAATCGCACAAACGGGAACTATTCCACCGCAACTTCGATGTGACAAAGAGATAGTCCCTTTGTCACATTGACGAGCGGCACCGCGAGTTTGTTTTAAAGCGGAGGAGGCGGCTCATTTCTTATAAACTCGCATTATTTGCAAGTTTGTAAGGTAACATCTTATAAACTTGTAAAATCTGCAAGTTTATAAGATGTTACGTCTGGCCGGGCGCTAGGGAGACTCTATGAACATCGTTCGCCGAAGCCGCTATCTTGATCGACTCATTGCTTTTCAGGATACCGACCTCATCAAAATCGTGACGGGTATACGCCGTTGCGGCAAATCCACGTTATTGGACATGATGAGGGAGCACCTGGCGCAACAGGGGGTGCCGGCCGAGCGTTTGCTGACCTTTAAGATGGAATCTCTAGAGTATGCGGGGATTACAGATTACCTGACGTTTTATCGCATGGTTCGGGAGCGCGTTGACGGTGTCGATCGCCCCTATCTGTTCTTTGACGAGCTCCAGAATGTCGAGGGCTGGGAAAAGGCGGTTAACTCGCTCCGAATCGATTTGCCGTGCGATATCTATGTCACGGGCTCCAATGCCTTTTTGCTATCGAGCGAGCTTGCAACGCTTATCTCGGGCCGGTATATCGAGGTCAAGATGCAGCCGCTCACGTTTGGCGAGTATCTTGATTTTCGCTCGATCGATGCGGTCGTTGCCGAAGGGCTTGACGAGAGGGCCGAGCTCGTTTCCAAGACGGGCGATCGCCTTAATTCAAACACCGTGCTCGAGCAGTACATAACCTATGGCGGCATGCCGTTTCTGGCTCATGACGAGCCAAGACGCGAACCGTGCCGCGACTACATCCGCAGCCTCTATCAGACGATTGTCGCGCGCGATATCCTATTGCGCGCGACGCGTAGAGGTCGCGGAGCTATCACCAAGCGCGACGTTCTCGAGCGGCTCTGTGCGTATCTGGCAGACAACATCTCCAATCAAACCTCGGTCAACAAAATCGTAGGGACGCTCAACGAATCATCGGGCGGTAAGACCAACGCATCGACGGTGTCGGCGTATATTGACGCTCTGGAAGAGACGTACCTGTTTACCAAGGTAAAAAGGTATGACGTCAAGGGGCGGGAGCTTCTCAAGACAGGCGGTAAATATTACATAGCCGATACGGGAATCCGCAGCTATCTTGACGGATATAGAGGCAGCGATAGCGGAAGGATGCTCGAGAACGTTATCTACAACCAGCTTGTCTTTGAAGGATACGAAGTGTTTTGCGGCCATCTGCGCGCGGGGGAAATCGACTTTGTCGCAATCGGCGAGGGATCGGACCGTAAATATATCCAGGTTACCGAACGGATCGATGCCGAGGCGACCAGAGAGCGCGAGCTGCGACCGCTCAAACTAAACACGCTGGGAAAAATCCCTGATTCGTACGAGAAGATCCTGATCGTCAGGGATGGTGAGCATCCAACAGACATCGACGGCATCAGAATCGTAGGGGCGGTCGACTTCTTGCTGAGAAACAAGATCGCCCACGGCTAAACGCAAAATGTGACAAAGGGATAGTCCCTTTGTTACATTCCATGCGAGCCGCCGTGCCATCTGGGGGTATAAGGCTGGCAAGTGTTTATTTGCGAGGCCAAGGGGGCGCCCCGTATGGATATTGATAACTTTGAATGGTGGTATAGCGAGGGAGAGGCTCCGGACGAAGAGTGGGACGAGCCCGCGCCGCGTGACGTGTCGAGCGACGAGGACGAGACCGGCAACGTCGCCGCCGCCGACTCGGACGCCGCCCTCGACCCCGTCGAGCCCCTAACCTTTGAACAGGCCTGGGCCCAGGCCGAGGCAGACGAGGCCAAGGCCGACGCTACGGCCACGCTCGGCGAGCCAGCCGACATGTCCATCTCGCCGGCAAAGACCCCGCAACCTCGCCATACCATCGACCCCGACAGCACGGCATCCTTCAGCATTCTCGACGTGCCCTCGCAGGGTGCTCAGGCGCCCGCGCCCACACGTCGCCCCAATCTGTCTCGCGAGGAAGATGCAGGACGTCGCTCGCCGCTCGGCCCCATCCTTATCGCCTTCATGGCCGGCGTCATCGCTTGCTCGGCGATCGGAAATGTCTGGAGCCACGTGGAGCAACAGCGCAAAGACGCCGCCAAGGTCGAGATGTCTGTCGAGCAATCGCTCAGCCGTACGCGCTCGGTGCATGTGGCGGTCGAGGTCAAGGACGGTGCGACATGGGACACCGCCCGCGGAGACAGCCAGATGCTCATCCATATCGTGGGCCGCACACTCAGGGGGCAGGCGATTGACGAGTATCAATATGTCAACTCCGCTGGTGACGGCATCGAACTCAAGCCCGGCGACTACGAGCTTACGGTCGACGAGCCGCCCGTCGCCACCGATGGCACGCGCTTCCGCGCCTCAAAGCGCATGGTTCCCGTGAGTTTTAATTCACAGGCGCCCGATACGATCGATAGCACGCCGCAGGGCGGGTTCGACCTTTACGCAATCGCTCAATAACTGCGCCTGCCGCTTCTCCTTGCCGCCAAGAGTGGGACAATAGCCCTCGACACTGTTGTTTACTTTTGGAGGAAGTAGCATGTCTACCGTCACCACCATCAAGCGCGGCGGCCTCACCGCGGCCATCGATTCCATGGGCGCCCAGCTCACAAGTCTCGCCCTCAACGGCAGCGAGTATCTGTGGCAGGGCGATCCGGCCTTTTGGGGCAAGCACGCGCCCATCCTGTTCCCCATCGTGGGCTCGCTGCGCAACAACACGGCGATGTCTGCCGCCGGTACCTGCGAGATGGCGCGCCACGGTATCGCGCGTATCGTCGAGCACAAGTTGGTCGAGGTCTCTGAGGACGGCTCCTCGGTAACCTACGAGATCACCGATACGCCCGAGTCGCTCAAGGCCTTCCCGTTCCACTTTAAGCTCAACATGACCTATGCCCTGACCGGCGATGCCACGCTCACCCAGACCTTTGCCGTCACCAACACCGGCGACGTGGACCTGCCGTTCTCGGTGGGCGGCCACCCCGCGTTTAACGTGCCCGCCCCTGGCGCCGATGGCGAGGCGTTCGAGGATTACGAGCTGGCGTTTACCGAGGCTTGGACCAATGAGGCTCCCATCATCACGCCCGATGGCCTCATGACGTTCGAGGGCAGCTACAAGGCTCCCGACAATTCGGACGTGCTTCCCATTACGCATCGCAGCTTCGATAACGACGCCATCATGTTCACTGATACCCCGGGCTCCACGCTCACGCTGCGCGGACGCAAGTCGGGTCACGGCGTCAAGATCGACTTTGAGGGCTTTAAGTACATCGGCGTGTGGTCTGCCGCCAACGATGCCCCGTTTGTGGCGCTCGAGCCTTGGACCGGTCACACCACCATGGACACCGAGGACGATGTCTTCGAGCACAAGGTCAACACCATCACCCTGGCCCCCGGCGCTACCGACGTCCGTTCCTTTAGCGTCACCCTTCTCTAGAGGTTCCGCCGTTCTAACGAACGGCGGACCGGTCGACGCTGCGCCCTTAGGTTCCGCCGTTCTGACGAACGGCGGGCCGGTCGACGCTGCGCGCCACCCAGAGCGACAATTTGTCATTCAAAAGGCACGGCATGACCAGAAGGTCTATGCCGTGCCTTTTTCATGCCAACTTGTTCGCTCTGGGCGGCGCTCGCTGGCATTGCCAAAACATCGACGTTCCCAATGACTACCGCGTGTCTATTAATTTTTCGAGCTTGTGCTGCGCTACTGGTCGCTGGCGTATATCCTGTTAAGTCGTCAGCATACAATTCAACAGGGAAGGCAGATTATGCATTCTCCCCATCAACGCGACGCGCATCCGCAGCCGATATGCAGCCGTCGCATCTTTTTGGGTAGCGCTCTCGCTGCGAGCGCTACCGTCGTCGCCGGCGCGCTTGCCGGCTGCCAGCGTCCGTCCACGCTGGAAGTAGTTCAGCCTACGACGGGCGGCGGTCGCGACGACCTGTCCGATTCCGTCATCGGCAAGGACAAGATCCGCATCGGCATGGAGGCGGCCTACGCCCCGTACAACTGGCAGGTTTCCGAGGCCAGCGAGTTCACCATTCCCATCGATAACGTGCAGGGCGCCTATGCCGACGGCTACGACGTGCAGATCGCCAAGATCGTCTGCAAGGCCCTCGGTGGCGAGCCCGTTGCCGTCAAGCAGAGCTTCTCGGGCCTTATCGATTCGCTCAACAACGGCCAGATCGACCTCATCATTGCCGGCATGAGCGCCACGCCCGAGCGCGAGGAGTCCGTCGGTTTTTCCGACCCGTACTTCATTGGCTACTTTGGCCTGTTCGTAAAAGAGGGGTCGCCCTACCAAAACGCGACCAAACTCAGCGACTTTAGCGGTGCCACGGTGCTCGGCCAAAAGGACACCATGCTCGATACCGTCATCGACGAGATTCCGGGCGTCGTCCACAAGAATCCGGTCGATTCGGTTCCCACGGTGTTTTCGAACCTGCTGCAGGGCACGTGCGACGCCGTGACCTACAACACCGAGAACGAGAAGGGCTATATGGCCCAAAACCCGGGTATCGTGCCGATTCAATTTGCCGAGGGCGAGGGCTTCAAACAGGAGGTCGCGGCAAACGTCGGCTGCCGCAAGGGCTCGGACAAGCTGCTTAAGCTCATCGACAAGACGCTCAAGGGCGTCAGCCAGGAGGAGCGCGACCAAATGTGGGACGCGTGCCTCGACCGTCAGCCGGCATAGGGAGGCAGCATGAAAACCATCAATCGTCTGGCCTCCTTTATCAAGGCCGACCACCGTTATGTGTACCTGGGTACGAGCGTCATCGCGGCACTTGGTCTGGCGTTTAGCCAGCGCAACCCCACGCCGCTGAGCTTTTTGGCACCCACCGGCATCTTCCAGGATTGCCTCTGGGCGATCCTTTGGGCCTGGCTCGTCGTGTCGGCGGCAGCGCTCGTCACCAAGCTCATGCACTGGAGCGACTATCGCGAGAAATCTCCGTTTGCTTCCGAGCGTTTCCGTCGCGGCGCGCGCCTGGGCAGCTATGTCGTCGTTGCCATCGCGGCGATCTTCTTTATCGACCGCTGCGTCATGTCGTTTATCGACCTGGTGCAGGTGAGCATTGTCTCGGACTCCAACCCCAGCGACTTTTTGTCGAGCTTGGTCTATATGACCTATAAGAGCGGGGACTTCTTTATCCGCGGTATCGAGATCACCATCGCGCTTGCCACCTTCGGCACCGTCATCGCATTCTTCCTGGCGCTGCTTTTTGTGTTCCTGCGTATTCAGACCTTCGATCGCGTAGACAACGACCTGGTGCGCTTCTTTAAGAGCATCGGCCGCGGCTTTGCGACCGTCTACTCCACCATCGTGCGCGGCACGCCCATGATGGTCCAGGGTCTGCTCATCTATTACGCGGGCTTTACCGTTCTGCGTGGCATGGGCTTCGAGACCGCCCAGGCCAACCAGATTTGGAGTACCTTTACCGCCGGCCTCGTCACCATCTCGCTCAACTCCACCGCTTACATGATGGAAGTCCTGCGCGGCGGCATCGAGTCCATCGACGCCGGCCAGGCCGAGGCGGCGCGCTCACTGGGCTTGTCGCAGTGGCAGGCCATGCGCAAGGTCGTGTTCCCCCAGGGCATCAAGAACGCGATCCCCGCGCTCACCAACGAGCTCATCATCAACATCAAGGATTCGTCGGTGCTTTCGGTCATCGGCGTGTTCGACCTTATGTACGCCACCACCACCGTCGCCGGCGTGTACTACCGCCAGATGGAGGTCTACTGCGTGGCGCTTGTGGTCTACCTGATCCTGACGCTCGTGGCGAGCCGCCTGCTCGAGGCCTTTGGCAAAAAGCTCGGCGCCGAGGCCCCGGCCACGCTGCCCAGCTCCAACTAGGCTCAAGACGAGGAGAATCATCATGGCAGATACCGCCACTACCGGCGCCGCGGCCGCCGCACAAAACCAAGAGCCGCTCATCCGCGTCGAGGGCTTGCGCAAGAGCTTCGGCTCGCTCGAGGTGCTCAAGGGTATCGACCTGGCCGTCAATCCCGGCGAGGTCGTCACCATCATCGGCGCCTCGGGCTCGGGCAAGTCGACCTTCCTGCGCTGCCTCAACCTGCTCGAGACCCCGGACGCGGGCCACATCTGGTTCCACGGCCAGGACCTCACGGCCGAGCGCTGCAACATCAATAAACTCCGCGAGGACATCGGCATGGTGTTCCAGGGCTTCAACCTGTTCAACAACATGGACGTGCTCGACAACTGCACGCTCGCGCCCGTCACGCTCAAAAAGATGAGCAAGGCCGAGGCCGAAAAGGTCGCGTTAGAGCATCTGACGAGCGTGGGGCTTGAAAAGTTCGCACACGCCGCCGTGGGTCGCCTGTCCGGCGGCCAAAAGCAGCGCGTGGCCATCGCCCGCGCCCTGTGCATGAATCCGCAGATCATGCTGTTCGACGAGCCGACCTCCGCGCTCGACCCCGAGATCGTGGGCGAGGTGCTCGAGGTCATGCGCAAGCTCGCGGCCGACGGCATGACCATGGTCGTCGTCACGCACGAGATGGCCTTTGCCCGCACCGTCTCCGACCGCGTGGTCTTTATGGACAAGGGCGTGGTGCTTGAGGACGCCGCGCCGGCCGAACTCTTCGGCAACCCCAAACACCAGCGCACCCGCGAGTTCCTCTCGCGCTATCTCGAGGACAAATAACCGACCGCAAACGCGTGAACGACAGGGCCGCTCCGGTGGGGCGGCCTTTGTCGTCACAATCGAAAGGATGTCATGGCCGAGGTTTGGCGCTTCTTTGCGCATGAGGATGATTTTGCCGATATAGACGAGGCTGGCGCGTGTGAGCGCTTGGGCCGCGTGCTGTCGTTTCCGACGATTTCGAGCATGGATGCCGAGGCGGTGGACTGGCGGTCGTTTGCCGACCTGCGCGCCTATATGCAGCAGGCCTGGCCGCGCGTGTTCGCGGCGGGCGAGGTTGAGCTCATCGACCATTCGCTGTTGGTGACGCTTGCCGGCTCCAACCCCGCCCTTAAGCCCGTTATGCTCATGGGTCACATGGACGTGGTTCCCGTGGTACCGGGTACCGAGGAAGATTGGGCTCACGCCCCCTTTAGCGGACACGTGGACGACACCTACATTTGGGGTCGTGGCGCAATCGACATGAAAGACCAGGTCGCAGGCATTCTCGAGGCGGTTGAGTATGCACTTACACACGGTTGGCAGCACGAGCGCACGCTGCTGCTCGCCTTTGGTCAGGACGAGGAGACCACGCAGTACGGCGCGGGTGCCATCGGCCGCGCGCACGAGGAGCGCGGCATTGAGCTTGAGTACCTGATCGACGAGGGCGACTACCGTATCGTTCCATCTGCCGAGTATGCCGCGGGCGAGGGCTGGCTCATGCATGCCGACCTGGCCGAGAAGGGCTATGCCGACATTGTGCTCAAGACACAGAGCGCGGGCGGGCATTCTTCCAACCCCTACGGCGGCACGTCGCTCGAGGTGCTCAGCCGTGCTATCGCCGCAATCTGCGATATCGAATGGCCGACGCGTGTGACCGACCTGCTTGCCGCGCAGCTCGTCGAGCTGGGGCTCTACACGGCCGACGAGATTGCCGCCAACAAGGACGCCATCGTGCGCGATTGCCTTGCCAGCAAGAAGCTCTATCCGCTCGTAACGACCACCTGCGCGCCCACGCAGATCGAGGGCGGCAGCACCGGTGCCAACGTGATGCCACAGGATATGTGGGCCAATATCAACTTCCGTATGCTCGAGGGAACGAACGTGGCCGACGTCGTGACGCGCTGCCGCGAGGCGGTTGCTGCGGCAGGTCTTGCCGGGCGCGTGGAGGTCGAACTTGGCCCCGGCAGCTCCGAACCTTCGCCGTCCCCGCGCATTGGCGGCCCTGGCCTCGAAGCTGTCCGCTCCGTTGCCGCCCGCTATTTCCGTGATCCAAAGGGGGCGGAGGAAAACGGATCATCCGAGCCGTTGGCGATTGTGCCATCCACGGTCATCGGTGCGACCGACGCTGCCAACTACCAGCGCATTTGCCCTGAGTGCATTCGCTTCTCGGCCTTTGTGGTGGATGATGGCGAATGTGACCGCGGCGTCCACGGCACCAACGAGCGCATCACCCGCCGAGCCTACCTCCAAGGCATCCGCTTCCTCATCGCCCTGCTCCAGACGCTCTAGAATGTGACAAAGGGACTGTCCCTTTGTCACATTCCGTGCGGGTTATATGCAGGTTTGCCTGCGCACGCTATCATGTATGGGTTAGACCGCAACTATGTACCCCATACGCGAAGGGATGCGCATGTATCTGAAGATCGACATGTTCTAGCCGGGCTTACCCCCGCAGTGGCGCCGCGCGCCCCATCAATTCTGCCGATTTTCACCTTCACGCATATAAAGGAGTCCCGCCATGCGCGACAAGCTCGAAAAGATCATCAAGGCCTACGAGGAGCTCGAGAAGAAGCTCTCCGACCCCGCCGTCGCCTCCGACATCAAGGAGTTCACGCGTCTCAACAAGGAGTACGCGCACCAGTCCGACCTCATCGCCGCCTCGCGCGAGTACATCGGCGCGCTCGATGACATCGAGGCCGCCAAGGAGATGCTCCGCGACACGACCGACGCGGACGAGAAGGAGATGCTCCAGATGGACATCTCCGAGAACGAGGAGAAACTTCCCCAGCTCGAGGAAGACATCAAGTACATGCTCATCCCGAGCGACCCCAACGACGACAAGAACACCATCGTCGAGATCCGCTCCGCCGCCGGTGGTGACGAGGCCGCCATCTTTGCCGGTGACTTGTACAAGATGTATCAGCGCTTCTGCGAGTCGCGCGGCTGGAAGACCACCGTGCTCGACTCTAGCCCCAGCGAGGCCGGCGGCTTTAAGTCCATTGAGTTCAAGGTCGAGGGCGACCGCGTCTACTCTGTCATGAAGTTCGAGTCCGGCGTCCACCGCGTCCAGCGCGTCCCCAAGACCGAGTCTCAGGGCCGCATCCAGACCTCTACGGCCACCGTTGCCGTGCTTCCCGAGGCCGAGGAGATCGACGTTCAGATCAACCAGTCCGACCTGCGCATCGACACCTACTGCGCCTCCGGCCCGGGCGGTCAGTGCGTTAACACCACCTACTCCGCCGTGCGTATCACCCACCTGCCCACCAACACCGTGGTGCAGTCGCAGGAGCAGCGTTCCCAGATCCAGAACCGCGAGGTCTGCATGCAGATGCTGCGCGCCCGTCTGTACGAGATGGAGCTCGAGAAGCAGCAGGCCGAGCTTGGTGCCGAGCGCCAGAGCCAGATCGGCCACGGTAACCGTTCCGAGAAGATCCGCACCTACAACCAGCCCCAGGATCGCGTGACCGATCACCGCATCGGTTTCAACTCCACCTACAACGGCGTCCTTCTGGGCGACCAGCTCGGCACCGTCATCGAGGCACTAGCCGCCGCCGAGCGAGCCGAGAAGCTGGCACAGGCAGTCTAAGTTCCGCCGTTCTACCGAACGGCGGACCAGCCGACGCTGCGCGGGCCGCATTTGGACAATCTGACGTTCAACTTCAAGGGCGCGACCAGAAGGTCAGCGCCCTTTCGTTTCACATCACCTTGTCACAAATGCGACCCGCTCGCTGGCGTTGCCAAAACATCGGCGTTATCTTGGCTGGCACTTGGGGACGTTCCTTTTCTGGATAGTCGTTGGGGACGTTCTTATGCTCAACCCGTGGCGTTGCCTTGGTCCATGCGGCAGTTAGGGACGTTCCTTTTAATATGAGCAGGACATTGTCAAGAGGCAAAATCGGGCCTGGCCCCAACGATATGGGGTCAGGCCCTCTCCCTATATCAACCCGTCCGCGGCGACCTCGGCGTGTCTTACCGACGCTCGTCTTCGCAGTTTAATATCCGCCCGTGGCGATCTCTCGCTGGGCAATCCGTTGCTACGGCTGAGGCTTCTACGTCGAACCGACAGTCTGTGCACGCGTGTGGCGCCCTGGGCGCTCGCAGAAAAGGGACCTGAGGTTCGCCTCAACGGCTTCGGATCAAACCGCTTCCGGGGTGACTGGCTTATGTGCGGGGACCGCCCCCTACGCCTCCTCGGCCATGAGGCCGACCGCCCATACCCAGCAGGCGAGCTCGCGCGCCGTGGCCACGTTCGCCTTGTTGCTGTGGACCCCGCGCGCGAGCAGCGCCTCCCGCCTCTCGACCAGCCTCCGCACGCCCTTGGCGGCATGCCTCCGGGCGCCCCGGTCCGGGGCCTGGCCCTTGGCGAGGTCCTTCGGCCGCCCCGAGCACGTCAGGTAGTGCCACGCGGCCTCGACCAGCGTCTTCCTCAGGTGCTTGTTGCCGGCCTTGGTGATCGCGCCCCTGCGGTCGCTCTCCCCGCTGGAGTGCTCGGAGGGCGTCAGGCCGACCCATGCGGCGAACGACCGGGCGTTCCTGAACCTCGAGAACTCGCCGGCCTCGAACACGAGGTCGGCGGCGGACGCGGTGTCTACGCCCTTGAGGCAGCGCAGGGAGTCGACCCTCTTCCTCCACCTGGGCTTGCGGGCCTCGGCCTCGACGAGCCCCTCGAGCCTCGCCTTCTCCTCCGCCGCCCGCCTGACCGCGTCGACGTAGTAGGCGAGCACGTCGTTGTCGGCCCCCTCCGCGAACCTAATCGACTCGATCCAGGACCAGTGCGCCCGGGTCCAGTTGCCCTTCCTGCGGCCGGTGGGCGTCCTCTCGTCGAAGACGAGCCCGTGCCTGAGCAGGAACTTGGAGAGCCGCTGCTTCGAGCGCGAGAGGTCGTCCCTCGCGTCCTCGAGCGCCCTGGTCAGGTCGCGGGCGGCCTCGCACTCGTCGTCGGGGACCCACACCTCGACCACGTTGCCGACCGACAGCATGCGGGCGAGGAACTCGGCGTCGTTGCGGTCGTTCTTCCTGCGCCTGTCCGCGCTGGGCTTGATCATCTTCGAGACGGCGCCGACCACGCAGTCGACACCCAGGCCGGAGAGCCTCTTCTGCAGGTCGAAGCCCGTGACCCCGGACTCGTACACGCACCTGGCCTTTGGGTCCACGGAGCGGACCCACTCCGCGACGGCGCCGGCGTCGTAGCCGAAGGTCGCGCAGCGCACCTCCCCGGTCATGACGTCGAGGGAGACGGCCTTTATCGAGCGGGCGTGGACGTCGAGTCCGACGAAGGTGGTAGTATCGAGCATGGGAGCCCCTTCCATGAATGCGGCGTGGCCGCCACGGCTGGATTAGACACTCACCATTGTCGGCCTGATCCGCGGTCTTTCATGCAGCAGGGGCTCTCAATGTTTTTATGTCCTGCTCATATCGTCTCTGCCGGCAGTTTGGGACACTCCTTGGGTAGTCATTGGGGACGCTCTTAAATGACTACTGTGGGTAAATTGCTTTTTGATTTTATTTGGTTTGATTTGGCAGCAAATGAACTGTTTTCCTGCTAAAACATGATTAAAGCGTCGGTCTACAGCCAAAAAATAATGCTCAAAAAATCGTCCAAGAAGTTGCGTGGCATTTTTTGACGCGTCGTTCGTCAAGCGATTTGGCAAGTGTTTGGTTAGATATTGGTCAGGTTTGGGGCAACCTTGCCAAAAACTTGACGGATTCAAATCTAGACGTCGACAAATGAACACTTTGATTGCGCTCCAAGCAAAAAACTGGGCTGATTATCGATAATCGCTTCCAATCGTCCCTTGCCAAGCGGTGCCCTCGCGTACAATCTGCTCCGACATTCGCGCGCCGCCTGGCGCTTAAGAGGGGAGGACCCCATGGCAAACGAGATCTGGACCATCAAGCGTTGTCTCGAGTGGACCAAGGAGTACCTGGCCGAGCGCGGCGAGGAGCATCCCCGTCTTTCTGCCGAGTGGTTGCTGTGCGCGGCTACGGGTCTGGCGCGTATCGACTTATATATGCGCATGGACGAGACGCTCGACGCGGCCCAGCTCGAGACCATGCATGCGGCTGTCGTCCGCCGCGCCAAAGGCGAACCGCTGCAGTACATCACGGGTAGCACGCAGTTCCGCATGATCGACGTTGCCTGCGCCCCCGGCGTGCTCATCCCGCGTCCCGAGACCGAGATGCTCGTCGAGGAAGTGCTGAACTATTTGGATGCCGAGGTGCTGAGTCCCGAGGCCGCTGCCCGTCAGCGCGTGGAGCTGCCCTGGAACGATGAGGTGGAGCAGGCCCGCAAGGCCGAGGCCGCATTAGCTGACGAGCGCGCGACCGCCGAGCGCCGCGCCGCCAATCTGACCGCCGCCGATGAGGCCGCGCTGGGTAGTGACGTACTGGGTAGCCGCGCCTATGCCGAGGAGCTGGCCGACCGCGAGGCCGAGGAGGCCGCCGCGCGGGCGGCCGAGGCCGAAGCGGCAGATACCGAGGCCGCGGAAGCCCGCGAGCCCGAGCTCGACGAATACGGCATCGCCATCGAAGGTGACGACCAGGAGACGACCTCCGCGCAGAACGCCGCCGAGTCCGCTCCGACCGAGCCTCGCGTCGCCCGCGTCCTCGAGGTCGGCTGCGGCACGGGCTGCATCTCGCTCTCGCTTGCTTGGGAACGCCGCGGGCACGTCACCTGCACCGCTACCGATATCGAGCCGCGCGCCATCGACCTGGCAACCAAAAACCGCGACGCACTTGGCCTCACGGCGGACGAGGTCGCCTTCAGCCTCACCAACCTGGTGAGCTCCATTCCCCGCGAAGAGTGGGGCACCTTCGACGTGCTCGTCTCCAATCCGCCCTACATTCCCACCGATGTCATGCGCTCGCTGCCGCACGAGGTCAAGGACTTTGAGCCCGATCTGGCGCTCGAGGGCGGCGCCGATGGCTTGGACATCTTCCGCCGCCTGCTCAACGCGGCGCCCTACATGCTGCGCGCCGGCGGTCTTTTTGCCTGCGAGCTCTACGAGGGAGCCCTCGACGCCGCTGCCGAGCTCTGCCGCCAGGCGGGCTTATCGGACGTACGCATCGTCCGCGACCTCACCGATCGCCCCCGCATCGTCCGAGCCATCGTCACCGAGCCCAAACAGCGTTTTTAAAGCCAATCGAATAGAAAAAGGAATTGATTTGTCCTTGCAATATACCGTAAAACTTCTATCATAGAAGGAGAAAGGTATGTTAAATCAGCAGCACCGTTACCACATTGTGCTCGATTACATCGAGCCCTGGCTTGATAAGCAGGATGAGGCTACGTTGAGGCAGATTTATGCGGACCTTTTGGTGCTTGAGAAGGAAGGGCCCGGCCTTGGCCGCCCGCTGGTTGATCGTGTAAAGGGCTCGAAACTCCATCATTTAAAGGAGCTGAGGGTCACGTCGTGCGGGCAATCAGTGATCCGCATCCTCTTTGCCTTTGACCCCAAACGTCGGGCCGTATTGCTGCTGGCGGGCGATAAGTCACGAGCGGGGTCGTCGAGGGCAAAATGGAACGGCTGGTATGCGATTAACATTCCCAAGGCCGAGCAAATATACCGCCGTCACGTAAGGAGGCCCGATCAAGATGGAACTGCATGAGTATATGGAATCTCGCGGAATAGCGCGTGAGTCTATTGCCGCGGAGCAAGAGAAAACCCGCGAGCGTATCGAAGCCTATAAGCTCGCTCAAATTCGCAAACTAAAGGATCTGACGCAGGCCTCGGTGGCCCAGTCGATGGGTGTTTCTCAAAAACGCGTATCGGAACTCGAGCGCGGGGAGCTGGGCTCAATGAGGCTCGATACGCTGAGCAGGTACGCAGAGAGCCTCGGAGGAAAACTTGTCGCAAGCATCGAATTCCCCGATCGTACCGTTACGCTTGCTCGCTAAAATCCTTCAATAACCCCCTCACTTTCACCGACTACTACAGCCGCTCACCAAACCAACATGCGCTCTGGGCAAATAGGTTGAACGTTTCGTGCGAGAATGCCCCACAGTAAACAAACTTGCACCAGAGCGTAAGGGGCTGGCATACACATGCAGACGGTCTATCGGGTATACGAGGGAGCGCGCGAGCCGCATCGGCTTGCCGTCGAGCGCACGGCCGAGGTGCTCGGTCGCGGCGGCCTGGCGCTGATCCCGACCGAGACGGTCTACGGTGTCGCCGTGGCGGTCAACGCCTTCTCGGATGCCGTCCCACAAGATACAAGTGAGCCCCTGCCGTGGCCGCGCGACCCGCAGGCCACCGTCAACGGCGCCGCGGTCCCCGCGCTCGGTACCGGTTATCGCCGTATCTTTACCCTTAAACAGCGCGAGCTCACGCAAACCGTCGCCTGGCTGGTCGATGGCGTCGAAGCACTCGGCCGCTATGGCGTGGATATCCCGGAAGGTGCCCGCGCGCTCGCGCGACGATGCTGGCCGGGAGCCCTGACTATCGTGGTCAAGGCAGCCCCCTGCGTGCCGACCTTTATGCGCGCCGCCGACGGCACCGTCGCCCTGCGCGCGTCGGCCTCGCCCGTGGTGCAAGCGCTCATCCGCGCCTGTGGCAGCCCGCTTGCCTGCACGAGCGCCAACACGCACGGTGCACCCGCGCCGGCAAGTTTTGCCACGGTGGAGGACCGCATTCTGGAGGGGGTCGATGTGGCCGTCGACGCCGGCGAGACCCCGTGCCGCGACGCCTCGACCATCGTGTCGTTTCAGCACGGCGAGCTCCAGATCCTGCGCCAAGGCGCACTTCCCGCATCAGAGATCGAACGGGTCCTGTCCGACCCGATGCAATAGAAAGGTGCAAGCGATGTCATTGAATCTAGGCAGCCTGGGCATGGAAGATGCCTCGTTTGGCTTTGGCGGTTCCTACATCATGGCGCTCGACTGCGGCACCACCTCGGTACTCGCGACCATTGTCGACGAGTACGGTTGCATCGTCGCCCAGGCGCGCCGCAGCGTCAAAACCAGTTTTCCGCGCCCCGGTTGGGTAGAGCAGGACCCCATGGCGGTCCTCGCCAGCCAGATCGCGGTCATGATGGAGGTCCAGTTTAAGAGCGGTATCCATTCCGACCGCATCGCCGCCATTGGCATCTCCAACCAGCGCGAGACCACGGTGGTCTGGGACCGTGTGAGCGGCCAGCCCATCTACAACGCTATCGTATGGCAGTGCCGCCGCACCGCGCCCCTGATCGACAAGCTGGTCGAGCAGGGCGCAGAAGAGCTGGTGCGCTCCCGCACGGGGCTCACGCTCGACCCGTATTTCTCGGCATCCAAGGTGCAGTGGATTCTCGACAACGTCGACGGCGCGCGCGAGAGCGCGGCGGCGGGCGACCTCATGTTTGGCACCATCGACACCTGGCTCATCTACAACCTCACCGGCGGCCAGGTCTTTGCTACCGACTACACCAACGCCAGCCGCACCGCACTCTTCAATATCCATACCTTGGATTGGGACGACGACCTGCTGGCGCTCTTCGACGTTCCGCGTTCCATGATGCCCGAGGTCCGCTGGAGTTCGGGCGACTACGGCCGCGTCGCGAGCGACATCATGACTAACATGCCGCCCATCATGGGCGTGGCGGGCGACCAGCAGGCATCGCTGTTCGGCCACTGCTGCTTCCATCCCGGCCAGACCAAAAACACCTATGGCACGGGCTGCTTTATGCTCATGAACACCGGTGACGAGATTGTCGAATCCAAGAACGGCCTGGTCTCCACCATCGGTATCGCCGCGGACGGCAAGGTCAGCTATGCGCTCGAGGGCTCCATCTTTGCCGCCGGCTCAACCATGAACTGGCTGCGCAACAACATGGGCATTATCTCCAGCGTGAGCGAGTCGGCGCAGCTCGCCGCTTCGATCAACGACAATGAGGGCTGCTACTTCGTTCCTGCCTTTGCGGGCTTGGGTGCTCCCTGGTGGGACCCGCGCGCCCGCGGCATCGTGTGCGGCCTGACCGGCGCCTCGAGCCGCGCGACCATCGTGCGCGCGGCCTGCGAGTCCATGGCCTACCAGAGCTACGACGTATTGCGTGCCATGGAGCAAGACGTGGGGCTTTCGATTGAGCGCCTGTCAGTTGACGGCGGTGCCTCGCGCAACGAGTTCATCATGCAGTTCCAAGCCGACCTGCTGGATATTCCCGTGCTGCAGTGCGAGACGGTGGAGACCACGGCAATCGGTGCCGCGTACTTGGCCGGCCTTGCCGTCGGCTATTGGGAGGATTTGGAGGAGCTGGAGCAAAACGCCCAGATCGTTAAGACCTTCCTTCCCCATATGCCCGCCGAGCGCCGCGAACAAAACCTGGCGGGCTGGCATGATGCCGTCAAGCGCTCGCTCAGCACCGCGCAGTAGGGCTGCGACGAGCCGCTCGATACAATTAACCGCTAAACTTATGCACGGCGCGCGGCAACAACATCGCCATGCGCCGTGCCAGCAAGGCCGTCTTCCGGCCGCAACGAAAGGGGCAATCAACCTATGACCGTCACCTACGATACGTCCCGTGTGACCCTTGTCGATCACCCGCTCGTCCAGCACAAGCTATCGATTCTGCGCGACAAGAACACCGGCACCAACCAGTTCCGCCAGCTCGTGCGTGAGCTCGCGCTTTTTGACGGCTACGAGGCCATGCGCGATCTGCCCATGGAAGACGTCGAGGTCGAGACTCCTATCACCACCGCAACGTTTAAGCAGCTTGCCGGCAAAAAGCTCGCTATCGTTCCCATTCTGCGTGCAGGCCTTGGCATGGTCGATGGCATCCTCGATTTGGTGCCTTCCGCTCGCGTGGGCCATATCGGCATGGAGCGCGACGAGGTTACCCACGAGCCGCACGAGTACTACTGCAAGATGCCCAAGGACATCGACCAGCGCATCTGCCTGGTTGTCGATCCCATGCTCGCCACGGGCGGCTCGGCCGAGATGGCCATCAGCTACCTGCGCGAGCGCGGTGTCAAGGATATCCGCATGCTATGCATCGTCGCTGCGCCCGAGGGCCTCAAGTCGCTCACCGAGAAGGACTCCGACGTGCACATTTACACCTGCGCTATCGACGACCATCTCAACGAGGCCGCCTACATCGTTCCCGGCCTGGGCGACGCCGGCGACCGCATCTACGGCACGCTCTAGTCACTGAGCCTTGTCGGTTGCGGCCGCAAATACGAAGAAATGGTGCGCGCGGGCAAGCAGAAGACGCCTGCGCGCACCTTTAGTTAATGGACGTTTTGCTCTGCAGGGTTCGAAAAAACGTATTACCGTAACTGCGGCATAAAGAAGGTCTTAAGAAAACGTACAGGTGCGTATTAACCGTTTGTTTTTCGGTTGTACTTTGGCGATTGGCTCGTACAATAGTCACCAATGTTTGGCTGGGACTGTGCTGTGAAGCGTTTAAACAAGGAAAGCGAGGATGCCAGTGTTTCAGATAGCCGATCTGCTCGCTATCGTTGCAGGCGCCATCGCGGGCGCAATTGCCTTCCTTCCCTTTGTCTTTACGCTCAAGCCGGTTCTTGACGATAAGCAGAATGCGGACATGCTCAAGGGAATGGTGAGTCTGGCGGTCTCGGCAATCGCCCTGCTCGTCTTTACCTTGGTTGTGTTTGCGTTGTTCGGAGAGGCGTTTCGCATGTTCCTCCTGGGCGAGGCGATCGGCTTCGTGGCCTTTATGGCCACCTGCACGGTTCGTGTCGCCAAGGCGCTGCGAGATCCTCATGAGGTCGAAAGGTAAGTCGTGGAAATTTTTGAAAAGCTGCCTGATGAGATTAATCATCTGGTCAGCGAGTTCAGCTCCACCCCTGTCGTGGGCGATCTGAGCTGCGGCATCACGCAGTACTCGTTTTGGCTGATCGTCTCCACGATCGTGCTCCTGATCGTCCTGGCCGTGTTCAAGAAGAAGCAGACCCTGGTTCCCAAGGGCTTCTTCGTCAACGGTTTCGAGTACATCATCGAGTACGTCGAGAACGATATCGGCAAGGGCGTCGTGGGTGAGAACTGGAAGAAGCACTTCCCGTTCCTGTGCTCGCTTTTCCTGTTCATCCTTATCAATAACATGATCGGCCTGATCCCGGGAATGAAGCCCGGCACCGGCGCAATCGGCTCCACCGCCGCGCTCGCCATCTTCGCCTTCGTGTACTTCATCTACTACGGATGCAAGGCTCACGGCGTGATCGGCTACATCAAGAGCCTCGCCCCGCAGGGCGTGAGCTTCCCGATGAACGTGCTCGTGTGGGTCGTCGAGCTCTTCTCGACCTTCCTGCGCCTCATCACGCTCGCCGTCCGTCTGTTCTGCAACATGTTCGCAGGACACGTGGTCATGGGCTCGTTCGCCATCATGGCGAGTATGTTCATGCAGCCGCTGCTTCAGCAGGTTTCCGCGGCCCACGCCGTCGGCGCCCTGCCTTCGCTGGCCTGGCTTGCCATCCTCATCCTGATCTATGCGATCGAGCTTGTGGTCGGCGCCATCCAGGCCTACGTCTTCACGGTTCTTACCGCCGTGTATGTCTCCGAGGCAGAGGAGGTCGCGGAGGAGGAGTAGTCCTTCGCTCGCGCCTAAAGGTAAGGCAATTCGTTAAACCGCCGGTGCCCGTACCCATGGAGCCCGGCAGTTATAAAAAGGTTATCCTGCGTGAAATAAGACACGCACGACAAAGGAGGAATCGTGGGAGTTATCGGTTACGGTCTCGGTGTTATCGGCGCTGGTCTTGCTATCGGCCTGTCTGCTCTGGGTGCTACGGGTGCTATGGCCCGTCAGCCTGAGGTCCAGGGCCGCGTGTTCACCGTCTTCATCATGGGCTCCGCCTTCGGCGAGGCTCTGGCTCTGATCGGCTTCGTTGTCGCGCTGATCGTTAAATAGCACGGAGCGTCAAGTATGAATCTTTCATCCCAGAAGAGCGCGATCGCACTCTCCGCGTCCGCGGCCGCGCTGCTCATGCCGGTGTCCGCGTTCGCCGAGGACGGCGCTGCCGGTGCGGACATCCTCATCCCTAAGATGGCGGAGTTCATCCCGGCGCTCATCGCCTTCCTGATCATCTGGATCGTGCTGGCCAAGGTCGCCCTGCCGGGCATCATGAAAACCATGGAGGAGCGCGGCAAGAAGATCGAGGAGAGCCTCGACGAGGCCGAAAAGACCAAGCAGGAGGCTATCGCCAAGCGCGCTGAGTCCGACTCGATCGTCACCGACGCCCGTCGTCAGGCTGCCGACATCGTTCTCGAGGCCCGTAAGGACGCCGAGTCCGAGCGCGCCCGTATCATCGAGGCTGCTCACAAGGAGGCCGAGGAGATCATCGCCAAGGCCCATACGACCGTCGAGGACGAGCGCAAGTCCATCTACGCCGGTGCCGCGAGCTCCATCGCCGACCTGTCCGTCGCCGTCGCCACCAAGATCGTGGGCGAGGCACTCGAGGACGAGGCCGAGCAGAAGAAGCTCATCGAGCGCTACATCCAGGAAGCAGGTAGCCTGAATGCCGACTAGCCGCTATCAGGACAAGGTGCTCGAGACCTACGCGCGCTCCCTTCTGGAAGCCGCCAAGGCCGAGAACCATGTGTTCGAGGACCTCGAGATGATCGAGCGCCTGGCTAGCGCCAGCCCCGAGATCATCGCCGTGCTCGACACCATGTCCAAGCGCGACCAGCTCGACCTTCTTCCCAAGGTGGCAGCTGCCTTTAAGTATGTTGCCGAGGAAGACGAGGATGTAGTGGGCGTGACCGTCACCACGGCGATCCCGCTCGACGACGAGCTGCGTCAAACCATCACTAAGAAATGCGAGCAGGACTTCGGCCGCAAGGTATTCCTTATCGAGCAGGTCGACCCGTCTATCGTGGGCGGCCTGGTGCTCGAGGCCCGCGGCGAGCGTCGTGACATTTCGGTCAAGACGCAGCTGCGCATCGCGCAGGAGACCCTCGCAAACTCTGCTAATTCGTACGGAGGTGAAGCCTAATGTCCGAAACCCTCAATGCCCAGGATATCGCCAAGAAACTGCAGGAGCAGCTCACGAGCCTCTCCGCGACGGTCGATACGCATGAGGTTTCAACGGTCGACGAGGTAGGCGACGGCATCGCGCGCGTCTCCGGCCTCAAGAGCGCCATGGCAGGCGAGCTTCTGGAGTTCAAGAGCTCCGATACCGGTGAGACCGTCTTCGGCCTTGCCCAGAACCTTGACCGTGACGAGGTCGGCGCCGTTCTGTTCGGTGCCGTCGACTCCATCAAGGAAGGCGACGAGTGCCGCACCACTGGCCGCATTATGGATATCCCCGTGAGCCGCGCCATGCTCGGCCGCGTCGTCAATCCGCTCGGCCAGCCCATCGACGGCCTGGGTGATATCGTCGCCACGCACCGTCGCCCCATCGAGTTCAAGGCTCCCGGCGTCATCGACCGTACCCCGGTGTGCGAGCCGGTTCAGACCGGCCTGTTGGCCATCGACTCCATGGTGCCCATCGGCCGCGGCCAGCGTGAGCTCATCATCGGCGACCGTAAGACCGGCAAGACCGCCATCGCCATCGACGCTATCCTCAATCAGCGTGGCAAGGGCATGGTCTGCATCTATGTCGCCATCGGCCAGAAGGCCTCCACGGTTGCCAACATCCGCGAGACCCTCGCTCAGCACGGTGCGCTCGACTACACCATCATCGTTTCGGCCACCGCTGCCGATTCCGCCCCTATGCAGTACATCGCGCCTATGGCCGGTGCCGCTATCGGCGAGTTCTTTATGTACAACGGCGAGGACGGCAAGCCTGCCAGCGAGACCAACCCCGGCGGCCACGTGCTCGTCATCTACGACGACCTGTCCAAGCAGGCTGTGGCCTACCGTCAGATGTCGCTGACGCTGCATCGTCCGCCCGGACGCGAGGCCTATCCTGGCGACATCTTCTACCTGCACTCTCGCCTGCTCGAGCGCGCCGTCAAGATGTCCAAGAAGAACGGCTACGGCTCCATGACGGCTCTGCCGATCATCGAGACCCAGGACGGCGACGTCTCGGCCTACATTCCGACCAACGTCATTTCCATTACCGACGGTCAGATCTACCTGCAGTCCGAGCTCTTCTTCCAGGGTCAGCGCCCGGCAGTCGACGTGGGCATTTCCGTGTCCCGCGTCGGTGGCGACGCTCAGACCAAGGCCATGAAGCAGGTCGCCGGCAACCTCCGTCTGGACCTCGCTTCGTACCAGGAGCTCGCCGGCTTTACGCAGTTCGGCTCCGACCTCGACGAGGCCACGCAAAAGCAGCTTACCCACGGCGCTCGCATGACCGAGCTCCTTAAGCAGCCGCGCTACAAGCCGTTCGAGGTTTCCGAGCAGATCGTTGCGCTGTTCGCTGGCAACGAGGGCTTCCTGGACGACCTGGAGATCGCCGACGTGCTGCCCTTCCGTGCCGAGCTCATCGAGTACATGGACAATGGCTTTGGCTTGCTGCTCGACAAGGTTCGCGCCAAGAAGATCGATGACGACACCAAGGCTGAGCTCTTGCGTGTTATCGGCGACTTTAAGCAGCAGTTCATGGCCAAGCACCATTCGGATGTTTCTGGATCAGAGGAGAACTAAGCCCTATGGCCAACCTTCGCGACATTAAGAAGCGAATCTCCTCGGTTACCACGACCAAGCAGATCACGCGCACGATGGAGATGGTCTCTACGGCCAAGATCCGTCGTGCCCTCGATCGCTCCAAGCAGGCCGAGCCCTATAAGGAGGCGCTGACCGACGTCATGTTGACGGTCGCCGGCGACGCCTCCTGTTCGGGCACCGATCCCATGCTGCAGAAGCATGAGAGCGTCAAGCGTGGCCTGATTGTCGTTATTGCCTCGGACCGCGGCCTTGCCGGCGGTTTCAATACGACGGTGGAGCGCACGGCCGAAAAGCTCGCCGCTTCTTGGGCGAACGACGGCATCGAGTGCGAGATCATCGCGTGCGGACGCAAGCCGGCCACGTATTTCCGCGACCGCGCAAACGTCATCATGCACTTTGAGGGTAACTCCTCCGAGCCCGATTTCCATCAGGCCCGCATGATCTCCTCTCATATCTGCGATGCGTATCGTGCCGGTGAGCTTGACCGCGTCGAGCTTGTCTACCACCACGCCAAGAATCGCGTGGATCAGGAGCTTCGCGTCGAGCACTTGCTGCCGCTCGATCCCGAGATGATCGCTATGGCCCACGGTCCGCGTAAGAACGAGACCGACGCCCCTAAGCGCATCTCGTCCACGTTCGAGTTCGTGCCCTCTCCCGAGCATGTTCTCGGCAAGCTTGTACCGTCGTATATCCTGACGGTCATCTACCAGGCCCTGATCGATTCGGCGGCCGCCGAGCAGGGTGCACGCCGCAAGGCCATGCACTCCGCGACGGAAAATGCCACCGCGATCATCTCGACCCTTACCCGCACGTATAGTCGCGTGCGCCAGGCTTCGATCACGACCGAGATCAACGAGATCGTCGGCGGAGCCTCAGCATTGGAGGAACAGTAATGGCTAATAACACCGTAAAGCTTGCGGTCGAGGAAGCCACCAAGAAGACGACTGCCGGTGATGGTCGCATCGTGCGTATCATCGGCCCTGTCGTCGACGTCAAGTTTGACGGCGTGGTGCCCCCGATCTACAACGCGCTCACGGTCGAGGCCGAGACCCCGATCGGTCACCTGAGCACGATCCTCGAGGTTGAGAGCCAGCTTCCGGGCGGCGTCGTCCGCACGGTCGCCATGTCCTCGACCGACGGCCTGCAGCGCGGCCTCATCGCCACCGATACCGGTGAGCCCATGAAGATGCCCGTTGGCCCCAAGACGCTCGGCCGCATTTGGAACGTCATGGGCAAGCCCGTCGACGGCAAGCCCATGCCCGAGGTGGAGGAGTTCTATCCCATCCACCATGCAGCGCCCCGCTTCGACGAGCTCACTACCAAGACCGAGATCTTCGAGACCGGCATCAAGGCCGTCGACCTGCTTGAGCCCTACATCCGTGGCGGCAAGACGGGTCTGTTCGGCGGCGCCGGCGTCGGCAAGACCGTTCTGATTCAGGAGCTCATCAACAACCTCGCCCAGGAGCACGGCGGCACCTCGGTGTTCACCGGCGTCGGCGAGCGCACCCGTGAGGGCACCGACCTGTACCTCGAGATGAGCGAGTCGGGCGTTATCGACAAGACCTGCTTGGTCTATGGTCAGATGAACGAGCCGCCCGGAGCGCGTCTGCGCATCGGTCTGGCCGGCCTTACCACCGCTGAGTACTTCCGCGATCGTGGCCAGGACGTTCTGCTGTTCATCGACAACATTTTCCGTTTCTCCCAGGCCGGTTCCGAGGTTTCCGCACTGCTGGGCCGTATGCCGTCCGCTGTCGGTTACCAGCCTACGCTGGCTACCGAGATGGGCGACCTCCAGGAGCGCATTACCTCGACCAAGACGGGTTCCATTACCTCCGTCCAGGCCGTCTACGTCCCCGCAGACGACCTGACCGACCCGGCACCCGCCACGACGTTTACGCACCTCGACGCCACCACGGTTCTTTCGCGTAGCATTTCGTCGCTCGGCCTGTTCCCGGCTATCGACCCGCTCGCGTCTTCCTCCGACGCTCTCGATCCCTCGATCGTCGGCGAGGAGCACTACCGTGTCGCCGTCAAGGTCCAGGAGCTTCTGCAGGAGTACTCCGACCTTCAGGACATCATCGCCATTCTGGGTATGGACGAGCTGTCCGAGGAGCAGCGCCTTACGGTCAACCGTGCCCGTAAGATTCAGCAGTTCCTCTCGCAGTCCTTCCACGTCGCCGAGAAGTTCACCGGCAACCCCGGCGTCTACGTCCGCGTCGAGGATACCGTCCGCTCCTTCGCCGAGATTGTCGATGGCAAGGCCGATGACCTGCCCGAGCAGGCTTTCCGCTATGCTTCCACGATTGAGGACGTGCGCGAGCGCGCCCGCAAGATGGGGGAGAAGTAGGTTATGCGTATCCGCATCGTGTGCCCCGTGAGCTGCGCCTATGAGGGTGACGCTGCGTTTGTGTCGATTCCGTCCACGGATGGCGAGTTTGGCGTCCTGCCTGCTCACTCCAGCGAAATCTGCACGATCGACCACGGTTACGTTCGCGTTTCCGATAAGGCCATGGGCACTGTCGACCACACGTTTGCCGTGGCCGGCGGCTATGCCCAGGTTGCGGACGATGTCGTGACCGTCCTCGCCGAGCGCGCTTGCGATCTGGCGACCGTCGATGCCGACAAGGTTAAAGCTGATATTCAAGGTTTTGAAGAGAAGCTGGGTAATTTGTCGGAGGATGATGCACGCCGCGCCTACCTCTATAATGAAATCGCATGGTGTAAGCTCAAGCTTGCCCAATAGTCAAACGTTTTAGCGTTCGACCATTTGCGAACACATCATGCCCGGGATGGCCCAGCCACCCCGGGCATGCTTTTTGAAAGGGTAGACCTTGGATATTATCCGCGTTGAGGGTGGCCACGCCATCGGAGGTTCCGTGCCTGTCTCGGGCGCCAAGAACTCCGCGCTCAAACTTATGGCGGCAACGCTTCTGGCGCCGGGCAAGACGACGCTGCAGAACGTGCCCGATATTTCCGATGTCCACGTAATGGGCAAGGTGCTCAAGGGCATGGGCGCTACGATCGATGTTCTCGACGAGCACACGCTCGAGATCGATACCTCTCAGGTCGATTCTTGGGAGGCTCCCTACGAGCTCGTTGCCAAGATGCGTGCTTCCACCGCCGTGATGGGGCCCCTGCTGGGCCGCTTCCATCGTGCCAAGATCGCCATGCCCGGCGGCTGCAACCTGGGCGCCCGCAAGATCGATATGCACATTCTCGGTCTTGAGGCCTTGGGCGTTGAGTTCGATACCGCCCATGGCTACATCAACGCCAGTGCGCCCCAGGGTCTGCGCGGCACGACCGTCACGCTCGAGTTCGCCAGTGTCGGCGCCACCGAGAACCTCATCATGGCCTCCGTGCGCGCACAGGGCACCACGGTTATCGACAATGCCGCTCGCGAGCCCGAGATCGTCGATCTTGCCAACATGCTCAACGAGATGGGCGCCAAGATTGTCGGTGCCGGCACGCCCGTCGTGACTATTGAAGGCGTGGAAGAGCTGCATCCCGTTACCCATCGCGTTGTGGGCGACCGCATCGAGGCCGGTACCTTTATCGTCGCCGGCGCGCTGATGGCCGACGATCGCGGTGTCGACGTCACGGGTTTTTGCCCCATCCATTTGGGCATGGTGCTCAAGAAGATGGAGCTCATGGGCATCGATTGCGAGCGTACCGATGACGGCGTCCATGTGAATCGCGCCGAGCGCATCAAGCCGGTCGATATCCAGACGCTTCCGTTCCCCGGTTTCCCGACCGACATGCAGGCGCAGATTATGGTGCTCTCCGCCCTCGCCGACGGCAGCTCCGTCATTACCGAGAACATCTTCGAGAATCGCTTTATGTTTGCCTCTGAGCTGGTGCGCATGGGTGCCGACATTCGTATCGAGAGCCATCATGCCATGATTCATGGTGTCAAGGGTTTCTCGGGTGCACAGGTTACCTCGCCCGATCTGCGTGGCGGTGCGGCTCTCGTCGTAGCCGGCCTGATCGCCGACGGTACGACCGAGGTCTCGGCCATCCATCACATCAAGCGTGGCTACGAGCAGTTTGTCGAGAAACTGCAGGCGCTCGGCGCGCATGTCGAGCATGCCACCGTCCCCGATCCCGTTATCTACTAATACAGGTTGCCTATGTTTAACAAGAAGCCCCTCGCGGATACCACCACCCGAAGACCCTCAACTGGTGCGCAGGCCAAGATCTACAGTCGCGATAACGTGGCTCGCTATTCCGAGCGCGCTCGCCAGCGTCGTCGCAGCCACAACGTTCGCCGCGTGGCGCTTATCGCCGTGCTCGGTGTGCTGCTGAGCGCCACGACCGCTGCCGGCCTGTGGTTTGCCACCATTATGGGCAAGCTCGGCGATTCTAATGTCATTACCGACAACCTGCGCCAGATTCTGGTGGATACCGACGAGGCGAAGGATCCGTTCTACGTGCTGCTTCTTGGCACTGACGGCCGTCCGGGCGAGGATACGTACCGTGCCGACTCGATTATTCTGGCACGCATCGATCCCACGCAGAAGCAGGCGACGCTTATCTCTGTTCCGCGCGACACCAAGGTCGTGTACAAGGGCGAGACCATGAAGATCAACGCCTGCCATACCGTTGGCGGCGCCGAGGCCATGGTCGAGGCGGTCAACGAACTGTGCGGCGTTCAGATTTCCCATTATGCCGAGGTCAGCTTCGACGGAATGCAGGCGCTGATTGATTCGGTTGGCGGTATCGACATTAACGCAACCGACGATGTCGACGACCCTGAGCACCTTGATATTAAGATCACCGCTGGTCAGCAGCATATGGATGGCGCCACCGCCCTTACCTATGCCCGTTGCCGCTACACCTATGCCGACGGCGATTACACGCGCATGCGCCACCAGCGTCAGGTGCTTGGCGCCCTTGCCAACCAGATCCTCAATAACTTCGATGCCACGAAGATCTTTGGCCTGGTCAATTCGCTGTCCGATATGCTCGTAACCGATATGAGCGTTCAGGATATCGTGTCTACGGTCAACGCCATGCGCGACATGGATGTCGACGGCATCTACTCGGCCAACCTGCCCTCGTACGCCGGTGATGACACTATGATCGATGGCGTGAGCTATGTCTTTGTCTACGAGGACGAGCTCAAGGAAATGATGGAGCGCGTTGACGCCGGCAAGGACCCCAAGGGCCCCAACACCATGGGCCTTTCCGACGGTTCCAGCTCCACGATCGGCGACCTGAGCAATAACACCTCCGATGACTACGCCAACGGTACCGCCACTTCGTCGGGTAGCTCGGACGATTCGAGCGACTCAAGCGATTCGGACTACTACGAAGAACCTTCTGGAGAAGGTAACGGATACGAGGCCAACTACTAGGGTTACGGCGTTTTACCAAACGCCGTAACAGCTCGACGCTGCGCGCCGCCCAAGGCGACAATTTGTCATTCAAAAGGCAGGGCATGACCAGAAGGTCAATGCCCTGCCTTTTTCATGCCAACTTGTTCGCCTTGGACGTCGCTCGCTGACTTTGCCAAAACATTGCTATCCCATGCAAGTCAAGGGATTGGTGCAAGGGGGGGGTCAGGTTACTTTGCACCAAAAATCGCCCCGTTCTCGGTTTTGAGGACGGGGCGATTTTGTTGAGCTGATTTGTTCGAGTTCCTTACGCGAAGCGGGCGACGAGCTCCTGCAGGACGTCGGTCATCTTGACGAGCGAACTGACCGGGACGAACTCGTTGACGCCGTGGTAGCAGTAGCCGCCCGTGGAAAGGTTGGGGCAGGGCAGGCCGCGGAACGACAGCTGCGCGCCGTCGGTGCCGCCACGAATCGGCAGCACTTGGGGCTCAACGCCGCAAGCAAGATAGGCTTCCTTGGCAACGTCAATAAGCTCCGGATAGTCACATACGATCTCGGCCATGTTGCGGTACTGCTGCTTGATCTCAACCGTCACGCGCTCCTCGCCCAGGCGCTGGTTGAGCAGTGCTGCGGCGGAATCAATCAGCTCGAGCTTCTGCTGGAACTTGGCTGCATCGTGGTCGCGAACGATATAGCGCGCCGTGGCGTGATCGACGGTCGCAGACACGCCCTCAAGATGATAGAAGCCCTCGTAGCCCTCCGTGTATTCCGGGCGCTGCGCATAGGGGAGTAGTGCGTTAAAGTCGCAGAACAGATTGCCTGCGTTGACCATGCGGCCCTTGGCGTCGCCGGGGTGAATGGACTGGCCCTCAAAGCGAACGGTCGCCTCGGCGGCGTTAAAGCACTCCCACTCCAGCTCGCCGACGGGGCCGCCGTCGACCGTGTAGGCGTACTTGCAGCCAAAGGCCTCAATATCCAGCAGCTCGGCGCCGTGGCCGATCTCCTCGTCGGGACAGAAGCAAATGCCGAGCGCGGGGTGGGGCAGCGAGGGATCCTGAGCGATGCGTGCGACGAGCGCCATGATTTCGGCGACGCCCGCCTTGTCGTCGGCGCCCAGCAGTGTGGTGCCGTCGCTGCAAACCAGGTCCTCACCCACGAGGTCGTTCAGGGCGGGAAGCTTGGCGGTGCTCATGGCTACGGGCTTGCCGTCAACCGTGCCGCAGACCAGGTCGCCGCCCTCGTAGTGCACAATATGCGGCTTCACGCCGGCGCCCGGGGCAACTTCGGTGGTGTCGAGATGGGCGATTAGGCCCAGGGCAGGCTTGTCCTGGGCGCCAGCACTCGCGGGAATATGCGCGCAGACATAGGCATGTTCGGTCACGTGGGCATCTTCCGCACCGAGCTCGCGCAGCTCTTCCGCCAACACGTTGGCAAGGTCAAACTGAACGGTACTCGAGGGCACTTGGTCGCAGTTTGCATCCTCCGACTGCGTATTGATCTGGACATAGCGCAAAAAGCGCTCAAGGACGTCGGGGCTCGTGGTGTTGTTTTCCATAAAGACCGCTCCAATCTTGGTTGTCGTGTGCAACAAGAACTCTAGCACGGTATGCCACGGCATACCGCGGCGCTTGGATGGGGTAGAATCACCCATTGAATGTAGAAGGGACGGAAGGTCATGGAAACGACAAATAGCTCGCGCGAGCTGCACCTGACGGTGGCGAACGAAGACTACTTGGAGTGCATGGTTCGCATCGAAAGCGAAGAGGGGGAGACCAACGGCGTGCGATCGGTCGATATCGCGCAGCGCCTCGGTGTCTCCAAGGCATCGGTGAATAAGGCGGTCTCGGCGCTGAAGACGTCCGAGCTTGTCGAGCAATCGCACTACGGCAAGGTCATCCTGACCGAGCGCGGTCGCGAGGTCGGTACGGCTATCTGGTACCGCCATCGCCTCATCCGCACGTTTTTGGTCCAAGAGCTCGGCGTCGATTTTGAGCGCGCCGATTCCGAGGCGTGCATGATGGAGCACGCGCTTTCCGAGGACACGATGAACCGCTGGCTCGCTTATCTCGAAAAGCAGGGAATTAGCGTCGAGGAATAGCGGGATAAAGATGGATACGAGTTATTACAACCGCTTTGGTGCCGAGGAACTTACGCGCCGCTTGTCGAGTGAGACCTTGCTGGCGCAGGGCCCTATGGGCAGTGTGCTGCTAAGTGAGTACGATGCCGCCGACATTCCACCGGCGTTTTGGAATCTGGCAGAGCCACAGACCGTTTCTCGTATCCATCGCCTGTATGTCGCCGCCGGCGCACAGGTGCTCATTACCAATACCTTTCAGGCATCAAGCTATGCCCTCAAGCGCGATCAGATTACGCCATCCGTGGCGGAGGTCAATCGCGGGGCCGTCGATGATGCCCGCCAGGCGCACCCTCAGCTGCTGCTGGGCTCGATGGGCCCGATTGGTATTGAGTGGTTTGCCGAGGACTCTGCCGAGTATCGTGAAATCCGAGGTATTGCGCGCGAGCAGGCGCACGCCTTGCTCAATGCCGGTGTTGACGGTCTACTGATCGAGACGGTGACGTCTATCCGCAATTTGCAGCCCATACTTGCCGGCGCCCGAGATGCCGCCGACGGCATGCCTGTTCTGGTGAGTTTTGTCATTGATGATAAAGGCGACCTGCTGGGCGATGGCCTTAACATCGAGGCTGCCGTTTTGTACGCCGAAAAACATGGTGCAAGCTCGGTGGGCATTAACTGCTGCTCGCTTGCGGCCGCGAACGTCGCAGTGCCCAGGATGGCTGCATCGGCGACTACGCCCGTCACGGTACGTCCCAACGTGGGTGATCCTGTTCAAACTCAGGATGGTCCCGTATGGCACGAGACCCCCGAAGCCTTCGCTCGGGCGTGCGTCGAGTGGAGGCAGGCCGGCGCCGCGATGGTGGGCAGCTGCTGCGGAACCACGGCAGTCACAACGGCGGCTATGGCCGATGCGCTCGATATATAAATAGATAACAAGAAACCGAATCACCGCCCCGCACGGGGCGGTTTTTTTGCCCGAGCACTCTCGGTATCATTTGCCCAAACGGTGAACGTATGCGCCGGCAGGTTGCTGGGTGCGCGTTGCGGGTATACCTCATGCGTACCATGATTCAAACACTGCGAGGTGTCTGCGCGTGTGCGCGATAATTCATTTTGGAACTGACGGTTGGCGCGCCCGCGTCGACGACGACTTTAATATCGACAACGTTGCCCGCATCGCAGATGCCGTTGGCGAGCTATGGCAAAAGACCAACCCCTCTCAGACGGTATACGTCGGCTTTGATACCAGGCCGCAAGCGCGCGAGTTTGCTGAACTTGCGGCAGGCGTGCTCGCAGCGCATGGACTCGACGCCGTGCTTGTGTCCCGGCCTGTGCCCACGCCCGCTCTATCGTGGGCGGCGGCGTATGACGGCGAGTCCTACGGCGCGCTTATGGTGACGGGCTCCCACCATCCGCAGGGCTATCTGTGCCTTAAGCTTCGCATGGGAGACGGCTCGACGGCCAACCAAGATGTCATCGAGGAGCTCGAAGAGTCCATGGCCCCCGAACCGATGGGGCTCGAGGGGCAATATCGCACGGCCGATATCATTCCAGACTATATTCAGGCGGTAGCGTCGTTTATCGATGCCGACGCCATCCGGGCTGCCCACCTGCGCGTGGTCGTCGACCCCATGGGAGGCGCGGCCCAGGGCTATCTTGCCGACCTGCTGCGCGAGCTTGGCGTCGAGGTGCATGAGATTCATGCCGGACAGACGTCCGATCAAGAGGATATTTGTCCCGATCCGGTTGAGCCGTGGGTGGACGCCTGCGAGCGTACGGTTGTTGAGGACGGGGCGTGCGCAGGCCTGGTGACCGATGGCGACGCCGACCGTATCGGTGCGGTCGACGAACGTGGTAGATATATACATCCGCATCAGATCATGGCGCTCGTTTTGGGCGATCTGGTTCAGTTTCGCAATTTAGAGGGGCGCGTCGTCGTCAACCTTTCATGCTCGACGCTCGTGCGCCGCATTGCCGAGGCTCTTGGTTGCCGCGTGACCGTCAAGCCGGTTGGCTTTAAATATATAGCGGCGGAGATGAAGAAGGGCGGCGTCCTTTTGGGCGGCGAAGAGGCCGGCGGCATTGGTATCGCCGCGCATATGCCCGAGCGCGATGGAATCCTCGCGTGTCTGATCTTGTGTGAGCTCATGGCAAAGACGGGCGCGCCTTTGGGCGTTCTGGTCGATCAGCTCGAAGCCAGTTTTGGCAAGACGAGCTATGGGCGCCGCGATTTGCGCCTCGAAGCCGAGGACGCCGAGTCGCTACGGACGCTGCTTCCGGGTATAAATCCCAAGTCGATATGCGGCAAGGTCCCACAGAGCGTGAGCCATATGGATGGTTTGCGTTTGGCGTTTGAGGATGACACCTGGTTGCTGGTTCGTCCGAGTGGGACCGAGCCGGTTGTGCGCGTGTACGCCGAGGGCTTTTCGGTGGAGGAGCGCGATGAGCTACTCGATGCCGGTTGCGCTTTAGCTAGGGGAGCCTATTCGCTCTAGCCATGAGACCGCCCTCCATAAAGACGCGCTCGGTGAATGGTAGGGAACGGCTGGCAAACGTCAGCCGAATCCCAAAATGTGTAGGAAATGTGTGCGACCAGATTCCCGCCCCGGACGCCCCTCCGGTCTGGCAATATATCTCCTTGCCGCGCGGCCCGGTCGAACCGGATGGACCGCAAGGCGTGCACCTTGAGAACCGGATACTGCGAGGATGGACACACCAGATGTGTCGCATCCGGGCAGACATCGAACCATTTGAAATGGTCTAACTTGGATTTGTTTTTCGCAAGGCCGCCGAGAGGC
>CAKUBM010000011.1 GCA_934643145.1 uncultured Collinsella sp. | reverse complement strand
GGGTCGACGGGCAGCCTGGAAGCGTCGCTCATCAACACGCCCACCGGCACGCCCCCTAGCACTATCACCGGAGGCTTCATGCCCTCGACAGGCGATATGGCAATGTACGCCGCGGCCGCTGCAGCGGTCGCCGGAGCCGCACTCCTCGTGGTCGCGCTCCTGATCAAGCGGGGAGGCGGCAACCATGCAGAGTAGCCAATGGCCCCACAGAGAGCGGGGCGAGACATAACCAAGCAGATGCTTAGACACAGACAGATGGTTTTAGATCAAATGGATTTCAAGCAGAAAGCAGAGGAAAAGAAGATGAGTATGAGCAAGAACATCGCCCGCCTGGCAGTAACGGCAGGCCTCACGGCAGCGCTGAGCTTTGGTGGCGTCATGGCCCCGGTGACGATGGCGTTTGCTGATGGTGCGGCGACTACGACCAATAGCATCACGATCAATAAGTTTAATAACAACGGTCATGAAAACGGTAATGTGCAGTACAAGGCCTACCGGATTTTCAAGGCCGATGTTGTAGACGGAAAAGACGGATCGGGCAAGGTCGTTTCGAACATTAATTGGGCGAGCACTGAGGCACAGAATGCGGTCTTGGGCTATCTTTCAGGTGTACCTAAATCTGGTATTAGCCTTAATTCTTCAGCACAAGAGGCTGCTGAGTATCTGATCAGTCATTCAGATGGCACTGACAAGATGACCCCCATTGAAAACAACAATCTGTTCAACGGGTTGGCAAAGAAGGTCGTGGAGAGCGTACCGCAGACGGGTAGTTCCTTTGTCGCTGGCGATGTTTTTACGCCCCAGGACGAGAACCACAATGCCCTGCAAGGCTACTACCTCTTTGTGACTGATGGAAGTACCTTGGGCACCGAAGAGAAGCCAGAGAAGAATACTGGCACTTCGCCGATCTTCGCTGTTGTCGGCGACGCTCTCGTGACCGTTAACGAGAAGACCAGCATTCCCACGGTTGTGAAGAAAGTCAAAAACGACGACGGCAGCGATTGGGCCGACAAGGCCGACTCGCAGATGGGCCAGAAAGTTAAGTATAAGCTGACTGGTTCCGTTGCCAGCAATATCGCTACGTTCGATACTTACTATTATGAGTTCAGCGATAAGCTTTCTGACGGTCTGACGGCAGATGGCAGCAGCGTCGTTGTTAAAATCGGTAATACGACCCTTTCACCTAACACGACTCCTGGTGCCAATACCGGTTACGATGTTTCGATTGATAATGCAACTAACACGTTGACCGTAAAGTTTGCCGACCTCAAGGCTGCTGCGAAGCAGGTCAACGCGACGCTCGACGGTAGCTCCAATGTCGTCGTCACTTACACTGCTCAGCTCGATTCTGCGAAGGCTGAGAAAGTCGTTGTTGGTAGCGCGGGTAACGAGAACACCGTCAAACTCATTTATTCCAACAACCCCATGGGCGTTGGTAAGGGCGAGTCCGTGTCGGACACCGTCCGCGACTACACCTACGCGCTCAAGCTTGTCAAGGAGGACTCTGCCGACGAGAACACCAAGCTTGACGGCGTGAAGTTTACCATCCAAGCAACAGATCCTGACGATACTAGCTCTAAAGACATGTATGTCAACGACGAGGGCATTCTTGTCGCTAATCCTGTTGAGCTCGAAACTAAAAATGGCGGCATAATCGAGGTTAAGGGCCTCGATGCTGGTACCTATACCGTCAAAGAGACCCATACCCTCGGCGGCTACAATACGCTGCCCGACTTCACCTTTAAGATCTCGACTGTAAAGGCAGACGGCACCGACAGCCTCAAACAGCCCGAAGGAGATAATACCCTGTCTGTTTCTGTTATTAAGTCGAATGTCGACCTTGTTAAAGAACCTAGCGTTAAAAACGGCACCGTTACCCTTACCATCCAGAACAAGAAGGGCTCTGGCCTCCCGCTGACCGGTCTTAACGGTGTGACCTTCACTTGGATCGCTGGTGGCGCGGTGCTGTGCATCGGCGTGGCGCACCTCATCCGCAGCCGTAAGCAGGCTGAGGAGTCCGAGCAGGAGTAACGCTCACTCACCCATCCCTTTGGCAGGTGGGATGTGATGGCCATGAGACTTGCGGACACTTTTCTCGTCCATCGACGTTCTTGCTTTGCCATTCTCTTTTCGGGGCAGACTCCGCGCTGGAGTTTGCCCCGTTTTTTTGGGCATAGCAGCCGGGGCGCCGTTGCTCGCAGGATCGAGCGTATGACTATCGAACAAATGTTTGCAAAAATTGCGTTTACCAGCTGTAAGTGCGTGCGCTCGCGGTAAAATACCCTTGCGACGCATCCCGTGCGCGGGCGGCCGACGACTCGATCGGAGGTCCCCAAATGCTGAAATTCCTTAACGTGCTCGCCGCCCTCGCGGCGGTGGGCTCGTTCGTCATCGCGTTTTTTGACTCGTATGAGGTTCGGTTTAAGGTCCGTAGGCGCACGCGCGGTGCGGACGGTAGAAGGCATTTGCGCCGCAACAAGCGCAAATAAGAATGCCCGGGGTTAGAGGCCCGGGCATTTAACAACACCGGAAACTGGTCGCCCGCGCTTTCGATCATTTACGCGGGATGCGTCGTTTCCTGTAGCTATTGTATCCCGAATCACTCTGTCGATTCGGGACATTTTGAAAACTCAAATACGGGCCTATGCCTGACCGGGCAATGCCGCCAGGCTCCGCTGCTCAAAGTATCGTGTGTGTAACCATCGAACAAATGTTTGCAAAAATTGCGTTTGCTAGACGTGGGTGCATACGCTCGCAGTAAAATGGCCTTGCGACGCATCCCGTGCGCGGGCGGCCGACGACTCGATCGGAGGTCCCCAAATGCTGAAATTCCTTAACGTGCTCGCCGCCCTCGCGGCGGTGGGCACGTTCGTCATCGCGTTTTTTGACTCGTATGAGGTTCGGTTTAAGGTCCGTAGGCGCACGCGCGGTGCGGACGGTTCTCGGCGTTTGCGCCGCAAGCGCAAATAAGAACGGCCGGGGTTGCAGCCCGGCCGTTTAACACGTTAGAAAACTAGGCCGCCCGCGCTCCTTAACACTTACGCGGGATGCGTCGTTTTCTACAGACATTCTATCCCGAATCGCCCCGCCGATTCGGGATATTTTGAAAACTCAAATACGGGCCCATACCTGATAGAAATCACATCATTTCCGAAAATTATGTATAATTCCAATATCAACTGGAACTAAGCGAAAAAGATGGAAATGAACGAAGCGCTTACCTACTTACAAGAAGCACTGGGCCTCTCCGCCAAGGCTAAAACTTGGCCTGGATCCGCACACTTGCCGCTGCATCTGCGGTCGATTGAGGTTCGCGCCGTTGACGCAAATGGTTTTTCTTTTTTGCTTGCAAGCTTGCCTACTGGCGTCGGGCTTCCCGAGGCCAAAAGGGTCTATAGCCAGCTAACCTTGCGTTCGGAGGCTCCTGTTGTCATTTCGTTCCCTGATGCCGATGCGCGCCAGCGCAAGGCATTGGTCGCGCAAGGGATTCCCTTTGTTTGCCCCGGTAGACAGGCTTTTCTTCCATTTATGGGCGCTGCCTATACGGAGAGACGCGGTGCCCGGTTTCATAATCGCGCGACCAAGATGTCACCCAACGCGCAGGCTGCCGCAATCTGGGGAGCAGGTCAGGAGTCATATCATCCCGATGACCTTTGTCGTGCGCTCGGGATTTCGGCAAGCCGTGCGAGCGAGGCCATAACCGAGCTTGTAGACAGGGGGCTCGCAAGGCGCGAGCGGCGCGAACGGCGTGTCATTGTGTTACCCGTGGTCGTGGATCTTCTGCTCAGTGAGCACATTGCAGAGCTTTCCTCGCCTGTCTCGAAGGTTATTTTTGCAAGGAAGGCACCACAGATCGATCGCCTTGCTGACGCTGGGGAGACGGCGCTCGCTGCGCGTTCGATGCTCGCTGCGTCGGGCGTGGAGCAAAAGGCTGTCTTAAGAAGTGCATGGCGTGAGCTGCGTGACCTTGAAGTCGCAGACGGGGAACTGCCGGATAACGAAACGGCGATGATCCAAGTGTGGCGCTATGCGCCCGTGTTTGCCGACTCCTCCCGTATCGACGACATTTCACTTGCGCTATCTTTGGCGGCAATCGACGATGAACGAATTCAGCTCGAAGTCGATCGCATGTTTGGAAAGGAATATCCATGGCAGGAAGCGCTGTAGAAGGTCTCCAAGAATTTCGGCAGCATATGCAGGAAGCTGAAGGGTCGTATGCCCTTATCGGCGGCACAGCATGCGACATTTTGCTCGCGGAGGCGGGACTTTCGTTTAGGGCGACCCACGATTTTGATGTGGTCATTGTCGCCGATGACCGGTTGCCTCAGACGGCCGAAGCCATATGGACCTTGGTGCGTGATGGCGGCTACCGCTGCGGCTGGGGTGAAAGCGAAGCCTCGTGTTTTTATCGGTTTACGGAACCAAAGAGGCCGGGTTATCCCCATATGATCGAGCTCTTCGCGAAGTGCCCCGACTTTCTAAAGGCTCGTGAGGGAGTCGATGTGACGCCAATTCACGTTGATGAAAACATAAGCAGTCTTTCGGCTATTTTGCTGGACGATGCCTACTACAGCTTGTTTCTTCAGGGAATTCGGACAGTAGACGGTGTTTCGGTCCTGGATACGGAATACATTGTCCCGTTCAAAGCGAAGGCGTATCTCGACCTAAAAGCTAGAAGGGAGGCCGGGGAGAACGTTGACTCGAGGAAGGTCAAAAAGCATAAACGCGATGCGCTGAGGCTTGCTCAGCTGCTTGGCGAGTCGGAAGGTGTCGATCTGGGCGGAGAACTGAAGGACGATATGCTTGCGTTTGTTAAAGATTGCGAGGTGGGCGACGTCAATCTGAAACAGATCGGGGTTGCGGGCGTAACGATGGCGCAGTTGCTCGAGACGATGAAAGCAACATATGGCTTGATTGGTTGAGTGGGGTTACGTGGCCCGAACGGTGCAGCCTAGCTGCGTTGTCCGGCGCATGAGCTCGCTAATCGGCTATTATTTGTTTAGACAACCTGAGCTGTAAAGGAGTGACCGGCGATGGTGCAGGGCGCCAAACATATGAAGAGCAACAACGCCGTGGATAACGGTGGCTCAAGCCCCCAGCCCAAACCTCAACCAAAGCCCAAGCGTCGTCGCAAGCGGCTGCCGCGCTGGGCCGACCGGCTCATCACTATCGTCATCATCCTTATTGGCGTGGGCCTTATGACTTGGCCGTGGATCTTGGACCGGCTCGAGGCCTCGGGCGTGTTCAACCAGATCAGCACCGTGTCCAGCACCGTGGACGCGCTCTCCGAAGAGGAGCGCGAGCGCATTCTACTCCAAGCGCGCTCCTTTAACGAGCAACTTGCCGGCGAGGCCACCGAGCTTCCCGCCGACCAGATCGAGCCCTACGATCAGCAGCTCATCTTTGACCGCGACCCCATGATGAGTTGGGTCGAGATCCCCTCCATCGACGTGAGCATGCCCATCTACCACGGCACGAGCGAGGAAGTCCTTATGGCGGGCGTCGGCCACCTGGAGGGCACGAGCCTGCCGGTGGGCGGCAGCTCGACGCATTGCGTGCTCACCGCGCACTCGGGCATGCGCAACCTGAGCATGTTCGACGACATCCACTCGCTGGAGCCCGGCGACCTGGTGCTGCTGCACACCATGAACAAGACGCTTGCCTACAAGATGGTCGACTCCGAGGTCGTGCTGCCCGAGGAGATGGAATCGCTGACCATCGAGCCCGGCGCCGACAAGCTGACGCTCGTCACCTGCACGCCCTATGGCGTGAACGATCACCGTCTGCTGGTGCATTGCGTGCGCACCAAGTACAGCAAGAAGGACGTCGACAAGCAAAAGTCGCTGGCCGGCCGCCACTGGGGCAAGCGCGAGTTTGCCGTGCTCATCGTGGTCGTAGCCATTGTGCTGTTGCTGCTGGACATCGTGATCCACGCGGTCCGCAAGCGCCGCAAGGCCAAGGCCTCGGCATAAGACATTCTCCAGAACCACCGCAATGGGGACAGGCACCTTTGTGGTGGTCGGGACTTCCAAACCATCACAACATTCGATGAAAATCGCGATTTTGACGAAAAGCGTCGAATGTTGTGATGCTTTTCATTGCGGGCGCGACGGTTTTCGTTGTGGTCGAGACGGTTTTCGCTGTGGACGGTGCGGTTTCGCTGCAGAACCGCCAGCCTGCCGCCTGCCAACCGCCTCCCTCGTTACGTTTTCGCTGCATTTGGGTAAAGCACCTGCTCCAAGTGGCGTTGCCTTGTATACTAGAGCGGTTTATCTGTTATGCGGAAGGGAGCGCCTATGGCACTCAGCGAGAAAGACGTGCGCGGCATCGCCGAGTACGCAAAGATCGCACTGACCGATGACGAGCTCACCCAGATGACGTCCTACATGAACGACGCCGTCCAGATGCTCGAGCCCGTCTTGCAATATGACTTGCCCGACGTGGAGCCCACGTTCCATCCTATCGGAAGCCTGTCCAACGTGATGGGCGACGACCTGCGCGAGCCCGAGCGCGACCTGCCGCTCGACGTTGCGCTCGAAAATGCCGGCAGCGCGCGCGACCGCTACTTCCGCGTGCCGTCCATTTTGGGAGAGGGGGAGAGCGAGTAATGGCGCAGAGCTTCGATTCCCTTACCGCCGCCCAGATCGCCGCGGGCGTTGCCGCCGGCGACTTTACGGCTACCGAGGTGGCCCAGGCCTCCCTTGCCGCCATCGAGGCGCGCGAGGGCGGGGTCCAGGCATTCCTGCAGGTGGCGCCCGAGCTTGCGCTCGAGGCCGCCGCGCGCGTGGATGCCGATCGCTCCGCAGGCAAGCCGCTGCCCCCGCTCGCGGGCGTGCCGCTGGCCATTAAGGACAACATGAACCTCGTGGGCACGCGCACCACCTGCGCTTCCCGCATGCTTGGGGACTACCAGAGCGTCTACACCGCCACCTGCGTCCAGCGCATGCTCGATGCCGGCTGCCTGCCCATGGGCAAAGCCAACATGGACGAGTTTGCCTTTGGCAGCTCTACCGAGAGCTCGGCGTTCCATCGCACCAACAACCCCTGGGATACCGAGCGCGTGCCCGGCGGCTCCTCGGGCGGCTCTGCTGCAGCCGTCGCCGCGGGCGAGGTCGCGCTCTCGCTGGGCTCGGACACCGGCGGCTCCATTCGCCAGCCGGCGTCGCTGTGCGGCGTGGTGGGCTTTAAGCCCACGTATGGCGCCGTGAGCCGTTACGGCGTGGTTGCCTTTGGCTCGTCGCTCGACCAGGTGGGCCCCTTTGGCCGCACGGTCGAGGATGTCGCGCTGGCCATGAACGCGCTTACCGGCGCGGGCCACGATCCGTACGACTGCACCAGCCAGGATTGCGCCGTCGACTTTACCGAGCATCTCAACGACAGCATCGAGGGCAAGCGCGTGGGCATCATCCCCGCGTTTATGGAGGCCGAGGGCCTGACGCCCGAGGTCAAGGCCGCTGTTCAGCGCGCCGCCCAGGAGCTGCGGAACCAGGGCGCCGAGCTGGTCGAGGTCGACCTGCCGCACCTGGACGCCGCAATCGCCGCCTACTACGTCATCGGCCCGGCCGAGGCATTCTCCAACCTAGCCCGTTTTGACGGCATTCGCTACGGCTATCAGGAGGAGGGCTGCGCCAACCTGTCCGACCAGAGCTCGCTGTCGCGCGCCCACGGCTTTGGTGCCGAGGCCAAGCGCCGTCAGATGCTCGGCGCCTACCTGCTGAGCTCGGGCGTGTACGACAAGTACTACTACGCCGCGCAAAAGGCCCGCACGCTCATCACGCAGGACTACGATGCCGCGTATGCCAAGGTGGACACCATCCTCATGCCCGCCTCGCCGCGCACGGCCTTTAAGTTTGGCGAGATCAGCGACCCCACGCAGATGTATCTCTCCGACCTGTACACCATCTCGCTCAACATTTGCGGCAACGGCGGTATCTCGGTGCCGCTGGGCCTGGGCGAGGACAGCAAGCTGCCCGTTTCTGCCCAGCTGGTGGGTCCGGCCTTTAAGGACCGTCAGCTGCTCACGTTTGCCCGTGCCCTGGAGCGCGGCTTTGCCGATACCGCCACGGGTGCGCCCGCGCTTTCCGTCGCGCCCGATTTTGCCGGGAAGGGAGGCGAGCTGTAATGAAGGAGCTTTCCGAGGTCCTGCAGGATTGGGAGGCCGTGATCGGCCTGGAGATCCATACCGAGCTCACCGCACTCGATACCAAGATGTTCTGCAATTGCAAGCTCAGCCACGATGACGAGCCCAACGCCAACGTGTGCCCGGTGTGCCTGGGCCTGCCCGGTGCCCTGCCGGTGCCCAACAAGCGCGCCATCGAGAGCATCGTCAAGGCCGGCCTCGCTACCAACTGCGAGATTCAGCGCCACTCGATGTTCTACCGCAAGCACTACTTCTATCCCGATATGGCCAAGAACTTCCAGACCACGCAGGGTCCGGTCGCCTTTGCCATGTACGGTCACCTGGACCTGGACGTGACCGGTCGCGGCGCCGCCGAGCGCCCCGACTGCGCGTTTGGCGAGGCCGAAGCCCAGAGTCTGGCGAGCGCTTCGGCCAACGCCGAGGGCCTGTCCACGTCCATGACGTCGACCATGCGCGAGGGCAACCAGCGCGCCGGCCACCTGGCCAGCTACGATGCGTCCAGCCTGCAGATGCCCGAGCGTCGCGAGGACGGTTCCTACACGGTGCCCATTCGCATCCTGCGCATCCACATGGAGGAGGACGCCGCCAAGATGGTCCACGTGGGTGGCGCCGAGGGCCGCATTACTGCCGCGGCCGAGTCGCTTGTCGACTACAACCGCTGCGGCACGCCTTTGATTGAGCTCGTGACTGAGCCCGACCTGCGTACGCCCGAGGAGGCGCGCCTGTTTATGGAGAAGCTCCGTCGCATTTTTGTGACGCTGGGCATTTCGGACTGCTCCATGGAGAAGGGTTCCATGCGCTGCGACGGCAACGTGTCGCTGCGCCGCCGCGGCGAGACCAAGCTGGGCACCAAGACCGAGCTTAAGAACCTTAACTCGTTTAAGAGCTTGCACGACGGCCTTGCCTACGAGATCTGCCGCCAGGCCGAGGTGCTCGAGGAGGGCGGCATCATCTATCAGGAGACCCGTCACTGGGAGCCCAGCCGCAAGCGCACCGTGGTCATGCGTGTGAAGGAAACGGCAGACGACTATCGTCTGTTCCCCGATCCCGACCTGGCGCCGTTCGATCTGGACGACGAGTTCATCGACCGCTGCCGTGGCGAGATTCCCGAGCTGCCCGATGCCAAGCGCGCCCGTTTTGAGGCCGACTTTGGCATTAAGGCGGCCGACGCCGAGCAAATCGCCGGCGACCCGGAGTTTGCCGACTTCTTTGAGGCCGCCGCTGCCGGTATGGCCGGCAAGGAGGCCCAGACGGTCGCGAACCTGCTGGTCAACGAGATGATCGCCTACCTTAAGGGCGCGGGCGTGTCGCTCGCCGAGTCCGGTATCGCGCCGGCTCAGGTGGCAGCTCTTGCCAAGCTGCTGGCGACCGATGCCATCAGCTCCAACCAAGCGCACGAGGTCTTTGAGGCCATGGCCCAGACCGGCGACGACCCCAACAAGATCGTCGACGAGCGCGGTATGCGTCAGGTGAGCGATGCCGGCGCGCTGCAGCCGATTGTGGACGAGGTGCTGGCTAACTGTGCCGATCAGGCGCAGCAGTACCGCGACGGAAACCAGAAGGTCATCGGCTTTTTGGTGGGCCAGTGCATGAAGGCGAGCCGCGGCAAGGGCAACCCGAAGCTCTTCAACGAGTTGCTGAGAACGTCGCTCTCGTAAGCGGGAACCCGGGAGCCCCGGCAGGGCGGGTGCTTCCTCAAAATTTCGAACAGTCCTGCGCAAGACGAAGGCCACATTAAGTGGCCTTCTTTGCGTGCGGAACTCATTTTGAGCAAGCACCCGCCCTGCCGGGGCTCCCGGGTTCTGCAACGACTCGGCCGTTCGGGTCAGACGGGCTGAATTGAATAGAGTGAATGGGCGTGCCGTCGGCACGCCCATTGTTTTGAAGGGAACTCATTGAGAGGCAAGGCCCTGCGCCCGGCCCCTCGGTTCCGTGACGACTCGGCCGTTCGGGTCAGGTGGGCTGAATGGAATAGAGTGAATGGGCGCGCCGTTGGCGCGTCCATTTTTGTGAATGTGACAAAGGGACAGTCCCTTTGTCACATTGTGGGGCGCCCTCGTTCTTTATGTGTGTTGGGAGCGCCAGGTGGTGGGGGTGGTGTTGGTGTATTGTTTGAAGGCTTGGGTGAAGGCGGATTGTTGGGGGTAGCCTAGGCGCTCTGCTACCTGCGCTATGGTGAGTGAGCTGTCGGTCAAAAGGTCCTTTGCTCGCTCCATGCGGCGCCTTCGAATGTAGGTGCCCAGGGACTCGCCAGTTTGGGCCTTAAAGGTGGCGCATAGCTTGGAGCGGCTTGTGTAGAGCCTCTCGGCCACCTCGTTGATACCCACACGCCTGCCTTTGTCGAGCGCGCGCTCAATCATTGCCGTTGCTTCTTCGGCAATGGTTATGCTGACGCGTGTGTCTGCCGCCTGCCGCGCCTGCTTGTGGGCCGCGCGCGAACAGGCGAGCTCCGCGACCATGGTCTCCACGATGCCCTGCATATAGACGTGTCCGCCTGCGGTGCGGGCGCGGTCCTCGTTAATCCTGCGCAACGTGTGGCAGATGGCAGACGTCGCCTCCTCGTGCCATGGCTCGGCAAACGCCTCAAAGACCCCTGCGAACTCGGTGGGATAGCGGTGCTCCAGTTCGTCAAAATATCCAGGCAAAAAGAGCACCGAGCGCGAGTGATAGAGCCGCCCTGCAAACAGTGGGCTTAACTCCTCGCCACAGTTATCTTGGATAAAGCTGCACACGGTATTGTTTGGCCACGGTCCATGCAGGGGTTTAAGGTTCGCAGGCGTTATGCCGGCTTCGGGCATGCACATGAGCGTGGGCGCGCTGACCTCGCTCACGCAGGCGTACGGCTCGGGTGTGTATTCGGCCAGGTACATATCGTGCATCGGGGTAATGAAATGCTCCATGACGATGCAGGTGGGGGAAAGGGGCATGATCCATGCGCGTCCGTGCGCCCGATCGTTTGCCACCTCACCGGTAAAGACGGCGCCCTTGCCGGAAAGCTGCAGGCCAAACTGCTCAAACTGCGGTGCGTAGAGCTCGGTTATATCGGTTGCCGCCCGCCGCATTTTCAAAAGCGTCCCCTTCATTTGCGAAAACGTCCACGCCTGGCCCAATTGTGTGCCTTGGCTAACACGCCCATGATAAGTTTCTTACGGTTAACTCTCAAGCCGTTAGAAAGGAATCTCATGGCAAAGGGATCGAAAAAGGAAGGTGGCGGTATCGGCGAGCTGCTTGCATATGCCGGCGACCGCAAATTCCTAACGTATTTGGGCATGGCCCTCTCGGCGTTCTCGCAGCTGTTGAGCTTTGGCCCGTACGTGTGCATCTGGCTTGTTGCGCGAGACCTGATTGCCGTGGCGCCCAACTGGAGCGAGGCCGCCGACATCGCAATGTATGGTTGGTGGGCTGTTGGTTTTGCCCTGGCAAGCATCGTGGTCTATTTCGTGGGACTCATGTGCACGCACCTGTCCGCGTTTCGCTGCGCATCCAATATCCGCAAGGCTACGAGCGAGCATCTGCTTAAGCTGCCGCTCGGCTACTTTGACACGCACGCCACCGGTGAGCTGCGCCGTATCGTAGACGGCTGTGCCGCCTCCACCGAGACGCTGCTCGCGCACATGCTGCCCGATATCGCCGGTGCCACCGCCATGGTCGTGGGCCTGCTTGTGCTGCTATTTGCCCTCGATTGGCGTTTGGGCGCGGCATGCTTAATCTCGGTCGTCGTTTCGTTTTGCGCCATGGCCACCATGATGAGCGGCAAGGGCGCCGAGTTTATGAAGGCTTACATGGGCGCGCTGGTCAAGATGAACAAGACCGGCACCGAATACGTACGCGGCATCCCCGTGGTCAAGGTATTCCAGCAGACGGTCTACTCCTTTAAGGCGTTCCACGATGCGATCGCCGAATACGCCGATATGGCGCAAAACTATGCGGGTACGTTTTGCCGGGGTCCGCAGGTGCTCAACCTTACTGCGCTCAACGGCCTTGTGGCATTTCTTTTGCCTGTGGCGCTGCTGCTGGCGCCGGGCGAGACGGACTTCGCGCACTTTATGGTCAATTTTACGTTTTACGCGATCTTTTCGGCCGTGGTGCCGACGGCCATGACCAAGCTTATGTTTGTGGGCGAGGCGTCTCAGATGAGTGCTGATTCGCTGGCTCGCATCCGAAGCGTTATGGATTCCAAGCAGCTCTCCGTGCCCGCTCAACCCAAGCACCCCGCTGGCAGCGATGTGCGCTTTGAGGACGTGAGCTTTACCTACGAGGGTGCTGAGGCGCCTGCCGTCGATCATGTGAGCTTTAGCGTTCCCGCAGGCAGCACCCTTGCGTTGGTTGGTCCCTCGGGCGGCGGTAAGTCGACCTGCGCAAGCCTGATCCCGCGTTTTTGGGATGTCTCTTCGGGTCGAGTGCTCGTAGGCGGTGTGGACGTTCGCGATATGGATCCGCACGAGCTTATGGACCAGGTCGCCTTCGTGTTCCAGACCAACCAGCTGTTCCGGCAAACACTTGCCGATAACGTGCGTGCCTCCAAGCCCACGGCCACTGACGACGAAGTGCGTGCGGCCCTCTCCGCAGCTCAGTGCGACGACATTGTGGCCAAGCTCCCGCAGGGTATTAACACCATGCTCGGTGCTGGAGGGGCATATCTTTCGGGCGGCGAGGTGCAGCGCGTGGCACTCGCCCGCGCGATCCTTAAAGACGCACCTATCGTGGTGCTCGATGAGGCCACGGCGTTTGCCGACCCCGAGAACGAGGCGCTCATCCAGCGTGCCTTTAGCAAACTGGCGGCGGGTCGCACAGTCATTATGATCGCGCACCGGCTTTCGACCGTGGTGGGGGCCGACAAGATCGTGGTGCTCAACCAAGGTAGCGTGCAGGAGACTGGCACCCATGCCGAGCTGCTGTCCCAAAACGGTCTATACGCCAAGATGTGGGCCGAATACGAACAGGCCGCGAGCTGGAAGATCACTGCTGCCGCGGATGCCGCCGTCACGAAGGGAGGCGAGGCCTAAATGTTCGCCTCATTCCAAAAGAAGTACTTCCTATCCGATAAAGGCGTCGCCGGCGTAAAACGCGGCATTTTCTGGACCGCGCTCACCAATCTCATTACCATGGCCGGCATGGGCTTATTGTTCCTGGTCATGGCCGGTTTTGTCGAACATCTCGCCACCGGTGCCGACCTGCCGGATGCCCTGCCGATTGTGGGCGGCCTCCTGGTCTTTTTCGTGTTGCTCTTTGCCTCTAACTGGCAGCAGTATTACTACACCTACTGCATCTTTTACGAGGAGTGCGGCAAGCAGCGTATGGAGATTGCCGAGCGCTTGCGCAAACTGCCGCTGTCGTTTTTTGGTCGTCGTGATCTGGCCGATTTAACCGAGACCATCATGGGCGACGTCCAGGCCATGGAGCACGCCTACAGCCACGTGCTGGGAGAGCTTTGGGGTGCCATCATCGCAAGCGCCATTGTGTTCGTGGCGTCGCTGTTCTTTTGCTGGCAGCTGGCGATCGCGGCGTTTTGGAGCGTGCCCGTGGCCTTTGCCGTGCTGTATCTGACACGCGGCCCCATGACCCCGGTGTTCGACCATGTGCGTGCCGAGAAGGTCAAGGTTACCGAGGCGATCCAGGAGACGCTCGACTGCGTGCGCGAGATCCGCGCCACCAACCAGGAGGCTCATTATCTTGAGGGGCTCAACGCCGTGATCGATGCCGAGGAGCGCGAAACCACCAAGGGCGAGCTCGCCAATGGGCTTTTGGTCAACTCCGCCTTTGCCATCCTGCGCCTGGGGATTGCCACCACGTTGGTCACGGGCGCTGCGATGGTCGCCTCCGGCCAGGCCGACTTTTTGATGATGTTTGCCTTCCTGCTTATGGTGAGCCGCATCTATGCGCCCTTTGATCAGGCGCTGATGCTGATGTCCGAGCTGTTTGCCGCCGAGTCGTCGGCCAAGCGCATGCGTTCCATCATGGAAGAGCCCGTGGCGCGGGGCAGCGAGCAGTTTGAGCCCGTAGGCCACGATGTGGTGTTCGATCACGTGGCATTTGGCTATGGTGCGGGCGAGGACGGCCGCGCCGGCGAGAAAGTTCTTACCGATGTGAGCTTTACCGCCAAGGAAGGCGAGGTCACGGCACTGGTCGGTCCTTCGGGCTCCGGTAAGTCCACGGTGAGCCGCCTGGCCGCGCGCTTTTGGGACGCCACCGAAGGCACGGTCACCGTGGGCGGCGTGGATGTTGCGAGCGTGGATCCCGAGGTGTTGCTGCGCGACTACGCCATTGTGTTCCAAGACGTGCTGCTCTTTGACGACACGGTGATGGGAAACATCCGTCTTGGTCGTCGCGATGCCACCGATGAGGAAGTGCTTGCTGCCGCGCGTGCCGCCAACTGCGACGAGTTTGTGAGCCGCATGCCGCAGGGCTATGACACCATGATCGGCGAGAACGGCTCCAAGCTGTCCGGCGGTGAGCGCCAGCGCATCTCTATCGCCCGTGCGCTGCTCAAAGACGCGCCTATCGTGCTGTTGGACGAGGCGACGGCGAGCTTGGATGTGGAGAACGAGACCGTGGTTCAGCAGGCGCTCTCCCGTCTGCTTGCAGGTAAGACGGTTATCGTTATTGCCCACCGTATGCGTACGGTGGAAAATGCCGACAAAATCGTTGTACTCAAGGATGGTGTGGTTGCCGAGCAGGGCACTCCGGCGCAGCTCAAGGCGGCAGGTGGAGAATTCGCCCGCATGGTGGCGCTGCAAAAGGAAGCAGCTACCTGGCAGTTGTAAGAAGGGGCAAAGGGACAGTCCCTTTCTCACATTGACAATCGGTTACTCCGCATCGTTAATTTTCAAAAGGTTAGCCATGGCTGACCTAGATAGTTAGATAAAATTGAGATATTTCAAAAGCGTGCTCGAGCAAACTTATTTACTCGGGTGCTGAGGCACCATGCCGCGTCCAATGCGGCAAAAGGGAGAGACATCATGAAGAAGTCCACGTTCAACACCCTGCTTGTCGGTGGCGGTTTTCTGCTCGGTACGGCCGGCATCAAGCTGCTCACCAGCGCTCCGGTAAAGAATGCCTGCGTGCAGGGTATCGCGTGCGGCATGCGCATCAAGAACGGCTACCAGGACATGGTCGAGCAGGCCAAGGCTAATGTTGACGACATGGTTGCCGAGGCTGCTTACATCACCCAGAGCGAGGCCGCTGCTGACGAGGCAGCCGAGTAACGCTCCCAGGCACAAACTATGAGATTCTCGATTATTAGCGAGATCCCCGGCAGGACCCGTCTTCAATTGGCGGGTCCTGTGCCAGAGAGCGATCTCGATGCACTTCTTAAGCTCAGCGGCGATATCGACGGCGTGCACAAGGTGCGCGTATATGGCCGTATTGGCCAGATGGCGCTCGAATACGACGAGTCGCGCCGCGATGCCGTGCTGGCCGCCGTCGGTGCGCTCGACGCTCAGGCCATTGCCGACGCAAAGACAGGCTACGTGATGCAGCTTGAGCCACGCAAGCACAAGCTCGTCATGGATCTTGCCACACTTATCGGTGCCCATTACGCACGTCGCTGGTTTTTGCCCACGCCCCTGCGTGCGGTGTTTGTCGTGGCCGGTTACATGGCATTTTTGCGCGCTGCCCTTCATGAGCTCGCGCAGCCGCGCCTGACCGTTCCCGTGCTCGACGCTTCGGCCATCGGCATTTCGTTCGTCAAGCGTGATGTCGACACCGCGGGCCAGACGATGTTCCTGCTCAACGTGGGCGAGCTGCTCGAGGACTACACCCGCGCCATGAGCGAAAACGAGCTCATCAACTCGCTGCTCGATGTGCCCGACAAGGCGCAAAAGGTCGTCGGCGACACCGAGGTAAGCGTTGCCGCCACCGAGCTCGAGCCCGGCGACTTGGTCGCCGTGCGCACCGGCATGTCCATCTGCATCGACGGTGTTGTCGAGCAGGGGAGCGCTATGGTCAACCAGGCGACCCTGACCGGCGAGCCGCTGGCCGTCGAGCGCAGCGTGGGCGACGACGTGTTCGCCGGTACCGTCGTGGAAGACGGCGGCATCTTGGTGCGCGTGCGCGCCAATACGGCGCAAACCAAACTGCGCTCAATCGTCTCGCTCGTGCAGACGGCCGACTCGCTCAAGTCCGAGGGCCAGTCGCATATGGAGGACCTTGCCAACAAGATCGTCCCGTGGAACTTCCTGCTCGCGGGCCTGGTTGCGCTCACCACGCGCAGTCTCATCAAGACCTCCGCGGCACTGATGGTCGACTACTCGTGCGCACTCAAGCTCACGGGTTCCGTTGCCGTCATGACTGCCATGAGCGATGCTGCCAAGATGGGCGTTATGGTCAAGGGCGCTAAGTACTTTGAGTCGTTTGCCAAGGCCGATACCATTGTCTTTGACAAGACCGGTACGCTGACCGAGGCCCAGCCGCGCCTAGCTTGCGTGCTCACGACCGACGGCTGGAGCGAGGACGAGGTCCTGCGCCTTTCCGCTTGCTTGGAGGAGCATTTTCCGCATCCGGTGGCGCGTGCCGTGGTCAATGCGGCACGCGAGCGCGGGCTCGAGCACCGCGAGCGCCATGCTGCCGTCGAGTACATCGTGGCGCACGGCATCGCTTCGTCCATCGAAGGGCGTCGCGCGATTATCGGCTCGGCACACTTTGTGTTTGAGGACGAGAGCGCGCAGCTCGAGGCCGACATTAAGGAGCAAATCGAGTCCCAGATGCAGGGCCTGTCGCCGCTGTATCTGGCGGTCGATGGAAAGGTCGTCGGCGTGCTCGGCATCGAGGATCCGCTCAAGCCCGGGGTCCGTGAGGCCATCGCCGACTTGCATGCGCTGGGCGTCAAGCATGTCGTTATGCTCACGGGCGATTCGGAGCGCACGGCCGAGCGCATTGCGCGCGAGGCGGGTGTCGACGAGTTTAAGGCCGAGCTGCTGCCCGAGGACAAGTACGCCTATGTGGAGCGCATTAAGAGCGAGGGGCGCCATGTTGCCATGGTGGGCGACGGCGTCAACGATTCGCCGGCGCTCGGTTTGGCCGACGTGGGCTTGGCGATGGGTGGCGGAAGCGACATCGCCAAGGAGGTCGCCGATATCATCCTGACCGATACGGATCTTGCCGCGATCGTGCGTTTGCGCCGCATGAGTCAGGGTCTCATCGACCGTCTGACGAGCTCCTATTCTAAGGTGATGCTCACCAACTCGGCGCTCTTGGCGCTGGGCATTACCGGCATGATCACTCCGCAGACGTCGTCACTGCTGCACAACGGCTCAACGATTGCCTACAGCCTGGGCAACGCGAAGGCTTATCTGCGTTAGCAGACGTGTTCGCCCACGTTATCTGGCCTGCGCCCAGACGGCATCGGTGTCGTCCAGGCGCAGGCCTTTTGCATTTGACCATGTGCTAGCCTCTCTATATAGTGTTGCTAGCGACGCTAGCAATTGAAGGGAGCGGGATCGACGTGGGTACTGTTAGCGGCATGGCGCAGGTGAACGTTCGCGTGGATCGCCAGGTCAAGAACCGTGCCGAGGAGGCGCTGCGGCTTTCGGGCGGGTCACTGCCCGAACTCATCAAAAAGGTGGTGGCCAAGGTCGCGCAGGGTGGCGGGCAGTGCGAGGAAGTGCTTGCGGCCGTCGACGACCGGCAGCAGACCGTCGCGCCCGATGCACCGTTCGCCGTATCATGGGCAGCGGCCGACCGGCTTTATGCAGATTTGGGCATCGCTGCGTCGCCCGTATCAGACGATCGCGATTGGGACGCAATCTATTCCGACGCCATGGATGAGCATTATCGCCAAAAGGGGATGATCCAGTGAGCGGGGCTCCCCTCAAAATAATGGTGGACGCCAGCGTATGGGTTGATTCATTTTGCGTCGACCATGCCGAGTCGCTTGCCGCGCGTGCGTTTATTGGACAGGCGACGGAGACGGGGGCATTGCTGTTCTTTCCGGTGCATATCGCCAAGGACGTGCTGTACGTTGTCCAACACGAGCTGAAGCGTAGCGTTCTTGCCAGCGGGGGAGCGCTCGACGAGGCTTCTGCCAGCGCGATTGGCGATGCGGCGCTGGCGTTTGTTCGGAACATGACCGAAAACGCCACGGCTGTGGGTGCAGATGCGTCGGACCTTTGGTTGGCCGACAAATACTTAGCGCTCCATCGCGATTACGAGGACAATTTGGTACTCGCCGCATGCAAACGCGCCCAGGTTGATTACTTGGTGACCAACGATCGCAAACTGCTCGAACATGCCGATCTTGCAGCAAAGACACCTCGTCAAATGATGCCGATTCTTGCTTTGGCCGAACGCGGCGGCGCGGCTATCGGTTGACGCGAACTGTTTGCGGGCCTCTTGGACGACGATGCGCCAAGGGGCCCGCGTCTGCTATTTACAAAAGCTCGGCCTTGATGGCGGGACTTTCTGCGAGCTGCTCGGCTGCCTTTTCGTCGGAGCTGTCGAGTGCTGCCAGACTGCGGTAGACCCACTCGTTGACCTGGGTGTTCTTGACGCCTGCGGTCTGCATAAGGGCGCCTATCTCGCGGATTGCTGCGAGCAGATCGGCCTTGGGGCCCGCGAGCTCGACCTCGATGCCGTGGTAGGCGGTCACGCCGCGGTTCTCACTCACGTGGTCGATAAAGCCCTCGACGGTCTCAAGCTGCTGGGCGAGAGCTGCGTCATCGTCAGCGTCCAGCGCGACGAGTGCGTTCGATACCGTGAGGGCGGGATGTCCGCACGGTACAAAGCCTTCGATGACATCCATGGCTTCGGTAATGGTTGAGCCCAGGCCGGCGAGGGCATTGACGAGTTGCTGCTTGGTATCCATAACGGTCCTTTCGACGGGTCAATTTTGCTTGGCGAAAATATACGTGACGCGATCGGTAGCAAAAGTGCGAAGTATGGTGCACATTAGGGTCTTCACAGCTCGTGCATAGAGCAGCTGTCTGCCTTTAGAACGTGGTAAGATAGCTATCCACGAGCGGGGCTCACCCCGCGTGTTCCTTGAAAAGTCGACGGTTATCGGGTGTTTGCAGGCCCGATACCATCCAGACTTTCCCAACATCCGGGGGCGACTGGTTTCGACACGATAGCTCTGAGAGAGGAAGCAAGCCGAGGTCTCCTCGCCTCGTTAAACAGGGGTACCGTCAAATTGAATTGACAACAACTCTTCTTTTGAGCCTATGGCTCTCGCTGCTTAGTTTATAGCGGCGCGTCAACCCGGTGATTTCCCCGACACCGGCGCGACGTCATGTTAGGGGAATGCTCCCGCGCACGTAATCGGTATGGCGCGGGCTAAGACCGAACCGGTTGGGATGCCGCGAGCGTGTCGCTGCGCGCAAAGCGTCCGAGACTAAACCAGCGACTGAGCTTGGAGATGCCAATCAGGGGGCTTTCGTGGACCGGAGTTCGATTCTCCGCGCCTCCACCATAAGTAACAGGCAGGTAGATATTCGTATCTACCTGCCTTTTTATTTCTAGTCCGCACCGCGGAGAATCGAACTCTGTGCGGGGCGCGAGCGTTAAGCAAACGCGTAAGCGTTTTTAGCCCGCGGGCGAGGACGCCGGCAGGCGGCCGAAGCCGGTGCGGATTTGCGAAGCAAATACGCGGATTCTCCGCGCAATGCCTCAGCCCAAAATAAATGCAATGTTAATCCGCCGTCTACTTCCAATCCCGCGCATCAAAGGTGCTCCTGATACCGCGGAGAATCGAACTCCGCGCAGGGCGCGGGCGTTAAGCAACCGCTGTGGCAATGCAGAGTGGGACGCGCTTTCCCAACGGCTGCCCAAGCGGAAAATCCATCCCGGAATCTCGGCTCAGACTGGGACGTAGTTTCCGGATGATGCTTCAAGCGGAAACTGCGACCCGAAATCGACGCCCAGACTGGGATTCATTTTCCGGATGAGTGGCTGGCGGAAAGTTCATCCCAGAATCCACGCTCAGAACGGGACATGCTTTCCTAACGGCTGCTCAAGCGGAAACTGCGACCCAGAATTTGCCCTGAGACCGGGACGAGCTTTCCCAAAGGCGTCCCAGGCGGAAGCTGCGACCCGGAATCCATGCTCAAACTGGGACACGCTTTCCGCTATCCGCCCCGCCCCCTCAACTCCAAAACCTGCGCGCCCTCCATTCCAAAACTGGGTAGAAGAAAGCCAAAACGCAATCGCAGGAGGTCAATATGACTGCAGAAGATAAGGCAAAGAACGCCGGTAAGGTCGCGCTCGTCTTGGAGGGCGGCAGCTTTCGCGGGCAGTTTACCGCGGGCGTGCTCGACGTCCTCATGGAGGCCGGCATCGAGATCCCGGCGGTGTACGGCGTATCGGCCGGCGCCCTCAACGGCGTCAACTACAAGTCGCACCAGATCGGACGCACCAACCGAGTCAATTTGGCCTTTTGCAACGACAATCGCTACATGGGCGCCGCGTCGTTTGCGTCCACGGGCTCCATCGTGGGCTACGACTTTATCTTCAACGACGTCCAGGATCGCCTGGATCCCTTTGACAACGAGACGTTCGACGCCAGCCCCATCGAGATGTATGCCGTTGCGACGGACATGCTCTTTGGAACCGCTGCCTACCTGCCGGTCAAAAGCGCCGTGCTCGATCTCGACGCCGTGCGCGCTTCGACTTCGTTACCGCTGGTGACCCCGCCGGTCGAGATTGACGGCCACAAGTACGTCGACGGCGGCGTGGCCGATTCGGTTCCTATCGAGCATGTGCTCGAGGAGGCTGGCTTCGACCGCGCGGTCGTCATTGTCACCCAAGACCGTTCGTATGAAAAGAAGCCCTACGAGTTTATGCCGGCCGCGCGTGCGCGTTATGCTGACTACCCCTACCTGCTCGAGGCCATTGAGACGCGCCACGACCGCTACAACATCCAGCGTATGCACCTGTGGAAGTATGAGCGCGAGGGTCGCGCGTTGGTCGTTGCTCCGCAAAAGCCGGTCGAGGTCGGTCATGTTGAGCATGACCCGGCAAAGCTGCTCGACCTGTATATTCAGGGCCGCCAGGAGGCAAAGCGCTTGCTGGCCGACATCGAGGCATTCGTCGAGCGCTAGCGCCACAACACTACGGCCCATGGACGACATGTGCAGAAACTCTGGTCGGAGCCAAAATACCTGTTGACTCGGGCGGCGAGCGGGGTAATATGGACGGGTTACTTGCAGAGCCCCGTGAATCTCTGTAACAACACGTACTGTACATGGAGGAGTCTAAGTGATTTCGAAATCGACTCACTACGCCAAGCAGGGCGAGGTCCAGCGCAACTGGGTTCTCGTCGACGCCGATGGTGCTGTCCTGGGCCGTCTTGCCACCCAGATCGCAATGATCCTGCGCGGTAAGAACAAGCCCCAGTTCACGCCCAACAGCGACTGCGGCGACTTCGTTGTCGTCATCAACGCCGATAAGGTCCAGCTTACCGGTAACAAGGCCGACACGAAGACCTACTATCGCCACAGCGGCTACAACGGCGGCCTCAAGGCTGAGAGCTTCCGCCAGGCTATGGAGAAGCACCCGGAGAAGGTCATCGAGCGCGCCGTTCGCGGTATGCTGCCCAAGACCACCCTCGGCCGTGCCCAGATGACCAAGCTTAAGGTCTACGCTGGTGCCGAGCATCCGCACGCTGCCCAGAACCCCACGAAGATTGAGCTGGAGGCTTAAAGATGGCTGAGAACACCGTTGTCTACCAGGGTACCGGCCGTCGTAAGAACGCCGTCGCCCGCGTCCGTCTCGTCCCCGGCACCGGCAAGGTGACTGTCAACAAGCGTGACGCCGAGCAGTATTTCGGCCGTCATCAGCTCGTTGAGAACGCCCTTGCTCCCTTCAAGGTGACCGACACCGCCGGTCAGTTCGACGTTATCGCTCTGTGCGATGGCGGCGGCATCTCCGGTCAGTCCGGCGCTCTGCGCCTGGGCATCGCCCGCGCTCTTCTGAACGCTGGCGACTACCGTGCTGACCTCAAGAAGGCCGGTTTCCTTACGCGCGATGCTCGCGTGGTCGAGCGCAAGAAGTACGGCCTCAAGAAGGCCCGCCGCGCTCCCCAGTTCTCCAAGCGCTAAGGTTTCATCTCCTTACGAGATACAATGTACAAGCGGGGCCTGCCGATTGCTCGGCGGGTCCCGCTTTTCATTTTCGACTAGAGTGGGCGACTGTGTTTTGCCTACTTGGGAAGGAGCGATCCTATGCCCCAGAACATCTTCGGTACCGACGGCGTCCGTGGCGTCGCCAACGCCGACCTCTCGTGTGACCTCGCGTTTCGCCTGGGTCGCGCGGCGACCAAGTTCCTTGGTCCGGACATTTGCATCGGTCGCGACACGCGTCTTTCGGGCACTATGCTCGAGAGTGCTCTGACCGCCGGCATTATGGCCGAGGGCGGCCGCCCGCATTGCTGCGGCGTTATCCCTACGCCGGCCGTGGCGCTGCTCACTGTCCAAAATGAGCTCGACGGCGGCATCGTCATCTCTGCTTCGCACAATCCTCCGGAGTTCAACGGCATCAAGTTCTTTAGCCGCAAGGGTATGAAGCTTCCCGATGCGGTCGAGGAAGAGATCAGCGCCTGGGTCATGTCCGAGGAAGCTATGGCTGCCGACACGCTGCCGACCGGTGCCGGCGTGGGCCACATCATCAAGATGAAGGACGCTCGCAAGGCGTACGTCGACCACGCCATCGATACGCTTGATGGCCTGAGGCTCGACGGCCTGGTCGTTGCCGTCGACTGCGGCCATGGTGCTTCTTGCCAGACTACGCCCGCCGCACTGCAGCGCCTGGGTGCCACGGTCCATGCCATCAACACCGATTACTGCGGCACTGACATTAACGTTGAGTGCGGCTCCACTCACCTTGAGCCCCTGCGCGAGCTCGTGCTGCGCACCCACGCCGATATCGGCCTGGCCCACGATGGCGACGCCGATCGCGTGCTGTTCGTGGACAGCGAGGGCAACGAGATCGATGGCGACTACATCCTGGCCATCTGCGGCTCCGACCTGGCCGCTCGCGGCAAGCTCGCCAACTCCGAGATCGTTTCGACCGTTATGTGCAACCTGGGCTTCTCCATCGCTATGAAGGAGCAGGGCTTCGAGATGGTTCAGACCGCCGTGGGCGACCGCTATGTTCTTGAGCGCATGCTCGCGGACGGCGCCGTCATCGGCGGCGAACAGTCCGGCCACATCATCTTCCTGGAGCACAACACCACCGGTGACGGCTTGGTGACGGCTCTGCAGCTGCTAGCCGTGCTCAAGCGCACCGGCCGCACGCTTACCGATCTTGCCGGCATCATGAAGAAGTACCCGCAGGTACTCGTCAACGTGCATTCCGACAACAAGGCTGGTCTGGACGATTGCCAGCCCATCTGGGATGCCGTCGCTGCTGCCGAGAAGGAGCTTGACGGCCGCGGCCGCATTCTGGTGCGCCCGAGCGGTACCGAGCCGCTGGTCCGCGTGATGGCTGAGGCCGAAACGCACGAGCTGACCCAGCGCGTTGTCGACGACATCGTCGAGGTTGTCAAGCGCGAACTTCCCTAATGGTCAAAAACGGGTGCCAAGTGGTAAACTATTAAGGTTATTTTGGTTGATCGGTATGTCCGAGGGGGAGCATGTTCACTAAAGTCCTAAGGTCTTTTGGTATGCGTGGTCGAGTCCTTACGTTGGATGCTCCCATCTCGGGTGACGTCATTCCGCTCTCCGAGGTAAACGATCAGACGTTTGCTACCGGCCTTTTGGGCCAGGGCGTGGCGATTCAGCCCACCGGAACGCGCGTGATCGCGCCGGCTGATGCCAAGGTCGAGGCTATTTTTCCCACGGGACACGCCGTTGCGCTTAACACGGTCGATGGCTTGGACGTGCTTATCCACGTTGGTTTGGACACTGTTCAGCTCGAGGGCAAGCACTTTACCGTACATGCGCAAGTGGGTGACATCGTCCATAAGGGCGATGTACTCATTGAGTTCGATCGCGAGGCAATTGCTGCCGAGGGCTACGATGTGACGGTTCCCATCTTGGTATGCAACTCCGTTGAGTTCTCGAGCATTAAGGGCTCCGTTGGCGTGCATGTCGAAGAGATGGACCAGCTCATCGTTGCTCGCGAGCGCTAGCAAGTGCACGTGGCCATTAGCCTACAATTCAAACACGTTTACGGAGGGCGCCCTTGAAAGAGGACGCCCTCCGTGGCAAGATGGGATTTGTCCGAAGCAAAAAGGCTTTGGGTCACCGTGGACGGGCAGGGGCCTCGACGCGGTTAGACACGAGACACATACATTACGCGACCTCGCCCTGGTGGCCGCACACGTTGGTTGCGGCCGACGCGGGCCGCGGGCAAGTGCTTGTAAGGGAGCCTTGCCTCTCTTGTACGAGAAAGGACGCGTAATGAAGATCATTAAAGCTAAAGACTACGAAGATATGAGCCGCAAGGCCGCCAATATTATCTCGGCGCAGGTTATCCTCAAGCCCGACTGCGTGTTGGGTCTTGCCACCGGCTCCACCCCGATCGGTGCCTACAAGCAGCTCGCTGCTTGGTACGAGAAGGGCGACGTCGACTTTGCCGAGGTCAGCACCTACAACCTGGACGAGTATCGCGGCCTTTCGCACGACGATCCCCAGAGCTATCACTACTTCATGCGTGAGAACTTCTTCGATCACATCAACATTGACCTGAACAACACACATGTGCCCGACGGTTCCAACCCCGACGCCGCCGCTGCCTGCTCTGAGTACGACAAGATCGTCGCCGCCGCCGGTTACCCGGATCTGCAGCTGCTCGGCATTGGCAACAACGGCCACATCGGCTTCAATGAGCCCGATGACCACTTCTCCAAGGGCACGCACTGCGTCGACCTCACCGAGAGCACCATTCAGGCCAACAGCCGCCTGTTCGACAGCATCGACGACGTTCCCCGTCAGGCCTACACCATGGGCACCCAGACCATCATGTATGCCCGCATGATCCTGGTCGTCGCCAACGGCGAGGCCAAGGCTCAGGCCGTGCATGACATGTGCTATGGTCCGGTTACGCCCGCGTGCCCGGCTTCGATCCTGCAGCTGCACACCAACTGCGTTGTCGTTGCCGACGAGGCCGCCCTTTCGCTCTGCGAGTAGCGCGAATCCTGCACCTCGACATAGCCTTGCCTAAGGCCTCCGCTTTGCGGGGGCCTTTTTGCTATCCCTTTCCGCCCACTTGACCAAAATCTTGCCGCAAGCTTGACGAATGCCGGATGCCCAACAGTTTGATTCATTCCATACCAGATTCTATGCAAAAATGCCACTAAAAGGTCGTAGACGGTAGCGGGTGCTAGGCGAGTTGAATGACATAGCTGAACCTTGTTCATTTGCGTTACACTGCCGCTTAGATGGGACAAGCTGACAAGCTCATTTACCTGCTTAAAGACCGATTAGTCGGGGGATTAATAACAATCGGCCCTCGCTGTACAAAAACTTGCCGCTTGCGTACCAAAAGACAACCTAGAACACAAGGTCGCTCTATTCATAGCGCGGCTTGTATGGTCTTGCGGTTACAGTGTCCATACGGTCGAGTTGAGGAGCGGGCATGGTAAACGATTTGGGCAGTATGGACGATCTCGAGCTGATGCCGCTGGGCGGTGGCTATATGGTGCGACGCGAACGCTTGATGAATGAGCTTCTCGCCAAGGGCCGAAAGGCCGGCATCGTGGTTCTTTATGCGCCCGACGGGTTTGGGAAGACCTCGGTGCTGCTGCAGTACACCCATGAGGTTAAATGCGACCCGACGCGAGGCCCCGTGCGGATTATCGAGGCCGATCGCGCCATTGGGCGCGAGGTGTTTATGCAGCTCGAGGTGGTTACCGAAGAACTCAAAGACAAACCGCACTCCCTTATCGCGATTGATAATGTGCCAAACCTCGATCAGCACGATACCGAAGACCTCATCGACAGGATTCGCGGCCTGCGCGCTATGGGGATAGGGGTCTTTATCTCCTGCCGTCCTTCAAATCGTCAGCTGATTCATGGGCTGGGCGATTCGGTTAAGATCAATGCGCAGATGCTCAAGGTGCATGCCTATGAGTATTCGGCGTGGGCATCGGCGTTTTCGATCAGCACATCGCTCGACTTTTATCAGCTCACGCAGGGCGTGCCCGAGCTCGTTTCGGCATTGCAGACGGGTCTGTATGGCCAAGGCGACGTAGCCGGTCTGCTCGAAAACGAGATTGTCAACGTATATGGCGCGGCACTTGTCGATCTGGCTTCGCTCGACAATAATGCGCTGTTTTGCGTGGCATGTCTCATGGTTTTGATGGGCGAGGGCAATATCGCAGAACTCGAGGCTTGTGGGGTGAGGTTGTCGATGGTCGACCAGTCCTACTTTGTACGCGACTACCCGATCTTTGGCTTGGATCCCGCCGAGCGGAGTTTTACGTGTCTGGGCACGGAGGATAACGGACGCTTGCGTTTGCGTAAGTTGGTGGCCGAGGTTCGCCCCGAACTTGTTCCGAGGGCGGCCCGGATTTTGCTTAAGGCGGGCCGATGCGATGCGGCGATGGGCCTGGCGGACGCCTTTTTGGACCGTGAAGCGGTCCTTGAACTTGCTGGGCAGTATGGGGTCGATCTGGCTCTGACGGGGCACGGGGCCGATATCTGCCGAGCAGCGCTGGGCACGATCGATGCCGACGATCCGGCTCCAGAGCCAACGCCTGCCGAGGCGCTTGGCGTATATCTGGCAGCGGTCAGCGTGTCCAATACAAAGCTCGCTCGCTATATGGCATCGGTTATCGAGCGCGGGGGCGAACGGGCGGCCTGCGAAATAGACCCTGTTTCATGGAGGGTGGCCCAGACACTGACGGCTGTTTGCTATGGGGACAACGGGCTTGGGCTTCCTACGAACCTGGCCGTGCCAGAAATAGAGACGTCCCACACCGCACTCGACATGCTTTCCGCGCATATCGAGGTCAAGCGATGCCTGACCGAACGGGGAGATGACGGCGGCGTTCTACAGCAGCTCAAAACGAGCAAGGCCTATGACTGCGAGCTCGACATCGCGGGGATTGTTATACGGGCCGATAGCATGCTGGTGGAGCTCTTTGACGGGTCGTTTGCGGGAATCGACGAGCGCGACGACGAGATGACGGTGGTGCGGGAGGCGCTCGACGTACGTGGGCTTAAGGCGATGGCTATCTGGGTGCGCATGGTGTTGGCGGCACGGCGGCTCCTTTCCGGCTTGCCGGTAACCGACGACGCGGCGTTCAACGAGCTCGATCGTTTTGCCGTACGCATGCGCGACAACCAGATTCAGCTGTTTGGCCTGTTGCTAGAAGGCTGGCAGTCGCTGGCAGAGGGACGGCCGGTTAATGCAAAGTTCCGTGCGGTCCAAGTGCTCAAACTTGCCGAGGAGTCGATTGCGTACATGCGCGATAACGCATTGCTGCTGGAGCGCGCGGCATATCTGCGTAACACCTCGATGGTTTCGGTGCGCGAGGAAGCGGAGCTACTCGATATAAGCCAGACGCAGGTTGGTGGCGCAGAGGCCTGGATGGTGGCGCTGCATTTGGCCTGCGCGGGACGAGATAGCGATCTTGCGGCCTGGATGTCCATGAATCGTGCGGGGATTCTAGAGCCATCGTATCGGCTCTTTGCGCGCCTTGCCATGCATTGTCTGGGCGAGCCGGCGGGCAGGATACGCAAGAAGCTTCCCGTGCGCGAGCTGTCGCGGTACTCGCTGCGCGACGATTTGGAAGGGGAGGGCGAGCGCCTGTTCCAGGCCGGCGAGGTTGAAGCCGTTGATACCATCGACCATATCGAGATTCGCATGTTTGGTGCGTTTCGCGCCGAGCGCGACGGGTTTCCCATCACGGACAAAATGTGGCGCCGCAAGAAGGCGGCGACACTTGCCGAGCGGCTTGCACTGGGCATGGATGCACTCGTCGATCGTGAGACGCTGGCCATGGAGCTGTGGCCCCATGCCGAGTTCAATAGCGCCCGCAATAACCTGTACTCGACGATATCGCGCTTGCGGTCGGCTTTGGGGCCGACGCCGGATGGCAAGTCGTGTGTGCTCATCCAAAATGAATGCATCGGACTCAACGGCGACTACGTCAAGACCGATGTACGGCTGTTTGACCAGATAAGCCGCGAGGTTTTGGGAAATCGCACGGGTGCGCGCGGGCCCCATTTAGTTGAGCTGTGCCTTAAGATTGAGCAGCTTTATACCGGACCGCTGTATGTTCCCAATGGCTGTAATCCCACCTACTTTTTGCGCATGCGACGCATTATGCAGTCAAAGTACATCGATTGCATGATTAAGGGAGCAAATGCCGCTCTAGAAGAAAACGATCTGCAGTCGGCGATTTGGCTGGCAGAGTCGGGGCTTCGACAGGAAACAGCGCGTGAGGATATGGTGCGCTGCGCCATGCGCGTCTACGGTGCGGCGGGGCGGCGGCGCGATATCGTCGAGCTGTACAGCGGGCATATGCACCATCTGAGGGAGCAGGTCAATGGCGTGCCCGAGCCCGAGACGCGGCGTCTATACGAGCGCTTGGTGGAGGGACGGCTCAATCGCGTGCTGGTCGAGCGATAAAAAACGGGCGCCCGAAGTACTTGGGCACCCGTAAGCTTGCTATGTGTTGGCTCGCCGGATCATTGGCTCTTAGACGAGCTTGATCTTCTCGATGTCCTTGCGCGAGGACTCGCGATACAGCGAGAACTTGCGGCCGATGACCTGGACGACTTCGGCGTGGCAGCGCTCAGCGAGCTCTTCGGCGGCCTCGCGGGCGGAAAGACTGGAGCCATCGAGCACGGAGCATTTAACGAGCTCGTGCTTCTCCAGGTAGGCGACCGTCTGCTCGACGGTGCCCTCGTTGACATCGGACTTACCGATGATGATGGCGGGGTTGAGGTGATGGGCCATGCTGCGAAGCTGCTTGACCTGGGCTCCTGTCAGTGCCATGGGTTCTCGCTTTCTATGTATGGGGCGCCCCGCGACGGGGCCTTAATCTACGTGAGCTGTCCCACGATAACGCAGGAACGGCGCGGTGTGGAGCGCGTTTGCCCAGTTCAAAAAGAATGCGGATGCCGAGTGAGTGGGCGGTGCGGGCTGCGAGCAGGCTATGAGCTGGGCGCAGAGACCGGCTCCCATGCAATAAACGCCCAACGAACCTTGCGGACATGATCGAGCATATAGCGCCCCTGCGGCACGCCCTTGGAGCCCGGCTCACCGGCATGGGGGTTCTCAATCATGTGTTGAGCGATGTAGTCGCGCAGACGGTCGGCCTTATCCTCGTTGCCATGCTCGAGCATACGGGAAAAATCCGCCACACCTGCCTCAAGGCTATCGAAGGTATCGCGACGAGGCGATTCAAAGTACGTAACCTGCGGCAGGGCACCCATCTGAATGAGGATATTAAAGGCATACACAAAGCCATTACTGCAGGTAACCGAGGCACCGATGGCGTTCATCAGGTGCAGATCATAGCGCGGGCTGGAGTTGGCGACCATCGTGACAGCACAACGCCGACGAGCCGTTCGATTAAGCTTGGCAAGCGCATCTTTTAGATTGGTCGTCGTAACCGACCGACTGGCAAAGGCAACATCCACCGCTTTCGCGACCGGTCCAACCAAATCCCAATCATCATCCCAAGCAAGCTCAAGCGGCGTTATGCGCCCCTCGAGCCCGTAATACTCAATGCCGGCATCAAGGGTGCCCAACATAGCAGGGGAGAAGTCAGCAGCAATCACAGGATGCCCAGCCTGAGCAAGCGGAATAGCGATCGACCCAGCCCCGCACCCCATATCCAGCACGGATTCACCAGGCTTTAACGCCAACAGCTTCATAAAGTCCCGGGCATACGGGGCAGTCTCCAACGGCCGAAAATGCCGAGCCCGCTTATCCCATTCAAAAGAATCATCAGCCCGCCGCCGACCAGCCTGCATCTGCATCCACTCCAGATTCCAATCTGTGGAAAGCAGCTCAGAACGATTCTCCCCATCAGCCACGGGCCAACCTCCTAGCAACAAAAAAGCGACTCCTCCCAAAAGAAGAGCCGCAACCAGCATATATCAGAAAAAGAACCGTTCCAACGCCAAACCGCCGCACCAGCCAAGTGGTGCAGGAGCGAAGCAACTGCAACCGGGATAGAACCCAACCGAGGGCCCGTTGTGCGGGAGCCCCGGGGAGGGCAAATATATAAGGTCGATCGCGAGTTCCGCACGAGCCGGAGAGCACTTAATGTGCTCTCCGTGCGAGTCAGGACTGTCCGAGCAGGCGACCTTATATATTTGCCCTCCCCGGGGCTCCTCGCCAGTCCCCCTCAGCTAGTTCTTCAGCGAGTTCAGCGGCGCCGGGAAGCGTCCACCACGGTGGGCAAGCACGGTGCCGGCGTTGGGGTTCACCGGCATGATGGGCGCACGGCCGAACAGGCCGCCGTACTCGACGCAATCGCCCACGCCCTTGCCGATGGCGGGAATCACACGGACGGCCGTGGTCTTGTTGTTGATGACGCCGATGGCCATCTCGTCGGCGATGATGCCGGCGATGGTCTCGACCGGGGTGTCGCCGGGGATGGCGATCATGTCCAGGCCAACGGAGCATACGCAGGTCATGGCCTCGAGCTTCTCGAGCGAAAGCGCGCCGGCCTCGACGGCGGCGATCATGCCGGCGTCCTCGGACACGGGGATGAAAGCGCCGGAGAGACCGCCCACGCTGGAACTGGCCATGACGCCGCCCTTCTTGACGGCATCGTTGAGCATGGCGAGCGCGCAGGTCGTGCCCGGGCCACCGCAGGTGCCCACGCCGATGATCTCGAGGATGCGCGCGACGGAGTCGCCAATGGCAGGCGTAGGTGCCAGCGACAGGTCGACAATGCCCTTCTCGACCCCCAGGCGATGGGCGGCCTCGCGGCTCATGAGCTCGCCGGCACGGGTTATCTTAAAGGCGGTCTGCTTAATCTTCTCGGCGACTTCCATCATCGATGCGGAATCGGGCAGCGTCTCCAGGGCTGCGGCCATAACGCCGGGGCCCGAAACGCCTACGTTGATGACGGCGTCGGCCTCGCCACCGCCGTGGACGGCGCCCGCCATAAACGGGGAGTCCTCGACCATGTTGGCAAAGCAGACAAACTTGGAAGCGCCGACGGAATCCTGGTCGGCCGTGAGTTTAGCGGCATCGATGATGGTCTGGGCGGCCATGAGCACGGCGTCCATGTTGATGCCGGCACGCAGGCTGGCGACGTTGACGCTGGAGCAGACACGGCTGGTGGTGGCAAGCGCCTGCGGGATGGACTGGATGACGCGGCGGTCGGCGTCGCCGATGCCCTTCTGGACGAGTGCGGAGAAGCCGCCCAGGTAGTCGATGCCGAGGGTCTCGGCCGCGCGGTCGAGGGCATGCGCGATGGGGGTGAGGTCCTCATCCTTGCAGCAAGCAGCGATCTGCGCCACCGGGGTGACGGAAACGCGCTTGTTGACGATGGGGATACCGTACTCGCGCTCGAGGTTCTCGGCGGTCTCGACCAGATGCTCAGCCGTGTGCGTCACGTGGTCGTAGATCTTCGTACACATGCGGTCGAGGTTCTCGTCACCGCAACCCATGAGCGAAACACCCATGGTGATGGTCCTGATGTCGAGGTTCTGCTCCTCAACCATGCCGCGGGTTTCCGCGATTTCTGCGGGCGTGATCGCCATCCTTGCGCTCCTATCTGCCAAAACGAGCATAGTCTTTTCTATTCTAACGTGCCGCACGTGCCAAGTGGCGCATGCGGCACGTTTTGGCGCTCGGTTGTTTCCGTTGTGTTACTGCCCAAAGACCTCTTCGGCGATGCGCGCGCTTTCGGCGGCGTCCTTGGCGTAGTAGTCCGCGCCGATCTGCTTGGCGTATTCGGGGGTGAGCACGGCGCCGCCCACGATGATCTTGACGCTCGGAACCTCGGCATGGAGCAACTTGATGGTCTCCTCCATGGCCACGACGGTGGTGGTCATAAGCGCCGAGAGGCCGACGAGTTTGATATCGCGCTCCTTGACGGTCTTGAGTACCTCCTGCGGATCGACGTCGCGGCCCAGGTCAAAGACGGTGTAGCCGTAGTTGTCGAGCAGCATTTTGACGATGTTCTTGCCAATATCGTGGATGTCGCCCTTGACGGTGGCCACGCAGATCTTGCCCTTGTCGGCAATCTCGCCGGCGGGCATCAGGCGCTTGATGGTGTCGAAGCCCACACGCGCGGCTTCGGCCGAGGCCATAAGCTGCGGCAAGAAGAACTTGCCCTGGTCAAAGAGGACGCCAACTTCGTCGAGGGCGGGGATAAAGTGATTGTTGATGAGGTCCATGGCGTCGCGGTCTGCCAGCAGACGCTCGGTCTCGGCAGCGATCTCGCCTTTGCGGCCCGAGACGACCATGCGACGAATCGGGTCGTCGTTGCCGTCGGTGCCGGCGGTGCCAGCAGCGGGCGCGGCATCACTCGATGCGGCCTGAGCTGCTGCCGGGTTGGCGGCGATCTTATACGGATCGGTCCAACCGGCATAGCGTTCGATGTATCCGGTCGAGCCCTCGTCCTCAACGCTCAGGACGCGATAGCTGTAGACGGTATCCATAAAGCGCTTGGAGCCCGGGTTCATGATGGGGGCGTCCAGGCCCGCGCCAAAAGCGGCGGCCAAAAAGACCGAGCCCAGCAGCGGGCGGGCAGGCAGGCCAAAGCTGATGTTCGACACGCCGAGCGCGCATTTGACGCCCAGGCGCTCCTTGCACAGGGACATGGCGCGCAGGATCTGCTCGGCCTGGCGTTGATTGGTCGAGGCGGTCATGACCAGGCAGTCGATGAGGATACGGTCCGGGCCGATGCCGTAGCGGGCGGCCTCGGCCACGATGCGCTCGGCGATGGCGAAGCGGGCCTCGGCGGTATCGGGGATGCCGCCTTCGTCGAGCGTGAGGCCGACGATGTTGGTTCCATAGTGGGCGACCAGCGGGAAGATCTCGTCCATGATCTGCTGCTTGCCGTTAACCGAGTTGATGATGGGCTTGCCGGCGTAGCGACGTACGGCGGCCTCGACGGCGGCGGGATCGGTGGAGTCGATCTGCAGCGGCAGCAGCGTGGAGCCCTGGAGCTGCTCGGTCGCTTGCTGGATGACCTTGACCTCGTCGATCTCGGGCAGGCCCACGTTGACGTCCAGGATGTCGGCGCCCTGCTCTTGCTGGCTGATGCCCTGGCTTACGACGTAGTCCAGGTCGCCGTCGCGCAGGGCCTGCTGCAGGCGCTTTTTGCCGGTGGGGTTGATGCGCTCGCCGATGACGGCGATCTTGTGGCCGTCGCAGGGAAGATCCACGACCGTTTGGGCGCTCGTGACCGACATGCTGGGCTTGCGGTGACGCGGGCTGGGCGTGTGGTTATCGATAAGCGTGCGCAGCGCTGCCATGTGCGCCGGCGTGGTGCCGCAGCAGCCGCCCACGACGCTTACGCCGTCGGCAATCATACCGGCGACGGCCACGGCGTACTCGGGCGCCTGGATATCAAAGACGGTGTTGCCGTCGTCGTCCACGCGGGGCAGTCCTGCGTTGGCCTGCACCATAACGGGCTTGTCCGTAACGGTGAGCATGCGAGCGGCGAGCCCTCGGAGCTCGGCCGGTCCCTGGCTGCAGTTGATGCCCAAAACGTCGGCGCCGATGGCATCGAGCGTGATGGCGGCGACCTCGGGACTCGTGCCCAGGAAGGTGCGACCGTCTTCCTCAAAGGTCATGGTGGCAAAGACGGGCAGGTCGGAGTTCTCGCGGCAGGCGAGGACGGCCGCCTTGATCTCGGCCAGGTCGGTCATGGTCTCGATAATAAAGAGGTCCACACCCGCGGCGACGCCGGCACGCACTTCCTCGGCAAAGAGGCCATAGGCCTCGTCGAAGCTGAGGGTACCCAAGGGGCGAAGCAGCGCGCCGATGGGGCCGATGTCACCGGCGACGTAGCGGGCGCCGGCCTCGCGGGCACAGGCGACGGCCGCGGCAAAGACGTCTGCCACGGTGGCGGCGCCATCGAGCTTGTGCGCGTTGGCGCCAAAGGTGTTGGCGGTGATCACGTCGCAGCCGGCCTCGACGTACTGACGTTGGATGTCGGTAATGACCTGGGGCTCCTCAAAGTTGAGCAGCTCGGGCAGGGCGCCGGCCTTCATGCCGGCCGCCTGCAGCATGGTGCCCATGCCGCCGTCGAACAGCAGATGTCCCGTGCCCTCGATGGCGGCACGCAGGCGATCGTCCTTAATGCGAAGGTCGTCGATTGTGCGCGTCTTGTACGTGGCACCGTTGCGACGTGCGGCATCAACGGGTGCCGCCAATGCAGTGCCGTCAGAATCATGAGTGATAAGCGGGGTAAACATCGAGGGCTCCTAATGGCTGGAATAGCAGGTGGTGTGGGCGGCGCGGAAGCGGCAGTGCTCGCGCATGCGGCATATATTGCAGGTGGGGCGGCTCTGGGCGTCGTGGACTTCGCCGTCGAACAGGCCGATCACCGCGGTCACGCTTTTGGTGGGCATAAGCAGGCTGGTGGGCGTGACGGTCAAGCCGATGAGCCGCGTGGCGTTGAGCGCATTGACGATCGAGCGCTGGGCCGAGAGCGGGCAGTCGCCGTAGCCGGGACTAAAGCGCCAGTTGCCGGCGAGCCCGTGTGCGGCGGCCGCAGCCTTGACCTGCTGGTCCATCTGCTCAACGGCGGCCTCAACATATGCCGAGCACGCGGCGTCGAGCACAGCGCCCTCCAGGGGCTGCTGGGCTCCGGTGGTCCGCAGACGGCGCTCGGCGGCCATGCCGAGAGTGCAGGCCATGAGCGCCGCCAGGCGGGCGTCCTTAAGATGACGATAGATATCGCGACCCCGCAGCTCAACATTGGTGCCAACTAGGCGAATGCAAGGCTCGCCCTGCTCGTCGATGCCCGTGGCATCGACGGCAAAGACGCGGCGCACGCCACGGGGCTCAATGTCCAGCTCAAGGCACTCGACCACAAGCTCAATACGTCGTGACAGCTCGGACTCAATCTGCTGCCCGCCGTAACCCAGATATCGCAGCATCTCGGCACGGTCGACACGGGGATGGTGCGCAGCATCGACACGGTAAAGCGCCGGCGACGCAAGGTCGGCCGGCACTTCGACAGCGGTTGTATCGATGTGCGGTTTTTCCATTACCCTAGGCGCTCCATAATGGTCGCGGCGATCGCAGGACGATTCATAGTGTACAGGTGCAGACCGGCGGCACCGTGCTCCTTAAGGTCGCAAAGCTGACGGGCGGCATAATCTACACCGGCTGCCTGCAGGCTCACGGGGTCGTTCTCGTACTTGGCGAGAATCTTGATGACGGGGGAGGGCAGCGACGCGCCGCACATAAAGACCATGCGGCTGATCTGCGACTTGCCCATAAACGGCATGATGCCCGCGGTAATGGGCACGGTGATACCTGCCTTGTCGGCAAGCTCGCGGAAACGGTAGAAGCACTCGTTGTCAAAGAAGAGCTGCGTCACAAAGAAGCTCGCGCCGGCATCTTGCTTTTGCTTGAGGTATTCGACCGAAGCGTTGAGGTCCTCACAGGCAATGTGGCCCTCGGGGTAGGCTGCGGCGCCCACACAAAAGCCGGCGTCGACGAGCTCGGGGATGAGGTCGCGGGCGTAGGCGTAGTCCGAGGCGGGCTTGTCGTCCTCGGTCGCGCCAGCGGGCAGATCACCGCGCAGGGCCAGGATGTTTTCTACGCCGGCGGTGCGGTATTCGTCGATCTTGGCGGCGATATCGGCATGCGTGCGGCCAACGCAGGTGAGGTGCGCCACCGAGGGCGTATCGAATTCGCTCGTAATCATATGCGCGATGGGGGCGGTGGTGGCGCCGTTGCCCGAGCCGCCAGCGGAACAAGTGACCGAGACAAAGCTCGGCGAAAGTTTGCACAGATTGCCCGCCACTTCGCGAGCCGTATCGAGGGTAAGCTCACCCTTGGGCGGGAACATCTCAAACGAAACGGGTGCGGTGCCCTGGGATGCTGCCTGCTTAAAAACCTCGTCGACGCGCATATCGTGCTCCTCTAGATACGTAATAGTGTGATGTGTTGTAAGGATTCTACAGCACCGCTGTGCCACGGTGGAGTTTTACTCGCGATTTGGGGGATACCAATCAAAGATGCCTTGCTATCGGCATTTCCTATAGCAGAGCGGCTCATTTTGACACGGGCTATAAAGACTGGTATCTGATGCGAAATACCAGTTAATAGAGCCCCATCCCAAATTGACTACCCTTAAACCATGGGGAGAGGTCTGCAATTTATACAGTTGATTGGCTGTTGAGAGCGGCAACGCCGCCGCGATGCGGTAACCTCATTGATTGGTTTCGTGACAGCAACATAACGGTAATGTTGCGGAAACACGACGAGCCTAATCTATGACTCGTTCGTTAGTAATCAACACCGCTTCTCACGCGGTGCCGATACGAAGGGAGTTCCGTATGGCCGAACTTACTGACCGCTTCGGGACCATGGTGTTCTCTGAGGAAGTCATGAAGGACTACCTCCCCAAGGACATTTGGAAGCGCCTTGCTGCAACCCTCGAGGACGGTGAGCCGCTCGACCTGGATGTGGCCAACGCCGTTGCCCACGCCATGAAGGTCTGGGCCATCTCCAAGGGCGCGACGCACTACGCGCACTGGTTCCAGCCGCTTTCGGGCATTACTTCCGAGAAGCACGACAGCTTCCTCGAGCCCAACCACGACGGCACCGCCATTACCAAGTTTACGGGCAAGAACCTCATCCAGGGCGAGCCCGATGCCTCGAGCTTCCCCAACGGCGGCCTGCGCGCCACCTTCGAGGCCCGTGGCTACACCGCTTGGGATCCCACCAGCCCCGCATTCATTAAGGACGATGTCCTGTGCATCCCCACGGCTTTCTGCTCCTACACGGGCGAGGCCCTGGACAAGAAGACCCCGCTGCTGCGCTCCATGACCGCGCTCTCGCGTGAGTCCAAGCGCGTTTTGGCGCTGTTTGGCAAGGCCCCCAAGAAGGTCGTTCCTTCCGTGGGCGATGAGCAGGAGTACTTCCTGATCAAGAAGGACGCTTACCGCAAGCGCAGGGACCTGGTCATCACCGGTCGCACCCTCTTTGGCGCTGCTCCCTGCAAGGGCCAGGAGCTCGAGGAACACTACTTTGGCGCTATCCGCCCCACCGTCTCGGCCTATATGAAGGACCTGGACGATGAACTGTGGGCGCTTGGCATTCCTGCCAAGACCAAGCACAACGAGGTCGCTCCCTGCCAGCATGAGCTCGCCCCTGTCTACGGCGAGGTCAACGAGGCCATCGACCAGAATCTGGTCATGATGGAGAAGATGAAGCTCATCGCTTCCCGTCACGACTTGGTCTGCCTGCTGCACGAGAAGCCCTTTGAGGGCATCAACGGTTCGGGCAAGCACAACAACTGGTCGCTTGGCACCGAGTCCGAAAACCTGCTTGACCCGGGCGACACTCCGCTCGACAACCTGCAGTTCATCGTCTTCCTCACCGCGGTGATCGAGGCAGTCGATAACTATCAGGAGCTCCTGCGTGCCTCCGTTGCCTCGGCCGGCAACGATCATCGTCTGGGCGCCAACGAGGCTCCTCCGGCGATTATGTCCATCTTCCTGGGCGACCAGCTTACCGAGGTCGTCGAGAAGATCATCGATGGCAAGGCTTCCGTCCATGCCACGCGTGGCGTGCTTGACTTGGGTGCCGATACCCTGCCCAAGCTGATGCAGGACAACACCGACCGCAACCGCACCTCCCCGTTTGCCTTCACCGGCAACAAGTTCGAGTTCCGTGCCTGCGGCTCCGAGCAGAACGTCTCCGACTCCAACCTGGTGCTCGATGCCGCCGTGGCCAAGTCGCTCAAGTCCTTCGCCGACGCACTCGAGGGTACGCCCGAGGACAAGTTCCAGGACGCCGCGCTCGAGTACTGCAAGAAGGTGCTGACCGATCACCAGCGCATCCTGTTCTCCGGCGACGGTTACTCTGACGAGTGGCCCATCGAGGCCGAGAAGCGCGGCCTTGCCAACAACAAGACCACGGCCGACGCTCTTCCCGCCTTTGTTTCCGATAAGGCCATTGCGCTCTTTGAGGAGACGGGTGTCCTGACCAAGGCCGAGGCCCAGTGCCGCTACGACTGCAAGCTCGAGAAGTACAACAAGCTCATGAACATCGAGGCTACCACGATGATTCGCGAGGCACGTCGTACCTATCGCCCGGTCATCACCGCCTATGCCACCAAGGTCGCTAAGGGCCTGGAGGCAATCCGCGCTGCCGGTGCCGATGCTGCCATGCAGTGCGAGCAGAACACGCTCAACAAGCTCTGCAACGGTATCACCGCCATCAATGACTCCATCAAGGCGCTCGACGCCGTGCATCAGAAGGCCGAGGCTCTCGATGGCCAGGAGCAGGCCGACGTGTACGCACACGAGGTCGTTCCCGCTATGGATACGCTGCGTGCCGCCGTGGATGCCATGGAGGAGATCGTGGCCGCCGACTACTGGCCGGTCCCGACCTACGACGACATCCTGTTCTACGTGTAGAGCGTAACTGACATATCGTCACGGTATTGAGCCGGGGTCCGCATCGCGCGGGCCCCGGCTTTTTGTTTGCGAAGGACGCTTTGGAGTCCGTTTTGCAACTGATTCGTCCCACGCAATAAGGGGTCGTGGACAAAAAACGCCAAATATGAGTACTGTCACAAGTCCTGTAGCATTATCTTTTTGCAAAATATGCAGTGTTACGCAACATATGTCCAAGTACTTAGCTGATAAGCGCCTGTAATTCCTCCGCCGTAGGACGCCTGGCGTCCAAATTGCCTTCTGATGGCATGAAATCGCTGTTACTAAATTGGTAACAGTACTCATATTTGCTATTTTTTGTCCACGGGCCCTTGGATGACAGTGTGATTTTATGCCTTCGGGGTTCGAATCCCGGCGTTGGAGAAAAAAGCCCGTCACCACAAGGGTAACGGGCTTTGCATTTCAAATGGTGCCCCCAGCGGGATTCGAACCCGCGATATCCACCTTGAAAGGGTGGCGTCCTTGGCCGCTAGACGATGGGGACAGCGGGAAAGAGTATAGCAGACTTTTTTGCCGGCGCGTATATCGTTGGCAAACTGGAAAACCACCACAAAGGTGCCTGTCCCCTTTGTGGTGGTTAGGGGAGGAGTTTCATGGCGGCGTCGTGGGCGGCGTGTTCGTAGGTGTCGTCGAGGGGCTTAAGTGGCAGCAGGGCCGTGGCTTGCACGTCGCCGCGGCGCTCGAGGGCGTGGGTGATCAGCCAGTCGGCGAGTTCGGGATTCTTGGGTAGCGCCGGACCGTGCAGGTACGTGCCGATGACGCCCTTGTAGATGAGACCCTCAAGACCATCGTCGCCGTTGTTGCCGGTTCCCGTGACGACGGACCTTCCGAGCGGCGTGGCCGCTGTATCGAGCAGGGTGCGGCCGCCGTGGTTCTCGAATCCCACAAAGGGCTCGGGTGCCAGGTCGGTCTTGACGGCGACGTTGCCGATCAGGCGGTCGGAGCCGCGTACGGTTTCGGCGGCAATGACGCCCAGACCCTCGATGCGATCCTCGCCCATATAGTACGAACGGCCGAGCAGCTGGTAGCTGCCGCAGATGGCAAGCAGCGAACCGCCGTCTTCAACATAGGCCGCGACCTTGTCTTTTTGAGCGAGCAGTTCGTGTGCCACGGCCAGCTGATCGCGGTCGGCACCGCCGCCCATCATGACGATATCGGCATCGGTCAAATCAAGCGTTTCGCCCATACGGACCTCGTCTACACGCACGGGAATGCCACGCCAGGCGCAGCGGCGTTCGAGGGCGATGACGTTGCCGCCGTCGCCGTAGAGGTTAAGGGCATCGGGGTACAGATAGACGATGCGCAGCGGGCGCGAAAGCTCGACCGGCGCAATATCGGTGGGGACAGCGCTACCATCGGCGCACGGTGCAGTGTGGGCGGCAACCGTGGCCGCATCGGTGCCTTTGAGTCCGTCGAGCTCCTTGACCAGCGGCGGGAAGGCCGTGTAGTTGGCGACGGCGTAGAAGGTGTCATCGGCGGCCTCGTCTGCCACGGCGCCGATCGCCTGCGCGACGTCCGAGATAATCGCGGCATCGATGCCGGCGTACTTGAGGCGTACCTGCATGTCGTGCGCACGCGTGCCTCCGGCAAAGGCGACAAGACCCGGCGTGTCGGCGATGCGCTCGAAGTCGACATCGTAGATCCACGAGACATCGTGGCCGTCGGCATCGTTGTCGTTGAGGAAGAAGGCGCAGAGCCTGCCACCTGCCGTTTTAATGGACTGGATCTGGCGATCGAAGCCCACGGGATTCTTGGCCAGGTTGGCCTCGACGGTGCGGCCGGCAATATCCCAGCGGCCCATGCGTCCGCCGGCGGGCACGTAGGCATTAAGCGTGGGCTGCAGATGCGCCGCGTCCACGCCCAGCTCGTGCGCCGCAAAGAAGGCAGCGGCGACGTTATAGACCATGTACAGGCCGTTGTAGCGCGTGGCGATGTGCACGGCGGGCGCGTTGGCCTCGGGTCCAAAGGCCAGGTCAAAGCCGTAGCCGTCGCAGCCGAGCTCAACGCCCGTCACGCGGCGGAGCAGCGCGGGGCGACCCCAGCCGCACGAAGGGCAATGATAGGCTCCGAGCTGTCCGTACTGTACGTAGTCGTACTCCAACGGGGCGTTGCACTGCGAGCAAAAGCGCGAGTCGCTAATGCGGTCGGACTCGGTGCCCGTGGCGCCGTCGATGCCAAAGGCGATGCTCGTGTTGGGGACGCGCGCGGCGATCGAGGCGCACAGCGGATCGTCGGCGTTGTAGATGAGCGTTGTCGTCGGAGAGAGCTCCAACGCATGGGCGATGACGTCTTGGGTATGGTCGATCTCGCCGTAGCGGTCTAGCTGGTCGCGGAACAGGTTGAGCAGCACAAAGTACGTCGGTTTGAGCTTGGGCAGAACGCGTACGGTGTAGAGCTCGTCGCACTCAAAAACGCCCACGCGCTTGCCGCTGCTGGCGTGCTTAAGGCCGCCGCGGGCCTCGAGCAGAGCACCCACCACACCAGGCTCCATATTGTTGCCGGCACGGTTACACACCACGGTAGCGCCGCTGGCAGCAACGGCGTCAGCGATGAGGTTGGAGGTGGTGGTCTTGCCATTAGTACCGGTAATCACCACGCTGCGGTCGACGAGGCCGGCGAGGTCGCTTAGCAGCTCGGGGTCGATCTTCATGGCGATGCGGCCGGGAAGCACGCCACCCTGGCGTTTGAGGACAGAGCGCAGTCCCCAGCGGGCGATATCGCTCGAGGTGCAGGCGAGAGATGAGCGGAGGTTCATGAAGCCGTTCCTAACATAGATGACATGGTCGGGGCGATCGCGTCGCTAAAAGCCGTAGCGGCGCGCAAATTCCTGGGCAAGCTGCGATACGTCTTCGCAGGCGTTGGCCCAGGGGGCAAAGTCGGGGGTGTCCGAGATAATGCCGTCGGCTTCCCAAACCGCCTGGTGCGAGAGGTCCCAGGGGTCGCGCGGCTCGGGCCGGCAGGGAAGATACGGCGTCTGGTACATGGGGTTCAGCAAGAAAAACGCGCCGCCCTCGCAACGGTTAGCGAACTCACGCAGCGCGCGCGTCGCCGGGCGCATCTTGTTTGTTTTGAACAGCAGAATCGTGCGGGCGAGCAGGTACCAAGGAGAGTTTTCGAGTGCGTCTGCCCCCATCTGTTCCTCGAGCTGATGCGCCAGGGCAAAAAAGCCGTCCTGGTCTTCCAGACGAGCGAGGGCGAGCAACACGGTGCCTGCGGCCCGAGTGGGATAGCCTTCTGCTTTAAGGACGCGGCGGGCGTAGTTGGCAGCAGCGCGGTAGCGGGCGCTCGCCATGCACAGCTGCGAGATGGCCTCGAGCGTGTGGAGCCACCCGATAAGGGCCGGCTCGCTCACGGTAAGGTCCGCTGCGGTGACACCGTCGGCCAAAACATTATTGGCCCAGTAGTGCGGGGCCTCCATATCAAACCCGGGCACGCTCTGTTGCAGGTAGTCGGCCGTGCTCGTCTCGAGCTTCATCAGGTCGCCCAGGCAGGCGTCGACGGGCGTGTCCGCCAAAATGATGGCGAGCAGCTGGGCATCGACGGCCAGCGCATCGATGCGGACGATCTTGAGCAGCTCATCACGCATATCGTCGAACAGGCGGTTGCGCGTCTGCTCGAACTCCTCGTCGCTGCCCATGTCCTCAATGCGATGGAGCTCGTCGAGCAGGTGGCGATGAACACCGGCATAGGACAGCAGCGCCTGGGCATGCTCGGACTGCGCGTACTTGTGAGGATTCGCACTGATGTCGTTATGGACAAGCTCGCGTGCTGCATCGGTGAGCTCGGGGTGCGACGCCAGATAGGTGCGCTCCAGGTAGGCGGGGATGTAGACGCTCGGATCCATTAGAGGTCTCCTCCCTTAAACGGTAAGCCCTGCTCGGCCGCCCGCAGGATGCGCTCGTCGATCTGGGAGCGCACGATGTCGTTGGTGGCGACCCAGGCGGCAAAGCTGGCGTTGTCGGGCGCGCCCAGGCCCTCCTGTAGCACCGGCGTCGCCTCGGACAGGGCAAGGACGAGCTCATCGGTGGAGCCCACGCCCACGTTGACGCGGGCATAGACGCCATCGGGAAACTCGGTTTGGAAGTAGAGCGCCTCGGCTGCGTGCGGGCACGAGCGCGCAAGGATGCGCAGGTAGTGCTCGGCACCCTCGTAGTCCAGCTCGCGCCAGGCAGCGCTCATCAGCGCGATGAGCGTCCACGGGTCCAAGTCGCGTTCTGCATCCTTGGGACGACGGCGCAGCGGCGTGTTGGCGAGATAGGGGACGGAGTGGGCAGAGCGAAAGCGCTTGAGCTCCTCAGCGGGGTATTCGAGCTTTGCCATGGCGAGCATTGCGGTGTGGCGGACGCCGGCAGGATCGTTGGGGGCAAAGTCGAGGCTGCGGTTTGCGGCTTCGAGCGACATGCGGTAGCGGCCGCTAATGAGCGTGCGCGATGCCAAGGCGGCAAGCCAGCGCAGGTAGGGGCGGCGCATAAGGTCGCCAGCGGCCTCGCGCTCGTAGGGGTCCTGCGCCGAGGCAATCTTGAGCGCCAGATCGTGCTCCACCTCGTCGCACTTGGACACCAGATATTGCACGTATTCCTCGTTGGATTCGGCGGTGAGCGCCGTCAGCATGCGCTGGGCATCCCAGTTGGCCGGATCGAGCGCGGCTGCCTCGCGGAGCATGTTCTCGGCTGCGGCTTCTTCTTGCTCTGCCTGGGCGTCGTCGGGGATAAAGGGGATGCGGTAGTCGACAGCCTCGATCACCTTGGCAATGAGGTGCCCGGCGCGGTCGCGGTCGTGCACGATGAGCGGTGCGGGGTTGCGGGTGAATTGTTCCATCAGACGCTCTACGGCGGCAGCGTCGGTGAGCGGGATATTGTCACGGCGCAAGGCCTCAAGAACGAGGCGATGGCAATCCTCTTGAATGGGATCGAATGCCATGGAGCCTCCTTTGCTGCGGTTAGGGTTCAAATATCTCTATATAAAGTTCTAGTTTACCCGCATGTGGCACACCGGGGGTGCCGCACTTGGACTTGCACCTTTGCACCACGAAGACGGATGTCGCACAAATGTCGGCACCTTGGACGACCGAGTGGTATCACGGTGCCGCAAACGGTCGATATTTGGCGGCGAACGGTGCATATTTTGGAGGGGCACCGTCCTGCCCGGGATATGTAGTCAACCTTGATAAAACGTTTGCCCAGCTTGGGGGTATGGATGCCACACAAGGGTCTTCGGGGATAGAAAAAACGTTTCATCATTGGCGGCTTTAGGTGAATAACTGACCAACCAGAACGGTAAAATAGTGTTTGTCTGAGCGTTGAGACGTTTAGACATCGTGCATTGTCATCGCCGGCAACGCACAAAACGGTCCTAACGGAGCCAATCGGGTGCTCCGTTATATACACAAGTCTAAGAGGGGCTTGTTTAGGAGGCACAGTATGGGACGTTTTACCAATCCTCGCGATCTGTACTTTGGTGAGGGCGCTCGCCACGAGGTGAAGAACCTCAAGGGCAAGAAGGCCATCATCGTTTCTGGCGGCAGCTCTATGCGTCGCGGCGGGTTCTTGCAGGACGTCGAGGCCGACCTCAAAGAGGCCGGCATGGAGGTCAAGCTGTTCGAGGGCGTCGAGTCCGACCCGTCCATCGAGACGGTCATGAAGGGCGCCGAGGCCATGCGCGAGTTCGAGCCCGACTGGATTATCGCCATCGGCGGCGGCTCGCCCATCGATGCCGCTAAGGCCATGTGGGTCTTCTACGAGTATCCCGAGGAGTCCTTCGACAACATCATCCAGCCGTTCAGCTTCCCCGAGCTGCGTCAGAAGGCTCATTTCTGCGCCATCTCCTCTACCTCCGGTACCGCTACCGAGGTCACTGCCTTCTCCGTCATCACCGACTACGCCAAGGGCATCAAGTACCCGCTGGCCGACTTCAACATCACCCCTGATGTCGCCATCGTCGACCCCGAGCTCACCTACACCATGCCCGCCAAGCTGTGCGCTCACACCGGCATGGATGCTCTGACCCACTGCATGGAGGCCTACGTTTCCACCTTCGCCTCTATGTTCACCGACGCCAACGCTCTGCACGGCATCCGCGAGATCGTCGAGTGGCTGCCCAAGTCCTATGCTGGCGACCATGAGGCCCGTCAACACATGCACGAGGCTCAGTGCATCGCCGGTATCGCCTTCTCCTCGGGCCTGCTGGGCATCGTTCACTCCATGGCTCACAAGACCGGTGCAGCCTTTGAGAACGGCCACATCATCCACGGTGCTGCTAACGCCATGTACCTGGGCAAGGTCATCCAGTGGAACTCCAAGGATCCCCGTGCTGCCGAGCGCTACGCTTATGTGGCCAAGGAGATCCTGCACCTTCCCGGCGAGACCAACGAGGAGCTCATCGCTGCGCTCGTCCAGAAGATTCGCGACCTCAACGACCAGCTCAACATTCCGCAGTCCATCAAGGATTACGCGAATGGTGGCGTGAAGGTCGACGCCGAGAACCCGCAGATGGTTTCCGAGGAGGAGTTCCTCGCCAAGCTGCCCGAGATCGCCGCGAACGCCGAGACCGACGCCTGCACGCCCGAGAACCCGCGTGAGACCAAGGCTGCCGACTTCGAGAAGATCCTCAAGGCCTGCTACTACGACACCGACATCGATTTCTAATCGACTCTTGTTATCGTAACGAGGGGCTCCGCACGTATCTGTACGGAGCCCCTTTCTTTTTTTCTTTTAGAGAATGGGATAGTTATGGCTGCAATTTTCAATAGCCCCAGCAAGTACATCCAGGGTCCGGACGAGCTCGCCAAGCTCGGCTCCTATGTCGAGCCGCTCGGCGATAAGGCCCTCGTCATCGTGACGCCTTCGGGCAAGAAGCGCGTTGGTGCCAAGATCGAGGGCGGCTTTGCCGAGGCTAAGGCCGAGCTGCTGTTTGAGGACTTTAACGGCGAGTGCTCCAAGGGCGAGGTTGATCGCCTGGTTGCGCTCGCTCGCGACAACGGTTGCGACATCATCGTCGGCGTCGGTGGCGGCAAGATCCTCGACACCGCGAAGGCCGTCGCCTATTACCTGGAGTCCCCGGTTATCATTTGCCCCACCATTGCTTCGACCGATGCCCCGTGTTCGGCGCTTTCGGTGCTCTACACCGACGATGGCCAGTTCGATAAATATCTCTTCCTTAAGGCAAACCCCAACATTGTCCTGATGGATACGACGGTTATCGCGGCGAGCCCGGTGCGCCTGACGGTTTCCGGTATGGGCGATGCGCTCGCAACCTACTTTGAGGCCCAGGCGACGCATGATGCCGACGGTGGCACCTGCGCTGGCGGCAAGGGCGGCATGGCCGGTCTGGCGCTCGCCAAGCTCTGCTACGAGACGCTTATGGCCGATGGCGTCAAGGCCAAGGTCGCGCTGGAGAAGGGTGCGCTCACGCCTGCAGTCGAGCATATCATCGAGGCCAACACGCTGCTTTCGGGCATTGGCTTTGAGAGTTCCGGCCTTGCTGCCGCGCACGCCATTCACAACGGCCTGACGCTGCTGCCCGAGTGCCACGGCATGTACCACGGCGAGAAGGTCGCCTTTGGCACCATCGTCCAGCTGGTGCTCGAGGATGCTCCGACCGAGAAGCTCGAGGAGGTCTTGGGCTTCTGCATCGAGCTGGGTCTGCCGGTCACGATGAAGGAACTTGGCGTTGCCGAGTTTACGCGCGAGCAGGCCATGATCGTTGCCGAGGCCGCCTGTGCACCCGAGGACACCATGTGCAACATGCCGTTTGAGGTGACGCCCGAGATGGTCGCAAACGCCATTCTGGGCGCCGACGCACTGGGTCACTACTACCTCATGGATGAGTAGTTCAGGCGAATAGTTTAATCGACGAACAAGGGGCAAGGTCGACAGCGGCTTTGCCCCCTTGTTGTATTGATGCAAACAAACCTGACCCCCATGCACCAAGTGGTGCAAAGGGGTCAAGTTTGTTTGCATCAATCTTGTTTGTCCACTGGCGATGGATATGGCGCTTGGGTTTAGACCCCTTGCCTGTTAAAGGCAATTGGTCGATAGATTTCTATCCACAGTGGATATACCAGCTCGCCGTCCATCGGTCCACAATAAGGATGGCATTCTACCGACAAAGGAGGACACGATGGCTTTAATGGACATCTTGATGAAGCGCCGCAGCGTTCGTTCGTATACGGGTGAGCCGGTGAGCCGCAAGGAGCTCGAGAAGATTCTGACTGCCGGTCTCATTGGCCCCACGGGCAAGGGCAAGAAGCCGTGGCGTTTTGTGGTCGCGACCGACCCCGAGAAACTCGAGGCTCTCTCCGGTATGCGCAAGCCCGCTCCGGCTGCGTTTAAGACCGCCGGCGCCGCTATCGCGGTTTTCGGCGATCCGGGCGTGTCCGATACCTGGGTGGAGGACTGCTCCATCGCCATGGAGAACATGCACGTTATGGCCGATGACCTGGGCCTTGGTAGCGTGTGGATCCAGAGCCGTCTACGCGAGGCAAACGACGGCGGTGCTTCGAGCGATTACGCGCGCCAGGTGCTCGGCGTCGAGAATGGCTACGAGCTCGAGGCGGTGCTGCTGGTGGGCCAGATCCACAGCCATCCCACCTATCACACCAAGGCCGATGCTGACTGGTCGTTTGTGACCTGGGACGAGTAGGCCTTATCGACAGCCCATCCGGGCAACTTGCAAGGACATAAAAGTGGCGGGCTCGCCGGGAAACCAACCCGACGAGCCCGCCACTTTTCGTATCGAGCATGCGTTACAGCTCGCAGACGTTCTGCGCGCGGCCCTCAACGAAGGCGACAACGTTGTCGAACTCGATCTTGGCGCGGCGCTCCATGGCCTCGTGCGTAAGGAAGCCAACGTGCGGCGTAAAGATGCAGTTCTTGGCGTTGACGAGGGCGTAGTCGGCAGGAATCGGCGGCTCCATATCAAAGACGTCGATACCGGCACCGGCGAGCTTGCCGTCGTTGAGCGCCTGGGCGAGGGCATCGTTATCCACGATGGCGCCGCGAGCGCAGTTGATAAAGACGGCGCCGTCCTTCATCTGGGCAAACTGCTCGGCACCAAAGCTCTTGCGCGTGGCGTTGTTGTTGGGCAGGTGCAGGCTCACGATATCGGATTCGGCGAGCAGCTGCTCCAGAGAGACCTGCTCAATGCCTGCCTCGGCCGCCTCGGGGTGCTCGTGGCGGGCATAGCCCAGCACGCGAGCGCCAAAGGCCTTAAAGAGGCGACCCGTGGCGCAGCCGATCTTGCCGCAGCCCACGATGCCTACGGTCTTGCCGCAGATCTCGGTGCCCACAAGGCCGGCGCTCGTCTGGCCGGCGCGAACGGCGGCATCGGCAGCACCCACCTTGCGCAGCACGTCGATAGTAAGGCCAAGGGTAAGCTCGGCCACGCTCACGTCGGAGTAGCCGGCACAGTTGCGCACCTCAACACCGCGCTCGCGGCAGGCGAAAAGCCCCACGTGATCGATGCCGGTGAAGGCGACGGCGATCATCTTGAGCGCGTCGGCGCCGGCGACGACCTCGGCAGGGTAGGGGTTGTTGGCGATCATGACGACCTCGGCGCCCTCACTGCGGCGGGCAAGCTCGGCCGGATCGGTGGTCTTGCTGTCAAAGTAGACAAACTCGTGGCCAGCCTCCTTGAGCGGGGCGGCGAGCTCGTCAATGGTTTGCGTGGGTACGCCTAGCGGCTCGAGCAGTGCGATTTTCACAGTGTGCTTCCTTTCGATTCCACTTTGAAAAGGTAACGTTGGTTGCGCAGAAAAGCTACCTTTTGCGCTGACGGCCAGATTAGCGTTTACAATTCGGCCGTCGTCGCAAGAGGTAGCTTGACGTCAATTATGCTTTGTTTTCAATCCTCTACAGGATTCCGTCAATCCAGGCGATAAGCGCTCGATAAGTTTCGGCTCCCTCTGTTTTTGACGTATCGCGATCAAAATCATGCGGAAGATAATAAACCGTTTTCATAGTTGCTGACGTGGCTTTGCGTTTGAGTATTTTTGATATGCGAAGGGGTACATCTTCGTCACCGCTGCTTGCGGCGATAAAGAGCGGTTGGAGGCCGGTAATGTTCTCATCGGTGAGCGACCAAGTACGGGCATCGCGTTCCGATGATTTTCCATCGAGCCCCATCAATTCAAGCCAAGTTCCTTCGTGTTGGCGAGCATAAATATACAAGGCAAAACGCGTTGCTTTCGGACCCGATGTCGGCAGGCTACTGGAGCTGCCGACAATCGATTGAACGGTCTGCCTGTCAACAAGGGGGAGTTTTGTGTATGCCTTCGCGGGGAGGTAGAATGCGCTGTCGGTCAGATCGTAATAGCCGTAGAAATCGATAATCCCCAGGGGGTCGGGGAGACTTGCATCGGCCGCGATTTGTCGAGCGAGAACGAGGGCGAGATTTGCGCCTGCAGAGCGTCCGAACAGAAGGTAGCCTGCAAATTCGCCCTCAGCAATCGAACGTGCCAACGTGATGCGGAACGTGGCGAGGAGCGATTTGATAATGCCAGCGTATGTTGTTTCGGGCGCAAGCGGGTAGTCCACGCACACCAATGTGTAGCCTGCTTGCGTGAGCATCTGCACGTAAACATGCGGTAGATCGTCTCGATCACCATAAAGCAAGCCGCCGCCATGGAGGTACATGATAGCTATATGGCGGTCGACAGACGGGGACGGACGGTGAATGGAAAGGAGTTCGTGGTCGATCAAGATGGCCCCCTAGTGGTGTTCGGCGGAAATACGGTAGACCTTTTCGGCAAAAATGACCTGTAGGTAGTCGTCGGGCTGTTTGATGTCGATGCCAGCAATCTCGCGGATACGGTCGATGCGATAGCGGACCGTCTTGGGATGAACAAAAAGCTCTTTGGCGGTCTTGCCATAGTCGATGCCGTTGTTGCAAAGAGACAGGAGTGTCTTGAAGAGTTCGGGTTGATCGGCAGCGAGCGAGGCGATGCGGGGGTCGATAAAGGAATCGAGATCATTTATGTTGCCGGCGGCGAGCATGAGCTTATAGATGCCAAGATCGTCATATCGAATACTCTTATTGCGGTGGTCGAATCGGTCAAACAGGCGATAGGTGTCGAGCACCTCATCGTTTGCTTTGGGGATCGAATAGCGGTCATGCGTTCCGCTGAGCGTGATGAGATGCGAGAAGAGTGGAAGCGTTGAGCGGGAGTGCAGGTCTTCAAAGGCGTCCTGGATGGCGTTAATATCAATCGACGAGAGCTCACTGCGAAAGTTATGCAGATAAACGGCTCTGTCTCCGTTGATGAAATAAACCATGCCCGGATAGATGGTCCGCAGCTTGCGCCTGATCGCTTGGTGGATTTCGTCTTGGCGGTCGATATCGGTCGGATCATCTAGATCGATATGAACGAGTAGGGCTTCATAGAGTGGATATTGGTCGATACCGAGCGTTGCCAGTGCAGAATCAACGCGCGCATTGTTTGGATAGCGACCGAGCAACAGGTCATGAACGACGTTGTTGTTTTGGAAGAACACCTTTTGCTTGATGGCGTTTTGCTTCAAGATTTCCATCTGCAGCAGGCTGACGATATTCTCGATGGTCATGGTGTCGAGTGGGGTGAACCCCTGTCCTTCATGATGGATAATCAAATAGTAGTCAACCCCGTCTGAGCTGGGGATGCGCACGGCAAGCGCTTGCTCGGAAAGGGTTTTCCCCTTTTTTGTACCGTATCCCTTGTCGTAGAACAAAGATGCAGAAAAGTAGGAATGCGTTTGATACTTGCTGGGCTCCTTTCGCTGAAAGGAGTAGCCCGAGAACGATGAGCGCTCGGTATCTGTCGAAAACCGGCGGTCGCGTGTCGTGTCCAGATACGTGACGTCGCTTTTGAGAGTGTTTTTCAGCGTGTTGAGAATATAGGGGATAGATGGTTGCTTGAGCGCAAGCGCCATGAGGTGCTTGTGGACTTCGTAGAAGCGATTGAGAAGCGTTAGGTTCGAATTGAGGATGTGCCCTAAGACGTCAAGGAGGATCGCCTCATATTTGATGTTTGGCCTCAGTTCGATAAGAGGGATATCCAGGTCGTTGCACAAGTCGATAATCTGCTGAGGTGCCTTTGCGAGCAGCCGTTCTGGTTTAAAGGCGACCGCACCGATGCCAATCGAACTCATCTTAGTGAAGAACCGTGCAATTTCGGCAGGGGTGAGGTGTTCGAGGGCATAGAAACTCGAAATGATGAGCTGTCCTCGCTTGCCCCAGTTCTCGATATCAGTGGCCTCGAGAACCATGGCGCTGGTGACCTCGTTGCCAAGGCCGTTGGTGCCAGCGATAACTCGCGCTGATTCAAATGATGGGAGAATCAGCATATCTTGAACCAGCATAATCACAACTCCTTTGTCCTCATATTTAGTGTACGGGCGTTAAAAATAGTTGCCTTTCATCTTTGGATAAAGAAATCCTTTTTTAATTGGAAATTTGGAACAAGACTTCAAAAGCGTCAGATGAAAAAATCTCATCATGCGAAATCGAGACCTTGATTCCCGGGTTTGAGAGATCTCGATATTCGAGGGCGATCCCTTTTGAGATGAGGAGGATTCAATGCTCAAAACGGTTATTAAGCAGAATGCTTATCAAGATTCGATCAACCTGATGCTGCTGACTAACAAAATCAATACGCTTGATGGTGTTGTTCAAAGCCAGATTATGATGGGCACCGATGCCAATAAAGACATCTACAAAGCCGCCGGTCTTTTGACTGACGAGGCGGCTGCCGCAAGCCCGAGTGACATGGTCATCGTTGTTGAGACCGAAGATGAAGACGTCATCGATACGGTGCTTGCCGAGGCCGAGGCATTCTTGAATGACCTTTCGGTAAAGAAAGAGGCTGCTGGTGCCCCTGCCGAGGCGACGAGCTGGGAAGAGGCCGTGGCAATGCTTCCCGATGCCAATATGGCCCTCTTCTCCATTCCTGGCGAGTATGCCGCTCCCGAGCTGGAACGCGCGCTCGATCTGGGGCTCAACGTCTTCTCCTTTACGGATAATGTCCCCCTGGAGGATGAGGTGCGCCTGAAGAAGAAGGCTCATGAAAAGGGTCTGCTCTTTATGGGTCCAGACTGCGGCACTGGCGTCGTCTCGAGTGTCCCTGTGGCATTTACCAACGTCATTAATCCCGGCAACATCGGCATCGTTGGTGCCTCTGGAACCGGGATCCAGGAGGTCACCTGCGTAATCGACCGCTTGGGCGAGGGCTGCGTGCACGCAATCGGCACGGGCGGCCGCGACCTTAACGAGAAGGTTGGCGCTGTCACCGTCAAGGACGCCATCGTCGCTCTTGAGCATCATGATCCGACCGACGTTATCTGTGTTATCTCCAAGCCGCCTGCGCCTGAGGTTCGCGATGAGGTTGTCGATCTTCTGGAGAAGTGCACCAAGCCCGTCGTCGCCATCTTCATTGGCGAGAAACCCGAGGCGCACCAGGGCAAGGTCTACCTCGCCCACACCCTCGAGGAGACCGCGCGCATCGCCGTTGACCTCGCTCGTGGTGAGGCCGTCAAGAAGAACTACACCGAGCCGCTCGATATCACCGTCGATACTCCGCTCGGCGAGGACAAGACCGTCATCGGCCTGTATTCCGGCGGCACCCTTGCCGGCGAGGCTGCCATGATGATCACCGAGGCCCTGAACCTCGGCCATATCATCAAGGAAGACGGCTACATGCTGCGCCATGGCGGCTATGACGTTATCGACCTTGGTGACGACGTGTATACCCAGGGTCGCCCGCATCCCATGATTGATCCCGAGGTTCGTATCAAGATGATGCGCGATTACGCTGCCAAGGAGACCACGGGCGTCATCGTGTTCGATTGCGTGCTCGGCTACGGCTGCCACCCCGATATGGCTTCCGAGCTCGCTCCGGTCATTTCCGAGTGCATTGCCGCCGCTAAGGCGGAGGGCCGCGACGTCAAGTTCGTCGGCACCGTTGTGGGCACCAAGCACGATCCTCAAGATTACGATCGCTCCGTCGAAATTCTTCGCGAGGCCGGTGCCATCGTCGAGTCCAGCAACGCCCGCGCTGTTCGCGCCGCGCTTGCTTTCAAGGGTATCGACTATGTCGAGGAAGACCGTGAGGTCGTTCCTTACGAGATCAAGGACGACAGCCCGCTGCCCGAGCCCTCTGAGGCCGTCATGGAGCTTTTGACCACCAAGCCGCGCGTTATCAACGTTGGTGTGGAGAGCTTCAACGAGCCGCTGCGCAAGTACGGTGCCCAGAGCGTCCAGTACACCTGGAAGCCCAAGGCAGGCGGCAACAAGCGCATGATCCATCTGCTCAACGAGCTCGATAAGATCGATGGTATCGATGAGGCAAACGAGCGCATCTGCCAGCGCTTTAAGGAGTCTCAGCCGCAGCTTGTGGACGTGAAGGTCGCCAAGGATGTTATCCCCGAGCTCAATCGCGCCAAAAAGACGCTGCTTCATGCCGGTCCTCCCATCACCTGGGAGAACATGCAGGGCCCGATGAGGGGTTCGTGCATCGGTGCCGCGCTCTTTGAGGGCTGGGCTCAGACCGAGGAAGAAGCGCTTGCCCTGCTCGAGTCTGGCGAGGTCGAGTTCATCCCGTGCCATCACTGCCATGCGGTGGGCCCCATGGGCGGCATCACCTCTGCCAACATGGCCGTTCTCGAGGTCGTGAACACGGTCGACAACACGGTTGCCTACTGCACCATGAACGAGGGCATCGGCAAGGTTCTGCGCTTTGGCGCCTATAGCCAGGAAGTCGTCGATCGCCTGCACTGGATGGCCGACGAACTCGGTCCTGTTCTCGCAAAGGCCCTCAAACTTTCCGACGGCGGCATCAACCTCAACGTCCTTATGGCCCGCGCCATCACCCAGGGCGACGAGTTCCACCAGCGCAACATGGCCGCCACGCTCAACTTCGTAAAGGAGATGGCTCCGCTCATCGTCCAGACCGATGTTCCCGAGGATGCCAAGCAGCGCGTCATCCAGTTCCTGTGCGATACCGACCAGTTCTTCCTCAACGTGATGATGGCCACGGGCAAGTCGATCGTCGACTATGTCCGCAAGGATCAGGAGGGCTGTGTTGTCTCCACGATGACCCGCAACGGCTATGAGTTTGGCGTGCGCGTCTCTGGCCTGGGCGATCAGTGGTTCACCGCTCCGGTCAACACCCCGATCGGTCTCTACTTTACGGGCTTCACGGCAGAAGACGGTTGCCCGGATAACGGCGACTCCGCAATCTGCGAGACCGTCGGTGTCGGTGGCATGGCTATGGTCGCGGCGCCCGGCGTTACCCGCTTTGTCGGCGCCGGTGGATTCGAGGACGCCCTCAACATCTCCAACGAGATGGAGAAGATCTGCGTGACCCATAACTCCAACTGGGCTATTCCTACGTGGGACTTCAAGGGCACCTGCCTGGGCATCGATATCCGCAAGGTTGTCGCCACCGGCATCACCCCGATCATCAACACCGGCATCGCCCATAAGAAGGCAGGTATCGGTCAGGTTGGCGCCGGTACGGTTCGCGCCCCGCTCGCCTGCTTCGAACAAGCCCTCGAAGCCTATTGCGCCAAGCTTGGTATCGAGTAGGCGGTTCCCATGGTTCCATCTCTAGTGAGCGATTATGCCTTGAAGCGTCTGGAAGGGTGCCGGATGGGCAGCGTGCACAGCACGTTTGCGACGAGTCTCAATATCGACATGGACGGCTTTTTGCTTCATGTCGGATCCGATGATGTGCCGCTTTCGTGCCTGGGACTTTCGATTGCCTCCGATGAGATGGAAGGACTTCGTACATCGGTGGAGCCCGGCGACCGCGCCGTGCTCCACGGTGGTGTGGTCAACGTCTACGGACGCTATGGAATAGGGGAGATTGATATCTACGCCGCCCCCATTCGCGCATGTAGTGTGCCCGCGTTTGCTCCGGGTGAACCTGTGGGTATCGATTTCCCCCTCTTGCACGTGCTCGAACCGTTTGACCTTCCTGCGCGTTGCGGCCTTCCCGACGAACCGAGGTCGCGCCGTGCGCTCTCTGAGCTTGCACGTTATTCGGCGATCTGTTCACTCGTGGCAGCGGGGGATACGCAGGCGGCGTCGTCGACGCGAGCAGGTGCCGCTCGACGCGCCATGACCGGCGCGGTCGACTACCTAGTTGGCAGAGGGCTGGGGCTTACCCCTTCGGGCGACGACGTCCTGTGCGGTTACGGCACCGGCCTGAGATTCCTTTATTCGGCAAAGTATCCGGATGCTTGGAATCTTTACATGCGTACTGTTCGCGATGTAGTTCCCGACAAGACCACTCGAGTAAGCGAGGCGTACCTCGAGGCTATGAGCCAGGGATATGCGAACGCAGATTACCTTGATTTGCTCGATGCGATTCGGTCTGGCGGGTTGGATGACCTGCCAGCGCTTATCGAGACGGTGCTGAACGTCGGGCATACGTCGGGGGCCGATAGTCTCTTAGGTTTCGCGGCAGCGTTTTGCTGTCTGTTCTAACACGAAATAAAAGCTGATCCATTACGGAAAGGAAACTGACATGGCAGCTGAAGCAAAGAAAAAGAAGGGCATTGACATCACGGTTTGGCTGTTGATCTCCATGATCGCCGCCGTTGTCGTGGGTCTTGTTGTCGGAGAGCCGATGAAGAATGTCCAGTTTATCGGTGATATCTTCTTCCGCCTGATTCAGATGACGATTCCCATCTTCATCCTCTGCACGATCGTCAAGTCCGTCGGTGGTCTAACGCCGCAGACGCTTTCTGGCATTGGTCTTAAGGGCATCATCGTCTTTATCGTCACGACCGGTCTCGCTGCCGCAATCGGCGTTGGCCTTGGTGTCACCCTGCAGCCGGGTTCCGGCCTTGAGAACTCCTCGATCGTTGCCAACGCCAGCTTTGAGGGTGAGGCAACCGCGATGATGTCCATTCAGGACACCATCACGAGCTTCTTTGGCAACAACATCGTCGCCTCGCTCTCCAACGGCTCCATGATTCAGATCATCATCTTCGCCGTGGCCTTTGGTTTGGTCATCAGCTTCTGGCGTCATTCCCATGATGGCGAGTGCCTGGCATATGACCTGTGCTGCGAGGTTTCCGACCTGCTGCTCAACATCATCCGTGCCGTCATGAAGGTCGCGCCCGTCGGCATCTTCTGCTACGTGTCCGCTATGATCGGTACGCTTGGCATGGACATTCTGCTGCCCCTGGGTAAGTACTTCCTCGTCATGCTCCTCGGCATGGGCATCATGTTCACGCTTTACTTCATCGTCGTTCCGATTTATTGTCGCGTGAGCCCGTTCAAGCTCATGAAGAAGATGCTGCGTATGACCGTGACGGCATTCACCACCATCTCTTCTGCCATTACGCTTCCCACCGCTATGGAAGATGCTAAGAACCGTATCGGCGTCCGCGAGGACATCGTTGACGTGCTTCTGCCCCTCGGCGTTCCCCTGAACTCCAACGGCGTCGCCATCCACATGGCGGTTGACGCCCTATGCATCGCTCAGATGTATGGCGTTCACTTTGGCCCCAATGAGCTTCTGACCGTTTGGGTTATCTGCACCATGATCGCGTTCGTGAACGCAGCTACCCCGGGCGCCTCGCTGGTTTCCCTCACCATGATGGTCCCCGCTCTCAACCTACCTATGGCGGCTATCGGCATCTTTGGCGGCCTCGAGTATCCCACCGGCGCTTCCCGCACCCCGCTTAACGTTGACGGCGACGTCTTCGCAGCCATGCTGGTTGCCGGCCCCGATGGCATCGATCACGAGATTTTCGATACCACCGACTAGTGCTTTTTCCTTGGGGCACCTTCACGGTGCCCCGGTCCCCACTCGGACCTAAAAGGCCCCTGCCGCGGAGGTCAACGCGGCGCTCTCAATTTCGAGAGGCTAGTGTATCCCAGCAATGTGGGGGAGAGCGGTTCCCCCAAGGGACAGTGATGAAAATGACGGGTCATCTTTCGACTGAGTCAAAACGATTCAAGTACAACCCTACGGCCGCCATGGTTGTTGCTATGGTCGCCGGCGTGGTCACGGGCCTTGTTGTCGGACCCACCATGCAAAGCATTCAGTTTATCGGCAACATCTTCTTCCGGCTAATCCAGATGGGCATCGTGCCCTTCGTGATGTGCGAGATCATCGGTGCTATCGGTTCTTTGACAAAGAAAGAGCTTGCGGGTATCGGCTCGCGAGCAACAGTCGCCTTCCTGGTTTCGTCTTTGTTAGCGTCGGCTTTTGGCATTCTGTGCACGGTGGTTTTCAAGCCCGGTGCCGGCCTTTCGCAGACAACGCTCGTGCAGTCTGCGACAACTGATCTCGAAGCGACTTCGGTGAGCATCACGCAGACCATTACAGATTTCTTCCCATCCAATATCATCGGCGCTATCGGTTCCGGATCCATGGTCCCCTGCATCGTCTTCTCCATCTTCTTTGGTATCGCGATCATTCTTGTTCGCGAAAACGGAGACGGCACCTGCCCGGTTTACGATTGGGTGCGGAATCTCAACGAGATTTTGCTTCAGATCATCAAGGTCGTCATGAATATCGCGCCGATTGGAATCTTCGCTTACGTCTCCTCTTCGGTGGGCGCCCTTGGATTCGACGTTCTCCTTGCAATTGGTAAGTACATTCTGGTACTTGCGGGAGCAACGCTTGTGTTCACGATTGCCTGGTTCGTCGTCGTGAGCGTGCGCTGCAAACTCAACATCGTGACCTTGATGAAAAAGATGGTCCCGATGTCTGTTATGGCAGCCGCAACCATCTCTTCGGCAGTGACGCTGCCCATGGAGATGGAAGACGCCAAGAACAAGATTGGCTTGCGTCGCGATATCGCCGACCTCGTTCTCCCTCTAGGCGTTCCTCTGAACTCCAATGGCTCGGCGTTGCATATGGCGGTTACGGCGGTTTTCGTCTCTCAGATGTATGACATGGAGTTTGTGGGCAGTGCGCTGATTATGGTTTGCGTTATCTCTTGGTTGCTTTCGCTCGCCAACGCTGTCGCTCCGGGTGCGACCCTTATCTCGCTCACAATGCTCATCCCGGCACTTGGTTTGCCTCTGCAAGCCGTTGCCATCCTCGGTGGCCTCGAGTACATCGTCGCTGCTATCCGCACCACGCTCAACGTCAACTCCGATGTGTTCTGCGCCTTGCTCGTCGCAGCAAGGGAAGAAGACGGTATCGATCGCGAGATCTTCGATGGCGTTAAGCAGGCTGCATAAAGTTCGTATTCGTTTCTACCAATCTCTACTAATCATTTTCCTTAGGAGGTTTTACCCATGCTCGTATCACGTGAAGAACTCAAAGATCTGATGAAGAAGAAGTTTATGGCGGCAGGCATGCATGAAGACCATGCCGACGCCCAGGCCGAGGTCCTCGCTTGGTCCTCCGAGCGTGGTCTCCATAGCCATGGCGAGGTGCGTGTCGAGTACTATACCGAGCGCATTTCCAAGGGCGGCATGACGATTGACCCGAAGTGGACTTGGGAGCAGACGGGCCCCTGCACGGGTATCCTCGATGCCGATAACGGCTGCGGTTATCCCTTTGCTATCCAGGGCATGGAGAAGGCTATTGAGCTCGCAAAGGAAAACGGCATTGGCTTTGTGGGCGTTGCCAACGTTTCGCATACCGGCGCTATCGGCTATTACACCGAGATGGCTGCCAAGGCGGGCATGATTGGCCTGTGCTGCACGCAGTCCGACCCTATGGTCATCCCGTATGGCGGCGCTGAGCCCTTCTATGGCACGAATCCCATTGCTCTTGCTGCCCCCACGGCAGACGATCGCATCGTCGAGTTCGATATGGCTACGACGGTTCAGGCATGGGGCAAGATCCTCGACGCCAAGAGCGCCGGCCGCTCCATTCCCGAGGGTTGGGCTGTCGACGAGGACGGACGTCCCGTTACCGATCCGCATCTGGTTAACGCACTTGTTGCCATTGCCGGCCCCAAGGGTTACGGCCTCATGATGATGGTCGATATCCTTTCAGGCGTGCTTATGGGCGTTCCTGCAGGAAAGAACGTGTCCTCCATGTACCACGATCTTTCCGAGGGCCGTCGCCTTGGACATCTCAACGTTGCCATTAATCCCGAGTTCTTCTGTGGTGACAAGAACTTCCGCGAGCACATGTCCGAGGTACTGGACGAACTCGGTGCGGTCAAGCCCGGTGTCGGTTTTGACAAGGTCTACTATCCGGGTGAGCGCGCACAGCTGCGCATCAAGGCAACCGCCGAGGCCGGCGGCATCGAGATCGTTGACGATATCTACGATTACCTGGTGTCTGACAAGCTCTACATCAATAGCTGGGACCACAAGAATCGCTTCGCGGAATAGCGAACGAGGGATGCGGCGGGTCTGAGAACCCGCCGCATTTGGTCTCAGTCCAGACGTTGAAAAAGAGGCGTGACATGAGTAAAAAAATTGTCATTCTCGACGCATACGCCACTGTTCCCAATGACATATCTTGGGACCCTATCGCGCAGATGGGGGAGCTGACCATTTATGATCGGACGCCACCTGAGCTTATAGCTGAGCGAATTGGGGATGCGAACATCGTTATTTCGAGCAAGGTCGATATCGGACGAGAAGTCTTTGAGAAATGTCCGAATCTCGAGTACATCGGTTTGCTATCGACTGGATTCAACGTGATTGATATCGATGCCGCCCGTGAGCATGGTATCTCGGTATGTAACGTACCTGGCTATTCCACCATGGCGGTGGCGCAGATGGCCATGGCGCTGCTGCTCGAGATCACCAATATGGTGGGTATGCATTCTGCTGCGGTGAACGAAGGCAAGTGGGTCGAAAGCCCCGACTGGTGCTTCTGGCTCAAAGACCATATCGAACTGCTCGATAAGACCATGGGCATCATCGGATACGGGTCAATTGGTCAGGCTGCCGGAAAGATGGCAAATGCTTTTGGCATGAAGGTTATCGGTCAGAGCCGCCATCCTCATCCGGAGCTCGAAAACGATATGGTTCGCACCACCACCGATTTTGAAGATGTGTTTGCCAACTCCGACGTAATCCTCGTCGCCGCTCCCTTGAACGATCAGAGCCGCAACATCATTTGCCGCGAGAACATCGCCAAGATGAAGGACGGCGTGATTGTCATCAACATCGCTCGTCCGGGCCACGTGGTCGAGGAGGACGTCAAGGAGGCGCTCGAGAGCGGTAAGATGCGCGGTTTTGGAGCCGACGCATCCTACACCGAATGGACGGGTGGACATACGGTTCTGGAAAATGTTGAGAACTGTTATCTGACGCCACATATCGCCTGGTGTCCTTATGAGACGCGCGTTCGCATGATCGATATCGTCACTGATAATCTGCGACATTACCTCGACGGAGATCGAATTAACTGCGTGAACCCATGATTCTGATCGGCTAAACGACTAGAAAGGAAATGTTATGAAAAAGATCGGCAAGCCCAATCGTATTGTCGTCGCCCTCGGCGGCAACGCCCTCGGCAACAACCCCGTTGAGCAGATCGAGGCCGTGAGCAACACCGCCCACGCCCTCCTCGGCCTTATCGAGCAGGGCAACGAGATCATCATCACCCACGGCAACGGCCCGCAGGTCGGCATGATCCAGAACGCCTTCGCCGCCGCCCACGACGCCATCGGCACCCCCGAGATGCCGCTGCCCGAGTGCGGCGCCATGTCCCAGGGCTACATCGGCTATCACCTGCAGCAGGGCATCGGCCGCGAGATGCACAAGCGCTACAAGCGTTGGCACGCCGCCACCGTCGTCACCCAGATCGAGTGCGACCCCGACGACCCCGCGTTCAAGAACCCGACCAAGCCGATCGGCCCCTTCTACACCGAGGAGCAGGCCAAGGAGTTCATGGCCGAGGATCCTTCCAAGGTCTTCGTCGAGGATTCCGGCCGCGGCTGGCGTCGCGTCGTCGCTTCCCCCGATCCCAAGAAGATCGTCGAGGCCGACTCCATCCTCAACCTGCTCGACAACGAGTTCATCGTCATCGCCTGCGGTGGCGGCGGCATCCCTGTCGTCCGCGACTACGAGAACAAGGGTTGCTACAAGGGCGTTCCCGCCGTCATCGACAAGGACCTGGGCGGCGAGCTGCTGGCCGAGGACTGCGACGCCGACGTCCTGTTCCTGCTGACCGCCGTCGAGCATGTCGCCATCAACTTCGGCAAGCCCAACCAGGAGGAGCTCGAGGACCTCACCGCCGACGAGGCCGAGCGCCTGGCCGACGAGGGCCAGTTCGGCAAGGGTTCCATGGAGCCCAAGGTCCGCGCTGCCATCAAGTTCGCCCGTTCCCGCAAGGGCCGCACCTGCATCATCGGCGCTCTGGACAAGGCCGCCGAGACCATGGCTGGCCTCTCCGGTACCCGCATCACGGTATAGAGACTCGGTTCCGGCCCACGACGATGTCGTCGCGGGCCGGGTTTCTTACTATTTTGGTACTTACGCAGTCCTGAGGGGCACGGGCTGCGTCTGTATAGACAGGACACCTGCGACAGGCTGACAGTCGCAGGTGTTTTTTGTTCAACAACGCACGATAAAGTGCTCTGCTCGATTATTAAACTCGAGTCATTGATGGGGGATGTGCAATGTCAATTTGAGCGGTCTTTGCCCTCAGTTTCCGCCAAAGAAGCTCTGCATGTAATTTGCTCGAGGCACGGGCCGATGGCGTATCATTATTTCTTGCTTGTTTGCACTGCTCAGGGAGGGGCCGCGCATGGCGCAGGAACACGATCTGTTTGATGACATTATCGAGATCAGCAAGGGTTTCGATTTTCTTAAAAACCCGCTTGGCGGCGTGACTGACGCACTCGATCCGTCGGCGCCGCAGTGGAATCCTGCCGATTATAAGGAGCGTCCGCGCGGAAATACCATTCCGTGCCTAGCCTGCAAAAACGAGAAGAGCGGCTGCACCGCGTGCATGGACGTGTGCCCGGTCAACGCTATCGAGGTCGAGGAAGACGCTATCGAGATTCTCGATACCTGCCGCAAGTGCGGCCTGTGCGCCGCCGCTTGCCCGACCGAGGCGATTATCTCGCCGCGCCTGGCGCCCAAAAACCTCTACGACGATATTGTCTCGGCGGCCACGAGCCACGAGACCGCCTATGTTACCTGCACGCGTGCGTTGAAGCGCATGCCGCGCGAGAACGAGGTCGTCGTCGCCTGCGTAGGCGATATTACGGCCGAGACTTGGTTCTCGGTGCTGGCCGACTATCCCAACGTGAGCGTCTACCTGCCGCTGGGCGTGTGCGACAAATGCCGCAACACCGGTGGCGAGGACATTCTGGGCGAGGCCATCGCCACTGCCGAAGAGTGGGCCGGTACGGGCATGGGCTTGGAGGTCGACCCCAAGAGCCTCAAGTGCCATAAGCGCCGTGAGTATGAGCGCAAGGAGTACATGGAAAAGATCGCCCGTACCACGGGCCTGACCGTGACCAAGCTCAACCCGGCGACGGCGGCACTTGCCTCGGTGACGCAGAAGCTGAAGGCCCATCGCCATCAGATTACCCAGCTCGAACGTACGCTCAACACCATGTGCGGCACCACGACGGCCAAGCGTCGCCGTACGCTGACGCACGGCCGCCAGCTGGTGCTCTCGACGCTTCAGAATCACCCCGAGCTTGCCCAGAACATGCAGGTGAGCACGCCGGAGTGCGACTTTGACAAGTGCACGTCGTGCGGCGAGTGCGTCAACGTGTGCCCTACGTTTGCCTGCGATCTGGTGGGAAGCGGCCGCTTTGCACTGGAGTCGACGTACTGCCTGGGCTGCGGCGCCTGCGTCAAGGTTTGCCCCGAGCATGCGCTCAAGCTCGTTGAGCACGATGCGTCCAACCTGGTCGTCGTCGATCCCGAGGCCGAGGAGAAGGCCGCCCAGAAGGCCAAGGCTCACGAAGAGGCCGAGAAGGTCAAGGCAGAGGCAAAGGCTAAGCTCGACAAGATGCTCGACCAAGTGGAGAAGCTCGCGGACTAGCTAGCGACCCGAATCTCTGCTTCATTTGCGCCGCCGTGGTGTCTGGGTTCGCCCGGATGCTGCGGCGGCGCTATACTTATGCAGTTTGAAATACTTGTACCAAAAGGAGCTGTCGTGTCCCTTTCCATCGGTATCGTGGGCCTGCCCAACGTGGGCAAGTCGACACTGTTCACCGCGCTTACCAAAAAGACCGGCCTTGCCGCCAACTACCCGTTCGCCACGATCGACCCCAACGTGGGTATCGTCGACGTGCCCGATAGCCGCCTGCAAAAGCTTGCCGACATCGTCAACCCGGGCCGTATCGTGCCGGCAACGGTCGAGTTCGTCGACATCGCAGGCCTGGTGAAGGGCGCCAACGAGGGCGAGGGCCTGGGCAACCAGTTCTTGGCCAACATCCGCGAGACCGACGCCATCTGCGAGGTCGTGCGCTACTTTAAGGATCCCAACGTCATGCGCGAGGTTGGCCGCACGGGCGAGTTCGTCGACCCCGCCGGCGACGCCGACACCATCATGACCGAGCTCATTCTGGCCGACATGGGGACGCTCGAGAAGCAGCTGCCCAAGCTCGAGAAGGAGGCTAAGCGCGACAAGGAGCTCATGCCCAAGTTCGAGGTCGCTAAGCGTCTGCTTGCCTGGCTCAACGAGGGCAAGCGTGCCGCGTCCATGGAAATGACCGATGAGGAGCGCACTGCCGCCAAGGGACTGTTCCTGCTTACCATGAAGCCCATCCTGTATGTGGCCAACGTGGACGAGGACATGCTCAACGACGACCTGGCGCCCATCGACGGCGTCAAGCCGCTGCCCATTTGCGCCAAGATCGAGGCCGAGCTTTCCGAGCTCGATCCCGAGGACGCCGCCGATTACCTGGAGAGCCTGGGTCTGGAGCAGCCCGGCCTGGACGTGCTTGCTCAGGCTGCCTACAAACTGCTCGGTCTGCAGTCGTTCTTTACGGCCGGCGAGATGGAGGTCAAGGCCTGGACGGTTCGTCAGGGCGCGACCGCCCCGCAGGCCGCCGGCGTTATCCACACCGACTTTGAGCGCGGCTTTATTAAGGCCGAGGTCATTGGCTATGACGACTACATCGAGCTCGGCGGTGAGCAGGGCGCCAAGGCCGCCGGCAAGCTGCGTATTGAGGGCAAGGACTATGTCATGGCCGATGGCGACGTCGTGCACTTCCGCTTTAACGTGTAAGGACGACGCACATGTTCAAATATGGTAAAAAAGCCGGCTACATGGGTATCGCGCTGCTCGTGCTTGCGGTGCTTCCGCTCGTGGTTGCGGCATGTGTCCTTCCCAACATTGGACCCGAGGTGGCAACGAAGTTCAACGCCGCCGGCGAGGCGACGCGCTGGGGTAAGAGTTACGAGCTGCTGGCGCTGCCGGTGCTCAACTTGCTGCTTGGCGTGGCGACGTACTTTACGGCTGGCCGTCAGGCTAAGAACAACGAGGACTCTGCCGTGATGGCGCGTCTTACGTGCGAGCGTTATCTGCGCAACGGCTGCGTCACGGGTGTGTTCCTCAATGTGATTAACGTCTACTTTATGTATTCGGCGATCACCGGTACGGGCTTTGGGCTGGGATTCTAGCTTGTCCCTTTAGGCGACGAGCCTGCAAGCATATTCGATGGCTGCTGCGAGGCCGCCGCTCGATCGTGGTTTAAAGACCACGTCGGCGGCGGCCTCGTTTTCGTATCCCGCACAGCGTAGCGTGAGGGCGACGGCGGCTTCTAGCAGCAAGGGAAGGCCATGCTGGGTAGTGGCGATAACGGCGGCACGGGCGAGTGCACAGCCGTGCTCTTGGCATAGGCGTGCGAGATCGCCTTGCTTTGGGTCGGAGAGCAGCGCCGTGGGGACACGGCTCGATAACAGCGCACGTGCCGTGCGCTCGTCGGGCGTGAGCTGGTCGGCCTCGATAACGACAAGAGCAATCGGCGTGTCGCGTCGGCGGCAATCTGCGCGCCGTACGTAAATCGAAGAACCCGACATAGAAAACTCCTGTGTATTCGGCAAAACGTAAACTATAGTTTACGTTTTTGTTCGGCTCCATTTCAAACTCGGCTGCATGGACGAACGTGCGAAACAGATTCTTGGCAAGCGAGTCGAACAGACACGCAGGGACCTTGGTATCTCCAAGGTCGATTTTTGTGTGGCAACAGGAATTAGCCGCCCCTACCTCGACCGAATCGAAGACGGAACGGCAAACTTCACACTTAAAGTTCTATTTAAGATTGCGCCCGCACTCGGCATGACGGTGTCAGATCTTCTCGAGGGTATTGAATAGGAGATACCGATCGATATCTGATTACGCCATCGGGATACGGTCGTGGTTGACCTGGCTGTAGAACAGGCGCTGGATTTCGGCAGCGTCGCGCGACTGGCCGAGTGCCCACATGGTTTTGGCCACGAGCGTCTCGGTGGTCATGTCGTCGCCGCGCAAAATGCCCGGATGATCGGCGTACGCGCGACCGACCTCGTAAACACCCAAGTCCAGACCCTCTTCGGGCACCTGCGTGGTCATAACGACGGTACGGCCCGAATCGACCCAGCGGAAAATCGCCTCCTGGAACGACTCGCCCGACTCGCCAAACTCCGGGATGCCGCCAATGCCAAAGGTCTCCAGAATCACGGCATCGTAGCTGTCGGCCAGGGCGTCCAGAATGCCAGGGTTTACGCCGGGCGTGAGCTTGAGCACAAATACGCGCGGGTCGATGCTGTCGTAGAAACGCACCGGGTTTTCGCCCTGATGCATGCCGTGGAGCCCGTTGCGCACAATGCGGTCGTTGCGGATGTAGGCAATGGGCGGATAGTTGACGCTAATGAACGCGTTAAAGCTCATGGTGCGCTGCTTGCGGGCGCGCGTGCCGGCGATGGCCACACCGCCAAACACGATTGAGACGTCGTGCGAATGCTTGTCGAGCGCATAGAGCAGGCTCTGGTACAGATTGAGCTTGGCATCGGTAAAGGGGTTGCCCATGGGCTTTTGCGAGCCGGTGAGCACGATGGGCTTGGGGCTGTCCTGGATCAGATAGGAGAGCGCCGCGGCCGTGTAACTCATGGTGTCGGTGCCGTGCAGAACCACGAAGCCGTCGTGGTCGGCGTAGCCCTCAACGATGACATCGCGAATACGCATCCAGTCGCTGGGGCGCATGTTGGTGCTGTCGATGTTCATGGGTTGCACGACGTCGAGTTCACAGAGCCCCGAGATCTCGGGAACGCTTTGGGCGAGCTCCTCACCGGTCAGGGCGGGGGAGAGGCCGTTGCCGTCCTCGGTCGATGCGATGGTGCCGCCCGTGGCGATGAGAAGGATGCGCTTCATGCTGGTATTCCTATCGTATTTGCCGCCGCAGAGGCGGAGTCGTTCGGCAGTATTGTGGCACAGGGCGTCCAATGTTCAAACGTATTACATCATCTGTAACGTTTGGTAACACTTCAGTTTGCCTCGAATGGGGCGCGGCTCGTGCGTTTGCCGTGCGCTGATGGCTATGACGGGCGCAGAACCGCTGGTTACGTGTACACTATGAAAGTTATTTTCGTTCATTCGCGCGGGCGGGCACCGGCTCCCCGCCAACAAGAGGGGGAAACCATGGATCAACATGCTTCCGCAAAGGTCCTCGTACTCGACTTTGGTGCGCAGTACGGTCAGCTCATTGCCCGTCGCGTCCGCGACCTCAACGTGTATTCCGAGATCGTTCCCTGCGACATCTCGGCCGATGAGATTCGCGAGATGAACGCCTCCGCGCTCATCCTTTCCGGCGGTCCGGCATCTGTGTATGCCGAGGACGCTCCGTCCATCGACCCCGCCATCTTTGACCTGGGCCTTCCCGTCCTGGGCTTTTGCTACGGTCACCAGATCACGGCCGTGACGCTCGGCGGCAAGGTCGGCCACTCCGAGGTGGGCGAGTACGGTCGCGCCACCATCACGCGTACGGCCGGCGCCAAGCTCTTCAACTCCACGCCCATGGAGCAGACCGTGTGGATGAGCCACCGCGACGCCGTGTCCGAGGTGCCCGAGGGCTTTACCGTCACCGCCAGTACCGACGTGTGCCCGGTTGCCGCCATGGAGTGCGCCGAGCGCAAGATCTTTACCACGCAGTTCCACCCCGAGGTCAAGCATTCCGAGTACGGCCAGCAGCTGCTGAGCAACTTCCTGTTTGAGATCTGCGGCCTGGAGCCCAACTGGAGCATGGACAACCTGGCTGAGACCATGACGGCGGACTTCCGCGAGAAGGTCGGCGACGACCGCGTGATCCTGGCCCTGTCCGGCGGCGTCGACTCCTCCGTCGTGGCTGCCCTGGGCGCTCGCGCCGTTGGCAAGCAGATGACCTGCGTGTTCATCAACCACGGCCTGCTGCGCAAAGGCGAGCCCGAGCAGGTAGAGGAGGTCTTCACCAAGCAGTTCGATGTCGACTTCATTCACGTTCATGCCGAGGACCGCTATGCCGAGCTTCTGGCCGGCGTGACCGAGCCCGAGGAGAAGCGCCGTATCATCGGTACGCAGTTCTGGAAAGAGTTCTTCGCCGTGGCGCAGCAGCTCGAGACCGATGGCAAGCCGGTCAAGTACCTGGCTCAGGGCACCATCTACCCCGACATCATCGAGTCCGGCGCTCGCAAGACGGGCGGCAAGACGGCCACCATCAAGAGCCACCACAATCTGATCCCGTTCCCCGAGGGCGTGCACTTCGACCTCATCGAGCCGCTCGACCACTTCTTTAAGGACGAGGTCCGCGCGCTTGGTCTGGCGCTGGGCCTGCCGGGTCATATCGTGTTCCGCCAACCCTTCCCGGGTCCGGGTCTGGCCATCCGCATCATCGGCGCGGTCGACAAGGAGAAGCTCGAGATCCTCAAGAACGCCGACGCCATCGTGCGCGAGGAGCTCGACGCCTACAACCAGCGTCTGTTTGAGCAGACCGGCGAGCGCAACTCCGAGCACAGCTGCTGGCAGTATTTCGCCGTCCTGCCCGACATCAAGTCCGTCGGCGTTATGGGTGACGAGCGCACCTATCAGCGTCCGATCATCCTGCGCGCCGTCGAGTCCAGCGACGCCATGACCGCCGACTGGGCCAAGCTGCCCTACGACGTCCTGGCCCGCATCTCCGGCCGCATCGTGGCCGAGGTCCCCGGTGCCAACCGCGTGTGCTACGACATCACGTCCAAGCCGCCCGCGACCATCGAATGGGAGTAAGGTTTAAGAAACCAACTCCTGCAAAATCAAAAATATAAGTGTCTTAACTGACGTTTATCGCCTCCTCTGGATAATCAAACCGAGGAGGCGTTTTTTTGAGTCGTCTATGGAGTTCGAAGGCCTTGATCTAGATGGATGCCTGCGCCGTGGCAGGCTTCGGCTCTCTGCAAAAAGACGGACTCCTTTGGGTGCCGTGGCGCTTGTTCTGGGGTACAGCCAACAGTGTGGATGCGAATATGCGGATATGCGGGGATGATGGTTGATTTCCGATCCCAACCGAACACATTGAGCTGACGGCACGCTCCCGCAGTTAACCGAACGCCCCCGAGGTCCTATCCGGGCCCCGGGGGCGGCATTTTCCCAGTTGAAGGAATGGTGGAGATGTGTTTCGATGGGTCCGGTGGCCATGCTCCGCCCGCCGCCCGGCACCTCTTCCCAGACTCAGCCGAACGGTCGGTCCGCCTATTCCGTTTTTCCTTTAGGCTAGGCCAGCGG